>JBLHXF010000002.1:0-186035 GCA_047629435.1 Yoonia sp. | reverse complement strand
CATACGCTTGGAAATCGCCAAAATACTTGGTGATCGCTGCGGTCAGTGTGGTCTTGCCGTGGTCAACGTGGCCAATTGTGCCGATGTTAACGTGCGGTTTATTACGTTCAAACTTTGCCTTAGCCATTTTGCTAGCACCCTATAATTGTGAGAGGCCATCATGGCCGTTTCAGCATCGCGGGCGATGTATGATGGATTGAGGCAAAATGCAAGAGCGATTGGTGAAACGCTAATTGCGGTTTAGCTGAACTTGTTGTTCTTTGGAAACCCATAAGGGGGTCGTTTGCCCATGCCGCCACGCGCCGCTTTCCATTCCGTCATGTCAGGTTCAGTGCGGGTTTTGCCCCCGCCCATCGGCCATGACAATCCGTCAGTCATTGGGAACGTCGTGATATCCGACAACCCACCGTCGATTTCAAGCGTCCCTTGGCGACCACGTGCAGATTTGTATTTCTGCAAGCGCACGCCTTTGCCACGACCCATTTCAGGCAGTTCATCAAGCGCGAATACCAAAAGTTTGGCGTTCTCTGACGCGACAGCAACATGGTCACCGTTGACCCGCTTACACACCTTGGCCACGCCGTCACCGACGTTAAGAACCTGCTTGCCCGCGCGGGTTTGCGCGATCACGTCATCTTCTGGCACGACAAAGCCGTTGCCAGCATCCGACGCCACCAAAAGCCGCATACCTGATTTGTGAACGATGATATCAACGATTTCAGATTCGTTCGGCAGATCGACCATCAAGCGCAGCGGTTCACCCATGCCACGTCCACCGGGCAAGTTAGCAGCCACAACTGTATAGAACCGGCCGTTTGTACCAAAGATAAGCAATTTATCAGTCGTTTCCGCGTGAAAAGCAAAGCGCGGAGCATCGCCGTCTTTAAACTTTAGCTCACGAGCCAGATCAATATGGCCCGTCATGGCGCGAACCCAGCCCATTTGGCTACAGACCACTGTGACTGGTTCACGGTCGATCATCGCCTCAAGCGGGACCTCGACAACTTCGGCAGCCACTGCAAATTGTGTACGGCGTGCACCACCGACGCTATCGCGCCCGAATTGTTTGCGTGTTGCGCGCAGCTGTTCTGCAATTTTGGCCCACTGAATGGTTTCGCCTTCAAGCAAGTCTTCAATTGCGGCGCGTTCCAGCATTAAGGCATCGCGTTCTTTGACCAATTCGATCTCTTCAAGACGGCGCAGGGACCGCAGGCGCATATTCAGGATCGCTTCGGCCTGAACTTCGGACAAGGAAATATCTGGGTCGGCACCTGCAACGATGGGTGACTTATAGTCGACCTCGTCCATCGCGCGCGGATGATCTAGCGACCAATCCTCGATCATCATCGCCCGTTTGGGTTCATCGTCATACCGGATGATGTCGATCACACGGTCAAGATTAAGGAACGCGACAATAAAGCCTTCAAGGACCTCAAGCCGGTGATCAATCTTATCCATCCGGTATTGGCTACGGCGGATCAGAACATCGCGGCGGTGATCAAGAAATGCCCGCAGCAATTCCTTAACCGAACAGACCTTGGGCGTCAGTCCGTCGATCAGCACGTTCATGTTCAAACTAAACCGCGTTTCCAAATCAGAATTGCGGAACAGCATGCCCATCATCATTTCCGGATCGACAGTTTTGGAGCGAGGTTCCAAGATAAAACGGATGTCTTCGGCGCTTTCGTCACGCACATCGGCCAGCAGAGGGACCTTTTTGGTCTGGATCAGCTCGGCCAACTTTTCGATCAATTTGGATTTCTGAACCTGATATGGAATTTCTGTGACAACGACCTGCCACTGACCACGGCCAAGGTCCTCGATTTCCCATTTTGCGCGCAAACGCACGGAACCGCGTCCTGTACGGTATGCTTCTGCGATATTCTCGCGGGGCTCTACAATGGTACCGCCCGTCGGGAAATCCGGTCCTGGAATAAATTCCAGCAGTGTTTCATCGCGGGCGTTGGGCGATTTAATCAGATGCAGGCAAGCATCAATCAGTTCGTGCAAGTTATGGGGCGGAATATTCGTCGCCATACCAACTGCGATACCAGTCGACCCGTTGGCCAAAAGGCTCGGGAATTGCGCAGGAAGAACCGTTGGTTCCTCTAACCGGCCATCATAGTTGGGGCGAAAATCAACGGCGTTCTCAGATAGCCCTTCAAGCAGAGCCTCGGCGGCGGCGGTCATACGGGCTTCGGTGTAACGCGACGCGGCAGGGTTATCGCCGTCAATGTTACCAAAGTTACCTTGGCCATGCACCAGTGGATAGCGCACGTTAAAATCTTGAGCCAAACGGGCCATTGCGTCATAAATCGCAGCGTCACCGTGCGGGTGGAAATCACCCATCGTGTCACCGCTAATTTTAGCCGACTTTAGAAACCCACCCGTTGGTGACAGCTTAAGCCGCGACATCGCGTACAAAATACGGCGGTGAACTGGCTTTAATCCATCACGCGCATCAGGCAGCGCACGGTGCATAATCGTCGACATTGCATAGGTCAGATAACGATCACCAATTGCCCGGCGCAAAGGCTCGGTCAGTTCCGTTGGTTCGCTTTTTGGGGATGTCGTTTCTTCGGTCATTAGATTGGTGTATCCGCGCCGCAGTTGCACGTAAAGATCAGATACGGGGAACCGTGCAGAGATTTTCCCTGATCAAGAAACAAACAGCAGGCTATAGTGATGGGGCTGCACACGAAGACTACGATTCGACCCGGGGGGGTCACGTTCATGCGTAAATTTATTATTGGCACTTTTTTGATATTGGGTTTTGGATTCTACGAATTGTCCGACGGACCTAATTTCACGCCCGAAGTGCGCCCAATTGTACAAACGGCTGTCTCCACAAAGTCTTTGGAAGTTATTCCATTTGACGCACCTGTTGTAACGCGCTCTGCGACCGAAATGGTTCAACTTGCTCCAATTGAAGATGCCGAAGTCATCACCGCATCGCGTGGAGTTACACCAACGGTAGCCGAAATCCCCGAATCCATCGTTGATTTGCGTGAGGTTGCCGGCAAGCGGGTGAACATGCGGTCCGGCCCTGGCACCGACTATGGCGTGTTGGATACACTGGCACGCGGCATGCAAACGGAAGTTATCGAAGTGAATGCTGATGGCTGGGCACGCGTGCGCGTTATAACCACCGATCAGGTTGGTTGGATGGCCGCGCGTTTACTGACCGACGGCTAACCCCTTGCCACCCAAACATGGTCGCGCCACAACGGGCCTATGACACAAAAATCTATTCTTATCACCGGCTCATCCTCAGGGATCGGCTATGACGCAGCTCTCGGTTTTCGGGCCTTGGGCTTTCGCGTTTTTGCAAGCTGTCGCGCCCAAGCTGATTGTGACCGTCTGATCGCCGAAGGGTTCGATAGCCCACTAATCGACTATGCCGATAGCGACAGTATCGCATCTGGGTTGGCAAATGTATTGTCGGCGACTGGCGACACATTAGACGTTCTTTATAACAACGGTGCATTCGCCTGCCCCGGCGCGGTCGAGGATCTGCCGCGCGGCGCATTACGCGCGGTTTTTGAGGTGAATGTTTTTGGTTATCAAGAGCTAACCAACCTCGTGATACCCGTGATGCGCGCCCAAGGACATGGGCGGATCATCCAGTGCTCGTCCGTGCTTGGGCTTGTCGGATTAAAATGGCGCGGCGCATATGTGGCCACGAAATTCGCGCTTGAAGGGCTGACCGATGTCTTGCGTGTTGAAATGGCAGATACGCCGATCAAGATAGTCTTGATTGAGCCGGGGCCCATCACATCCGACATCCGTAAAAACGCGATCCCGCATTTCGAACGGTGGATCGACTGGAAATCGTCGACCCGTGCTGCAGAATATGAAACGTTACGCGACCGGCTTTATACAGACAGCGGACCGGATAGTTTTGAATTGCCTGCCAGTGCAGTCACCAAAAAGCTGATCCATGCAGCCACAGCCAGACGACCCAAGGCGCGGTATTACGTCACAACGCCGACCTATTTGATTGGGTTTTTACGGCGAATTCTATCGACGCGACTGCTTGACGCCGTCATCTCGCGGGCCTGATCCCTTTCCTTCTGTCGCATCTCTGCTACATCCGGAACAACACGATTAAGGAACATAACTATGGCAGACGATCCACTTTTCATTTTGGTAGCGATTGCCGTGCTGATCGTGCTGGGTATCTTGTTGCTTGGCATCGGTACATTTGGCAAAGGCGGCGATTTTAATCGCAAGCACGCCAACCGGATCATGCGGTACCGGATCGGCGCACAGGCCGTCGCCGTCGCCTTGATCCTGCTTTATGTTTATTTGCGCTAAAGGAAACTGAACCATGGTTGTTCTGAACAAGATTTACACGAAAACTGGCGATTCTGGTGAAACAGCATTGGGCAATGGCAGCCGTGTGGCCAAACATGCGCTACGCGTGACCGCCTATGGCACCGTGGATGAAACCAATGCGACAGTCGGCATGGCCCGGCTGCATGCAACAGGAGACATCGATGGTCGGCTGGCAATGATCCAGAACGATCTGTTCGATCTCGGCGCAGACCTGTGTCGGCCCGATATGGAAATGGACGCCGAATCTGAATACCCACCGTTACGCATGTCTGACGCACAAGTGACGCGCTTGGAATCCGAAATTGATGTGATGACACAAGCCGTTGAACCGCTGCGCAGCTTTATCCTGCCCGGAGGGTCCGCATTGGCAGCACACCTGCACCTTTGCCGTACTGTTTCACGTCGCGCCGAAAGGTTGTCGGTCGAACTCGCCACCGCGGAATCGGTGAATCCAGCCGCCGTGAAATACCTGAACCGCTTGTCCGATTGGTTTTTCCAAGCATCTCGGATTGCCAATGACGACGGCAAAAATGACGTGCTTTGGGTGCCAGGCGCGAACCGGTAAACCTGTTTTCGCAGAAACGTGGCGTCCCTGAACCAGTCTGCGTCGATTTTGCACTGTTTTCTGCGTCTGCGGCGCGGTAACCACGTGGCAAGATATAAAACGCTCAGATTCTAACAGGAGAAAACCGCGATGAAGGTCCTCGTACCCGTCAAACGCGTGATCGACTATAACGTGAAGGTTCGTGTCAAAGCGGACGGTTCAGGTGTTGATCTTGCAAACGTCAAAATGTCGATGAACCCATTCGATGAAATTGCTATCGAAGAGGCGATCCGCCTGCGTGAAGCTGGTAAAGCCGACGAAGTCGTCGCCGTATCCATCGGCGTCAAGCAAGCCCAAGAAACACTGCGCACTGCATTGGCAATGGGCGCTGATCGGGCGATTTTGGTTGTTGCTACCGACGACGTGCACACCGACATCGAACCTTTGGCCGTTGCTAAGATTATGGCTGCAATCGTCAAAGACGAAAATCCTGGCCTCGTATTGGCTGGCAAGCAGGCGATCGACAACGACATGAACGCCACGGGCCAGATGTTGTCTGCCCTGCTTGGTTGGTCACAAGCCACATTCGCATCCGAATTGGACGTGGACGATGATCATGCCACAGTCACACGTGAAGTTGACGGCGGCCTTCAGACCATCAAGGTCAAGATGCCAACAATCGTCACGGTTGACTTGCGTTTGAACGAGCCGCGTTATGCATCGCTGCCGAACATCATGAAGGCCAAGAAAAAGCAGATGGATGAAAAGACACCTGCCGATTACGGCGTGGACGTCACACCCCGCCTGCAGGTTGTTACCACTACAGAACCGGAAACACGTAAAGCGGGCATCATTGTCGGATCAGTAGACGAGCTGGTCGAGAAACTCAAAGAAGCGGGGGCTGTGTAATGGCTGTTCTTCTCATTGCTGAAGTTGCGGGCGGCGTATTGAACGCTGATGCAACTGGAAAAGCCCTGTCTGCGGTTGCAGGTTTGGGTGATGTTACTGTTCTGTGTGCGTCCGCTGGTTGCGGCGGTGCGGCAGAAGAAGCCGGCAAGCTGGCTGGCGTATCAAAGGTGCTTTGCGCCGATCACGCAGCATATGGTAACGATTTGGCCGAACCTGTGGCTGACTTGATCATATCGCTTGCTGGGGACTACGATCATATCGCGGCCCCATCAACTGCGGCGTCCAAAAACATTCTGCCGCGTGTGGCAGCGCTGTTGGACGCGATGGTCATTTCCGAAGTAACTGCCGTGATCGATGCCGACACGTTCGAGCGTCCGATCTATGCAGGCAACGCGATCCAGACTGTAAAATCGACTGACTCCAAAAAGGTCATGACTATCCGAACAGCTGGTTTTGAAGCTGCAGGAAACGGTGGTTCTGCATCGGTTGAGAAAATCGGCGCAGTGGCAAACCCAGGTTTGTCCGAGTGGATATCTGATGCGGTCGCATCGTCTGACCGCCCAGAACTTACATCTGCGGGTGTTGTTGTGTCTGGCGGACGTGGTGTTGGATCAGAAGAAGACTTCAAAATCATCGAAGCCTTGGCTGACAAATTGAATGCAGCTGTCGGTGCATCGCGCGCTGCCGTTGATTCAGGTTACGCACCAAACGACTGGCAAGTTGGCCAAACGGGTAAAGTCGTTGCACCTGACCTGTATGTTGCTGTTGGTATCTCTGGAGCTATCCAGCACCTTGCAGGTATGAAAGATTCCAAGATCATCGTCGCAATCAATAAAGACGAAGAGGCGCCAATCTTTCAGGTTGCTGATTTCGGTCTGGTTGCCGACTTGTTCGATGCAGTGCCTGAGCTGACAAGCAAACTGTAAGCGTCATTAAATTACAAAGTAAGGCCCGCTGCAAAACACAGTGGGCCTTACTTGTTAAATCAGCGTTTTGATCAAATGTGTCAGCGAATTGCTCGCCTCTGAATGACAGGCAACGCCAAGCATTTCGGATGCTGCCTTGGACTGCATTGGGGGGAAATACATGCCCTTTGTACCCTGCTGTTTCGCGATGTCAGACGGCACCGCTTGGACCACATCGCGGACCAAGGGCCGCAATTCGTTGATCATAGATTCAGTGATAAACAGCGGATCAACCTGAAGTGGGTTTGCCACAGCATTCCAAGGATCGTCAGACATTGGGGACCGCGCAAACCACAACAAGACAGCGTTAGGACCGATTTGGCCCAACATATTCCTCATCCGTGCAACCCATGCTTCACGCAATTCGGTCACCACAATGTCAAAGCGTTCTGGCGACAAGCTGTGCAGCTTTCCAAGCAATGCACGGGTGAAAGTGAAATCAGAAAAATCCACCTCATTGTAAATTGCCTGCAAGACTGTCGAAGCACGCAAAAACCGATCATTCCGCCGCGGATGCACGGAATAGAACCGATTTGACAAGAAATTTGCCCCCATAATCTGAACAACCGTAAGGTCCGCCTTATGACAGGCCGCCATGATCGTTGGATCATTGACAAAGGCATCAACGCCACCGTTCACACAGCCAAAATTCACGCATGGCCTACCAACTTCTTTTTCAACCAATGCTGGGAACGGGCGGTCGATAAATTTGCCATATGTTTCTGTGCCGCCAATAAACGCAAAATACGGGCTATCGAGCCGGCGCTTGGGGCCGCGGAACATAATCCGTGACATGCCATAGCGACATGGCGCATATGTCAGCCCTCCCCCGTCAATTGTTTCGTGCTTCATGGTTTCCACCGATTGCTGCTTCAATTGACAGATTCGCCTAAACCCGTTGCGAATTCGCTAACCTTCCATTTTGTTGATATTTTTAACGACTCTCACGTCTTGAACGGAAGCCCAATTGGGGCATACAGTGCAACCAACTAAGCAAGGATTTGTGACATGACGGTTGAACGTGTGGGCATCGTGGGTGCAGGGCAAATGGGCAACGGAATTGCGCATGTCTTCGCCCTTGCCGGATATGAAATTCTGTTGACAGACATCTGCGCAGACGCCCTGAAAGCTGCAGTTGATTTGATCGACCGCAACCTCGACCGTCAAGTCGGCAAAGGTGCTATTGAAGCCGTTGAAAAAGCCGAAGCCATGGCCCGGATCGGCACGACTCAAACGCTGACTGACCTTGGTCAAACCGATCTGATCATCGAGGCTGCAACCGAACGAGAGGCTGTTAAGCAGGCCATTTTTGAAGATCTTGTTCCACACCTAAAGCCAGACACGATCCTGACGTCCAATACGTCTTCCATTTCGATCACACGCCTTGCCGCGCGCACGGACCGGCCTGAACGGTTCATGGGATTTCATTTCATGAACCCCGTCCCAATCATGCAGCTAGTTGAACTGATCCGCGGGATCGCAACAGACGAGCAGACATTCAAAACCTGCGAAGCAGTTGTTGCCAAGCTGGGCAAGACCAGCACCGCATCTGAAGATTTTCCCGCGTTCATCGTGAACCGCATTCTAATGCCAATGATTAATGAGGCAATCTATACGCTTTATGAAGGTGTCGGATCCGTACAGTCGATTGATACGTCGCTCAAACTGGGTGCAAACCATCCGATGGGGCCGCTCGAACTGGCCGACTTTATCGGGTTAGACACGTGCCTCGCGATCATGAACGTACTGCATGACGGGTTGGCGGATACAAAATACCGCCCCTGCCCGTTACTGACCAAATATGTAGAAGCGGGCTGGTTAGGCCGCAAGTCGCAGCGCGGATTCTATGATTATCGCGGCGATGCACCTGTGCCGACACGCTAGTCGCGCAAGGCCAACGTCCAGCCTCGGAGCCACGCCATAAACGCGCGAGGCTCACCTGCGCGCGCCTTGATCTCAGCGGGATCAATAGGCACGCCCACAACCGGCTTTTGCGGCTTGTCCATCGCATGCACGATCTCGTGAAGCAGTAATCCTTGGCGCAGGGTCGCGGAGATGCGGTTTGCTATCTGATAGACCCGCGAGTTTGATCCGGGGAAAAAACATGGGACAACAGTCGCACCAGATGTACGGATCATCTTAGCGGTAAATACATTCCATTCCCGTTCAACCGCATCGCCCATCATGCTGTCGGAACTTGCAACGACGCCCGACGGAAACAAGGCGACCAAGCCACCCGACTTCAAATGATCCATCGCGGCGCGGCGCATCTCGACCATCTTTTTTTGAGATTCGGGTTCGTGTGGAAACGGAACAGCAATCATGTAACTGGCTGCATCTTCATCGATGCCAGTCAGCAACGACCTTGTTAGAATACGGTAATCATCACGCACACGGCCAATGAGATCGGCAAGGATCATGCCGTCCACCAATCCATGCGGATGATTAGCGACAAAGATCACTGGACCCGTTTTAGGAATGCGAGCAAGTTGATCAGCTGGAGTCAACAGGTCGATCCCCATGACATCCAATGTGGCACGCCAGAACGCTCGGCCTTTAACCGTGCCTTGTTTTTCAAAACGGCGAACAAGGCGTGCAATACGGATCTTACCTGTCAGTAATTCAATAACCCGGATGATGTTCCGCTTTACGGCACTATCAAACGTGTTCGAATAAGTTAGTGCCCGGCGGTCATAGACGCGGGGGGCCTGCGTGCCATCGTCGGCCACAGCGACTTTTTGTGTCGTGTCGGTCAATGGATCAATCCCCGTCAGTGAAAAGGGTCAATCACCCTCGCCAAATTTGTCCGCAACAAGCGCCGCGATTGCGTCAGCCAATGCATCAGAATCCGGCCCACTTGTGGTCACGTTAATATAGGTTCCAATCGAAGCTGCCAACATTAAAAGGCCCATGATGCTATCGCCGTCAGCGTCCATGCCGTCCTTGGACACAAGTGCCTTAGCGTCAAATTCTTCAACTACAGCGGCAAGTTTCGCAGACGCACGGGCGTGCAACCCTTTTATGTTTTCAATTTTGAGAGTGCGCATTGTCATATTAAGGCTGCCCAACGCTGTGGCTATTGATGTACTTGTGTGCGGCGTCCAGTGCTGCATCAACGGCATCAGGGACAGGCATTTGACGGGATTTCGCGAGCTTGATCAGCATCGGCAAATTAGCACCATAAAGAATACGGCGGTTTCGCGGGCTACAAGCACGGAGCGATAAATTGGACGGCGATCCACCAAACATGTCCGTAACAATCACTACGCCCGCGCCAGTATCAACTGCATCGGCAGCATCGCAAATCTCGTCTTGTTTCAGGGCGCGGTCGTCGTCTGGGGCAATGGAAATACTACGCATACCAGATTGCTGGCCCACAACGTGTTCCACCGCAGACAGGTATTCACCAGCCAAACCACCGTGTGCGACGATCACAATTCCGATCAACCGTGCAACCCTTTGTTCCCCACGACATGTGCGTCGCGGCGTTCCATTTCTCGGTGCCGTTTAGACACCTGCCAACCATCCTGCGCAAGGGCCTCGAACAGTCTTTCGGCCACTGTGACAGAACGGTGTTGCCCACCTGTACATCCGAACCCGATAGACAAATGCGTTTTGCCTTCTTCCTTGTGGGCAGGCAAAAGCAAATCAGCCAGGCTTTTTATTTTATCAAAGAATGGATCAAAGCGCGGATCAGCGGCCACATATGCAGCAACAGCCGCGTCACGTCCGTCAAGCGCACGCAAGGCAGGTTCCCAATGTGGATTTCGCAAGAACCTGCAGTCCATGACAATATCAAGCCCGCGCGGCAGGCCCCGTTTGTATGAAAACGAATGAACGGTAACACCTAAGAATCGCCCATTGGATGGCGCAAACCATTTATCGACCTCGGCGCGGGTATCGTGAACCGTTGATCCGGTGCTATCAATCAAAACATCCGCACGGGCGCGGATCGGCATCAGCAATTCACGCTCTTTTTGGATACCCGCCAAAGGTGGGCCAGCAGGCGCAAGCGGATGACGTCGGCGCGTTTCAGAATAGCGGCGCACAAGCTCTTCTTCGGCGGCGTCCAAGTAAAGGACCTGCGCGACGACATCACTGCGCACACGCAAACCTTCAATCGCGGCGATCAGTCCGTCAGTACTAAAATCTCGGTTACGTACATCAAGCCCTAGCGCGAGCGGACGGCTTGGCGGCGGCCCATCCAAAAGACGCGGCAGCAACGACAGCGGCAGATTATCGATCACCTCGAACCCAAGATCTTCAAGTGCATTAATCGCCGTAGATCGCCCAGCCCCTGACGGACCTGTGACCAACACGATGCTGGGCCGAGTGTCTTTAGGTTGGAATGTTGGATCAGTCATCGGTCGCTTATCCCCGCGCGCAAATACTGCAGAATCGCTGGTGCTAAATTGCCCTTGTCGGGGCGATGAAACAAGGCCAAGTCACATCCCAAAAACGTGACCACACGTCGCAACGGCAGACGGTCAGCGGTTAAGTTGTCCAAATCTACGACCATAACGATGGTGGCTCGGTCTGTTGCCTGCGCGTTTAAAATCCCGAAACCACGTGCTTCGATCAACCCTGCGATTTCCGGTGGGGCGGATGCAACGATGACGCCACTTTCAGCCGTAAGCAAAACCTGATCATCCGAAACCAAATGCGCGCCGTATGCCATTAGTTCCAAGGCAATAGTTGATTTTCCAGCCCCACTAGCGCCCATAAGCAAGGCCGCTCGGTCGCCCACTGCCACACAAGTTGCATGCACTGTCTGAGTGGTCACCGCCTAAACCGGCAAGCCAACAACGAAACGCGCACCAAGCGGTTCAGACGTCATATCTGCCTCAGATGGGCGGATATTTTCAGCCCAGATAACACCACCATGGGCCTCCACGATCTGTTTTGAAATCGCCAGACCTAGGCCAGAGTTATTGCCAAACTGGCCTTCGGGACGTTCAGAATAAAAGCGTTTGAACACTTTGGTCAGGGCTTCATTCGGGATGCCCGGACCAGTGTCTTCAACGACGATCAAAACCCGATTTTCCCGGCGGCGCGCCCAAACACGGATGGCATCGCCATCTTCACAAAACGACGTCGCATTGGTGATCAGATTGACGAACACCTGCGCAAGCCGTCCTTCCAGACCCTGCACGAAAATCGGCTCCTCTGGCAGGTCAGCAATGTAATCGATGCCTTTTGCCTGCGCTTCACGACCAAGGAACTCATTAATATTGCCCAACATTTTGAGCAAATTAAAGGTCTCTTCTTCTTCTTTCACAAGCTCGCTATCCAACCGTGATGCATTGGAAATATCGCTAACCAAGCGGTCAAGGCGGCGCACATCATGCTCAATCACCTCGAGCAATGTCTCGCGTTGATCTTCGCGTTTGGCGACGCGCATGGTCCCGACAGCAGACCGCAAAGAGGCCAACGGGTTTTTAATCTCGTGGGCGACATCGGCGGCAAATTGTTCGTTACCCTCGATACGTTCATAGAGTGCGGACACCATGCCGCGCAACGCGCTTGAAAGTCGGCCAATTTCATCAGGTCGGGCGCTAAGGTCTGGAATACGTACGCGGGTTGGTGACATTTTGCGCGCATTTTTGTCGCGGCCAATCTCTGCGGCTGCAGCAAGATCAGCGAGCGGATTGGCAATCGTTGATGCCAAAATGAGGCTAAGAGTGATACTAATCGCCAGCCCGACAAAGAATAGCCGCAGGACTTTCTCGCGTTCACGACGGACAATCGTCTCAAGCTCTCCGGCCGCACCTTGCACCGACACAACACCAACGGCTGTGTCGCCCTGCATAATCGGACTGGTCACGAAATACCGCGCGTTTCCGCCTTCGGTTATCGCATGAAAATGAGTGCCACCATCGATAGCATCACTAACATGGCTAGCCGCAACCGCAGAAATATCGGAGTACAGGCCGTCCACCTGACCAGTAGATCCTAGGACTGACGCAACACCATTCCAAGCAGACGTTAACAAATCTGTAAAGAATGTGCCGCCTTCAGAGCCCCTTAAACCATCCACACTTGCGACGTCGCCGTTTACATCGGTTATCGAAATCAGGTTGGCTTGAGGGTCGTAGACGCTGACGACGATGCCGCCGTTCAGATCAAGACCATCCAAGGTCGCTTGCACATCGATCCCGTCGCCGCTCATCAAATTTACAGGTGCGTTCGCGGGCAACTGCGCCTCGAATACATCTGCGATCAGCTCCGCCTCGGATACCAAACCAACCGCACGTTGATAAGCCAGCGTGTCACGCGATGAATTGATGTAAAGCACACCCGCGATAAGCAACATCATCGCGATAAGGTTGAAAGTGATGATTTTGCGCGCAATCGGTGAGCGGCGCAGGGCGAAAATGCCCCGGCGCCTGCGACGTTCACCCAATTCGTTTTCACCCAATGGTTGCGGGGCAACCCAATCGTCGCCCAGCACCAAATCAGGTGTTTTGGCCGCAGCCCGAACAGACTCCAGATCGTGGATGTCGATTTTGGGGGCCACGGTCATCGCTTACTCTTCGTTGTAGCGGTAACCGATACCGTAAAGCGTTTCGATCGCCGAAAACTCCTCATCCGTGTTCCGCATTTTCTTGCGCAAACGTTTGATGTGGCTGTCGATAGTACGGTCGTCTACGTAAACTTGATCATCATAGGCGACGTCCATCAGCTGATCGCGTGATTTTACGAAACCAGGACGCTGCGCCAAAGCCTGCAACAACAGAAATTCTGTGACAGTCAGGGAAACATCGTTCCCCTTCCATTTCACCGCGTGGCGCAATGGATCCATGACAAGCTCGCCGCGCATCATGACTTTGGTCTCTTCGGTTTCTTCAATCGCTTCGCCCGCCAGCGCATCCTGACGGCGCAACAGCGCGCGGATACGCTCAACCAGCAAACGCTGTGAAAACGGCTTTTTGACGTAGTCGTCGGCGCCCATACGCAGGCCCAACACTTCATCAATTTCATCATCTTTCGATGTTAGAAAGATCACCGGCATGGATGTTTTCTGGCGCAATCGCTGCAACAGATCCATCCCGTCCATGCGGGGCATCTTGATATCAAGCACGGCCATATCCGGCATGCGCTTGTTAAAGCCGTCCAACGCGGACTGACCATCGTTATATGTTTCAACCTCAAAGCCTTCGGCTTCGAGTGTCATCGCGACTGACGTCAAAATATTCCTGTCGTCATCCACCAATGCAATTCTTGACATGGGATTTTCCCCTTACTGCTCAATTATTATTTGCCTGTTTTTTTTTACCTTTTTCGTCAAATTCAGGCGGCGAATCAACCCTCAAGTGCGAATCACACCCAAAGCCCTGCCTTATTTGTGCCGATAAGTGATAAGTAATGGCTAAAATGCCTCACATAGCCAATCGACCCACAACTGTTTGCGCTAACATGCATTTGGTTGCGCTAACGACCAATAAGCAGGGTTTCAGCGAACAAAAGCATGATGTTATGGATAGTCATCGGGGCCACACCGTGCCCCCAACTTGCAGGAGCGAACCCATGGACCAAGGTCAGGTCAACCCAAAGATGAAACTTGAAGATCAAGGCATCACAGGGCTGGGTTATGTCTATTACAACCGCTCCGAGGCTGAAATGCACGATGCCGCCATCGCCGCGGGCGAAGGTGTGACAGGCAAGGGTGGCACATTCCTTGTCACCACGGGCAAGCACACAGGTCGGTCCCCAAAGGACAAATTTGTTGTTCGCACACCATCTGTGGAAGACACAATCTGGTGGGAAAACAACGCGCCAATGGACGCCGCAAAGTTTGACGTTCTTTACGCCGACATGCTGGCACACATGAAGGGCGGCACATATAACGTCCAAGATTTGTTTGGTGGCGCGGACCCTGAACACCGCCTTGATGTCCGCGTTGTGACAGAATTGGCATGGCATGGCTTGTTCATCCGCCACCTACTACGTCGCCCAGAAGCGTCCGAGCTAGACACATTCGCACCCGATTTTACGATCATCAACTGCCCATCATTTAAGGCAGACCCAGCAAAACACGGCTGCCGATCTGAAACAGTGATCGCGCTAAACATGGACGCAAAACTGATCTTGATCGGCGGCACAGAATACGCTGGCGAGAACAAGAAGTCTGTTTTTGGTTTGCTGAACTACTTGTTGCCCGAAAAAGGCATCATGCCGATGCACTGCTCGGCCAACCACGCTCCGGGCAACCCTGTTGATACGGCCGTTTTCTTTGGTCTGTCTGGCACTGGCAAAACAACACTGTCCGCCGATCCCACGCGCGTATTGATCGGTGACGATGAACATGGCTGGTCGGATCGCGGTACCTTCAACTTTGAAGGTGGCTGCTATGCCAAGACAATCGGCCTGGACCCCAAGGCAGAGCCAGAGATTTACGCCACCTGTTCCATGCCGCACACGGTCATTGAAAACATGGTTTTCGATCCTGAAACGCTTGAGCTGGATTTCAACGACGACAGCCTGACCGCAAACATGCGTTGCGCGTACCCGCTGAACTATATCGGTAACGCGTCTGAAACAGCACTTGGTGGCCACCCGAAAAACATTATCATGCTGACGTGCGACGCGTTTGGCGTGCTCCCCCCGATCAGCCGCCTGACACCTGCGCAAGCGATGTACCATTTTCTGTCCGGCTTCACATCCAAGGTCGCGGGCACAGAGCGCGGCGTGACAGAACCAGAGCCTACATTCTCAACCTGTTTTGGTGCACCATTCATGCCACGCCGTCCTGAAGTGTATGGCAATTTGCTGCGTCAAAAAATCGCATCTCACGGTGCGACATGCTGGTTGGTGAACACGGGTTGGACCGGCGGCGCATATGGCACAGGTAGCCGGATGCCGATCAAAGCAACTCGCGCGTTGCTTGCGGCCGCACTTGACGGGTCATTGGTTGAAAACCAGTTCCGCAAAGATCCTAACTTTGGCTTTGAAGTGCCCGTCACCTGCGACGGCGTTGATGATCAACTGCTGAACCCGCGCGATACATGGGCAGACCAAGCCGCATATGATGCGCAGGCATCAAAGCTGGTTTCAATGTTCAGCGACAACTTTGAGAAATACATCCCGTTCATTGACGATGACGTAAAAGCCGCTGCAATCGGCTAGGACTTCACGTCCGCGATAAGACTGCTAAGGTGCGTCCATGATAATGTGGCGCACCTTTTTCTTTGCAATGATGCCTGTGATGGCGATGGCTCAAGGGCCTGACATGGTGAGCCCGCTGATCGCATCCCACGCGTCAGGCGTGATCTGCGCGCCGCCAACCACCGGCACGTCACCTGCACCCGGCACTGTCGCGGGAACAACGCATCTGATCGATGTTGAACCTGATTTTGTGTCCACCAAACGGCGGGTACCTGCCGTGTTGGGTATCGGCTTTGGGATAAAGGCGCAGGCTAAAGATGGTTTCGGCATTCCAAATGTGACCATGACCATAAGCCATCCCGAAATGGGCGACCTGCGCGCGACATCACAAAGTTTTGGCAGCAACATATCAGGTACAAAACCATCGCTGACCTTTTACCAATTCGATTTCGATTATGAATTGGTCACGGGGTTCTGGCAGATGGAGGCTGCAAGCGGCACAGACGTGTTGTACCGCACCACATTCGAAGTCCTCCCACCCGATCAGGTCCCCGAGTTGGCAACGATCTGTGGGTTTGCGGAATTGCTATCCTAGCAATCCGCGCCGAATTAGATTCAGACCAGCAGCCAACAAAACAATCAACGTCAGCCGCTTAAATGTGGCCTGCGCGATACGGTCCTGATACCGAAAGCCAATCCGCATACCGACGATCGCAGGGATCACTAATATCGCAGAAAACGGGATAGTTTCTGTCCGCACGATCCCCGATTGCATATGTGCGAAGAATAACGCGAGCGCGCCAAGTCCATAAATAACGCCTTGTACACGGACTTGATCTGCTTTGGGTGTGTTGGTGGCCGTTAGATAGGCGACCGTCGGCGGCCCCCAAATCCCTGACAGCCCACCGGTGAACCCAGCAAACCCGCCAACAACTGCCTCGATCCACGGCACATCGCCCGATATCTTTGGCTGCCAGCCAACAAGCTGCATCAACGCAAACCCCGCGACAAACACCCCAATAAACAGGAACAACACTGCGGGCGGTAAAACAGTTACCAACTGCGCACTGCAAATCAGAACAACGCCAGCAACCATTAAGAAAAGACGAAACCTACACACCGAAGCCCATGCTGCCGCAACACCTTGGCGAAACGCCTGCATTCCGTTGCTGACCAATGTCGGCAGGATCAAACCCGCAAGCGCCAGTTCAGGCGACAACACCGTGGACATGCCTGAAATCATGATCATCGGCATACCAAAGCCCACCACCCCTTTGACCAAACCCGCAAAAAGGCCAATCATAAGCGCAACAATGAATGCCGCAGGGGTCATAAGGTTTAAAATCAGGTCCATGTCACGTCTTTACGCCGCTAGGGAACCAGATGCATCCGATTTCCGCTGCGACATTTTCGTACACAGATAATGTTTATGACGAATGATTATTGCGCTGCAGGTGCGAAGGCGATATCTCTGCAACTGCACAATGCCGGAGAGTCGCAATGCCACATGACGGACAAAACATGACACAGACACCCAGCCTGATCCTAGCAAACCTACGTGGTTTAACTGCGCAAGCCCTGCCTGTTGTCGACGGCGTCTTCGACACCGCAAAGTCCACGTTGCGCACGATGGTCACGGACGGCGACCGGATCTCTGGCGACTTAATCGAAGCAAACCAAACGGCAGCACATGGCGTGGCCTGGCTAGCGACCTACACTCAGGCTCTGCACCAGATGCAAGGGTGGGCAGATCGTCTGACAGCAGATGGTAAGTTTGGCGAAATTGAACAACTAATCCATCAGATCGCGTTTGCTGAATACCTGTTGCAAATCGCAGGCGGCATTCAAATGAACCAAGGCGAGGTTGTACGCCTGCAAGACATGGGGCTTGGCGCAGATGTAGCAGCCACCCTGAACACCCCTGCGATCACAACCCTGACCCAAACGGGCAATACCCAAGCTGTCCGCACGCGGCTGGTCGAGTTAATGCAAGAGCAAGCAGCCAACATCACCGTGGGCGCTTCTGGCTTGGACGAAGAACTGGAAATGATCCGCGAACAATTCCGCCGCTTTGCGTTGGAAAAGGTCGAACCATATGCGCATGATTGGCATCTCAAAGACGAACTTATCCCGATGGCGATCATCGAGGAGCTGGCTGAAATGGGTGTCTTCGGCCTGACCATCCCCGAAGAATACGGTGGCTTTGGCATGTCGAAATCATCCATGTGCGTCGTGTCCGAGGAACTGTCTCGCGGCTATATCGGCGTTGGATCGCTCGGAACACGGTCCGAAATCGCGGCAGAGCTGATCATCTGTGGTGGGACCGAGGAACAAAAACAAAAGTGGCTGCCACGATTGGCTAGCGCCGAAACTTTGCCAACGGCCGTATTCACGGAACCCAACGTCGGATCAGACCTTGGAGCCTTGCGCACACGTGCGGTGAAAACCGGCGACGACTGGGAAGTAACCGGCAACAAAACGTGGATCACGCATGCAGCGCGCACGCAGGTGATGACGCTGTTGGCGCGGACCGACCCAGACACAACGAACTATCGCGGCTTGTCGATATTCTTGGCCGAAAAGATCCCCGGCACAGACGAGGCCCCTTTTCCCACGGACGGCATGACTGGTGGCGAGATCGAAGTCCTCGGGTATCGCGGCATGAAAGAATACGAACTGGCATTTGACGGATTTAAGGTCAAAGGTGAAAATCTTTTGGGTGGCGAGACAGGCAAAGGATTCAAGCAGCTGATGCAGACCTTCGAATCCGCGCGCATCCAAACTGCAGCACGGGCCATTGGGGTCGCAGCATCCGCGTTGGACGTGGGCATGCAATACGCCATTGACCGCAAACAATTTGGCAAACCGTTGATCAATTTCCCACGCGTATCAGGCAAGCTCGCTATGATGGCCGTCGAGATTATGATCGCACGGCAACTGACCTATTTCAGCGCAAATGAAAAAGACAACGACCGACGCTGCGATCTAGAGGCTGGTATGGCCAAGCTGTTGGGCGCGCGCGTGGCATGGGCTTGTGCGGATAACGCATTGCAAATTCACGGTGGTAACGGTTTTGCGCTTGAATACAAAGTCAGCCGCATTCTGTGCGACGCACGTATCCTGAACATTTTTGAAGGTGCCGCTGAAATCCAAGCTCAAGTGATTGCACGACGCCTGCTCGACTAAGCCGTCAAGACGTCATATCTTGCTTGGATGAAATACCTAGTTGCCTTGGCGTTTATCATGACGACAGCCTGTCAAACCGATGAAAGTGTCACTGCATTCACCGATGGTGTCACTGCGTTTACGCTGCAATCTATCGATGGAGAGGCGGTTTCAGCCTCGGCAACAATCGACGTGTCAGAAGCTGGTAGAATTACGGGGCGCGGACCGTGCAACCGCTATTTCGCCGACCAAACCGCACCCTATCCATGGTTCAGCATAGGCACGATTGGCAGTACGCGCATGG
The DNA here is from genome assembly GCA_047629435.1 of Yoonia sp. Taxonomy (GTDB): domain Bacteria; phylum Pseudomonadota; class Alphaproteobacteria; order Rhodobacterales; family Rhodobacteraceae; genus Yoonia. The sequence continues at coordinate 166,705 of JBLHXF010000002.1, read as the reverse complement.
CCTGTCCTGACCTGTCCGCTGAAGCCCAGTTTTTCGAAGCCCTGGGCGCGATGACATTGGTCGAGGTTCTTGGCGGGACGTTGATATTGTCCAACGACAGTGATCGCGAAATGCTGTTTCAGGCACCCTGACGGGTAATGGCATCAAGCAAACGCTGACGGGCTGCGGGCATTGGCTTATCACCCACCCCCCGCAGCAATCGTTTTTCAATAAAGAAACCAGTTGTCCGTAATGCGATAAGAATTTGATCGTTATCCGCGTCGCCCTTGCCAGCCAAAACGGGCGGCAATGGAAGCAGACGATCAGCCCAAACGCCTGCAGCATCTCGGCTTACCGCGCGACCCGTTTTCGGGGACACAAATGCCAGATCTTCGTTCACGCCGCGCACAGCGCAGGCCGACAGGTCCATGCCGTAACCCATTTCTTCAAGCAACGCTTGTTCCCAACGCAAATAGGCAAGCGGCCAAACTTCGGACTGCCCTAACAGATCAAGCAATCCAATCGTGCGGTCATACAGCGGGGCATGCGCCTCGCGCTCAGGCAGAACCATCACCAGCAGACCATTGACCGCATTAAGACCTGCCAAAGCCAATCGATCACCCATCGCTTGGGCCGCGCGGCTGCGCACAGGTTCGACAGTAAAACTGCCAAGATGTTGATTTAGGCGGGCCTTCCAAGTCACGTTCACTTGGGCACCGGGTTGTAAAACTGGCGCAATCTTGCGACTGGCTCCGCCACGCACGACACCCGCATGGCGGCCTTGGTCCTTAGAAAATACTTCGACAATGACCGACGTTTCGCCAAAAGGGCGAGACGTAAGAACAGTCGCATCATCAGTCCAGCTTAACATATGTGAACTATCATCGCGTCATACATGCGGATGCAAGTGCGGAAGTGATAGAGCCTCCGGCGAGAGTATTTGCGCAAAAGCAAGACCCAAGGCCGAAACCTTGTCTCGCTTTGTTCAAAATACTCACTCTAACCCGGGTTCATCCAACAGGTGACGTCCCTGTTTGTCTTCAACTTCGATCACCCAAAGATCAGGGTCAAAACCGCGCTGTTTTGTAACGGACGCATCAACATCGCTTTCAGCGCCTTCGTTCAGGACAACCCATTTCCGGTCGCCCGTCATCAGATCAAAGGAACGCTGATAACAGCTTGCCTGTCCGTCCAGCGTGTTGAGCTTAACAAGAACGGCCCCTGCCGTGGCATCACCACGCGCCACAACAAACGCAGGAATTTCAACCAGCCGAAGCCGCGTAAGATAGGCGGAGACCCAAAGATCAGCCGTTAGCCTCATTCATTGCCGTCTTTGAAATCCAAACCCATTTCAGAATAACGCTCTTTTTCCTCAAGCCATCCGGGTCGGACTTTAATCTGCAAGAACAGGTGCACGCGGCGGTCGAGAAATTCTTCTAGCTCTATCCGTGACGCGGTGCTGACCGCTTTGATCGTCTCGCCCTTATTGCCAAGCACGATCCCTTTGTGGCCGTCGCGCATCACGTAAATGATCTGGTCGATCCGGCAGGAACCGTCCTTGCGGTCTTCCCAATTTTCCGTCTCGACGGTCAACTGATATGGCAATTCTTGATGCAAACGGAGCGTCAGCTTTTCACGGGTCGTTTCCGCCGCGATCATCCGCAATGGCAAATCTGCAATCTGATCTTCAGGGTACAACCAAGGGCCATCAGGCACCTGATGCCCAAGCCAACCGCGCAACGCGTCACACCCATGGCCACGTTCGGCAGAGATCATGAATGTTTGCACGAACGGGTAGGCTTCGTTCATCTCATCAGCCAGACCAAGCAACTTTTCCGATTTGACCTTATCGATTTTATTGATCGCAAGCGCGACGGGCGATTTACCTGCGTGTTCTTTCAGACGCTCAATAATCGCTTTCACACCTTCGGACATGCCGCGGTGTGCTTCGATCATCAAAACAACGACGTCAGCGTCAGCGGCACCGCCCCATGCGGCCTTAACCATCGCCCGATCGAGCCGGCGTTTTGGTTTAAACAGACCGGGTGTATCGACGAACACCAATTGACTGTGCCCTTCCATCGCGACGCCACGAATACGGGCGCGGGTGGTTTGGACCTTATGCGTGACAATGCTGACCTTCGCGCCAACCATGTGGTTCAGCAGCGTGGATTTGCCCGCATTGGGTTCACCAATCAGGGCGACGAAACCGGCTTTGGTCGGCTGGACGGTCATTGTTGTTCTACTTTCTTCAAAAGGGCATCCGCAGCGGCTTGTTCCGCTTGGCGTTTGGACCCAGCGGTTGCCGCCTCGAATGGTCCTGAGGACAAACGTGCCTCAATCGTAAATATCGGTTGGTGGTCGGGTCCAGTACGGGCCACTTCTATATATACCGGTGGGTTTTCACCGCGGGCTTGGGCCCATTCCTGCAACGCCGTTTTCGGGTCACGGGCATCTTCGGCTACATCGTGGATACGGGCACCCCAAAGGCGCAAGACCATACCGCGCGCGGCATCGAAACCACCGTCTTGATAGACGGCAGCAATCACGGCTTCCATCCCATCGGCAAGCAATGCCTCTTTGCGGCGACCACCTGATTTCATCTCGGACCGGCCAAGTTTCAGCACAGCACCAAGATCAATTTCACGGGCGACGTCTGCACAGGCTTCTTTACGCACTAGCGCATTGAAACGCGGGGCAAGCAGCCCTTCGGCCGCGTTCACATCAGCCAGAAGCAGCGCCTCTGCCATCACAAGACCAAGCACGCGATCCCCAAGAAATTCTTGGCGTTGATTGTCATCGCGGTGCGGCGATGTCATCGACGAATGCGTAACGGCACGTACCAAAATTTCGGGCTTAGAAAAATCATGCCCTAAACGCCCTGCGAAGGCTTGGAGATCTGATGAGAGCTTCAATTAAGCGCCTTAAAGAAGCGATCCATCCGCCATGACCAAATGGCCAGCATAGATCGCCCACCTGACGAGAAAACAACACGATCAGCGCGACCAACAAGATCTTCGCGTGGCACGAACCCAACACCGCGGGCGGCTTGGGCCACGCGGCTGTCGGTGGAATTATCGCGGTTGTCGCCCATAAAGAAAAATTCATCCGCAGGCACGGTAAAGACACCAGTATTGTCCAACGCGCGTTCGCCCACATTTAATGTGGAATACGTCACGCCATTCGGCAGTGTTTCGATTCGGCGTTCCTTTTCACAAGCAGCACCTTCGCCGACCACACCGTTAGAACAGCGCGGCTCGTATCCGAAGCGCCCTTGTGGGCCGTAAGTTTCAACAAACAGTTCGCCGTCTGTGACTGGCACCTGTACATCATTTAAAAATAGATTGCCTGCCAGCACTTGCACGCGGTCGCCCGGCAAACCGATCAAACGTTTGATGAAATCACGGCCTGTGACAGGATGACGGAACACGGCGATATCGCCCCGCTCTGGTTCGCTACCGAACAAACGGTCATCGGCGCCTTTAAACACGCCACAAAAGTCTTCTGCGTCGACGTCCACTCCCAATTGCGGAATACGGATCGACGGACAAGATGCGTAGGAATAACCGTAGGCCATTTTGTTCACGAACAAGAAATCACCGATCAGCAGCGTCTCCTTCATCGACCCTGATGGAATCCAAAACGGTTGGAAAAATATCGTGCGGAACACACCTGCGATCATCAGCGCATAGACGACGGTTTTCACCGTTTCCTTGACGCCGGCCATCAGGCCACCTGTTTCGTTATCCATCGGTTTACCAGACATTGGTCCGCACCTTTTGTTCATACATCAAGGCGATATGCGCCCCCGACCCTGCCCTGTCAACCTATGCGTCAAGCGGGACAGCCTCAATCATCACAAACGCTTGGGCCCATGGGTGGTCATCGGTCAGCGTGACATGAATAATGGCACGGTGACCAGCGGGTGTCAGTGCATCCAATCGGTCCTTGGCCCAGCCCGTGACTTCCATCGTTGGTTGACCAGTGCGCATGTTGCTAACGGCCATATCTTTCCATGAAATCCCCATCGCAAGGCCCGTGCCCAGCGCCTTTGAACAAGCCTCTTTCGCGGCCCAGCGTTTGGCGTATGTTCCAGCCACATCGCGGCGACGTTCGGCCTTCGCTTGTTCAATCTCCGTAAACACGCGATCACGAAACCGGTCACCAAACCGGTCAAGCGTCCCTTGGATACGCTCGATATTCGCAAGATCAGTCCCGATCCCGATAATCATTCGTTCCCTAACGCCAGTGATGTTGTCATCGCCCCGGTTGATTGGTTCAACGTCAAGGACAACAGCCCACCGTTGGTAAATGACCCGTCCGCAGTCACAATCTGTACATTCACGTCGAACAACAGGCCAATTGCCGGATCATAATCCGCCGTGAGCAAGTCAAAATAGACAGCGGCAAAGCCGAGTTGATCAGTATACCCGATCACGCGGCATTGGCGTTCACCCAGTTCTGACCTTGGCGGCGACAGCACAAGAACATAAGCCGCACCACCCGCGGGTTCGATCGTATCAATCGCAGCAAGCCGGACGTCACCGTTGGCAAAGACACGCGTGTTATCTTCCCACGGTTCTACCAATGCTTGGGCAGACGCCTGCCAGTCGCACGGATTGACCGATTGGGCCGCAACAGGACTAACGAGCAGGAAAGGGATCAACCATTTCATACGTCGAGGTCCATCACAATTATGCCGTCACCACCACCGACACAAAGCGCACAAAGCCGCGCACCCAGCGCTTGGTGTTTTGGATCACTGGCGTAGCAGTCTAGCGCATCCAGATCATCAAAGCTGCACATAAACCCATAGGGATGGTCAGGGGTCTTATTTTCAACGTCACGATTTGGGCCATGCTGAAAACCAATAAAGCCCGCTAACTCAAGCGCAGCCAACCCGTCCATGACCATAGCAAGCTCTGCACCATCGTGGTCTGGCTTCAGTCCTAACATTACAATATGCTGGATCATGTCAAACGCGCCGTCAGAATTTTAAAACCAGCAAGGCCAAAGAGCACCGCGAACGCGCCTTCAAACCAGCGGCGCAATCGTTGATAGCCACGCGCGAAAACGCCTGTGGAAAATAACAGCGCATAGCCAAAGAACACGCCGCACGACACGGATAAAAGCGCTCCGTAGGTTTCAAAAATAGCACCTTGTGATGCGCCCGCCGGTACAGCAATCGCAAACATTGCGCCCCAGCCCAAAACCGCCTTTGGGTTGGTCAGATGGATCAGCAATCCTTTGACATACAGGCGGTGCAATCCACCGTGACCAGCAGCAACGGCCATCATGGGTTTATCTGTGAACGCAGACCGCATTGCCTTGAATGCCAAAAACAGCAGATAGGCAGCAGCAATATACCGCATGGCTTCCATGATCCACGCATTTGCCGCCATCAGCGCGCTTAAGCCCAACGCGGCAGCTAGCCCCCACGTGGCTGATCCACAAAAGATACCTGCGGCAACCGTGACCCCAGCCGCGCGGCCACGGTTCATCGATGTTCCAGCAATCGCAAGTGTCGCGGGTCCGGGCGATCCCGCAGAAATTGCCCAAGCCACCATGAATAATGCGAATTCAAATCCCATCATGCGCGGGCCGCGTCCATGCAGCGGCGCATCTCAGCTATTGCAGGCCCAAGACCCTGAAAAATTGCCTCGCCAATGATGAAATGTCCGATGTTCAGTTCGGCCACATTGGGCAGTGCGGCAATTGGGCCAACACTGTCATAGGTCAATCCGTGACCGACGTGGACCTCGAGACCCAAGTCATGCGCATAAGCAGCCATTTCTGTGATCTTGGTCAGCTCAACATCTCGGTCATCCCAGCGGTTCTCGGCCCATGCATCGGCATAGGCCCCAGCGTGTAATTCAATCACGGGCGCACCGATCCGCAGGCAAGCATCCACTTGCGCACGGTCAGCCGCGATAAACATCGACACGCGGGCACCAATGTCACGGAACGGCGCAATATAGGCGGCAAGCGCATTGTCATTGCCAGCCACGTCCAAGCCGCCTTCTGTCGTGCGCTCTTCGCGCTTTTCAGGAACGAGGCAAACAGCATGGGGTTTATGACGCAGTGCAATCGCCTGCATTTCAGCAGTCGCGGCCATCTCGAAATTCAGCGGCACAGTTAGCGCAGCCATCAACCCGTCGATATCTGCATCAACGATATGGCGGCGATCTTCACGTAAGTGGGCCGTGATACCATCAGCGCCAGCAGCCTCGGCCATAAGGGCGGCGCGAACAGGATCAGGGTTATCACCCCCACGGGCATTCCGAATGGTTGCCACGTGATCGATGTTGACGCCAAGGCGCAGTTTATCAGCAGTCATCGGAACCTCCGGTTGGGGCAGCATTACCAAACAAAGCTAGCCCGCTTATGCGCTGTCGTCACCTGTTTGCGGCGTCTTTTTATTCAATTGGCCTAACTTAGCGCGCAATGCCTTTTGCCGGCGGTTCTGATGGCCACGGATCACAGGAACAGCGATCAAATAGCAAATCGTTGCAGCAATAATGCCAGGAATGGCAGACCCGATCATATAGGGGAAAAATACTTCGTCATAAAAGCCATGAAGCCCATGCCAGTCAGCACGTTCATGGGTAAAGATCGCTTTAAAATTATGCGTGATATCCGCGAATGCATCGCCAAATCGACACCCGATACCACAGAAACCTGCTGGAACATCTTTGCCAAACCCAAAGGTGGCGGCATTAAACGGCAATCCTAGCATCCAATAGCCAGTGCCAAGCGACGCAATCGCGATTGGAATATATGTGGGAGGGCAGCCAAAGAACGTAGCCATCAACGACGCAAAGATATTGCCGCGCATTAGTTTGGCGATCACTGCCGCGATCAGAAAATGCAGCCCGTAAAACGGGGTGAACGCAGCAAATACACCCGCCCAGATCCCACGTGAAATCTTTTCTGGCGTATCAGGCAAGCGGCGCACACGGTGCCTGACATATTCAAACGCACGGACCCATCCGCCGCGCGGATAAACCGAACGGCCGACGATCTCGCCGATTGATCGTCTTTCCCTGCGTTTAAATACCAACCGAATTGTCCTTTGCGTACCTTAGCTGCGCAAAGCGCTAGCGAGGGCGGGGTCTCTGTGCCGTTCAAGCGACGATACGTTACTGTCTGCAGTCAACGCCGTGGTCACACGGTGAAGATGTGGATGATCGCGCAAATCTACGTCAACCAACAGGCGGAAATAGTCTGGCTTACGATCAATAAACCGCAGGTCCGAAATATTCGCGTCCTGTTCACCGATCAACGTGCAAATGCGACCCAATACGCCAGCGTCATTGGTAATGGTCACATCAAGCGTGACCGTATTCACCGACCTATGCGTGCCCTCTTGCCAATGCAAGTCGACCCAACGCTCCGGCTGATCCTCAAAATCGGCCAATGCTTCGCAATCGATGGCATGTAAGACGACACCCTGCCCTCGATAGGTGATCCCGATGATCCGTTCACCCGGCACTGGCTGGCAACACTGGGCACGTTGATGTTTCTGATCAGGCTCTAGGCCAATGACAGCGCGCTTTTCCTCAATCTCATCGCCCTGCTTTTCAGCAAGCTTGGGATAGATTCGGCGCACAATTTCACTGGCTGTAATTTCAGCTGATCCAAGGCGGGCAAGCATATCTTCGGTATCTTCCAGCGCCATCGCTTTGGCAGCTGTCGCCAACGCCTTGTCTGTTGATTTTTTGCCAATCTGTTCGAACGCCACACGGGCCAATTCTCGGCCAAGACGCACAAACCGACCGCGGTCTTCTTCGCGCAAAAACCGGCGGATTGCTGTTTTAGCGCGGCCAGTCACGGCAATATCGATCCACGTGACTTGAGGCTTTTGGCCTTCGGCGGTGACGACTTCAACCGACTGACCGTTCTTAAGACGGGTCCAAAGCGGCACGCGCAAGCCGTCAACTTTTGCGCCAACACATGCCGACCCAATCCGCGTATGGATGGCATAGGCAAAATCGATCGGCGTCGCCCCACGGGGCAGCTTGATCACATCACCCTTGGGCGTAAAACAGAACACTTGGTCCTGATACATCTCAAGCTTAACCGCCTCGAGGAATTCATCGTGGCCATGACTGTCATCAAGCCGTTCTGTGATGCCCGCAATCCATTTCACTGGATCAACGGCAAAACGGTTCTCGACACGTTCACCGTTACGGTATGACCAATGGGCAGCAACACCAGTTTCAGCGACTTCATGCATTTCGCGGGTACGAATTTGAACTTCTACCCGCTTGCCATCGCGACCTGATACGGTGGTATGGATCGACCGATAGCCGTTGGATTTCGGCTGACTGATGTAATCCTTGAACCGGCCCGGCACGGACTTCCACCGTTGATGGATCGCGCCCAGCGCACGATAGCAATCAGCTTCTGTCGCAGTGACCACCCGAAAACCGTAGATGTCAGACAGGCGACTAAAGCCCTGTTCCTTTTCTTCCATCTTACGCCAAATCGAAAATGGCTTTTTCGCGCGGCCCATCACGGTCGCGTTGATATCCGCTTTTTCCAGCTCGACGCGCATGTCTGCCGTAATGCGCTGCACCACATCGCCCGTTTCACGCTGCAGCGTGATAAAGCGGCGGATGATCGAATTGCGGCCTTGCGGATTAAGCACTTGGAACGCTAAATCCTCAAGTTCTTCGCGCATCCATTGCATACCCATACGGCCAGCAAGCGGTGCATAAATATCCATTGTTTCGCGGGCCTTTTGAACCTGCTTATCGGGACGCATGGATTTGATGGTACGCATATTGTGTAGGCGGTCAGCTAGTTTAACCAGCGTCACGCGTAAATCACGGCTGGTGGCCATAAACAGCTTACGGAAATTCTCGGCCTGCTTTGTCTCGGTACTGGTCAACTGTAAGTTGGTCAGCTTGGTGACACCATCGACCAGTTCCGCAATTTCGTGACCAAACCGTTCGGACACTTCGGCATATGTCGCCTTGGTGTCTTCAATCGTGTCGTGCAACAGCGCAGTAATGAGCGTCGCATCATCCATTTGCTGTTCAGCAAGGGTGATCGTAACGGCAACGGGGTGTGTAAAATAGGGTTCACCGGAATGACGGAACTGCCCCTCGTGCATGTCTTGGCCAAAAGCAAAGGCATCACGCAGCAATGGTTCATTCAAGCGGGGATTATAAGCGCGGACCAGAGTGATCAGATCATCTACTGTCGTCGTCATCTGGTCGCGCGCCTATGTATAATAGCGATTAACGCTGGCCTTGGGCGTCCATCAGGGCGCGCAACAATTTCTCTTCAGACATGTCGTCTTCAACAGGCTTATCAGTTTCAGCGCCCATAAGCAGAGACATGCTGTCTTCTTCAGGCTCATCAACTTCGATCTGGGTCTGGTTTGCTTCGATCAAACGCTCGCGCAGATCATCGGCACCTTGGGTCTCGTCTGCGATTTCGCGCAGGGACACGACAGGGTTCTTGTCGTTGTCACGGGCCACGGTGACTGGGGAACCAGCCGATATTTCACGGGCACGGTGGGCTGCAAGCATCACAAGTTCGAAACGGTTCGGAACCTTATCGACGCAGTCTTCTACGGTAACGCGGGCCATTGGCGTTCTCCAATCAATCGGACGGGGGTCATTATTAAAGGCGTCAGATAGCGCCGATAGCCCCCAATGACAAGAGGATAGGCGTATCACAGACGAACAACACTGCTCACCTCATCCGCAGGACGGGCATCGCGCATTTGAACGACAGATTGGCCCAGCACCGGATGCACCCAATCAGGTGCAACATCTGCAAGCGGAACCAGCACGAACGATCTGTCTTGCACGCGCGGATGAGGCAAAATCAACTGATCAGGGGCCGTTTGGGCCTGCAAATCGGGTGCAAGGTCGCGCCAGTGGGAATAGGTCAGCAGATCAGGACAGACCTGATCACCCAGCGCAATGAGGTCCAGATCAAGCGTACGCTGCCCCCAACGAAGCGTCCGCATGCGCGCGGCTTTGGCCTCAGTTTCATGCAAAACAGTTAGGACGTCTTGTGCTGTCAGGTCCGTTGACACCCGAATCGCTGCATTCACAAAATCGGGACCAGCACCCGCAGGAAACGCGGGTGTGCTGTATAACGGGCTTTGCATCCCACCTGAACCCAAACGATCCATCACGTCTGATATAGCTTTTTGGACAGTTTCCGTTGGGTCACCCCACGGTGAAGAAACGTTACTTCCAAGGGCAATAAGCGCAAACATGCTTGTATTTGGCAACGTGTGGGTTTGCAGCATACTATTTTTCCCGTAGGGTATTTTTGTTCTGCACTTTTTTACACCACTCACATGTTTATCACCACAGCAGGACACCTACCCGAAAGGACATTTTATGTTTTATCGTGACGAGCGTCTCGCGCTCTTCATAGATGGATCAAACCTATATGCCGCGGCCAAGGCACTTGGGTTTGACATCGACTACAAATTGCTGCGCGCAGAATTTATGCGTCGTGGCAAAATGCTACGTGCGTTTTATTACACTGCACTCTTGGAAAATGACGAGTATTCGCCAATCCGCCCTTTGGTAGATTGGTTGAATTACAACGGCTTCACGATGGTGACAAAGCCGGCCAAAGAATACACTGACAGCATGGGTCGGCGTAAAGTCAAAGGTAACATGGACATCGAACTTGCTGTCGATGCAATGGAACTTGCACCGCATGTTGATCATATCGTGATTTTTTCTGGGGATGGAGATTTCCGTCCCTTGGTAGAATCACTGCAGCGCAAAGGCGTGCGCGTTTCGGTCGTTTCAACGATCCGGAGCCAACCGCCTATGATTTCCGATGATCTGCGCAGGCAATGCGACAACTTCATCGAGCTTGATGAATTGCGCGACATTGTGGGTCGACCAATACGCGAACCACGCGAAGTAGCCGACCCTGCACCATCAGCAGATACGTAGGCTAACTATTAATATAATGCACCGAAATGGAGCCGCGCGGAAATCACTCATCGCGCGGCCCTTTTCGTTTGTCCGCTTTGGGCTTACGTCTATGACAAGCCACGTCGGAGATACCAATGACCAAACCACCGCTGACCCTTTACCTTGCTGCTCCGCGCGGTTTTTGCGCGGGCGTGGACCGTGCCATTAAAATCGTCGAATTGGCGATCGAAAAATGGGGTGCGCCCGTCTATGTTCGCCACGAGATTGTGCATAACAAATTCGTCGTTGACGGGCTGCGCGACAAAGGGGCAGTTTTTGTCGAGGAACTGGACGAATGCCCGCCAGACCGCCCGGTCATTTTTTCGGCGCACGGCGTGCCCAAATCAGTACCGCAAGCCGCCCAAGCCCGCGAGATGGTTTATGTCGACGCCACCTGCCCGCTGGTCAGCAAGGTCCACATCGAGGCTCAGCGCCACGCGGACGCCGGATTGCAAATGATTATGATTGGTCACGAAGGTCACCCCGAAACAGTCGGCACAATGGGCCAACTGCCCGACGGCGAAGTCCTGTTGGTCGAAACAGTCGAAGACGTTGCAAACGTGATACCACGTGATCCAACCAAACTGGCCTATGTCACGCAAACGACCCTGTCGGTGGACGACACAGCAGACATCGTGGCCGCCTTGAACGACCGCTTTCCAGCAATCATCGGTCCCCACAAAGAAGACATTTGTTACGCTACCACAAACCGCCAAGAAGCAGTGAAGGCGATGGCTCCAAAATGCGACGCAATGCTTGTGGTCGGCGCGCCCAATTCGTCAAACTCCAAACGGTTGGTCGAGGTTGGCGCACGCGCCGGCTGCGCCTATGCCCAACTGGTGCAGCGCGCCACCGATATCGATTGGCGCGCTCTTAAAGGCATCAAAACCATGGGGATCACGGCAGGGGCATCCGCACCCGAGGTGTTAATCAACGAAGTCATCGACGCATTCCGCGACCATTACGACGTGACCACCGAAATCGTGGAAACAGCAGTTGAAAACGTCGAATTCAAAGTACCGCGGGTTTTGCGCGAAACCACCTAGATTGGAGCGGACATGACACAAATACCACGCATGCCGCTTTGGCTTGGTCTCGCAGGATTGTTTCCGTTCATCTGGGGGGCGATCACAACGCTGTCGCCTGATCTGGCTCTTTGGGGTCAACAAACGCTGGGCGGACGGTTCGTCGGCCCCTACATCCAACTATTCTATGGTGCGATCATTCTGGCGTTCATGTCGGGTGTCCTGTGGGGGTTTGCCGCCCGATCAAACCAGGCAATTGGATATGTCCTGTCAGTCATTCCCGCCCTATGGGCGTTTTTCATGACAGGTGGCGGACCAGTCGCCGCAGGCATGAACCTGATCGTAGGCTTCGCCGGATTACTGCTGTTGGATTGGCAGTTCTGGCGCCAAGGTTTGACACCGCCATGGTGGATGCAACTGCGCATCCTGCTAACAGCTATCGTCGTGATCTGCATCCTACCGGTGGTGATTTGATGCCTGACCTGAAAACGATCGCATTCTACGACACCGCCGCCAAACGTTACGCGAACCTGACCAGTACGGACACGCCGTCTGACCAACTCATGGCATTCATGGCGCTACTGCCGCCCGAGGGCCATGTGCTCGATCTGGGGTGTGGTCCGGCGCGGACGTCCATGCATATGCGCAACGCTGGGTTTTTGCCTGATCCAGTTGATGCGTCCCAAGGGATGATCAATCTGGCCAATGAGACCCATCAAATTGGCGCACGTATGCTGACGTTTAATGACGTGAATATGGTTGATACATACGACGGAGTTTGGGCAAACTTTTCGCTGCTTCATGCCCCCCGCGCAGATTTGCCGCGCATCTTGACCGCTTTGGCGACGGCACTGCACAGCAATGGCATTTTGCACATCGCCCTGAAAACCGGAACGGGTGAAGCCCGCGACGATATCAACCGACTTTACACATACCTAACGGTCACTGAATTACATGACCTGCTGACAACCGCAGGCTTTGCGGTTATCGCGACCGTAGAGGGGCACGAGATCGGTTGCGCAGGCACCGACGACCCCTTTGTCGCAATGAGGGCACGTAAAAATGACTAAACTTTTCGCCTATACTGATGGGGCTTGTTCGGGCAATCCGGGCCCTGGTGGCTGGGCCGCGATCCTGATCGCACGCGACGGCGACGCCGAAGTTAAAAAGCGAGAGCTAAATGGCGGCGCTGCTCTGACGACAAACAACCAGATGGAAATGATGGCCGCGATTTCTGCGCTGGAAGCATTGGAACGCGGCAGCGCCTTAACGGTTGTAACCGATAGCGTTTACGTCAAAGATGGGATCACCAAATGGATCTTTGGCTGGAAGAAAAAGGGCTGGAAAACCGCCGCCAACAAACCCGTCAAAAACGAAGACCTTTGGAAACGGCTTGATGCGGCAAACCAGCGACACGATGTGACGTGGGAATGGGTCAAGGGCCACGCAGGTCATCCCGAAAACGAACGTGCCGACGAATTGGCACGCGAAGGCATGGCCCCTTACAAAACATAACGCCATTTGATTGCATACGTATGCATGAGGTGGCACAGTTATCTTTATGATAATCCATGATCCGCTTTTAATGATTCCCGGCATGATGTGTGACGCGCGACTTTTCGCGCCACAGATCGGTGCGTTCTCGCATGATCGCGCAGTTATGGTCGCCCCAATTATTGGCGACACGATTACACAAATTGCGGCACGTATTTTGGATCAAGCCCCTGCCCGCTTTGCGCTGGCTGGGTTGTCGATGGGCGGAATCATTGCGATGGAAATGTGGGCGCAGGCCCCAGACCGAATTAGCCGGATCGCCCTGCTTGATACCAACCCCAAGGCCGAACATCCAAAGGTCGCGGCCTACCGCGAACCGCAGATCGCCGCGGCCCTAGTTGGCGACCTACGTCGGGTAATGCGTGAAGAGATGAAGCCAAATTATCTAGCTGATGGACCAACCCAAGGGGCTATCCTTGATCTGTGCATGTCCATGGCAGAAACCTTGGGGTCCGATATATTTGTCCGCCAATCCCGCGCGCTGCAAACCCGTCCTGATCAACAAGAAACACTGCGTGGTATCACCGTGCCCGCACTTATTTTATGCGGGGCCGATGATACGCTTTGCCCCGTGCACAGGCATGAACTGATGGCGAGCCTAATACCTGACGCGACCCTCACCATCATACCAAACGCGGGACATCTGCCCACGCTTGAACAACCAGAGTTAACCAATAAGGCGCTTCAACAATGGCTGACATAACCCTTCCCGATGGGCTTTTGGAATTGATGCAAAAGGTGGACACACCGACTGTCTGCAATGCAATAGAAGTGGCGCAAGGCAAACGCGGCTTTGATGGCTACACTAAAGGCACGATGTTTGCATCCGACCCAACTGCCCCTGCGATTGTTGGCTTTGCGCGGACCGCCCAAATTGCAGGACGCGAGACACCGACCGAGGACCCCGATGTGATCCGCGCCCGCAGATTGGACTACTTCCGCAATATGTCAGAAGGGCCGCGCCCCGCAATTGCTGTGGTCGAAGATGTCGATGAACCGCATTGCGTATCCGCGTGGTGGGGCGAGGTGCACACCACAGTCCACAAGGGCCTTGGTATGGCAGGCGCGCTGACAAACGGCGTGATGCGCGACCTTGGCGATATGCCAGCGGGGTTCCCTGTTATCGCGGGATCAATCGGACCCAGCCATGCATTCGTGCACGTGCGCAGCTTGGGCGAGACGGTCAACATTCGCGGCATGCAAGTGACCCAAGGTGATTTGGTGCATGCCGACCGACACGGAGGGCTCGTCGTTCCACCAGAAGTCATCCCAACCCTAAAAGACGCCATTCAAAAGCTGTTGGATACAGAAAACATCATCCTTGAACCTGCGCGACAACCAGATTTCAACCTCAACAAACTCATGGACGCGTGGGCAGAATTTGAAAAGTCACGGACCTAAACGCCTCGCTTTGGTAAAAACACTCTGGCAGGAGGCGTCAACCGATCTTTAAAACGATCTTGCCGATATGGGCACTGCTTTCCATGCGCACATGGGCGGCAGCGGCGTCAGAAAGCGCAAATTCTTGATCCATCACAGGTGTCACAGTGCCCGCGGCAAGCAGAGGCCACACGTGATCACGCAACTGGTCTGCTATGCGTGCTTTGGCCAAATCTGATTGTGGGCGCAGTGTACTGCCCGTTATCGTAAGTCTGCGTGTCATAACTTCAATCATGTTCAGCTCGACCTTTGGGCCTTGCAAGAATGCAATCTGAACAAGCCGGCCATCGTCAGCCAAAGCTTTGATGTTACGCTGAATGTACGATCCGCCAACCATATCGAGGATCAGATCAGCGCGGCCATTGGCCCGCATCACATCAACGAAATCTGCATCACGGTAGTTGATCGCCACCTCTGCCCCAAGCGCCAGACAAGCAGCGCATTTTTCATCCGATCCCGCGGTCGTAAACACCCGTGCCCCAAATGCACTTGCCAATTGAATGGCCGTCGTTCCAATGCCAGAACTACCGCCATGAACCAAGAACCGTTCGCCCGCTTGCAAGCCGCCACGGATGAATACATTTGACCACACGGTAAAGAACGTTTCGGGCAAACACGCTGCCTGCTTCAAGCTCAAACCAACAGGCACGGGTAGACAATGAGCCGCCGCAGTCGCAACAAATTCAGCATATCCACCGCCGGGCAGCAGCGCACAAACTTGATCGCCAATCGACAGATTTGTCACCCCGTCGCCCAAAGACACGACCTCCCCTGCCCCTTCCAGACCGGGTAAATCACTTGCCGTTGGGGGCGGATTATACAAGCCAGCGCGCTGCAAAGCATCAGGGCGGTTTACACCCGCATAGGCCAGTTTTATGACCACTTCACCGTAACCTGCGATAGGCATACGGCGGTCGGTCAGTCGCAAAACGTCCGGACCACCGTGGGCTGTTATCTCA
Organism: Yoonia sp.; assembly: GCA_047629435.1. Classification (GTDB taxonomy): domain Bacteria; phylum Pseudomonadota; class Alphaproteobacteria; order Rhodobacterales; family Rhodobacteraceae; genus Yoonia. The sequence continues at coordinate 150,787 of JBLHXF010000002.1, read as the reverse complement.
ACAGCTTTCATTGGTCTGCTCCATCACGCCAAACCCCTGGAAGGTCCATATTTACCGTGCTTTTGGGGGCTTTGATCATGCTGGTTAAACGGGCCAAGGCACCAGTGAACGGCTTAAGGATCGCGCTATCGTTGATCTGCGCTTTAACCTTTTCAAATTGCATGACATTTTCGATCCTGCGATCAATGAAGTCATCAATTCCGGTTCCATCGTCACCCAGCCAGAACAAAACAACCGACCCGTAAACAGCTGATAATGTTGCGCGTTTGGTGTACCAATTTACGTCGTCGGATGTGTCGCCCAGCGCAGTCCAGATCGCGTCGGCGGTGCCCCAAATCAGTTTGGCCCCCTCTGGTGCCATATGCGGCAGTGCGAATAGCGATGAGCCGCGGCGCACGACTTCTTTGTCGGCATCGGCCAAACGCAGTTTGATTGCATGAACCACGCGGTCTCGGAATCGCATGTCTGTCAGGTCAGCACCTGTCAAAGCCGCCATCATTTGGGCGTCACCACGTACGTGATAAGCCACGGCAAGATCAGCAGACCCGCGTGGGCACAGCGTATTGGCGTGGACAGGATCAATACCGACATCGGCAACAGCCGCGCTAAATGTCGTAGGGGACCAACCGTCAAACGGCACATGTGCGACGGCGGCATCTAGCAAGGCGTCCAACATAGGGTCGGGTGTCTGTGTGCGCATGTGCGTCTCCTTTTGTGGCTTGTGTCTACACTAGACAAACTAGGGCAAAGTTGCTATCCGCCCAATTCCTGCAATTTTGCAAATTTAACTTAGAGAGGTGGTGAAAACCACATGCAGGTTAGTGTTCGTGATAACAACGTCGATCAGGCGTTGCGTGCTCTGAAGAAGAAACTTCAGCGTGAAGGCGTTTTTCGTGAAATGAAGCTCAAGCAACATTTTGAGAAACCGTCCGTGCGTAAAGCACGCGAGAAAGCCGAAGCTATCCGCCGTCAGCGCAAGCTGGCTCGGAAAAAGCTCCAGCGCGAAGGTTTGATGTAAATCAACCCCTCGTCTCGTAGCGATATCAAATTAAAGAGCCCCCGTCTGAGCAATCAGGCGGGGGCTTTTTGCTGTGTTAACCCTTGGGTACATTGCCCAAAACAGGTGTAATTTTTGCGTATGTTTTGCATAAGTTTTGCATATGCTGGCGCAAGCTTGCCCTGCGGTTAACACCGACAACAATTGTCATGCAGGGTCCGTAAGATCTTCAGCAAGCATGAGAGCGTTACCATCGGGATCGTAAAACGTTGCTGTCTTGACCATACCGTCGACGACATCCGTTTCCCCATCAAACTTTACCTTGGCTTGTTCCAATTTGTGGCGAGCGGAATCCAAGTCACCGATCCCAAAAACGGGCACGCAGTTGCCGGGTACGGGCACGGTATGTTCCCCGAGACCGATGGTTACACCAGCGGTCTTAGTTTGCAGTTCTGACCAACCTGCTTCGTCCGCGTGATATATGGTTTGAAACCCAAGCGTGCTTTCGTACCACTTGGCGCTGGCATGGCGATCCTTGACCGACAGAGCGATAGTGATGGTATCTTTTAACGAAACAAGCGACATGGTCTTTCCTTCTCTTTTAAAATATACTAACTATACTTTATGTACATAAAATCATTTGTCAACATCACCTCAAAAGCTTGGGCATTGCCGATTCTATCGAACCTGCATGACGGTATTCCCGGAAGACAGGCGACACTGTTGGCGGCGACTGGTGCAAGTCGCACCGCGTTTGCGCAAAGCATGGAACATCTTGTCAAAACGGGGTTGATGGAACGAAATCCCGGCCACGGGCATCCGTTGAGGCCCGAGTTTCGACTTACACCAATTGGAATAACGGCTGCTGCGATCGCGAACAAAATTCAAAATGCGTCCGACAGTGAAGATCAGGATTTGCTGCGTCGATCATGGACCTTGCCGATTTTAACATCGCTTTATACGCCGAGCCATTTCAATGAGATAAAACGAGACCTCGTGACGATCACTGATCGCGCCTTGTCGCAGTCTTTGAAGTCTATGGAGGAACGGAATTGGGTGCTGCGCAGCGTGAATGACGCCGCACGTCCACCAAGGTCAATCTATAGCGCCGTGAACACCGGAGGCATTATCAGTCAAGTCACAGGACCCGAAATTAGCTTCGCTCAGCAACATTAAATTCAAATACCGAGGGCTAGACAGATTTATTTTGCCAACAGTGACCGCAAGAACAATCCGATTCCGCCGAATAGCAGTACGAGGATAACTAGCAGGTCGAAGACGCTCATGTTTGTAAATTGAAGCGTTGTGCTGGCGATGACGCCGAAGATCAGTGCGATGACTGATCCGACGGCCAGAATCCAACCGACCCATTTGTCGCTGTCGTAAAAGATGAAGCCAACGCCAAACATGAACACGATGAGGATCATGCCGGATGTCACAGGGACGCTGTTGCCAAACGCCCGCATGCCCATCCCGAATTGCGGGCGGACGATGATGGAGTTGAGCAGCAGGTAGCCGCCGCCAATCATCATGACGAGCCCAAGTAGAAAGCTTAGCTCGCCACCTTTTTTACCACCTGCGCCGCGTCGGTTCATAGTCTCTCCTTAGTGGTGCTGTTCAGGCACGAGGATTTCGCGTTTGCCGACGTGGTTGGCCGAGGATACGACGCCTTCGTCTTCCATCTGCTCAACCAATTTCGCGGCCTTATTATACCCAATCGCAAGCTTGCGCTGGATGTAGGACGTGGAACATTTCCGGTCCTTGATCACGATGGCCACGGCAGTGTCATACAGCGCGTTTTCTGTGTCAGACCCGTCGCCCAAACCAAGCACTTGATCGATGCTGGAGCTTGCGCCCTCTGGCGGTCCTTCGACAACACCGGACATGTATTCTGGCGGCCCAAAGCCCTTGAGGAAGTTGACGATTTCTTCGACTTCTTCATCGCTACAGAACGGTCCGTGGATACGGCTGATCTTACCGCCGCCTGCCATGTAAAGCATGTCACCCATGCCAAGCAGTTGTTCCGCGCCCATTTCCCCAAGGATCGTTCGGCTGTCAATTTTTGACGTCACTTGGAACGAAATCCGTGTTGGGAAGTTAGCCTTAATCGTACCTGTAATAACGTCCACCGACGGACGCTGTGTCGCCATGATCAGGTGGATGCCCGATGCACGCGCCATCTGTGCGAGGCGCTGAATGCAGGCTTCGATTTCTTTGCCAGCTACCATCATCAGGTCGGCCATCTCGTCGACGACAACCACGATATACGGCAGGACTTCCGGTGAAAATTCTTCGGTCTGGAACACGGGTTCACCGGTTTCGTCGTCAAAGCCAGTTTGCACAGTCCGGCTGAACATCTCTTGCTTTTTAAGCGCTTCTTTGACGCGACTGTTATAGCCATCAATGTTCCGCACACCCATTTTGGACATCTTGCGGTAGCGTTCTTCCATTTCGCCGACGACCCATTTTAGGGCCACAACTGCCTTTTTAGGGTCTGTTACGACAGGAGAAAGCAAATGCGGGATGCCGTCATAAACCGACAATTCCAGCATCTTAGGGTCGATCATGATCATCCGGCATTCTTCTGGTGTCAGCTTGTACAGCAGCGACAGGATCATCGTGTTGATGGCCACGGATTTACCCGAACCAGTCGTACCAGCAATAAGAAGGTGCGGCATCTTTGCGAGGTTCGCGATGATCGGCTGACCACCGATGTCTTTACCAAGCGCCAGCGGTAGCTTCATATTGCTATCACCAAAATCACGTGCGGCGATCATCTCGCGCAGGACAACCATTTCGCGTTTCTCGTTCGGCAATTCGATCCCGATAACGGACCTACCGGGCACGGTAGATACACGTGCAGACAGCGCCGACATAGACCGTGCGATATCGTCCGCAAGACCGATCACGCGGCTGGCTTTCAATCCGGGAGCAGGTTCAAGTTCGTACATGGTGACAACAGGACCTGGGCGCACGGAAACGATCTCGCCTTTGACGCCGTAGTCATCAAGAACGCTTTCCAACATGCGCGCGTTTTGCTCTAACGCTTCGTCGGGCAAGTGGTGCCGCTCAATCACCGAGGGGCTGGCCAACAGCGATAGCGGCGGCATTTCATAGTCCGCATATTTATCCTCAAATTGCAAACCTGGCTGCATTTCTTCCAATGCTTGTTTGGATGGGATCACGGATCGTTGCAATGCGTGCTGCACGACCTTTTTCGGCTCTGGCGTTGGAACAATGACACGCGCGACAGGCGCCGGATCGGCGATAGGTGCTTCTACCACAGGTGCAGGGGTGCGGCGCAGAATTGCCGTAGGTGCAATTGTTGGTACGGTAGGTTCTACAACGATAGTTTCAACTTCGATCAACTCTGCCACGTCTTCAGTTGGCTCTGGTGTATTGCGCACATCAAGCAGCAATGGCCGCGGCCCTTTGCCAGCGGTCAGTTTTGGTTCCACCCGAAGGCCCCCGATGATGACAGGTGCTTCAGGTGCTTTGCGGTTGCGGATCGCATCGGTGATCCGTGCAGTCACGCGAGCACCATCAACTGGGGCTGCATCAGCGACTTCGCGTTGTGCCACAAGTTCAGGCTCCGGCATTGGGTCATTGCGTTTCAGCAGCCCGGACAAGAAACCTCCCGATTGCTGAACGGGCGTAGGTTCTGCCGCGACAGCTGGTGCAGCCACATATGCGGATGCTGTCATCGGTGGCATTTTGCGACCAGATGGATCGGCCATCGGGACAAGTTTCGTGGGCATCGCAGGGTTCGCGCGGACAACGGCAGCGGCGCGTGCTTTCAATTCTGGCTGAGGAATAAGGCGGCGCGCCTCTTCTTCCTCAGCGGCAGATTGGGCCATCAATTCACGCGACGTTCGGGATTGTTCGCGTTTGGCAGCAACTGTGGCCATGCCGCCTTGAGCTGCTTTCGCAGATACGGCAGCCGTTTTACCGACTATGCGCAGGATTGTGGCATAAGTCATGATGACGCCCAGCAACAGCCAGCGCCCACCGATGCGCAATTCAGCGCGGGTAAAGCCCAGCACGAATGCCATCATTCCAAGTAGCGCCACAAAGGTCACGAGGCTAAACAGTTTTACCGCCAAACCAGCGCCAAACGGCAGCACAGTCAGGACAACAGCCAGCACGGTATCCCCAAACATGCCGCCCATGCCAAAGTTTGGCGGCCAAGCAGGGCTTGGTGAAAGTGTCACGGCGTAAATCGACGCCATCGCTATCGCGATGGGCGCAAAGATCAAACGGCCAGCGGCGCGTTCTTCGCCGTAGTGGGTTGCGAAACGCACGCCCCACGTAAGCAAGATCATTGGCATTGCCCAAATCCCAACCCCTGCAACCATAATCAATGGCGCGGCGGTGGATGCCCCAAAACGGCCCAACCAGTTTTGCACAGGCGCATCTGTCGCAGAAATCCAGCTAGGATCCTCGGCGGTATAGCTGCCGACCATAATGGCCATCAACACGCCAACTGCGATCAATAAAAGCCCGAACAATTCCTTGCCGCGTTTTTCGACCGCTGCTTGAGTGGTGCTATCCAAAAGTGGATCGCGTCCGCGGGATTGGTAAGATGCCATGCTTAAATTCCTCAGCCGTAAAGACAGTCGCGGATCAGGGTGAGCCCGCGCTGCAATTCTTGTGTTGGGGCGACCATGGCCACCCGAATAAATGTGTCACCGGGATTTGACCCGTCGACGTCGCGGCTAAGATAAGCGCCCGGAAGGGTCCGCACGCCTGTCTGTTGCCAAAGTTTGACCGCCGCCGTCTCGCCGTTGTCCACAGGCAGCCAAAGGAAGAATCCGGCTTGTGGGGACTGATAGCCATCGATGTGGCCCAGCGTGTCGTCTGCAATTTTATATTTCTGTTGGTAAAGTTTGCGATTTTCCACAACGTGATCGTCGTCAGCCCATGCGGCAGCAGCAACAGCTTGCAGCGGACCCGGAAGCGGCGCGCCAGCATAGGCCCGCAGTGCAAAAATGCGCGCGATGCTTTTTGGGCCGCCTGCACAAAAACCAGACCGCAAGCCCGGCATGTTGGACCGCTTGGACAGGGAATGGAATATGATGACGCGTTCAGGATCTGCGCCCATGTCATGTACAACTTGCAACGCTCCGATGGGGGCCTCATTGCGGTAAATCTCGGCGTAGCATTCATCAGCGAAAATCTGGAAGTCGTGCTTTTCAGCCAAACCAATCAACGTTTCCCAATATGCACGGTCAGCCACAGCCCCTTGCGGATTTGCTGGCGAACAAATGTAGGCGATGGACGTTCGGTCAAGGGTATCAGCAGATAGGCTCGCAAAATCAGGCAAGTTACCAGTGGCGGACGTTGCTGGCACATAAACGGGTTCAGCATTCACTGACAAAGCTGCAACCGCATAGACCGGATAGAATGGGTTGGGCGTCAAGATGATCGGCTTTTGCCCGTTCTTGGTTTCAGGGCATAGCGCCATTGCAGCGTTATACAGCCCTTCACGGGTGCCGTTCAGCGCCAGAATTTTGGATGCAGACACGGTGATACCGTAGCGGCGGTTAAGGAAACCGCTGATCGCAGTCAGTAAATCGTCGGTGCCGTTGTTGTTTGGATATTGGCCGAGGCTGGACACATTAGCTGTCAAAACGTCGCCCACGAATGGGGGGAACGCATGGCGGGGTTCGCCAATCGTCATATTGATCACGTCAGTGGCGTTTGTTGGCACATCCAAAAGGGCGCGCAAACGGGGCCACATCGCAACCGGGAGGTTCGAGAACCGCTCGGGAAAAATCATAACTGCCTCAACTTACGGGATCATTTCGCCCCGCTTTGTCCCAAACTAGCCTGAGGTGGGCGGTGCTGTCCAGAAAATGAAGCAAGAACAACGGTGATCGTTGGCCCAATTGTGGCATTTAGGTCAGCGCGGTGGTCAAACTGACCCCAAGCCGCAGCAATTTTTCCTCTGATCCGGCTGGACCATTGAGCATAATGCCACATGACGGCACAGCCGTTGGTATGGTCAGCGACGCCAAACCCATCAAATTGCCCACCCGCGTGTTACGTAGTGAAAGCAGGTTTTCGACGCGGTAATAGTCCGGATCGTTGTTCAAGCGTTCCAAATTTGGGGGCAAGATCGGTGCTGTTGGACAGATCACAGCGTCGAATCCGGCAGTCGCTTGCATGTAAGTTTCGCGAATTTCGCGCAACTTAATCCAATACGCCACATAATCCGCCGCCAGCACATCCCGCCCTGCCCTGACCCGTTCAAGGATTTGCGGAAACATCTTTTCTGGGGCTGCCTCCACGCGGTTTTTCCACCAACCATAGGCGTCCGCGCAAAATAACGGCCCTGCCATGGCAAAGGCTTCGTTTATTGCGGGGATTTCGATGTGGTCGACTGTGCCACCTGCCGCCTTTATCCGGTCGACGGCCGCGTTGAAAGCGTCTCGCGGCGCATCCCGCAACTCATCCATCGCAATCGTGTCGAGAATAGCAAAGCGGCGACCCTTAAGTGACATTCCCGTCATGTCAGCGGGTTTCGTGCCTTCGAGCGCCGCGAGCATCAGGCCCGCGTCCTCAACCGAACGGCAAAGCGGCCCGATGGTATCGAATGTCAGGCAAAGCGGGACGACACCCTTCAGAGTGATTCGCCCGTGGGTGGTTTTCAGGCCAACGAGGTCATTCCACGCGGCAGGAATTCGGACGGATCCGCCTGTGTCAGATCCAACGGCTGCGGCTGCGAGGCCAAACGCGACAGAAGCCGCCGCACCCGAACTGGACCCACCGGGTACTGCGTCAACATCATTCACGCAGGGCGGTGTCTCCATTTGGGGGTTATAGCCAAGCCCGCTAAACGCAATCTCAGACAGGTGCGTTTTACCAAGACAAACGAGGCCTGCCGCAGTCCCTGCCCGCAACACATCGGCGTCGGTGTCGGGAACCCGTCCATCCATCAGCCGCGTGCCTGCCTGGGTCGTGATGCCGGCGCTGTCGATCAGGTCTTTCCATGACACAGGCACACCGTCGAGTGGGCTGCGCCGTTGGCCAGATTTGGCGCGGAGACTAGACGCTTTTGCCTCGGATCGCGCGCGGTCGTGGGTGACGATGGTGTAAATACGATGGGTTAACGGATGTGCGTCGATGGCATTTAGATAGGTTCCCGTCAGATCAACTGGGTCGATGTCCCCTGCGCCGATCCCCCGCCCCAAATCTGCTGCCGTCATCCAAAGCCAATCTTGCATCGTCGTCCCTTTCGTTTTGTCCACGCTAGCGACACTGCCACGCATGGACAATCCCGCGTCGCTGCCCATATTGCAGGGTATGAATAATGACCTAATCATCGTGGGCGGTGGCCTGAATGGCCCTGCATTGGCGCTGGCGGCAGCAAACGCTGGATTTTCTGTGACCATCATTGATGCGTTGCCTTCCGCAGTCCGGTCGTTGCGTGATTTTGACGGGCGGTCTTATGCGTTGGCGTTGACGTCCAAGCGGTTATTGCAGGGGATTGGTGTTTGGGGTGCTGTTGCGGAACACGCCCAGCCGATGTTGGAAATTAAGGTCACCGATGGCCGCGCTGGTGAAGGCGCTGCGCCTTGGATGATGCATTTTGATCATGCTGAGATTGAAGAAGGCCCAATGGGGTTTTTGGTTGAGGATCGTCATTTGCGGGCCGCGTTTCTGGCCGCGATGGATGGGTCGGATTTAATTACGCAAATTGATGCCTCACGTGTTGTCGCCCAAGATATCATGCCAGACGGTGTGACGGTGACGTTGGACAGTGGCGACACTGTGTCTGGTCGTTTGCTGATCGGGTCCGATGGACGCGGCAGTGGCACAGCCAAACGTGCAGGGATTAAGCGGATTGGGTGGGGGTATGACCAGACGGCGGTGGTCTGTGCTGTCGCGCATGACAAGCCGCACGGCGGGATCGCCCATCAGTTTTTCATGCCAAACGGACCGCTTGCGATTTTGCCGCTGACGGGCAACCGGTCGTCGATTGTTTGGTCGGAAACCACGGGCCGCGCCGCGCAATTGGTAAACCTGAATGATGAAGAGTTTCTTGAGGCGCTGCGCCCTGCGTTTGGCAGTTTCCTTGGGCAGATATCCCTGACGGGGGCCCGGTTTACATATCCGCTCGGACTGACGCTTGCGCAGACGTTTATCGCTGGCCGTGTCGCCCTGATCGGGGACGCAGCGCATGGCGTGCATCCGATTGCAGGGCAAGGATTGAATGCGGGTTTGCGCGATGTGGCTGCATTAGCGCAGGTGCTGGCAGAGGCCCGCGCACGCGGTGAAGACATCGGTGGCACACAACCGCTGGCCCGTTATCAAGAATGGCGCAGGTTCGACACGACAACACTGGCGCTTGCCACGGACACGTTTAACCGTTTGTTTTCAAATGATAACCCGATGCTGCGTGCAGCGCGTGATTTGGGAATGGCTGCTATTAATGCGACCCCGACATTGCGGCGCGGGTTTATCCGCGAGGCGGCTGGGCTAACAGGTGATCTGCCGAAACTGATGCAGGGGTGATTATTCGAGGCTGCGGGCCTCGTCCAGTAACATCACCGGAATACCGTTGCGGATCGGAAACGCAAGGTTCGCATTTTTCGAGATCAATTCTTGCGTATCAGCATTGTAAACCAGCGTGCCGCGTGTCTGCGGGCAGATCAATGCCTCGAGCATTTTGGGGTCAAAGCTGATCTCGGTCATTGCATTATTTCCTCGGCTGATCCGCCACGTAGCGAAAACTCTATCAGTGTTGTGAGCGTTTCGCGGCGTGTGGTCAATGACGGGGCTTCAAGAAGAGCTTGTTTGTCTTCAGGCTCGAATGGGCAAAGCATCGAAAGCGAGTTGATAAGCAATTCGCCTTCAGCCTCTAACAGGCTTTCCCAGTCGGTTTGCAGCCCTTGATCATCAAAGAAACGACCTAGCGCGTCCATGAATTTATCACGGTCAAATGTGTCGTCGGTTTCAACACCGCCAAGGTCACGGTCAAACCCTTGCCAGTTTATTTTAGCCCGTCTGTAGGGGACAAACCCATCAACTTCGCTGACGATTCTGAACCGCGAGGCGCCCGCGAGTGTGATCATATATCGCCCGTCTTCGGTTTCGGAAAATGCGGTGACACGCCCTGCACAACCGATGCTGTGCAGTTTGTTTGTCCCATCAGGCGCGTCATAGGTTTGCACCATTCCGATCAGCCGATGTTCGGTTTTCAGCGCATCATCCAGCATTTGCAGATAGCGCGGTTCAAACAGGTTTAGCGGCAGCCGGGCACGCGGCAAAAGCAGCGCACCGGACAGTGGAAACACAGGGATCGTGTCAGGAAGATCAATGTTTTTGGTCATACACAGATACTTAGGTTGAATTTCCGATCAGGCAAATATCATTGACGAAAGTTTACGCCGCCCGTTCAAAACAACCGGATCGGTTGGTGCCAATGCGTCAAATATGGTGAACAGTTCGGACCGTGCCGCACCGTCATTCCATTCACGATCACGCCGGAAGCTTTCAAGCAATTCGTCAACTGCACCTGTCGCGTCATCGTTGGCCATCAGTGCAATTGCCAGATCAATCCGAGCCTTATGGTTGTCGGGGTCGGCGTCGACCGCTGCGCGCAATTCGTCAACGGGCCCTGCGCCTTCGGCCTTGCGGGCGAGGGTCAGTTGCGCGTGGGCTGCATCAATCGCGGCATCGTTTGAGATTTCGGCAGGCGCACCGTTCAGAACCGCCTCGGCCTGATCCAATTCGCCAAGCGCGATGTGCGCCCGGACAAGACCGCCATAAGCAACCGCATGCATGCCATCTTCCGACAGGATTGCGGAAAAGGTTTCGGCGGCGTCGCCGTATTCACCATCCGTCATCATGCCTTCAGCGGCCTCGACAGCATCGTCGAGCCCATTGTCAGGCTCTGGGCCCAAGGCCACAATTTTATCAACAAAGGCGTTCACTTCGGATGGTGGAATTGCCCCTTGGAACCCGTCAACGGGCTGACCATTAAAGAACGCATAGACCATCGGCAGGGACTGCACTTGAAGTTGTGCTGCAATAGCTGGGTTTGCATCCACGTCAATTTTCACCAGCTTCACGCGGCCATCTGCTTTGGCAACTGCGGCCTCGATTGATGGACCAAGTGTTTTGCAAGGTCCGCACCACTGCGCCCAGAAATCAACGATCACAGGGACCGTTTTGGACGCTTCAATCACGTCTTGCATGAATGATGCTTCGGTGCCGTCCATAATATTTGTCGTTGTCGCTTTCGGGGTGTCGCTCAAACCTAGCATCGTCGTCTCCTGAAATCCGGTGTTCGCCTCTTATATGGGGCCTTTGGTAGACTTTACCACGGTGAATTGCGCGGCTAGCCTAGGTTTATGATACATTCAGTTCTTACATATGGCGACAGTAACACCCATGGAACGCCGCCCATGAGTTCATTTGATCATCATCCACGCATGATGCGCCGCTGGCCTGTGGTCATGGCAGAGGCGGCTGGTGTCGATCTGGTCGAAGAAGGATTGGGCGGAAGGTTAGCTGCTGGGCACGGCGATCCAAACATGGGGGTGCATATGGATGGCCAGTTGGGATTGCGCATTGCACTGGCGAGCCACGGCCCGATTGATCTGCTGACGATCATGCTGGGCACCAATGATTTGAAAGCCGACCTTGGCAAAACGGCGCCGCAGATTGCGGGGCATGTGGATGCGTTGGTGAAGATCGCACAGACGGACGACTTACAGGATCGCCATGGTGGGTTTCAAATTCTGCTGATCTGCCCACCAATGGTTAATGGCACTGGTATATTCTCTGCTGATTTTGCCGATAGCGTGGACACATCACACGCCATGGCCGCACTGTATTCCCGCGTCGCAACCCGTCGCGGTGTGCATTTTATGGATGCAGGTGCGCATATCGCCAGTAGCGACATCGACGGTATTCATTTTGATGAAGCAACCCATACGGTGCTGGGTCAAGCAGTGGCGGATCAGATCAAGACTATCCTGATCTGATCCAAATCGTTTAACTAGCGCAGCGTTTGCCGGCGTCTTCTTCGGCGGCTGTAAAGCCAAGCAGGCTGAATTTATCAGCTGTCTGCGTGCCCCGACCAGATCGCGCGGTCAATGTTGTATCAGCGCCACGTTTCATGGCTGCGACGATCTTTGCATCATCCTCTGGCGTGGCGGGCCAAGCCCATTCGCCTTCGGTAAACAACTTGAACGTCGTCCCAGCGATTTCCATGTCAGCAGTGGAGCCGGACGCAAACGGGTAACCGCCTGTGAACGCCACTTGCCCTTGTACGGATGCACCCGGACGGTAGAACACCATCAAAAGAACTTCACCGCGACGCACTGCGACGGTTTGCCCGTCTTTGGTGTTCACTGATTCCTTGGGTGCCGAGACGGCCCAGCATTCTTTTGGACTATCTTCCGTGAAAACGGACCAATCTGTGTTGGCCGCCACACGGTTATTACTTTCTTGAGCCGCGGACATAGTCCCAATGGCACACGCCGCTACCACGCAAAATGCGCGCGAAATTTTGAAAATCATACCTACAGCCTCCAAGCTGTGCTTGCCTCTGGATGTCCCACAATGCCTTGGTGCATCTTATGGCACCTTTTCGACTAGCGGGATCTGTTTCAACTCGATAGCCATCATGGTAGCAAAAAACCGCTTGGTTGGGAAACCCTGATTTTTAAGCGGTCCAATTGGTTGCCGATGGCAAAAGGAATATCACGATGACAGCCCCTGTTGATATGGTCGAAATTTGGCGCGGCGAGATGCTTGAAAGCGTCCACCGTGGTCATGCCGTTGTCTGCGATCAAAATGGTGACGTCGTGCATGCGTGGGGTGATCCCAGTGCTGTAATTTACCCCCGATCATCGTGCAAAATGATCCAAGCGCTGCCTTTACTGGAATCTGGCGCAGGCGCGCATTTAACAACTGAACAGTTGGCGTTGTCATGCGCATCCCATCAGGGGGCCGCTATTCATACCCACCGTGTTGGCGCGTGGTTGGAAGAATTGGGCATGAAAGATAGTGACTTCCGTTGTGGTCCGCAGTGGCCAGCGGACCGTGATGCCAAATATGGTCTGATCCGTGCATTTGATGAACCATGTCAGATACATAACAATTGTTCGGGCAAACATGCTGGGTTCTTAACGCTAAACAAGCATTTGGGCGGCGGTCCAGATTATGAGAAGGTCGACCACCCTGTACAAATGGCGGGCAAAGCCGCGTTTGAGGAAACGACGGGTGAAACAAGCCCCGGTTACGGTATTGATGGCTGTTCTGCCCCAAACCATGCTTGCACAGTCACTGGTTTGGCGCGGTCCATGGCTATGTTTGCCAGTGCCGATACTGGTGGTGATTTGCGGCAGCAGTCGATGGTAAAACTGCGTGATGCGATGATGGCGTATCCTGAATTGGTGGCTGGAGAAACCCGTGCCTGTACCGATTTGATGCGCGCGATGGGCGGCAAGGTCGCAATCAAAACAGGCGCAGAGGCGGTGTTCGTCGCGATCATTCCAAGCCTGAAAATGGGTGTCGCGCTTAAGATCGTGGACGGAACGACCCGCGCGTCCGAAGCTGCGATTGCCGCGATTTTGGTCAAACTGGGTGTTCTTGATACGGATCATCCTGCAACGGTTGCCCGCATGACCCCCCAATTGAAAAACTGGCGCGGTATTGTGACGGGCTTTACCCGTCCTGCTGCTGCACTGACCTAAAGGAAAACGAGATGACATTTACATTGGCCACATGGAACATCAACTCAGTCCGATTACGCGAGGATTTGGTTGCAACATTGATGCGCGACGAAGCGCCAGATGTGCTGTGCTTGCAAGAATGCAAAAGCCCCGTTGATAAAATTCCGTTGGAGAAGTTTCAGTCGCTTGGTTACGCCTACATGGTTGCGCGCGGTCAAAAAGGATACAACGGTGTCGCCATATTATCAAAGTTGCCGATCGAAGAAGCTGGCGCCGCGGATTACGCATCCTTGGGTCATGCCCGTCATATCGCAGGTCGGTTGGCCAATGGTGTCATCATCCACAATTTCTATGTCCCCGCAGGTGGCGACGTCGCCGACCGCGAGGTGAACGAGAAGTTCGGGCAAAAGATGGATTATCTGGCTGAGATGCGGGATGCGTTTATTGCGGATAAGCCAACCAAATCCATTCTTGTTGGTGATCTGAATATCGCGCCCCATGAGGATGATGTTTGGGATCACAAAAAGCTACTGAAGGTTGTCAGTCATACGCCAGTGGAGGTCGCTGCCTTGGCAGAAGTCCAAGCCGCTGGTGATTGGGTTGATGTCACCCGCGCCGATATCCCCGAAGGCAAGCTGTATAGCTGGTGGTCCTACCGCGCCAAGGATTGGGACGAGGCCAACAAGGGCCGTCGTTTGGACCATGTTTGGGCCACATCCGACATTGCCGCGTCAGCGCATTCCAGCCGTGTTGTTCGCCATGTGCGCGGCTGGGAAAAGCCAAGCGATCATGCGCCTGTATTTGCGACGTTTGATCTATAGGTCGGGTTTCTTGTGTAACGGGTGCTGATTGCTTATATGGGCAACTTAGTCCCTTGAAAGGTGTCTGATATGACCTCCGCTGTGCCGATTACCCCAGATATGTTGACCATTCCCCGCAAGGAAACTGGTGGTCTGCCAAATTTGGTGGGCATGTCCCGCGACGGTATGCGCGAGGCGTTGATCGCTGTTGGAACCCCTGAAAAGCAGGCCAAAATGCGTGTTGGCCAGATTTGGCAGTGGATTTACCATTGGGGCATTCGCGAATTTGACCTGATGACAAACCTGTCCAAGGATTTCCGCGCCATGTTAGCCGAGCAGTTTGTTGTGGCTGTGCCAGAGATCGTGACCCGTCAAGAATCGACAGACGGCACACGCAAATGGCTTGTTCGCATTGCCGGTGGCCATGAGGTCGAGGTGGTTTATATCCCCGAGACGAACCGTGGCACGCTGTGTATTTCGAGCCAAGTTGGCTGCACGTTGACCTGTTCGTTCTGCCATACAGGCACACAAAAACTTGTCCGCAATCTGACATCTGCCGAGATTATTGGTCAGGTTTTGGTTGCCCGCGATGAGCTGAACGAATGGCCTGAGCAAGGTGCAAAGAACGTCGAAGGGCGTTTACTGTCGAACATCGTGCTAATGGGGATGGGCGAGCCGCTTTATAACTTTGAAAACGTGCGCGATGCGATGAAAATTGCGATGGACCCGGATGGTATTCAGCTGTCGCGCCGCCGCATTACGCTGTCCACATCTGGTGTCGTTCCAGAGATCGCCCGCACCGCCCAAGAGATTGGCTGTCAGTTGGCGATTTCGTTCCACGGCACCACCGACGAGATTCGCGATAAGTTGGTCCCGATTAACAAGCGTTGGCCGCTGGCCGATTTGCTGGAAGCGTTGCGTGCCTATCCAAAGGTGTCCAATTCTGAACGGATCACGTTTGAATATGTCATGCTCGATGGCATCAACGATACCGATGCTGATGCCCACCGATTGATGCGTTTGATCGAAGGTATTCCAGCCAAGATCAACCTAATCCCGTTCAACGAATGGCCCGGTGCGCCATACAAACGGTCGTCAAATAACCGCATCCGCGCGTTTGCCGATATTGTGCACAATGCGGGCTATTCATCGCCTGTGCGCCGTCCGCGTGGCGAGGATATCATGGCCGCCTGTGGTCAGCTGAAGTCAGAGACCCAGCGCGAGCGTAAATCCCGTGCGCAAATCGCTGCTGAAACTGGCAGCTAATTGGCGTTGACTGGCCCTGCCGAAATCATCGGTTAGACCAGAAGCGCGCGCGCTTCGTCTGGTGACAGTGACGCTGGTCGATCGCAAGTTGTTGTCAGGTCGATAAAACGTCGTTCTTGGCCTGCCTGTAGGATCGCTGTCATCACGTCGACCGCATGTACTGCAAGGTCGATGTTGCAGCGATGATCACGCCCTTCGGCAATTGCCGTTGCCATATCGGCCAGACCTGCACACCGATAATTGGCGCGTCCTTCATCATCGTTTGCGACGCCAAACGGGTGGTCCCATGTATCCAGCGGTTTAATTTCACCGTCTTGACCGCCAATCTCGACCTCGCCCCCAAAGAAGTTCGGATCGGGCACAAACAAGGATGCATCGGTGCCGTAAAGCTCCATGTGACCGTGTTTATGCGCCCAAACATCCCAGCTCGTGCCAAGCGTCACAGTCGCCCCATTTACAAATTCAAGCAGCGCGTGGATGTTGGTTGGGGTGTCCACGGGAACGGTTTCACCGATCCGGTCGCCGTTGCCGATTGTCCGTTGTTTGAATGTTGTGGTCGCCAGCGATGCCACGGATTTCACAGGCCCAAGCAATTGGATCAGGTTGGTCACATAGTACGGCCCAATATCCAAAACTGGCCCAGCACCAGGCTGGAAAAAGAAATCTGGGTTTGGATGCCATGCCTCCATCCCGCGCCCCATCACATGGCAGGTGCCACCGATGATTTTTCCAGTTTTACCGCTATCAATGGCAGCACGCGCCAATTGGTGCGCGCCCCCAAGGAACGTGTCTGGCGCAGACCCGACCCGCAGGCTTTTCGATGCAGCAAGGTCGCGTAAATGCGTGCCTTCTTCCAACGTCAACACCAATGGCTTTTCAGAATAAGCGTGCTTACCTGCCTCGAGAATTTGCCGCGTAACGTCGTAGTGAACCGCCGGAATGGTCAGGTTCACAATCACATCCACATCAGGTGATGCCAACAGGTCTGCCACGCTATCTGCGCGCACGTCATATTCAGCCGCGCGCGCGCGCGCCGCATCCATATTGATGTCTGCAACAGCTACCAATTTGAGTGCCTTAAAGATCGGTGCGAATTCCAGATAGGTGGTTGAGATATTCCCGCATCCGATGATGCCCACGCCAAGTTGTGTCATGTCAGGTACCCTTTAGAATTTCAAAACAGCCGCGAGGCTACGTTGTGCAAAGCGTGCGTCGTCGCTCGGATTGTCGTGCTCAACCACGTAGTGTTCAACACCCGTTGACTTCAACGCGGCGTGGATGCCCACCCAATCCGTTGTCCCTTGGCCAACATCTGCCCAACCGTCTTCGTTTGCGCATTCGCCAGCTGGGGCTATGTCTTTGATATGTGCTGCTGCAATCCGGCCATCGTATTTGTTGATCCAATCGACAGGATTCAGGCCAGCGCGACCGACCCAACCAAGGTCAAGTTCTAGCACCAGCGTGTCATCCGCTTGCGCGATCAGATCTAGCGGGAGTTCACCTGTTTCAGTCGCCACGAATTCAAAGTCGTGGTTATGCCAGCCGAATTTAATCCCCGCATCTTGGAACGGCTTACCAGCTTTCGCCAAACGCTTACCGAATGCTGTCCAGCCCGCTGCATCAATGGGCCGATCATCAGGCATGACAAAAGGGGCAAAAACCGCCTCCATATTCAACGTCTGCGCCGTGGCAAGCGCGCCTGCAGGATCAGCTTCAATGTCTGTCAGCCCCATGTGCGATGACGGCATGATCAAATCGTTTGCGTCCAATTGCGCCTTAAGTGTTTCAACGTCATCCAAGATGCCACCGTACCCTTCAACGGCCTTAAATCCGGCATGGGCCAACATCTTAAGCGTGCCTTCAAATGATGGCGCGTTCCGCGAGCAATACAACTGATAAGCGATGTGTTTCATGGTATGTCCTTTAGGCATATGTGGCGCTGTGCAGGTCGCGCAGAATGAATGTTGGTGTGGCGTCAGCGTCTTTTGGCGTGAACCGCAGTTGCACCGGATGGCCGGGCAAAATGGTTATGGCATTGTCGCTGATCCGCCCTGCGACATCCGCCTCCAACGCCACAAAAAGCGCGAGAGTGTCTGCACTGATATCGATGATGTAATCTGCACCGCTACGCGTAATTGTGTGGGTCAGGTTCGGGGCCAACAGATCATAGGTTTTAAACGCAAGTGGTGCGAAGACGTCCTGCCCCTTTGCACCGTCGTCGTCTATCCACGCAACAGACAGCATTTCGTCTATGCCAATCTGGTCCGCTGAAAGCGTCAGAAGATCAAAAGAATTAGCATTGACCAGTCCGGTTTTCGCGGCGATTTCGCGTTGCTTACCTGTCATATCAACCGCGCTGACAGTGACCGTGACCGTGCTTCCGTTTGGTGTGTCATTGATAGCGCGTATGATGATCTGTCCATCCTTTGGCACGGCAGTCACAAGCGTCGGCGCATAGAACCTACGCGCCATATGATGCATCAGTTTCCAATCGCCACCGTGATCCAGCGATGCCCACGAACACACAGGCCATGTATCATTGAGCTGCCAAATCAACGTGCCCATGCAATGCGGCGCAAGCGACCGCCAGTGGGTTACGGCAGTCTTGATCGCCTCGCCTTGCTGGACCTGGGACAAATACACGAAGTCGTCGAAGTGTTTGGGCCACCGGAAATACCGGAACATAGTTTCTGCAATCCGTGCATTCCCGCCTGCGTTCTTTTGGTGACTTTCCAACACGGGTGCCGCGATGTTCATGTCATCTGGTCCCGCGAATTTACGGATCGCATTCATGGATGGATAAGATTGAAACCCGAATTCGGAACAGAACCGTGGCGACACATCACGGTAGTGATCAAAGTCTCGCCCTTCGTGCCAAACCGACCAGAAATGCATGTCGCCAGACCCGTCTTCGTGCCACGCATCTTTGAAGTTTAACGGCCCCGGGGATGGCGACGATGGCCACCAATTCGCTTGTGGATCAGTGTCTAGCAAAGCGCTTTCAACGCATGTGTTCAGGCGGTCGTAGTTCACCAAATACCTGTCACGGTCAGCGCGTGTTTCCTCAAACCACGTCAGCGTTCCGATCAATTCATTGTCCCCACACCACAGCGCGAGGCAGGCGTGGTGCTGCATTCTGTTGACGTTATCAATGACCTCAGCGCGGACTTCGGCCAAGAAATCGCGGGTGGATGGGTAGGTGTTGCAGGCAAACATAAAATCCTGCCAGATCATCAGCCCAAGCTCGTCGCAGATGTCGTAGAACCACGTTGGCTCATACCGTCCACCACCCCAAACGCGGATCATGTTCATATTAGCGTCGACAGCTGATTGCAAAAGATCGCGTGTTGCATCGGGTGTGATCCGGCCAGCAAGGGCATCCGCGGGAATCCAGTTGGCCCCTTTGGCGAACACATCTCGTCCGTTCACTGCGAACTTAAAACCCAACCCAGCCGCATCAGGTGTGGTGATCAGATCAATATTGCGCAAGCCAACCCGCAGGATCGTCTGTGCATCTGCAGCGGTTACGATCAGATCATAAAGCGGTTGATCCCCCTGCCCAGCGGGCCACCAAAGCTTAGGGTCGCTAACAGCAATCACGTGGGTACATGCGCCGTTCAACGGGGTCGCTGTGTAGTTATGTCCATCAAAGGTGATTGTGACATCGCCTGCGTGGTTTGTGATCTTTGTGCTAACGGTCAGTGTGCAGCCGTCGGCATGATTTTGGTGGACCAGCACATTGTCGATACGCGCGGCGATTGAGGGCTCAACCCGCATGTCCCCATAAATGCCAAATGGCGCGAGCGCGATGTTCCAATCCCAACCGAAATCACATTGCATCTTACGCAGCATGTTTCCGTTTGGAATGGGTGAGTTTCCTTCGTGCCATGGCAATTTAAACGGGTGTGCATCTTGCGCTGCTTGGCCCGCCTTGACCGGCGAATGGAACGATATTTGGATCGTATTTTCACCGATATTTGCAGCAGCCCCGAGCGATACACGGTAGTCGCGAAAACTGTTCTGTGCTTCAAGCACAACCACATCGTTGATGCGCACAGTGACCACTGTGTCGACCATCGACAGCACGAGATCGACGCTTGTGTCCGTCAGATTGAAGGTCCGCGTCGCGGTCCAATCGCGTTCGCAAATCCAACGCAGATCGTATTCGTTCCGTCCCCAATACGGATCTGGGATCAGGCCTGCGGTGTGCAGCGCACTGATCCCGTCACCAGGGAGAAAAAGGTCGCAGCTGTAGTCACCGCTGTCGTCAGACAGAGACCAGAGGCCGCCAAGATCAATGGTCATTACAGACGAGCCTCTGATGCTGGATCAAACAATGATGCACGGGATGGGTCGATGCCGACGGTCAAGGTTTCGCCCTTTTTGATCTTGGCCTGCCCGTCCATGCGGATGCGGAACGTGTCGCCATTAAGCGTGGTGTAGACCAATGTGTCGGACCCCATAGGCTCAACCAGATCAACGACCATATCCATCGTGTGCGGTGCATTTGCGGCCAACTCGCCAGTAACGACATGCTCAGGTCGGATGCCAATTGTGGCTGCTCCAGTCGGTGCGGTGTCACCCACGAATTCATAACCGTCCACAGACATCGTCAGGTCGCCGCCCGCAAAGACGCCACCTTCTAGCTTACCTGTGATGAAGTTCATTGACGGTGAACCGATGAAGTCAGCGACGTAAAGGTTCAGCGGACGGTTATAAATCTCGTCCGGTGTACCGAGTTGCATAATCAACCCGCCTTTCATCACTGCAATCCGATCAGCCAGCGTCATCGCCTCGACCTGATCGTGGGTCACGTAGATCATGGTGTTTTGCAGTTGGTTATGAAGGCGTTTGAGTTCGACACGTAGGTCAGCCCGTAGTTTGGCATCAAGGTTGGATAGGGGTTCGTCAAAGAGGAACACATCGACGTCCCGCACAAGCGCACGACCGATAGCAACACGTTGCCGTTGACCGCCAGACAATGCGCCTGGTTTACGGTCAAGCAGGGCTTCAATTTGCAGGATTTCGGCGGCACGTGCGACCCGCTTTTCGATCTCGAGCTTGGGGACTTTGGCGTTTTTCAAACCGAACGACAGGTTCCCTTTTACGGTCATCTGCGGGTAAAGCGCGTAGGATTGGAACACCATGCCGATGCCCCTATCCGATGGTTCCGCCCACGTGACGTTTTCGCCTTTGATGAAAATCTGTCCGTCGGTCACTTCGAGAAGACCCGCGATGCAGTTTAGCAGCGTGGATTTCCCACAACCTGACGACCCAAGCAGCACAAGGAATTCCCCTTCTGCAATTTCTAAGTTCAGGTTCTTGAGCACCTTGACCGCACCAAAGGCCAAGTCGAGATTTTTGATTTCTACAGAGTTTGCCATAATGTATTCAGCCTTTGACTGCGCCTGCGGCGATGCCGCGGACAAAGAGTTTGCCGGAGGCAAAGTAAATGATGAGAGGGACCAGACCGGTCAGCAGGGTGGCTGCCATATTCACATTGTATTCCTTGATCCCTTGGACCGAGTTCACGATGTTATTAAGCTGTACTGTCATCGGATAGGTCGACGGTTTGGTGTAGATCACGCCGAACAAGAAGTCATTCCAGATGCCTGTGACCTGTAGGATAATGGCCACCACAAAGATCGGCAGTGCCATTGGCAACATGATCTGGAAATAAATCTGCCAGAACCCTGCGCCGTCAACGCGCGCCGCCTTAAACAATTCCTCTGGTATGGAGGCAAAGTAGTTGCGGAACAGCAGCGTCAGAATGGGCATTCCAAATATCGTATGCACCAAGACCAAGCCACCAATTGATCCCATGAGACCAATTTCACGCAGCAAGATCACAATCGGATAGAGCATTGTTTGGTACGGGATAAATGCCCCGATAATCAGGATCGTAAAGAAGACTTCGGACCCTTTGAATTTCCAATTCGACAGCGCGTATCCATTGATGGACGCGATAGTCACAGACAAAAGCAACGACGGGATCAGGATACGGACAGAGTTGCCAAACCCACGCGAAAGACCATCACAGTTGATGCCTGTGCAGGCCTGTGACCATGCCTTTACCCAAGGTTCAAACGTGATCTCCATTGGTGGGCCAAACACGTTGCCCATGCGGATTTCTGGCATGCCTTTAAGGGACGTTACAATCATCACATAGAGCGGCAGCAGGTAGTACATGCTGACCATGATGAGCGTGCCATAAAGAAAGATGTTGGCGCGCGAGAATACTTTTTTCGGTTTAGGGCCGCGGGGGCCGTCGAGGATAATATCAGCCACGTTTCCGGCCTCCAAATTCTAGGTAAGCCCAAGGGATGAGGATGATCACAACAGAGCAAAGCATCATGGTTGAGGCCGCAAAACCTTGACCCAAGTTCTGCGCGCGGAACATAAATTCGATCACGTATTTGGCGGGAACTTCAGAACTTAACCCCGGTCCGCCGCCCGTTTGTGCGACGACAAGGTCGTAGAGTTTGATAATCCCAGATGCGATCAAGACGAGTGCTGTGATGAACACAGGTCGCATCATTGGGATGATGACCACAACGTAGGTTTTAACGGTGCCGATGCCGTCGACTTTAGCCGCATTCCAGATGTCATCATCAATGCCGCGCAGACCAGCGAGCATGATGCACATGATCAGCCCCGTACCCTGCCATAGCCCCGCAATTAGCAGGCCAAAGATGACTGTGTCTGGGTCGTTGATCGGGTTGAAGGTAAAGGTTTCCCAACCCCATCCGCGCACAACGCTTTGCAATCCAAAGTCGGGGTTCAGAATCCACTGCCATGCAAGGCCAGTGACCACGAATGACAATGCAAATGGATATAAGAAAATCGTACGGAACGCGGATTCAAACCGGATTTTCCGGTCAAGACAGGCCGCGAGGCAAAAGCCCAGTAGCAGTGTCAGGACCATCGAACATCCGCCGTAGATGCCAAGATTTTTGATCGAGATGATCCAACGATCAGAATTCCAAAGTCGCTCGTATTGATCAAGACCAACCCAATTGGTCTTGGGCAACATCCGAGAGCCGGTGAACGAATAAACGACTGTCCAAGTCGTGCCACCAACAAAAACCACAAGCGCCGTCAGGATCATCGGGATCGAGGCAATCTTGGCCATCATGTTTTTAAACAGACGGCTGGGTCGTTTGGGTGCGGAAATAGGGGGGTCCGAGGCCACGGTCATCGTGTCGGCTCCAAATATTGGGGATATCAGAAAGAATGGCCCGGCAGCAAAACCGCCGGACCAAATTACAACCGCTTAGTCAGCAGCAGCGATCAGTTCAGCATAGCTTTCCTGCGCGTCAGCAGCAGCCATATCGCCAGACCAGAACTGCGCCATCAGATCTTCGATCTGAGTCTGCGTGTCTGCGGACAAGGCTTGGTCACCGGATGGCAAGATGCCACCGTCAGCCAAGATACCCAGACCTTTTTGCATGCAGCCGTTTGCGGACGACATATCGATGTCACCACGTACCGGAAGCGAGCCTTTGGCAAGGTTGAAAGAAACCTGTACCTCAGGAGAGATCAGCAATGCTGCCAATTCTTTCTGAGCAGCAGTGATTTCTGGATCGTCGTTCAGTGGGAAGTAGAACGCGTCGCCACCCGTATCGAGAACTTCGTTTAGGCCCAAACCTGGCAGGCAGGAATAGTCGACGCCTTCGACTTGTTCAGCCACGGCGAATTCGCCCTGTGCCCAATCGCCCATCAACTGTGCACCAGCGGTGCCTGTGATGACCATGTTTGTCGCTTGGTTCCAGTCTTGAACATTGGATCCACGAGCAAGTTCACGCGCGTTTGCGACGGCTTCAAATACAGCGGTGTATTCTGGGCCACGTGCAACGTCTGCGTTCTTGTTCACTGTCACTTCACGCCATGCCTCTGTGCCGGCCACCGCAATGGTGATCGCGCCAAATGCGAGGTTCTGCTGCCAGCCCTGCTGACCCATAGCGAGTGGCAAGATGCCGGCCGCCTGAAGGTCGGGTGCGGATGCAACGAATTCGTTCCAATCAGCTGGAACAGGAATGCCTGCAGTCTCGTAAGCTGCGTGTGACAACCAAATCCACTGACCGGAATGGATGTTCACTGGAACGCAAAAGATTTTGCCGTCCAATGTGCATGAATCCAGCAGTGCGGATGGGTTGACGATGTCTTTCCAGCCACCAGCTTCTGCGACGTCAGAAAGGTCGAGCATCAAGCCAGCCTCAATGAGTTCTTCAGCCTGACGACCATGGTTCATCTGCGTGGCGCCCATTGGGTCACCGCCAATGATACGTGAGATGATGATCGGGCGCGCTGTGCCACCGGATCCAGCAATCGCACCGTCGAGCCATGTGTTGCCTGTGGCGTTCCATGCATCCGCAAATTTGGACACAGCGGCGGCTTCACCACCTGATGTCCACCAATGCGTTACTTCAAGTTCTACAGCGGATGCTGCTGATGCGCTGACGATTGCAGTCGCCGCGAGCAGTTTTGTTGAAAGTTTCACGATTCTTTCCTCCCTGGTTCTAAATCGTTGTAGAAAAACCTATAACGATTTAGATTGACCTAGCAAGACATAAAAATTCGCCGTAACCTCAAAATACGCAACTTTTTACCAAACGTTTGATGTTGCAGCACATTTGCTATCTAAGGACGTGGCTTTCATACGGTCGAAATGACCTTGTGACGCAATAAAAGGTGGACCCATGGCGCGGACAAAAACGATTATCTCGGCACAGGCGGCAATGCCTGCGGACGGAAAACCGACGCTAAAAACGATCGCGCAGATGAGCGGACTGGCCGTGCCGACGGTGTCACGTGCTTTGAATGACGCACCAGATATTGGTAAAAAGACCAAAGAGTTGGTCCGTAAAATCGCCACTGAAATTGGCTATGTGCCGAACCGTGCCGGCGTACGTTTGCGCACCGGCCGCACCAACGTCATCAGCCTTGTGATGTCGACCGAACACGACAACCACACCGCCCGCCTGATTTCGTCAGTCGCAAGCGGATTGGAAGGGACGCGGTTTCATTTGAATGTGACCCCCTATTCCCCCCAAGACGATCTGATGAAGCCCGTCCGCTATATCGTCGAAACTGGGTCTGCAGATGCGATTATCCTTAATCAGATTGAACCAGAGGATGTGCGCATTGCCTATTTGATGGACCGCAAATTCCCGTTTGCCACCCACGGACGCAGCAACTGGGCCGAAAGCCATCCGTATTACGATTTTGACAATGGCGCGTTTGGTCAGCTTGCAATTGACTTGCTGGCAAGCCGAGGCCGCAAATCTGTTTTGGCCATCGCCCCGCCACTGCGCCAAAGCTATGGCCTACATCTTGTCAATGGGTTGCAGGTTGCGACCGATGCAAACCACCAAACGCTGCATGTGTTAGAAAACTCCACAAGCGATGACCCGTCCGACACCGTCATAGAACATGTCACTGCTTATTTGAAAGCGCATCCGGAAACAGATGCCATTGTGGCCGCGTCAACCACCACGGCCATGGCGGCCGTCGCAGCGCTTGAAAGTTTAGGCAAAACCGTGGGTCGAGAAATTGACGTTCTGTCCAAAGAGGCCACGCCGTTTTTACAGCTGTTCCGCGCTGAAATCCTATCAATGTCAGAAGCTGTCGGCGAAGCAGGGGACTTTTTAGCAAAGGCAGCAATTCAAGCCGTCAGAGAACCTGATCTGCCGCCAATGCAATTTTTAGAAGTGCCAGAGGCGCCTTAACGGTCCGGCAGCGCTGTCCGTTTCTCGCGATCGCTCCAATTATCCAAGGCATCAATCGCCTCTTCTGCGGTTTCAACGAATTTGAACAGATCTAGGTCGTCTGCAGAAATTGTGCCCGCATCTGCCAGTGCTTCCCAGTTTATGATCCCGCGCCAAAACTCTTCGCCAAACAACAGGAATGGCACCCGTTCCATGCGCCCTGTTTGGATAAGCGTCAGCGCCTCAAACGTCTCATCCAACGTACCAAACCCACCGGGGAAAACCGTGATTGCGGCAGCGCGCATTAAGAAATGCATCTTGCGGATCGCAAAGTAGTGGAAGTTAAAGCACAGCTCTGGCGTCACATATTCGTTAGGTGCTTGTTCGTGCGGCAACACAATGTTCAAGCCGATTGACCGCCCGCCTGCGTCGATTGCACCACGGTTCCCTGCCTCCATCACGCCGGGACCACCGCCTGTCACAATAACGTTTTCACGGCCGCCAGTTTCCATTGATCGCTTAGTCATGAGTTCTGAAAACTTGCGTGCCTCGTCATAGTATTTTGACAGGTCAGCAAGTGTTTTGGTTCGCGCCGTGTCTTTCTTGACTGGCTCTGGAATGCGGGCACCACCAAACAGCACAATTGTGCTTTCAATCCCTGCTTCGTTCATCAACAAATCTGGCTTGAGCAATTCAAGCTGCAAGCGCACGGGGCGTAATTCATCACGACATAAGAAATCATCATCCGCAAAGGCCAACCGATATTCAGGCGCCCGCGTTTGCGGCGTGTCAGGGACCTGCTTGGCCTCCGTGCGATCTTGTTGGCTGTCACGAAGCGGGTGATGGCGGACGTCTTTGTTCATTCTAGTCACTTTCTGATGCATATTTAGGCATACACTTGCCGCAAATGGCATGGGATGCAAATGTCCGTTGCGTTATCTCTGACCGATTGCACGACTGCCGTCATCACAGTATAGCGGCTCCTAACAACTGACCCTAAAGGAGCCTGCCCCATGTCAAACGCAGCACTAGAGACCGCAATTGAAGCCGCATGGGATGCGCGCGACACGATCACCATCGATACAAAAGGCGAGGTCCGCGAGGCCATCACCGATACGATGAACGCCCTTGATAGCGGTAAATTGCGTGTGGCCGAACGTCAGGAAAATGGCGATTGGCATGTGAACCAATGGGCCAAAAAGGCCGTGCTGCTGTCGTTCCGTTTGAACGATATGGAACAGATTTCAGGCAGCAACGGTGGGACATCTTGGTGGGATAAGGTTCCATCGAAATTCGCAGGCTGGGGTGATGCAGAATGGCGCAAGGCTGGCTTTCGCGCAGTACCCGGGTCCATCGTGCGTCGCTCTGCTTACATCGCCCCCGGCGTTGTGTTGATGCCATCGTTTGTGAACCTTGGCGCTTATGTCGACGAGGGTTCCATGGTTGACGGCTGGGCCACTGTTGGGTCCTGCGCACAGATTGGTAAGAACGTGCACCTATCCGGTGGCGTTGGCATCGGCGGTGTTCTTGAGCCGATGCAGGCTGGTCCTACAATCATCGAGGATAACTGCTTTATCGGTGCGCGGTCTGAAGTCGTTGAAGGCTGCATCATCCGCGAAGGGTCTGTATTGGGCATGGGCGTGTTTATCGGTCAATCCACCAAGATCGTTGACCGGGAAACTGGCGAAGTTATGTACGGCGAAGTCCCGCCATATTCCGTCGTCGTCGCGGGCTCCATGCCATCCAAGAACGGCATCAACCTGTATTGCGCCGTCATCGTCAAACGCGTGGATGCCAAGACCCGTTCCAAGACAGGCATTAACGAGCTGTTGCGCGACTGATGATCCTAAGCCGCACATTTGCCCGCCGCCGAATTGCGGTAGGTGACACCCCAAGCTGGTTCGCCGCTTGGGGGTTGGTTGTGGCTGATGCGGTTTTGTTTTTCACAATTGCTGGCCTGTCCGCCCCGTATATCGTGGGCGGGCTGGCGCAAACCCAAGGCGCATGGGTCTACATCGCGCTCTTTGCAATTTACTTTATCCCGATGCAGGGCGTGCTGATTATTTCAGCCCTCTGGGCCGCTAAATCCCGCTGGATCGATGACATAGCTTAGCGCCGCGCGTAAGCCGCCCCAAACCATTTGATCAGCAAACCATTGTAAGTACCGTCTTCGCGCAAGCGCAGCATCGCTTGGTCGACATCTTCGCGCAGGGTGCTGCCTGTTTGGAACGCCATACCGTAGTTTTCCGGTTGATAGACCCGCTCAAGCAATTGCGCATCTCCATTAGATTCCGTGCGCACGTAATAGGCCAAGATTGGGCCGTCAAAGACGACAGCGTCCAAATCACCCGCCTCGAATTCTGCAAGCAAGGTTTGCAGATCAAGGTATCCACGAAATCCGATGCCACGCCGGTCAAGGTATGTCGCCGACGTCGACCCGTTGATTGTGCCAATAGGCCTACCTTCAAGATCACTTATGTTATCAATATTGCTTTGGATCGCGCTGATCGTCAGAGCAGCCGTAATTTGCGCCACAAAGATCGACACGATGAACAGGCTAGAGATGACAAGAACAACGGCAAAGAACCGGCCACCACGGCTTTGCGGGACACGTTCTTCAAAGCCGCCGTTCACGACAAGATTAAGCGCCCACCAGAATGCGGGGAATGCGGCATCGCGGGCACTTCGGTCAAAATAGGGCTGCTTGTGACGCTCGAACACCCACATCAGCATGCCGCCACCGAACAGCAAAACAAGTGCAGCCAAAACGGCCAACCCAATCTGACGGGTGAACAACGCCTTAAGAATTGCCGAACTCGTGCTGGCCTGCGACGCCATCATGACCTGCACGCCACTTTCAAAAATCGGCTGTGAAAAGTCCATCAGCCGCTCGCGTTCCGCCGTGATCGAGATGTTTGCGAGGGCCGCATCAACGCTGCCGTCTTGGACCACTTCCAACATTTCGCTGAACCCGTCTTTGCGAACGTAGGTGATGGACAGGTCTAATTCTTCGGCCACCGCGTTCAGCAAGTCGACGCTAAACCCGGTATCGACCCCACCAACAACCATGGAGAATGGGGCACGTGTCACGGTTGAGATCGTCAGCTCACCGGCGGTTTGCGCCTGCACGGACCCTGCCCCAATCCACATACAAAGCGCCATCAGCGCCCGAATAATGCCGCTCATCCCGTCACCCATTCTTGTCCCGCCGCACACATTGTGCGAAATGCTTTGTTAAGACAAGTAAACAGCGCCGCCAAGATGCCCCGTTCAAATTTGAAAGCCGTGATCATGACCAAGAAACCGAGTCGCCAAAAAGTGTTCACTTTGCTTGTCGAAGTGGGCCGCAGCGATGACGACGGCATGCCCAAGGGTGCAACTGGCGCTGCATTGATGTGCTACGCATCCGGGGTCGACGAGGCCGAGGCTGTGCGTGAAACCGTTGCCATATTGAAGCAAGCCGACCTCGCTCCGTTGGATGTAAGCGGATATGGCACGCTTGAAGAGCGTCTGGCCGAGGGCCACGAGATATCAGATGATGAGAAAGAACTGATGCAGCGGGCCTTGGATGAAAACAGCGTTATCGTCGCCCAGATGACCCCGTTCTTCGACGAACCCGGATCAGGCGACCAATAGCTTACGTAAGGTTAGTGTCTCATAGGATTGCAAAAGCGGCACCTCGATTCCTTTTTGCATCGGGACTAATTCTGCGGGAAATGGCGCCAAAACGCTATGCTGGCGCAACGATGCATCGAGCCGGACACCGGTAACATCCAACCCTTCGAACACCAGACCCGCGACACGCATCGGCGCCGCCCTGTCCAGCAGAACCTGCCAGTACCGGTAGGTCAGCCCACAAGCAGCCGGACGGACCGACTGCCCATCAACCATATGTCCTGCCCGCATTGCAACGGTGTCAGTCCCAAACAAGTATTCCACCTCTGATCCAGCGGCCTGAAGCCGTTGGTTTGGTGCCACCGTCATGTCTTGGCGCAATCCGTGAAAGGGTGCGCGCAACGTCAGCGGCGCAAATCGCCCCCGAGCAGGCAATAACGCTGATCCACACCAACGCACCTGCGCTGTGTCCCCAAGCGCTGTGATAACCATTTGCCCTGCGCGCAAGTTTGACACCGCAACCGCCCCTTTGGGCGTGTCAATCATTGTGTCGCCACCAAGCGTCGGCAAAACCCCGATTGGCATCACTTCATCCGCAATCGCCACAAACGTTGCGCCAGAATTCACTGCGCAATGCCGTGCATCGGCAATCATCCGTACACCATCACGCATCGAAAGCGGTAACGGAGCAATCAATTCTGCAAAGACCGGAACGCTGTCTCCAACCTCAAGCGCAAGGACGCCACGCCGTAAGGGGGCATCCCATGTATAGGTCACTGTCACGCTTGGTTTTACCGTCAAAACATCAGTCGCAAGCTTATGAACACGGCGCTGATCGCCCTGCCACTGCGTCAGCCTCAATGTCCCGTTACCGCCAAGCGTAAGCGTCAGTCCTGCCGCCCACGGATGCGATGATCCATAGTCCAGCAATGTTTGTGCGCCGCCACGTGGATCAGACGAAAATTCCATCATCAATGTCCCACGCGGCATGACCGCATCAAGGTCATACGGCGCACGATCTGCGCGCCCTAGCCCAATGGGACTGAATACACCGCCAACATTGTCCCGCAGGCCAATCCAACTCATGCCGACCCCGCCCCAGCCGATTTGGTGGCGCAAACTGCTGTCGTGATGGTCAAAGTCAGCATTTTTGCTGTATTCATTATTCTTGCCTCATGCCCTTACGGACCTGATGACAAAGCATACACCCACCGAGAGTTTTGCCCTCTCGTCTATATGTTGTGGCACACTGCATGTGCCTACACCCATTTAGGGTTTGCCCTGCCTCGGGTCACTTATTACATTCACGATACGCGATATTTGTCTTTTGAAAGAGTGGTTTATAAGGCTACCCTAACGTAAGCCAACAAATGTGTGACTCCGATGCCACAACCCCGACTTGCGCAAATACCATTGACGGGCTAGCCAGACGGGCATGAAAAGGACACTGATATGTCGACAAACACAGACCCCGTTGCCCTAACAGCAGCCCTCGTGCGCTGCCCATCCGTCACCCCGATTGAAGGTGGCGCGTTGGTGTTGTTGGACAAGCTTTTGTCTGACGCAGGGTTTGACTGCACCCGCGTAGATCGCGGCGGTATTTGTAATTTATACGCCCGTTGGGGCCGCAAAGGCGCCAACCGCACGTTCGGATTTAACGGCCACACAGACGTCGTTCCCTTGGGCGACGAGGCCGCGTGGACGATGCCCCCATTTGGTGCCGAAATAGAGGACGGGTTCCTATACGGTCGTGGGTCTACCGACATGAAATCTGGTGTTGCTGCCTTTGCTGCTGCTGCCATCGACTTTGTTCAAAACACACCGCCCGATGGTGCCGTTGTGCTTGCTATAACGGGCGACGAAGAAGACGTGGCGTTGGACGGCACAGTTGCGCTGCTTGATTGGATGGACGCCAATAACGAGGCGATGTCTGTGTGTCTAGTCGGCGAACCAACCTGCCCCGATGTCATGGGCGAAGCGATGAAAATTGGCCGCCGTGGATCATTGACTGCGTGGATCACGTTGACCGGCGTTCAGGGTCATTCCGCTTATCCGCACCGCGCCAAGAACCCGCTGCATGCCGGTGTCCGTTTACTGGACCGATTAGCGTCGCATGAAATGGATCAGGGCACCGATCATTTTGATCCGTCGTCCTTGGCCGTGGTGACAATCGATACAGGCAATCCTGCGACCAATGTCATTCCTTCCCAGATGACGGCAGCGGTGAACATCCGGTTTAATGATCAACATTCAGGCGCATCCGTGTCCGCATGGCTGCAGGTCGAAGCGGATAAAATCATGCTCGAAACAGGCGTCACCGTCACAATGAAAATCAAGATATCTGGCGAGAGTTTCATCACTCCGCCCGGTGATCTATCCGATCTGGTCGCAGGTGCGGTTAAGACCGAGACAGGGCGCACGCCTGAACTATCGACGTCTGGCGGTACCTCCGATGCGCGATTTGTAAAAAACCACTGCCCCGTCGTTGAATTCGGCCTTGTAGGCCGCACGATGCATCAGGTGGACGAACGTGTCGCGGTTGATCAGATCGGTCAACTTAAGGCGATTTACATGCGGATCCTGACCAACTATTTCGCTTAACCCCTCGTAGCCTGCGTGCTAAGGCGTGGGGCATGAAACAGATCCCATCAAAAGATGAAATCCTTCAATGGATTTCCGACCATCCCACCAAAGCCGCCAAGCGCGACATCGCCAAGGCGTTTGACATCAAAGGTGCCCAGCGCATTGATCTGAAACGTGTGCTGCGCGAATTGGAGGACGAGGGTCGTTTGACCAAGCGTAAGTCAAGCTATCGCGATGCCGAAGACCTGCCGCCTGTGTCCGTGTTAGAGATTACCGGCGTTGATGCCGACGGCGATCTGTTTGCCCGCCCACTGGAATGGAGTGGTACCGGCGCGGAGCCCGTCATCTTGATGACATTGCGCGATGGTGATCCTGCTTTGGGGATAGGTGACCGCATTCTAGGTCGCGTCGCTGCCGATTCTACCGAAAGCTACAGCCACACGGGTCGTATGATCCGTCGTATGGACAACACTGCAGAACGCATTCTGGGCGTTTACCGGGCCGGATCAGAAGGTGGCCGCGTGCTACCGATTGAAAAAGGGTCCGACAAAGAATGGGCCGTGCCTGAAGGCGCTACTGGCGGCGCCAAAGACGGCGAACTGGTCGAGGCAGAACAGTCCGGTCCTCGGGGTCGTATGGGTTTGCCAAAAGCCCGCATCGTTGCCCGTTTGGGTGACCCGTCGCAGCCGCGTGCCGTGTCCTTAATTGCTATTCATCAGCACGGCATTCCTGATCATTTTCCTGATGAGGTTATGGCCGAGGCGAACGCTGCTGTGGCGGCGTCCTTGGGCAAACGCAAAGATTTGCGCGATATGCCATTGGTCACGATTGACCCGTGGGATGCCCGCGATCACGACGATGCCTGCTATGTCGAAACGCATGACAACGGCGAGATGACCATTTGGGTCGCGATTGCTGATGTCGCCCACTACGTCACTCCGAATTCCGAACTGGACCGTGAGGCCCGCAAACGTGGCAACTCGTCGTATTTCCCAGATCGTGTTGTGCCGATGCTGCCAGACAGCCTGTCAGGTGATCTGTGTTCCTTGCATGAAGGCGTAGAGCGCGCCTGTTTGGCCGTTGCTATGCGCATCGACGTGGACGGCAATAAGGTCAGTCACGAGTTTCACCGCGCGTTGATGAAATCTGCCGCCTCTTTAAATTACGAACAGGTGCAGGCTGCGATGGACGGTACCCCAGACGCACAGGTTGCCCCGCTGGTGAGCGATGTTATTCGTCCGCTTTACGACGCCTATGCCGCGCTGAAAAAGGCCCGCGCTGTGCGTCAGCCGCTAGAGCTTGATCTGCCAGAGCGCCAGATCATTTTGGATGACAATGGCAAGGTCACATCTGTGAACTTCAAGGACCGGCTTGATGCGCACAAACTGATCGAAGAATTCATGGTGCTAGCAAATGTCGCCGCCGCCGAGACGTTGATCGACAAAAAGACGCCGTTGCTGTTCCGCGTGCACGAAGAGCCGAGCCCAGAAAAGCTTGAAATGCTGCGCGAGGTCGCGAATGCGTCCGGCCTTCAGTTGGCAAAGGGTCAGGTATTACAGACCGCCCATTTGAACCGACTGCTAAAGCAGGCCCAAGGCACCGACCACGCCGAGCTGATCAATATCTCGACATTAAGGTCCATGACGCAGGCCTATTATTTCCCGGAAAATTTTGGTCACTTTGGTTTGGCGTTAAAAGCTTATGCGCATTTCACGTCACCGATCCGGCGCTATGCCGATTTGATCGTGCACCGTGCGTTGATCGCGTCGCACCGTTGGGGTGATGATGGCTTGTCGCCGTGGGATGTTGATCATCTGACCGAAACTGCCAAGCAAATTTCTGATACAGAACGCCGTTCGATGGTCGCCGAACGTGACACGACGGATCGCTATCTTGCGTCGTTCTTGTCAGAACGGATGGGCGTCGAGCTGTCTGGCCGCATTAGCGGTATCGCCAAGTTTGGTATTTTCGTGAAACTGGATGAAACGGGTGCTGATGCACTAGTCCCGATCCGCACGTTAGGCACCGAATATTTCGACCATGACCAAGACAGCCAAACGCTGATGGGGTCTAAGTCGGGGATCATGATTGGGCTTGGTCAACGCGTTGTTGTTAAGTTGGCAGAGG
Source organism: Yoonia sp. (assembly GCA_047629435.1). Classification (GTDB taxonomy): domain Bacteria; phylum Pseudomonadota; class Alphaproteobacteria; order Rhodobacterales; family Rhodobacteraceae; genus Yoonia. The sequence goes on along the minus strand of JBLHXF010000002.1, from coordinate 117,003 downwards.
CTGGTCCGATCACAGGTGGCCTAACTGCCGAGCTGATCACCCTTGACGGGACTGCAATGCCAAGTGGTCCGTCGTCCCGAGGACCGTCGCGTGGTGGCCGAGGCAAACCTCCACACCGCAAGGCTGGATCTTCCAAAAAGAAAGCCGCCAAGACAGCCCGCAAAGTGAAGCGCACCCGCAATTAAAGGTGATACGTCAAAACGGATTTGATCAGCATCCCATGCCGTATCGGGTCAATTTGTAACGGGTCATCGAATAGAATGGCGCGGGTGCCTTCGATTTTATCCGCCTTTGGGAACGCTATCGCGAAGTCCGCAATGAGAGACGTTTGGCAATGTGTATATAAAGCAAAGCCACCCGACTTGGGCACGCCAAGCCGCAGCGATGCCCCTGCCCGTTTTGAGGTAACATAGGCGGGTTGACCCCAGCGCAATGTTTCAGTCAGGTTCCCGATTTCAGGAAGGCCGCTTGCCACGTCAAAGATTAGGTCGCGCAGCTGGAGCAGTCCAGCTGGCAAACCATCAAACGCGGCTTTCACGTCTGCAGTCATATCCTTCATAACGTCGCCTCGCTGACCCGCTGCACGTAATCTACGAGCTTCTTATCACCGCGCAGCCGATCCCCCAACAGCGTTGGTACAGGGGTGGCCATCATCCCACTAAGTTGCGGCGCGATGGATGCGTCTGCGGCAGTGGGCTTCGATCCGAAAAGGAACGGTGCGTTCAACGTATCGCGGATGGCTTGCAGATCAAGCTCTGCCCGCGCGAGCCGTTCTTGTGGCATGAACCGTCCAATCCCCATCTGCATCAGGCTGGCGACGGCTGGTTTGCGAATACCATTTGTGATGATCCCACGAATAGGTCGCGGAATGGCGCCAAAATACGCATCGCGGGTCACTGGCCAGACTGCATCATCAGCCCAACGGTCATAGACCACGTGGAAATATAAGTGTTCCTCGGTCATCCGTATCAGCGCACGGGATTGCGCCCGTTGTTGCGCATTTAGGCCAACGTCGAAATCCGCGCCTCTGGCCTCGAGCCAAATGCGGATATTGTCGCTGTCCGCGATCAGTTTCCCATCCGCACGGATCACTGGCAGTTTTTCGTAGGGCATTTTGCGCGGGTCAGTCAGGATTTCAGAGGTCCAGTCTTCGCCTGCCATGTTCAACAACATCATTGCTTTCACGCAAAATGGACTGGCAGCAGGTTGGCCAAACGATGGGCCGTAGGTCAGTAGTTCAATCATCTGTTTATTCCTTTTATCTGGCCCCAAGATTAAAGTAGGATACTGTCAGTTTATGTCAGTAACGATTTGGTAAGTTGCCTCATGTCCCGATCCAATCGTCTTATGCAATTGATGCAGTCGTTGCGTCGTCATACGCCGCCTGTAACTGCCCAACAGTTGGCGGATGATACTGGTGTGTCGCTGCGCACCCTGTACCGCGATATCGACAGCCTGCGCGGCATGGGCGCGATCATTGATGGGACCGCAGGCTTTGGTTACGTCATGATCGAAGACATGGCCGTCCCCCCGATGATGTTTGACGACGAAGAGATCGAGGCGCTGGTGCTTGGCCTGCGCGACGTGCAAGCGATCGCCGACCCTGACCTTGCCAAAGCCGCCACCAATGCGCTGGCCAAGCTGCAAGCGCGCCTGCCCAAACGACAGGCGCATAGGCTGAAACATGCAGTTCTGACGTTTAAGCGTTTTGGCAAAAGGCAAACCGCGTCAATCGATGTGCGCGCCTTGCGACGTGCGACATGGGATGAGGCGACCATCGAGATTTCATATGTCGATAAGGATGGTGCGGCGTCCAACCGCAAGGTTGATCCGCTTGGGATCGTCTATTTCCAAGATACGCATTGCCTGATCGGGTGGTGCCATTTACGTCAAGCGTTCCGCGCCTTTCGGCTTGACCGGATGCAGCATATGACCGTGACGGATCAAAGCTTTCGCCCCAACCGGATCCCGATGTTGCGCGATGCTATCGTGGAATTTTCTGCCCAACGCCCAGCGGAAACAGGCGGAAACCCGCAACCCGGTTGATCAGGCATGTGCCTAAACGCGTTTTAGGGTAAACTTAAACCATCCTTAATACGAGTATTGGTGTGACATGGTATTTTTAAAAACATTTGCGGCGGCACTTTTGCTAGGGACGCTTCCAACAGGGCAACCTATTCCACAGCCCAACGTCATACAGGTACAAGCGAACGGCTTTGCCACATGGGTTGCTAATTTCCGCAGCCGTGCTCTGCGCGCAGGGATCACATCCCGCACGTTCGATGCGGCGTTTGCCGGTGCTCAGTATTTGCCAGACACGATCAGGCGGGACCGCAATCAGTCGGAATTCGTGAAACCTTTGGCTGAATACATGTCGACTGCTGCGTCGGATTTACGGGTCACAAATGGCCGCGCGATGTTGCGCAAACACGCGCAGCTCCTTGCCTTACTTGAGGCGACTTATGGCGTCGAACCCCATGTCGTCGTCGCGTTCTGGGGCATGGAAAGCAACTATGGCAAGCGCCGTGGCGACACTCCATTGATCAGCACGTTGGCCACGCTTGCGTTTGACGGGCGACGCGGTCGGTTCTTTGAACAGCAGCTGATATCAGCGCTTAAAATTTTGCAACGCGGGGATATTTCACCCGCACAGATGACAGGCAGCTGGGCTGGTGCAATGGGCCACACCCAGTTTATCCCCACATCGTTCGAGGCTTATGCCGTGGATATCACAGGTGACGGTCGCCGCGACATTTGGTCGGATGACCCAAGCGATGCGCTGGCGTCAACGGCTGCGTATCTCAACCGATTTAAATGGCGCAACGGGCAACCTTGGGGCGTTGAAGTACGCCTGCCGCGCGGCTTTGACTTTGCCCGCACCAATCGCACTGTAAAAATGTCCCCAGAGCAATGGGGGCAACTTGGCGTGCGCGGCACAGATGGGCGGGCTGTCCCAAACTATGGCACCGCGTCGCTGATCACCCCCACTGGCGGGAACGGGCCTGCGTTTTTGGTGTTCCGCAACTTTGATGTGATCAGCCGCTATAATAACGCACAGGCCTACATGATTGGTGTCGGGCATTTGGGCGACCGGATACGCGGTATGGGGCCATTGCAAGTTGCGTTTCCAGCAGGCGAGCGTGATCTGTTTCGCGCAGAGCGCCGCGAGCTACAGCAGCGCCTGACTTCAGCTGGGTTTAATACCAGCGGCATCGACGGCAAGGTTGGTCCCGCCACCCGCCGCGCGATACGCGCCTATCAGCAAGCTGCAGGTCTTCCTGGCGATGGGTACGCGTCTTTGTCGCTGCTGCAACGGCTGCGTTAAGGGCAGTTGCCGTTCATGCACGACGTCATTGTATCCAGCAGGGACTGCGATGGTTCAGGGAAAACAAAGCCGCCGCAAGGGGTGGATTCAATGATGATCTGATCACCGTCGACCTGCGCAAAGAACAAAGACTTCACGCCAGGTGTTTCGCCACCGCACCAGGGACCAAAGCAAACTGGCTGCAACGTTACCGCGCGGGAATACGATGTCGTAAACCCACTTGTATTTAACGCGAAACCTGCGAATTGGGCTACAATAGGATCTGGATTGCGTTCGGCGTTGACGACGCCCTTTGGTTGCTTGGCCACATCAAAATCAAGCGTGCCATAAAGCAGGTAATAGGAAGCCGCATCTTCGGACACACGTTCAAACGTATTCACAGCGTCAGGGCGCACACATGATAAGGCCACTGCCTGTCCAGCAATGACCATCAGGGCGATGGCCGCAAATGCAACTTTCATAGAGCGCCCACAAATTCCGCAAGCACCTGTTCATAGACGCTACGCTTGAATGGGACGATATTGGCAACCAAGTCTTCCTTTGGCAGCCATTTCCATTCCGAAAATTCAGGATGCTTGGTCGCGATATTGATCTGGTCGTCAGATCCGTGGAACCGCATCAAGAACCATTTCTGTTCCTGACCGCGGTACCGACCGCCCCAGATATTTGGCACCAAGGCAGCAGGCAGATCATAGGGGATCAAACCCCGGCTTTCAGCCTCAATAGTCACCAGATTAGAGGTCACTCCAGTCTCTTCCCACAGTTCGCGAATAGCCGCATCTTGGGTTTTTTCGCCCTTATCGACGCCACCTTGGGGCATTTGCCACGCGTCGGTGTCACGGTCCAGCCGCTGACCTACAAAAACGTGGCCGCGTGTATTTGCCAGCATAATGCCCACGCAGGGACGGTAAGGTAGCTTGGAAATTTCGTCAGGAGTCATAAAATGGCCTTGGTGTTTCATCGTGTTCGCCTTTCGGTTTGCACTGGTTTTCTGCCAAAGGTCCAGCCGTTATGCGATAACAAGTCTGCTATTGGGGCGAATTCGTTGTGAGATCCAACGCAAATGATCAGGACGGAACGCCACACATCCGGCAGTTTGCCGCCCTTGACCGCGCCAAGCATGGATGAAAATCGCGGACCCGCGCCCCTTAATAGCATAGGGCCAATTCCAATCTGTGATCAGTACAAGGTCATACATCGGGTCAGCGCGGCGTAGCGCTTCGTGGCTAAACCCATGCGGCGCATTAACCATCATGTTGTAATCTGGGTCAGCGACATCATCAGACCATAAATCGGTCGGCCCAATTGGAACTGCCCAATCGGTAGGCCGCGCCATTCGGTCAGGGCGGTACAGCATACCAATAATTCTATGCACCCCGCGCGGTGTCGCCATGTCACCTTCGGCCTTACGGTCTGTCAAACCACCACGCCCGATGGTTCGTGCAAACCGCCGCCCTGCAAACCGCACATGCGTCGGCAAAACCACCAAATCATAAGGGCTCATTCTACAACAAATGCCCCGACTTGGCCGCCTTGGTCGCCAGATAGGCATGGTTGTGTGGGTTTGCCCCTTCGATCAACGGCACCCGTTCGGTCACCTGAACACCAGCCCCTTCCATCCGTGCCACTTTGGCAGGGTTGTTGGTCAACAGACGCACCGCATTAAAGCCCATCTTTTTCAGGATTTCAGCACCAATACGGAAATCGCGTTCATCGTCATCAAATCCAAGTCGGTGATTTGCCTCGACGGTGTCAAATCCCTGATCCTGCAATGAATAGGCGCGCATTTTATTCGCGAGCCCAATGCCGCGACCCTCTTGGTTTAAGTACAGCAGGACACCAGCGCCTTCTGACCCCATCTGCGCCAGCGCACCGCGTAGTTGCGGCCCACAGTCACATTTCAACGACCCAAGCAAGTCACCCGTAAAACACGCGGAATGCAGCCGTGACAAAACAGGTTTGTCCCGCGCCGGTTGGCCGATTTCAACCGCGTAATGTTCCTCTGCCCCGTCATCAGGGCGGAAAATGTGTAGGCGTCCGGCCTCTGATACTTCTAACGGCAAACGCGCCGAGATAATCGGGTTCAGCGGGCTTAGCCCCGTATCAAGCGCCGCTGCATCAGACACCATCGTCAGATTATGCGCTATTGCAAACGCCTCCGCATCGGCGACTGGCAGTACGATCGCGGCGGGCAGCAAACGCGCTGCTTTGCAAAGCGCAATCGCGGCACGGTGCATGTCAGCGCCCCCGTCGCGCCGGGTTTGCAACGGCCCTTTCATTGGACTGCGCAAATCGTCTGCAGGGTCAGCAACTGACCGCACCCATGCAAGCGTCGCATCAGATGGCAGCACAATCCGCGCGACGTCACCGTCATAGGCGCGCGCCTTAAGAGTATTCGCCCGCCAGCCCGTCACAGCCAGCACCGGATCACCGCCAAGCCCACGCAAATGCGCCAAACGCGCTGCATCCAGCGTTTCAGCCGCCAGCATTACAGCACCACCATCAAGCACAACAGGCACACCCATGCGTAAATCTGCGCGGGCGCGGGCCAGTCGTTCTGTTACATCGGGGGCAAAGCTCATCTAAATTCAGTCCTCATATGTTTCAAAGGATAGTCCTGTTTGGCCCAAATTGAAACATTTGGCGCATTGGTCACACGTCCGTGTGATTTTGTGTTCAGAAAACTTGCCGTGAACGTGTCTGAGACACATCTGATAGATCAGTAGCAAAGGAGACTGTCATGGGACAACTCAAAAGAATTCTTCTCGTAGACGATGATGACGACCTGCGCGAAGCCTTGGGCGAGCAACTGCTTATGACCGAAGACTTCGACGTGTTCGAAGCCGACGACGGGGCCAGCGCGATGGTGAAGGCCAAAGAAGGTCTTTACGACCTAATGATCCTTGATGTCGGTCTGCCTGATACGGATGGCCGCGAGTTGTGCCGCCTGATGCGCAAGCAGGGTGTGAAATGCCCGATTGTTATGCTGACCGCGCAAGACAGCGACGCAGACACGATTTACGGACTTGATGCTGGCGCAAATGATTATGTGTCGAAGCCGTTCAAGTTTCCTGTTTTGTTGGCACGTATCCGCAGCCAGTTGCGCACACATGAACAGTCCGAAGATGCTGTATTTCAGATGGGCCCTTACACGTTCAAGCCAGCGCAAAAGATGCTGCTGACTGAAGATGACAAAAAGGTCCGCCTGACCGAAAAGGAAACGAATATCCTCAAGTTCCTTTACCGCTCGAACGATGGCGTTGTTCCACGCGATATTCTGTTGCACGAGGTTTGGGGCTATAACGCAGGTGTCACCACGCACACGTTGGAAACGCATATCTATCGCTTGCGTCAAAAGATCGAACCCGATCCGTCCAATGCCCGTTTGTTGGTCACCGAATCTGGTGGTTACCGCTTAGTGTCTTAACAATTCGATTGCGCGCCAACATTACGAGACCCTTTTGTGATAGGGTCATATCACACCCTCCCTGTTGGACTGGCCCGGGCTTTTTGCTTGGGTCATTTTTCCAACAGAAATCTATTTTAGGAACGCCCAAATGAAAACCGCATACGATTATCTTCAAGACGCCGACGCAGTTGTCACTCGCATTAGTAGCGCGGACGCTATTGCCAAACATGCCACGGGCACTGGCGTTTGGATTGATGTGCGCGATAGCAGCGACATCGCAGCTTCCGGTACCATAAAGGGCGCGCACCGCGTCGCCCGTGGATTTATAGAGTTTGCGGCCGATCCTGCCCTGCCCCACCATAAAGAATTCATGCAAAAGGATGCCGATATCTATTTGGTTTGTGGCGCTGGCGGTCAGGCTGCGCTTGCGGGCAAGACGTTGAAAGATATGGGATACAACAACGTTACCAATGTCGGCGGAATTGCCGATTGGAAAGCAGCTGACGGTCCGACGGAAGCCTAAGCAACAAAATTGGCGCGGCTGTATCCTTGAACGAACAGCAGCGCCGATAAATCCCCATGGTTCACGCGCACATCGCATTGTGCCTGAACCGCAGGTTTTGCGTGCAAAGCCACACCAACCCCCGCGCGCATCAACATCCCCAGATCATTGGCCCCGTCACCCACGGCGATCACATCGCGCTCATTGATGCCAATCTGCGCCGTAATTTCTTCCAGCGCCTGCACCTTGGCCTCGCGCCCCAAAATCGGACGACCCACATCACCCGTCAGTTTACCGCCTTCAACAATCAACGTATTTGCCCGATTTTCATCGAACCCAAGCGTTGCCGCGACCTGTGCCGTAAAGGCCGTAAAGCCCCCCGATACCAACGCCGCATGACCGCCAGCGTTTTTCATCGTCCGCAGCAAATCAGCCCCGCCGGGCATGTAAGTGATCCGTGCGTTTAGGACTTGATCAATCACGCCCTCGTCGAGGTTTCTTAGGAAGCCAACCCGTTCGATCAATGCCGCCTCAAAATCCAGTTCGCCGTTCATCGCACGCGCAGTGATGTCAGCCACACGCGCACCAACGCCGGCCTCATCAGCCAGCTCGTCAATGCATTCTTGCTGGATCATGGTGCTGTCCATATCAGCGAGCAGCATCTTTTTGACGCGGTTTTCAGTCGGAAGAACAACCAGATCGACCCCAGTAGATTGCAGGTCGTTCCAAACTGATTCGAAATTATCCGGGCGTTGTAGAACCTCAAACTCGACCGCCTCATTAATGGCCAGCCATTTGGATGCATCGCCACCCCATGCACTGCGCAAGTTTTCAGCCAACGTTGGGTTTAACGGCCCTTGGGCCGGATTGCAGATCAACGTGACCATATACATGTGCGCAGTCCTCAAGTTTCCGATTGGCGTCATCAGTGTCGTAAAAAGCGTGTGTTGCGGCGGTTTAGCGTCCTTTTCTCTGTTGTGAAAGGCCCCACTCACAGGTAGCTCAGCGATTGGGACACCCTTCCCCAACGAAGGGCATTTATCTGTGAGGATACCAGTGATGGTTATGACGAAACCGGCCACGCGGCCGACGAATCCACGTTTTTCTTCTGGCCCTTGTGCCAAACCCCCCACATGGAAACTGTCCGACTTGTCCGATGCCCCATTGGGCCGGTCACATCGTGCTGCCGTGGGCAAATCCAAATTAGCCGAAGCGATTGACCTAACCCGCGAAATCCTTGGTGTGCCTGATAATTACCGGATCGGCATTGTGCCTGCGTCAGACAGTGGCGCGTACGAGATGGCGATGTGGTCCCTCCTGGGCGAACGCCCTGTGCAGATGGTTGCGTGGGAAAGCTTTGGCGCGGGCTGGGTCACAGATGTGGTCAAGCAGCTCAAGATCGAAGCCTCGTCCCACACTGCCGATTATGGGCATATCGTGGATATGGCCGCTCTAAATTACGACAACGATGTTTGCTTTACATGGAACGGCACGACGTCCGGCGTGCGTATGGCCGATGGCGATATGATCCCTGCGGACCGCGCTGGTCTAACATTGTGCGATGCAACCTCTGCTGCATTTGCCCAAGATCTGCCGTGGGACAAGCTTGATGTGACAACATTCTCTTGGCAAAAAGTCATGGGTGGTGAAGCTGCGCATGGGATGATTATCTTGTCGCCTCGCGCTGTTGAACGGCTGGAAAGCTACAAACCCGCATGGCCGCTGCCCAAGATTTTCCGCATGACCAAAGGTGGTAAACTGATCGAAGGCATCTTTAAGGGTGAGACGATCAACACTCCTTCCATGTTGGCCGTTGAAGATTACCTTGTCGCGCTGAAATGGGCTAAATCCATAGGCGGATTGGATGCGTTACAGCACCGTGCCAATGCCAACGCACGCGCGGTATGGAATTTCTGCGCAGCCAATGATTGGATCGATAATCTGGCGGTTGATAAGGCCACGCGGTCGAACACGTCCGTTTGCCTCAAGTTTACAGATGACCGGATCACCGACGGCGCCGCTTTCGCCAAAGGCGTGGCCAAACGTCTGGCTGATGAAAACATCGCGCTTGATATCGGTGCCTATCGTGATGCACCCGCCGGTTTACGGATTTGGTGTGGTGCCACGGTTGAAACGTCCGACATCGAAGCCATGCTGCCATGGCTTGCGTGGGCATTTGAGACAGAATTGAACAGCTAAGATGCGTTGAAACGCATCCTACATCCCTCCTCTTATAAAGAAGGACCATATCTGATGGCCCCTAAAGTTCTTATTTCCGACAGCCTTTCTGAAGCAGCTGTGCAAATCTTCAAAGACCGCGGCATTGATGTCGACTTCATGCCTGCATTGGGCAAAGACAAGGACGCGTTCTTGGCCGCGATCCCTAAGTATGACGGCCTCGCGATCCGGTCCGCATCCAAAGCGACCGCGAAAATTATCGAAGCTGCGACAAACCTCAAGGTCATTGGTCGCGCTGGTATTGGCACCGATAACATCGACAAAGATGCTGCATCCAAGGCGGGTATCATCGTGATGAACACGCCGTTCGGCAACATGATCACAACGGCTGAGCATGCAATCGCAATGATGTTCGCCGTGGCGCGCCAAATCCCAGAAGCATCTGCGTCCACACATGCCGGCAAATGGGAAAAATCCAAGTTTATGGGTGTTGAGCTGACTGGTAAAACACTTGGCGTTATCGGCGCAGGCAACATCGGTGGTATCGTGTGTGACCGTGCACGCGCGTTGAAGATGAAGGTCATGGCCTACGATCCCTATCTTGGTGAAGAAAAAGCCGAAAAAATGGGCGTCAAAAAAGTTGACCTGGAAGAACTGTTTGCCAACGCTGACTTCATCACACTTCACGTTCCATATACCGATCAAACGGCAAACATCTTGTCTGCCGAAAACATCGCCAAGCTGAAAAAAGGCGTGCGTATCATTAACTGTGCACGTGGCGGCTTGGTTGACGAGCAGGCTTTGGCTGATGCACTGAAATCCGGTCATGTCGCTGGCGCAGCTTTTGATGTATTCGCCGTTGAACCAGCCACGGACAGCCCGCTGTTTAACCTGCCAAATGTCGTTGTCACCCCGCACCTTGGGGCCGCAACAACAGAAGCGCAAGAAAACGTGGCCCTGCAAGTCGCCGAACAGATGTCCGATTATTTGCTAACGGGTGCTGTGACCAATGCGCTCAACATGCCGTCTGTTACTGCAGAAGAAGCCAAGGTCATGGGACCGTGGATTAAGCTGTCGGGTCACTTGGGTAACTTCATTGGTCAAATGACCGACGAGCCGATCACTGCGATCAACATCCTGTTTGACGGTGTCGTGTCCGATATGAACCTCAAGGCGCTGACAGCAGCAACGATCGCCGGTATCATGAAAAAGGCAAACCCTGACACCAACATGGTCAGCGCGCCTGTGATCGCAAAAGAACGTGGCATTCAAATCTCGACAACCAAGCAAGACCAGTCCGGAACGTTTGAGGGCTACGTCAAAGTTACTGTTGTCACAGACAAGCGCGAACGCTCTGTCGCCGGTACGGTGTTCAGTGATGGCAAGCCACGCTTCATCCAAATCAAAGGGATTAACGTCGACGCTGAAGTGGGCGCGCACATGCTCTACACCACCAACGAAGATGTTCCCGGCATCATCGGTACCTTGGGCAACACCATGGGGAGCCACGGCGTGAACATCGCGAACTTTACGCTTGGTCGTGCTGGCGTGAAAGGAGAGGCAATCGCACTGCTTTATGTCGACGACGTTGTGCCACCAGCGGCAATCACAGCGCTGCAAGACACCGGTATGTTCCAGCAGGTCAAACGTCTAACTTTTGAAGTATAAAACAGCGGGATGGCGGGTGGGGCGCATTGCCCTATAAGGGCAACAGCGACACCTGCCATCCTAACCAAAGGGCCACACCATGATCTATGCGATTGGCGATATTCACGGGCAAATAGAAATGCTCGACCACGCGCTGTCCCTTATCGAAAAAGATGGTGGGCCTGACGCAGAAATCGTCTTTGTGGGTGATTATACTGACCGTGGCCTAAACAGCAGCGCTGTCATTGATGCCTTGATCACAGGCGAGGCAGATGGCCGTAACTGGACCTGTCTCAAAGGCAACCATGACCGGATGTTCTACGATTTCGTGACCAGTGGTGCCGAACATGATCCTATGATTGCACCGGGTTTATCATGGGTGAACCCCCGCCTTGGCGGTGCCGCAACGCTTGCTTCCTACGGTATCTTAGGCACGCCCAATTTTGTGCAGCCCGACGGCGAACTGGAAGTCCTCACCCATTACACCACGGAAACGGGCGACATAAGCAAAGACAAGATCGTGACATGGGCGCAACAACAAGTGCCCCAAAGCCATCTGGACTTTGTGAACACCCGCGCACTGTATCACGAAACAGACAGCCTGATATTTGTGCATGCAGGCCTGCGTCCAAACATCGCCCTCGCGGAACAAGACCCCGAAGACATGATGTGGATCAGAGAAGGTTTCTTAGAAACCGGCCATGATTTTGGCAAGCTAGTCGTGCACGGGCACACCGCAATCGACTATCCAACTCATTACGGCACACGGGTCAATATTGACGCTGGAGCCGGCCGTGGCCGCGTGTTGGTACCTGTCGTATTTGAAGACCGCAAATGCTGGGCGTTGACCGACGAGGGCCGCGTCCCAGTCACACCCGCTTAACGGTGCGAAAAGAAGCCAGGACCAGCGCGATCCAATAGCCGCTTGGCCATGGCGCGCCCCATCGCGGGTCCGTCGGCAATCGGTCCAGTCACATCATCTGATAATGCTTCTGATCCGTCTTCACGCAGGATCTCTCCGCGCAGACGCATCTGGTCGCCATCAATCTCGGCCAAAGCAGCAATCGGCGTATGACACGACCCGTCCAGATCCGCCAAGAACGCGCGCTCGGCAACCAGTCGCAAACCTGTGGGCACATCATGAATAGCAGCCAACATATGCGCAGCACGCGTATCATCAGCCCGCCGTTCAATCCCAATTGCACCTTGGGCAACGGCTGGCAGCATATCATCCACCCCGATCGCGACATGTGGCACATCGGTCATGCCCAAACGGCGCAATCCAGCCATGGCCAGAAACGTCCCATCAGCCACACCGTCATGCAGTTTGCGCAGACGGGTCTGCACATTGCCGCGAAACTCAGCGACCTTAAGATCAGGGCGACGTGCCAAAAGCTGCGCGCGTCGGCGCAAGGATGATGACCCAATGGTCGCGCCTGCAGCAACATCAGCCAACTCAAGCGCGCCAACAGATACAAACGCATCGCGCACGTCTTCTCGGGGCAAATAAGTATCGAGCAACAGCCCGTCCGGTTGTGCCACTGGCATGTCTTTCATTGAATGCACGGCGATGTCGATCTTGCCGCCCAACAGGGCGTCTTCGATCTCTTTTGTGAACAACCCTTTGTTGCCAATCGTCTTAAGCGCGATGTCTGCATTGATCAGCGTCGGATCATCGCCAGTGGTCTTAATCACGACAATTTCAAACGCATCAACAGGCAAATCAAACGCTGTCCCCAACCTGTCACGGGTTTCATGAGCCTGCGCAAGCGCAAGCGGTGATCCACGCGTGCCAATTCGGAACGGCGCATGAGATGAAGGCATGATAATAGACATGTGATCGTTCTAGTCAGACGTGCAGATATTGACAACGACCTTCGTTCTTGAAACCACCAACAGTGAACCAGACGGACAGCATATTATGACACAGAACAAGACTATTTTGCGTGCCCTTGCAGGGGAAACCCTTGAGACGCCCCCTATTTGGATGATGCGCCAAGCAGGCAGGTACCTTCCTGAGTACAAAGCAACCCGCGCCAAAGCGGGTGACTTTTTGTCGCTATGCTATAATCCTGAATTGGCTGCTGAAGTCACAATGCAGCCAATTCGCCGATATGGGTTTGATGGCGCCATCCTATTTGCTGATATTTTATTGCTGCCGCAAGCGCTGGGTGCTGACCTGTGGTTTGTCACGGGCGAAGGACCCCGTTTGTCCACGATCACGACGGCCGATGAACTGGCTGCATTGAAACCACTTGATGCGATCCACGACACACTAAACCCAATTTATGAGACGATCAAAATTCTACGATCAGAACTCCCTTCTGATACGACACTGATCGGCTTCGCAGGTGCGCCATGGACCGTCGCGACCTATATGATCGCAGGTAAAGGCACACCTGACCAAGGCCCTGCGCACGCGCTTAAAGACGGCAACCGGACTGTATTCGAAGGCCTGATAAACCGCATCACCGAGGGCACGATCAGCTATTTGTCCGCACAGATCGAAGCGGGCGCCGAAGCTGTCAAATTATTTGACAGCTGGGCCGGATCACTGGAGGACGACGATTTCTACGACTTTTCAATTAAGCCGATCCAGACAATCGTTTCGGCATTAAAGGCAAAGTATCCGAATGTGCCGATCATCGCATTCCCACGCGGCGCTGGCGAAAGATACATCGGCCTGCACGCCGCCACAGGTGCTGATTGCATTGCGCTTGACGACGGTGTTGATGCCGCATGGGCAGCGGAGCACGTGCAAATTAATGGATGTGTTCAGGGTAACCTTGCATCAAAGCATATGGTGACCGGTGGCCAAGACCTTGTTGACGAGACGCGCCGCATTTGCGCCGCTTTGAAAAACGGTCCGCACATCTTTAACCTCGGACACGGGATCACACCTGATGCGAACCCTGACAATGTCCAATTGATGATCGACACCGTGCGCGCAGGCTAATCAACTGCCAAAAAGCATGCTGGGGGCAGTGCCCCTAGCACCGCTTGCTTAATGCCATTTTGCCATTGGTGGCAGGCTCATCAATACGGCGTCCGCATCATGCCCTGTGGTCAGACCGAATTTGGTCCCACGATCATACACTAAATTGTATTCAGCATAGAGCCCGCGGTGCACCAACTGTGCATCTTTGTCCGCTTCATTCCACGGCATCGTACGCCGCTTTTCGACAAGCGGTAAATACGCTGGCAAAAACGCCCGACCGATATCTTGGGTCAGCGCAAAATCAGCAGCCCAATCGTCGGTATTGCGATCATCCATAAAGATGCCCCCAACACCGCGCGCCCGATTGCGGTGTGGAATATAGAAATACTCGTCGGCCCATTTCTTCAGCGCCGGATACAGGTCGACCCCATGTGGATCGAGGTGCGTTTTCTGGGTGTCATGAAAATGCGCGGTATCTTCCGTAAACTCCAAACATGGGTTCAGGTCGGACCCACCACCAAACCACCACGCATGTGGTGTCCAGAACATGCGCGTGTTCATATGGACGGCAGGGACCTGCGGGTTCTGCATATGAGCAACCAGCGAAATGCCCGACGCCCAAAACCGTGGGTCCGCATCCATTCCCGGCACACCACGCGCAGCCATCGCCGATTGCGCCGCCGCACCAAGCTGTCCGTAAACTGTCGAAGTATTCACCCCAACCTTTTCGAACACCCGTCCGCCACGCATAACGGACATCAATCCGCCGCCTGCATCACTGCCATCATCAGTCGTGCGTTTTGTGACTGTTTGCTCAAACCGACCCATGTCGAAACCTGCGGTAGGTCCATCCGTTTGGCTGGTTTCCAGCGCTTCGAATGCAGTGACGATTTGGTCGCGCAGGGCTTCGAACCATGCGGCGGCTTGGGCTTTTTCGGTGGCGAAATCAGCGGTCATATCTGTCCCCTTAAGTTATACGGACCTGATACGCCGATGCGGAACAGATCGCAATAATTAGACGATTGGCATTTGTTGTGTCGCACAGTGAATGCCACCACCCATCTCACCCAATGGATCGACTTTTAATGCAATGATTTCGCAATCAAGATAGTGTCTATGCAAGGCGTCTACTGCAATTGCGTCGGCCTCTGCATCCCCGAATTACGCCGCAATCACGGCCCCATTACAGACATAGTAATTCGCATACGACCCAACAAAGTCGATGGATTTAATACGCCGCTTAACCGGCTCGGGGATCACCTCAACCTGCAAGCCAGCCGTGATAAGCACATCATGCGGATCTAGCGCAGCGCTATGAAAAGGGTCACGCGGGTCTGGATCGTCTGGCAAGTTGATGAGCACGCGATTTGGTCCCGCGTCACGACACCACAGGTCTTCAGTCGGGACATACCAAAGTTCCACCGCATCAGAAAGTTTGCCCCGCGCATTTGCATGATCGGACCCCGCTGCCAACATTATTACCGGTTCAAAATCTGCGATAGCATTGGCGATGTCCGCAATCATTTGCTGTGCCATGTCCAAGAAAACCGGATCCGGATGAACACGCCTATTCACGGGCCACTGCATAAATGACCGCTGATGCGGTACTTCTTCTACAGGCACAAAAAACCCAAGCGGCGCTGCCTGCCCAAAACGTGGGACTGTGTTCGCGGCCATCGCAAGCCGCCCTTTTACAAAACGACGTCGTTGCATGATGTCCTACGGTTGGTAAAACCATGCTTGAAGTCAGGCCGATTGGCAATTATCGCAATCTCACGCAAGGAGACCGCGCTTTGACGACAATGATACCAGCTTGGGTCGACGGCACTTTGCAGCCTGTCGAAAAAATGCGTGCCCACACCACTGGGCTGCGCCACAAAGCCGTGTCTGTGTTTGTGATGTCCGGCGATGCAATCTTGCTTCAGCGCCGTGCTTTGAACAAATACCATACCCCCGGTTTGTGGGCGAACACCTGCTGCACCCACCCTCATTGGGATGAAGTCCCCGCCACATGTGCGTCCCGCCGTTTGACCGAAGAGTTGGGGATCAACGGGCTAGACCTTGTTCACCGTGGCATCATCGAATACCGCGCCGATGTTGGCGGTGATATGATCGAACACGAGGTGGTCGATCTGTTCACTGCACAAGCCAACCGCAATCTGGATTTGGACCTCAACCCCGATGAAGTGGCCGAGACCGCATGGGTGTCTATCGCTGATTTGCACCTACAGGTCGCCGCTGACCCAGACAGGTTTACACCGTGGTTGCGCATCTATCTGGCCGAACACGCAGCGCGGATTTTTGACGCACCCGTTTGACGTTGTTTGCCCCCCTCTTTGCTGCAATACCCTAAGCATGTCCCAAACGTTTGATAGCATCCGCGCCATGTTGACCCATGGATTTGACACCGTGATTGATGTGCGATCCCCTGCGGAATTCGCAGTTGATCATGTGCCTGGTGCAATCAATTTGCCTGCCTTGTCCAACGATCAACGCGCGCAGGTCGGGACGATGTACAAGCAAATCAGCCCGTTTGATGCCCGCAAGCTAGGTGCGACCCTAGTTGCCCGCAATGTGGCAGATCATGTTGAAGGGCCGCTGGCTGATCATGACGGAAGCTGGCAG
The DNA here is from genome assembly GCA_047629435.1 of Yoonia sp. Classification (GTDB taxonomy): domain Bacteria; phylum Pseudomonadota; class Alphaproteobacteria; order Rhodobacterales; family Rhodobacteraceae; genus Yoonia. The sequence goes on along the minus strand of JBLHXF010000002.1, from coordinate 100,379 downwards.
CCCTTAATCTATTGTTGGCGCGGCGGTCAAAGGTCGGGGTCGTTCACGATGATCCTGCAACAAATTGGCTGGCGCGCTGATATTGTGAACGGCGGCTATATGCAGTGGCGCAGGCTCGTCAAAGAGGCGCTATACGACAATCCATTGCCGCACCGTTTTGTCCTGCTGGACGGGAATACGGGCACTGCGAAAACCGCCATTCTGGCGCGCCTTGCCGCGATGGATGTTCAAGTCATCGACCTTGAAGGGTTGGCTGGGCATCGCGGGTCGTCATTGGGCGCTGTTGCTGGTGGGCAACCTGATCAAAAGGGGTTTGAAACCGCCCTCGCCGTTGCACTTGATGCCTGTGATCCATCACGCCCCATCGTGGTCGAGGCTGAAAGTTCTCGGATTGGGCAGATCAATCTACCTCCTCAATTATGGGCTAAAATGATTGTGGCCCCGCGTATAATGATCGAGGCACCGATTGATGCGCGGGCCGCATTTTTAGAAACCGCCTACGCCGATATGATTGCTGACCCATCTGAGCTGGCGGCACGCTTTGCCCCGTTGCGGTCCATTCGCGGGCATGCGGTTGTTGATGGTTGGTTAGCATTACTCGAAGCCCGCAAATTTCGCGCATTGGCAAAGGCATTGATGGAACAGCATTACGATGCGGCCTACGCGAAATCGCGCGGGTCAGAGGTGCGTGCGTCGGTTGCAACCGTTGCGGTTAATACCTTGGATAATATTGGCCAAGATGATGCAGTCCGTCAGATTATGCAGGCTTTGATTGCACTTTGACCGCGCCGTCACCTGCCTGAATTTTCCCGATAACTGCGGCCGGATAGCCAGCAACCTGCAGCGCAAGCAACACATCATTGGTCTGCTTTTCATCAACGGCTGCCAGCAACCCACCAGCTGTTTGCGGATCAAACAACAAATCGCCCTTTGGTCCGTCTGCGCCAAACACAGGCCCAGCGCCTGACCGGTTATCTTTATACAAACTTGATCGCGTCCCAGCGGCTGCTAGATCCAACGCTCCATCCATCACTGGTACTGCATCCAAATCAATGATGGCGTCGACGCCAGATGCCTCGCATATACCGCTAAGATGTCCGGCCAAACCAAATCCAGTAACATCCGTCATCGCATGTGCACCGTGCAGAATTTTCGCCGCTGTGGCTTGGCCTGTTGTCATCAGCTCTAACGCACTTGCCACATCTGCCCCGCGTGCTTGACCCGCCATTTCGGCAGCCATCAACACGCCACTGCCGATTGGTTTTGTCAGGATCAAAACGTCACCAGCTTTCGCCCCAGCGATGGTAATCGGATCGCTGTGACAAAGACCCGTGATCGTGAACCCGATGGTCAATTCGTCACCCAGCGACGAATGCCCACCCACGATAGCAGCCCCAGCATCGCCCATGACCGCATGCGCTGTCTGCATAATTTCAGCCAATGTCCGGCGTTGCATTTCAGACGACATGCGCGGCAATATAATCGTGGCAGTCGCAGCCTGCGGTGCAGCCCCCATGGCCCAAGCATCCCCAAGCGCGTGGACCGCAGCGATCCGCGTCATAATGACGGGATCAAGAGTGAAGCTGCGCAAGTGGTCCGTCGTCATGATTTGTGTTTGACCACCTGTGGTCAGGATCGCCGCGTCATCGCCTGCGACGCTTTGCACATCGGCGCGATTGGCCGCTGGCAAGTCAGCCAGCACCTCGCGCAACGATCCGCGCCCAACCTTGGCACCGCAACCGCCACACATGGGTTTATCACCAAGCGCATCGACAAGCCCAAGAGCGACGTCTCGCGGTAGCGGCGCAGCTTTCATCTGTGGCAAGTCCACGAATTGATCCATGAATTTACGGTCAATCCGGTCCTTCCATTTCCAAAGTAGGGACCCCGACAGCGCAGTTCCAAATTTTTCCGCCAAGGCGCTTTTCTGCCCCAACGAGATAAGCTTGAGGTAGTCACCCTGTGGTACATAGCTTTCTAAATCACCACCTGACAAAACTGCCCGTAGGTTCTGGGTTAAAACAGGAGCTTGGCGCACTGCAAACACACCCGCCTTTGGCCGCGGATTGGCAGCCATATGGGCGCAATCGCCGACGGCAAAAATCGCAGGATCAGACGATTGCAGCGTTGGGCTGATGGTGATGAAACCCTCGTGCGTTTCAACGCCGATATCCGCCTGCCAATCATGCGGCTTCGCCCCTGCCGCACCTGTTACAAAGCCTGCAGCGATATGCTGTCCATCTGCCAATTGCACGCCCGTTGAGTCCACGGCAATCACATCTGCCTGTTCAACAATCCGCACATCGTGACTGTCGAGCGCTGCACGCATTTTTAAGCGTGCCGTCACGCCAAGATCCTTAAGCACATCGCCCCGATCAATCAGGTGAACAGTCGCGTCGCCATTCAATGAATGACGCATCGCCATCGCAAGCTCTGCACCAGCGACGCCGCCACCGATCACGGCAACTTTGGGCGCGTTTGCAGTATTGCGGTAATGATCCCATTTACTGGCAAAAGGTCCAAGCGGTTTGGCGGGTGTCCCGTGATCCGAAAACCCAGACAACGCAGGCATCGCAGACGTGATACCCACATCCACGCTGAGCGCGTCATAGGCGATGGGCGGACGACCTGCGACAGACACTGTCTTTGCAGCGCGGTTGATCCCGTCAGCATACCCAAGGATCAAGCGTGCCCCTGCAAATCTGCAAATCTGGACCAGATCAATATCCAGCTCGTCGCGGGTGTAATGCCCAGCCACAAAACCGGGCAGCATCCCAGAATAGGGCGCTGTCGGACCCGGGTTAATCACCGTCAGACGCACGCCTGCCAACGGGTTCATTCCCCATTTTCGCAGCACAAGCGCGTGGGTGTGACCGCCCCCAATTAGGACAAGATCGCGGGTCAGTGGAAGCTGTTTATCATTCATATGCCCTGTCTAGCCCATGCCAACGCTAAGGCGCCACCCATTGCCCTGCCCAGTCACCACCTCGTGAGTAAACAGCGCGTCGATGGTCTATCCCAAGAAGCAGCAAGTCGATCTGAACAACCGCGCAATCAAGCACGGCAAAAGCTGCTGGATCTGCAGGTTTTGTATAGTCCAATGCATTAGCAATCGGGGTCGCAGGCGGCGGCGCAGTTCCATAAGCTTGGCGGGATGGATCAGGTACACTGCCCCAGACATCCGACACCGCCGCACCGCTTTGAACGCTGATGTTCACACGCAGGCGGATTTGCAACAATGACGTTGGCAACCAACATAGCAGGCTCGCCCGAGGATCGGCTTGCAGGTCTTGCACCTTTTCAGAGTGTAGATCCGTATGGAACTGAAGCGATTTTTGGTCCGTGTCCGACCCGCGCAACACAATTGTGCGCGTCCTTGGCCATCCATCTGCGCCCGTCGTCGACAGCGCCCAAAGCCGTGTATCATCGCGCGCAGAAATTTGGTCCCATGCATATGACCAAAGCCCGTCAAGCTCGCAAAACCAATCATTCATAGCCTGTCATCTCCAAGTATCCGCGCCCAGAATGGGACCCCGTGACACGTACTGGTCCTTCCCAATACGGCACAGACGTGTCCATCCAACTTTGTGTATTCACCGCTGACACGACAACGTCGACACCAGCATCAGGCAACATCACTCGCCATGTGGTTGGCACATCGCGCGCCGCGACTTGCGACTGCGTGATCTGCTCTGCAGTGAACGCCCCGTTTGGATACGCAACTGTTGTTCCGTCTGCACGGATCAACGTCGCCTGCGTGTAAACGGTGTCCCCGCGCAACAGAAACCCCATTAGCTTGGACCCATCATCAAACGACAACGAAAACCAATCCCACCCCGTTTGATCTGCGCCAAGCGGTTGCGACGACCATTCGCGGTCTAGCCACGCATCCCCGGTGACGGCAACATCGCCCGTCGGCAATTGCAATGTTCCCGCTATTTCAAAGAATGGTTGCGAGTAATAGTACGATGCCTGCCCACCTGCCGATTTCACAGAATAGCCTCCATCACCGTGGAACACACGTGGCCCTGTTGCCTGCAAAGTCATGTCATAGGCAAAATCCGGGCCAGCAGCCCGCAGAACTGCATCACTATCTGGTCCTGCAAATGTCCATTCGTCGATCCATGCCTCGAATGGCGCTGCGGTGACGCCTGCCTGACCGATCCCACCGCGGGCCAAACGCTCTGCCACGAAATGCGCATCGGGCGTTGTGACTGCGGCATGCCCCATCCAAAGCTGTGGCGACGACCAACCTGTATCATCTGTCGGGGCAAGTGCTGTGCGGAACAATGTCCACTGCAACCCATAGTCACGCCCATCATCACCCGTCAAATTGGCGGTTAAATACCACCACTCGATCTTAAAATCTGGATGCGGTCCATCATCGGCAGGAAACACGAACGTCGGATTGGGTTCTGGCAACGCAAAACCGTCTGCATCAGTTCCAAGCCCTGCAAACCCTTGCGCCAGACTTGCCAATGGCAGCCACAGCAGAACAAAAATCAATCTAACGTTCATTGGAAAACACCTTAAGCAAATCAGCAGGTGGCGTGCGCGCCAATCGTATTGCAGGCCAAAGTGCGGCTAGCGCGGCAGCCAATATCGCAAAGCCGCCAAGTTGCGCGTACTCCCATGGGAACAAATACATCGGCAATCGCCATCCGAATGCGGCCACATTGACCACCGCCAACAAGACCCACGCCAGCGCCAGCCCTAAAGGCAGCGCAATCGCCCCTGTCAGAACGGCCAACATCACCGTACGGATCAGCTCTAGTCGCCCCAGCTCTGCCCGCGTCAGGCCCATCGCCCAAGCGGGTGCAAGCTGCGGGACACGCATCGCCGTTAGCGTCAGCAGGCTCATCAAAATTGCGAACCCAGCGACCGACAAAGTCAACACATTCAGGGCCGTTGTTACTGTGAATGTCCGGTCAAAAATCGCGAGAGAATAGGCTTTGATCCCAGCCTGATTGATTGTGTTGCTTGTGGGTAGCCCTATCTTGGACTGCAGATCTGCCACCAATTCGCCCACGTCTTCACGCGGCAATCGTAGCCCAAACCTAAGCGCCAAAACCTCTGGAAATAGTGCCTGAAAAAGGGGTTCTGCGATAATTGCCTGCCCTATTGGGTTGCCATAATCACCATAAATACCCGCGATTGTTAGGGGCTGTTCACCAACAATGACAACATCTCCGACAGCTAAATCCGCCGCACGCGCAAGTTGTTCGTTGATCAAAATCGCCTGACGCGCATGAACATCTGCCCAAGGCGATTGGCCCGCCGTCAGGAACGTCCAGTTGTCGCGGTAGGTCGCATGATCCCGCGCGCCGAATACGTCCGTAGGACGGTTAGCGATCATCACCTGCGTCGACATAATCGGCAGCACCACATCCACGCGCGGTGTCACAAAATCAATCACAGCGGTTGCTTGTTCAGACGTATCTGCGGTCACATAGAGTTCAGATGCAAGCCGTTGATCCAAGAACGCCACGAACGTCAGTCGGAAGCTGCTAACCATCGTGGACACGCCCACATTTGCCGCCATTGCCAACAATAATGCCATCAACGCCAATGATAAACCGGGCAACTGTTGACGCGTATCTGCCCAAAACCAGTTGGCAACGACACCGTTTGCGCGCTTAGCTGCAAACCCCAGCACACCGCGCAATACGATAGGCAAAGCTAAAGCCGCTCCAATCAACAACGCACCCAGCAACGCAAAGCCTGTGACGATCCCATCGGCGGTCAGCACCAGCACAAATGCGACGAATAGTAATCCGGCAGATGCGACAGCCTGCACCTTTGCCCCGCGACCAGCGATGACCCCCAGCGCGCGCGGTTGCGCCCCCGCCAGCAGTGGCATGCGTGATAATTTCCACAGCGCAGCGCTGGACGCGATGCCCGTGCCGCCCAGTGCGATAGCCATGCCAGTTGCCCACCAAATCGGGCGCAATTGCAATGTTCCTGAAACGTCAGCCCCGTAAAGACCGCGTAACGTTGCGGCCACATCTGGCAACAAAAAACCCGCAATCACATATCCTAGGCCAACCCCAATCGCCCCTGCAATAAGTGCGAGGCCCAGCAGCTCGATCCCGATCAGGCAGACAAGTAAACGCAGCGGAACACCAAGCGCGCGCAAGGTCCGCACCGTCCCGCGTCGCTGTTCAAACGCCAATCCGATTGCGCCGTGCACGATGAAAATACCAACGGCAAATGACAGCAATCCGAACGCCGTCAGATTGAGGTGAAAGCTATCAGTAAGCCGCGCAATGTCAGAGCCGCCTTGGGCCACTTGGCGGGTCAGATCAGGTGCGATTTTTTCCAGCGCCATCTGTCCAAGCGGCTGAACTGATCCGACGATCAGAGCATCAAATTCATCCGGTCGACCCAGTAATTTCTGCACAGTCCCAATGTCTGCAATCGCAGTCCCAGGCGCAATCGCTGCATCGGTTTGAGCACCCTCCAAAGTCACATCAGGCGCCCCGATTATCTGCCCACCCATTGCAATGAAATCCTGCAAACCTCCCGCGCCTTGCAGGGTCTTGGGCGCCAAATCACCGGGTGCGGTCAACGGGTCCAAGCCAATAAGCCGCGCATCGCCAACCCGCCCTTCGATCACAGGGCTAACCAGCCAACCACTGCGGCGCAGTGCAATATATGTGTCTTGCGAAATCGGTTGCCCATCGCGGCGCACCAGCCGATCAAATTGCCCTTCACCTAACGTGGCCGCCGCAGCATCATAACTCGCCCGTGCCTCTGCGTTAATTGCCTGAACGCCAGACCAAAGGGCCGTCGCCAATGCAAGTCCAGCAAGCAAGGTGAACAATTGCAGTGGATTGCGCCGCCAATGGCCAAACAATGCAGAAAAGGTCACCGCGATCATGCAATCCGACCTGCGCGCAGGTGCAACCTACTATCCAAACGCGCTGCAAGCGCTGTCGAATGTGTGACCATCAACAGACCTGCGCCCGTCTCGGCCACCAACGACAGCAAGACGTCCATGACACTGGCAGCAGTATCTTCGTCCAGATTGCCTGTTGGTTCATCGGCTAACACCAACCGAGGTCGCGGTGCCAATGTACGCGCAATCGCTACGCGCTGTTGTTGACCGCCTGACAATTGCTCGGGGTACTTCGCCACCTGCGACGTCAATCCCAATCGGTCAGTCAATGCATCGACCCAAGCCGCATCGTATTGGTCCGCAAGCCGTGCCTGAAACGCGATATTGGCAGCCACTGTAAGGCTGGGAATAAGGTTAAATTGTTGGAACACAACGCCAACAGTTCCGCGACGCAGCGCAGCGCGACCCGCATCGTCCATGGCTGCAATGTCGGCCCCACCAATGGCGATCTGCCCCCGATCAGGCACGTCCAATCCGCCAATCAAATGCAACAGCGTGCTTTTCCCGCTGCCCGATTCGCCTGTCAAAGCAAGACTTTGCCCACCTTCTAGCGACAGATCGACACCGCGCAGAACGGCAAATGGCCCATCGGCCGTATCATATGTTTTGTGTACATCACGCGCAGCAAGCAGCATTTCAAAGCCTTTCATTCTGAGGCTAAGATAACGCAGTCTACTTGATTGGAAAGGTCAGCTTGCGATCAATTCGATTCGGTTGCCGACTGGATCAAAAACAAAAAACCGGCGCACATCCACAAGCTTAGTATCCCATGAAATATCATAACCCGCCGCGACAAGCCGTTCAGCCAGATGATCAATATCGGACACAACAAATGCAGGGTGGGCTTTGGTCGCAGGCGCAAAAGTCGGATCAACGCCGAAATGCACGCTTAAATTACCCGCACGCATCCAAAACCCGCCACGGCCTACAAGCGGCGCAGGTTTCAGGACTTCGGTTAAACCAAGCAGGGCGTAAAATGGCCGCAGCAAATCCTCGGCTCCAGCAGGCAAGGCAAGCTGTATGTGATCGAGCGATATAATCATTCTTATGCATAACGCGATGATCATTGGTTTGCGAGAGATTGATGTAAACCTTAACAGCAACACCCCTGCTAAAATGACCCCACGTTTTACTAGCAGGGCTGCATTGTTTAGATAGAATACACCCAACAAACGGGGAAATTAAACATGACCGATATCGTAATTCTGGGTGGTGCGCGCACTGCCATCGGTGCCTTTGGTGGCGCTTTAGCGGGCACAAGTCCGATTGATTTGGGAACAACGGTTGCCAAGACTGCGATTGACCGGTCCGGCATTGATCCCGACAAAATCGGCCACGTTGCCATGGGGCATGTGATCAACACCGAACCCCGCGACATGTACCTATCTCGCGTTGCCGCAATGCAAGCTGGCATCCCAGAGAGCACCCCCGCGATGAACGTGAATCGCCTGTGCGGGTCTGGGGTGCAAGCGATCGTATCGATGGTACAGGCCCTGCAATTGGGCGACGCTGAATTCGCACTTGCCGGTGGTTCAGAGAACATGAGCCGCAGCCCTTATATCATCTCTGACCAGCGTTGGGGCGCTAAGATGGGCGATGTCAAAACCCGCGATATGATGCTCGGTGCGCTGAACTGCCCGTTCGGGACTGGCCATATGGGTGTGACCGCTGAAAACGTGGCCCGTGAACACGGGATCAGCCGTGCAGATCAAGACGCTTTTGCACTGCAAAGCCAAGACCGCGCCGCTGCTGCAATCACGGCCGGGTATTTCGACAGCCAAATTACACCCATTCAGGTCCGGATCAAACGGGACACGGTTGATTTCATCCGCGACGAACACCCCAAGGTGACGACTCTCGACAATCTCAGCGGTTTACGTACCGTATTTGAGAAAGACGGAACGGTAACGGCGGGTAACGCATCGGGTTTGAACGACGGGGCCGCTGCGATTGTGTTGGCGACGGCAGATGCTGCGGCTGCGGCAGGGCTTACACCCAAATTCCGCATCGTCGGATATGCACATGCAGGCGTGCGTCCAGAGGTTATGGGGATTGGGCCAGTGCCTGCTGTCCAAAGCTTATTGGCGAAAACGGGGCTAACTGCCGTCGATTTTGACGTGATCGAAAGCAACGAGGCATTTGCATCACAGGCCCTTGCGGTCAGCAAAGAACTGCAATTCGACCCTGCACGGGTCAATCCAAATGGCGGGGCAATCGCGTTGGGTCACCCCGTTGGCGCAACCGGTGCGATCATCACGGTCAAAGCCATGTACGAGCTAGAACGCACAGGCGGAAAACGCGCGTTGATCACAATGTGCATCGGTGGCGGCCAAGGCATTGCGCTCGCGATTGAGCGTATTTAGATTTTTCCAAACCTAAACATGTCCGCCTAAGGCACCGTTTTACCAAAAGCGGTGCCTTAGGTTGGGTAATCTCGCAAGAATACGGGTTTGTCGGGCGTCGACAGATCCGCATCATAGGCATACCCACCAGTGCCAAAATCCAAGATCCCAGCAGGATCGGTCAACCGGTTTTCAACGACAAACCGCGCCATTGCGCCGCGTGCACGTTTGGCAAAGAACGACACGATCCGAGGACGATCCTCTTTGACCTCCAAAAACTGCGGCGTGATCACACGCAGCTTTAGCGCTTTGCGATCAGCCGCACCAAAATATTCCTGACTGGCACAGTTGATCAACGTATCCGCACCAACATCCGCTGCACGGTCGTTTAATGCCTTGGCAATCGTGTCTCCCCAATAGTCATAAAGTGATACACCACGACGGGTCTTTAACCGACTGCCCATTTCCAAGCGATACGGCTGAATTGCATCCAGTGGACGTAGAACGCCATAAAGCCCTGACAAAATACCAAGATGGTCCTGCGCCCACGCCAGATCATCCACATTCAATGTCTTAGCCTCCAGCCCTTGATAGGTGTCACCGTTGAACGCCAAAGCGGCAGGTTTCACCATCTCAGGCGTCGGTTCATCTGCAAATGCCTTGAACCGGTCCCTGTTCAGCCGCGCCAGATCATCCGAAATGCTCATCAATCCTTTCAGCTGGGTCAACGTCAGATTGCGGGCCGTCTTGGACAACCGGATCGCGTCATCCTGAAATGCAGGCGTAGTTGCTGCAATATCAACAGGGTTCATATCCAGTGACTTAGCAGGTGAAATAACAACGAGCATTAACGGGCCCCTTCAAGATTTACGTTGGATGTTTTCATTGCAGTAAGTGCGGACCTAAGCGATCCATCAAAATCAATCGCACGACAAAGATCCAGATCAACAGTCACGTCAAAGCCCAGTTTGGCCGCATCAACCGCAGAATAATGCACACAGAAATCTGTCGCCAACCCCACAAGCATAAGCTGCGTGATCCCACGAGTTTGCAAATAACCCTGCAGTCCCGTCGGCGTCTTATGGTCGTTCTCGTAAAATGCCGAATAACTGTCGATTGCAGGGTTATACCCTTTGCGCACAATCATATCGGCGCGGTTCACATCAAGATCAGGATGAAATGCGGCACCATCGCTGCCTTGGATGCAGTGGTCAGGCCACAACACCTGTGGGCCATACGGCATTTCTGTCACGCTCATCGGTGCGGCATCGTGGCTGCTCGCGAAACTTGAATGGCCCGCGGGGTGCCAGTCTTGTGTCAAAATGACAGCGTCGAACCGCGGCATCGCAGCGTTGATGCCCGCCACAATGCCATCACCATCCACGACGGCCAAAGCACCGTCTGGACAAAAATCATTTTGCACATCGATCACCAACAAGGCATGCATTGCCGTCTCCTTTTTCTTATCCCTCTCTGGCTAAGATAGGGCGCGGTGCTTGGCAAGCAATCAGCTTGGCAGTTCCACCAAGATCGCGTATCCACCCGCGTCTGGCATCTTCGGGATCTGAACGACATGAACACACTTGGTATCGACTTTGGCACCTCAAACACATCGGCCGCAGTCCTTGTGAACGGCCATGCCCACTTAATCGAGGTCGAAGCGGGGCGCACAACGCTCCCAACTTCGATTTTCTTTGATTACCACAATGGGACGACGACATATGGGTCTGTCGCAAACGCCGCCTTGGTCGATGGACGCGAAGGACGGTTTATGCGTGCGCTGAAATCAGTGCTTGGAACGCCATTGATCCGCGAGCAACGCCAAATTCACTATGAACGGCTTACCCTGATCGAAGCCATCGCACGGTTTCTTACGATGATCCGCGAACGCGCCGAAGAGACCACAGGCTTGCCGTTCACCCATGCATTGTCTGGCCGCCCTGTCCGGTTTCATTCCTCCAATGACGCCCGCAATGCGCAGGCTGAAATTGATCTGCGCGAGGCCTATATGATCGCGGGATTCGAACACGTCGATTTCATGTATGAACCCGAGGCCGCCGCATTGGCCGCTGGTCCGCTTCCCAAAGGCAAGCTCGGCCTGATCATCGACATCGGTGGCGGTACGTCTGATTTTTCAATCTTTGAACGTGACGAGACGCGCACACGGATCATCACAAGCCACGGGGTGCGCGTTGGTGGCACTGATTTCGACAAGGCGATCAGTTTGGCGCAGGTCATGCCCCTGTTGGGCCGCGGTTGCGAAATCCGCAACGAGATGGGCCCCGGCACCTATACTGCCCCTAATGCGATCTTCAATGATCTGGCATCATGGGAAAAAATTCCGTTCCAATACACGCCAGAAACCCGCAGACTTGCCGCACGTTTTCAGAAACGAGGGATCATTTCACAGCCATTCAAACGCTTGTTCGACACGTTGGATATGGAAATGGGCCACGACATCGCATTCGCGGTTGAAGCGGGGAAAATACGCGCCAATGCGCCTGATGCAGACGCCGCCGCAATTGATTTGCGCATGATTGAAAAGGATCTTTGGGCTCGGATGGGGCATGTCGACCTGACACGTATTTTACATGATCACGCCACCACAATTCGCGATGCTGCTATACAGACGCTGTCAGATGCTGACCTGCGCGCTGACCAGATTGGGCAAATTGTTTTCGTCGGCGGGTCTAGCTTGATGCATGTGGTCGAACACACAATGTCCACCCTGTTTCCCGATGCCATTCATGAACGATCCGAAGCATTTACCGCCGTCGCAGACGGGCTGGCTATCGCTGCAGCAAGATAATGCCGCGCGGACTTGAACGCATCACATAACGGGCGTATTTGGCAAGCATGTATATAGTCGCCACTCTTTATCACTTCACCCGTTTTGATGACATTGCCGCAATTCAGGGACCACTTTTGGACCTGTGCAAGGCGCGCGGTATCAGTGGCACATTGCTTTTGGCACCCGAAGGGATCAACGGAACGATCGCGGGCGATCGCGCTGGCATTGACGCTGCGATCGCCCATATTCGCGCTTTGCCGGGCTGTGCAGACCTGGAATGGAAAGAAAGCACCGCAACCGTTCCGCCATTTCACCGCATGAAAGTTCGCTTGAAACGCGAGATTGTCACGATGGGGCAGCCAGATGTTGATCCAGCAACAACCGTTGGCCATTACGTGGCACCCGCCGATTGGAACGCACTCATCCAATCGCCAGATGTGGCCGTGATTGACACGCGCAACGATTATGAAGTCGCCATCGGCACGTTTGACGGTGCTGTTGATCCGCAGACAAAAACGTTCGGCGAGTTCCCTGCATGGTGGGAAGAAAACAAAGCCCGCTTTCACAACAAGAAGATCGCGATGTTTTGTACAGGTGGAATCCGCTGCGAGAAATCAACCAATTTTCTGATCGGCCAAGGTGTCGAAGACGTCTATCACCTGAAAGGCGGCATTCTGAAATACCTCGAAGAAGTGCCGCAAGACGACAGCACGTGGGACGGAGACTGCTTTGTCTTTGATGCCCGCGTCAGCGTGGGTCATGGCCTAAAAGAAGGCCCGCACATCTTATGTTACGCGTGCCGCCGCCCCCTGTTGCCAACAGACCAGAAGCGTCCCGAATTTGAAGAAGGTGTTGCTTGCCATCAATGCGCGTCTGATACGACAGACGATGATAAGGGCCGTTTCCGCGAGCGCCAAAAGCAGATCGCGCTCGCTCGAAAACGCGGATCACATCATATCGGTGGCCTATCCTAGATGACCTTACCATCCCACATTCGCGCCCAAGGATTAGCACTTTTGATCGGGTTTATATGTGGTGTTATCTTCTTTTCTATCGGGCTTCCATTGCCATGGATGCTTGGGCCAATGATCGGTCTTACCGTCTTTTCGGTTGGCGGCGCACCTGTTGTCGGACCCGATAAATTACGTCCTTTTGTGATCCCAATTATTGGCGTGATGCTTGGGTCGGCCATTCGGCCAGAGATCTTTTCACAGATGGGTGGGTGGGCGATCACGCTTGCGGTGCTGCCACTATACCTAGCAATTGCATCGGGTCTGTCGTTTGCCGTTTACCGCAAAATGGGGAAATACGACCCTGTGACTGCGTTCTATGCAGCCATGCCCGGCGGGTTGAATGAAATGCTGATTATGGGCGGCGCTGCGGGGGGTGACGAACGCAAGATCGCACTTGCGCATGCTGCCCGCGTATTGTTGGTGATCTTGTTCGTTGCCGTATTCTTTGGACTGTTCCTTGGTGTGCGCTCAGGCGCGAATGCGAATAGTTGGATCGCGGTTGCCGAACCAAGCATCGTTGATTACGTTTTGCTAATCTCGGCGGCAGTCATTGGGTTGTGGATCGGTCGTCTGTTGCGCCTGCCCGCAGTGCCCGTATTTGGACCAATGATTGTCAGCGGTATTTTTCACCTTGTTGGTTGGGTCGAAATTGCCCCACCAACTGTTTTCATCATCACCGCACAAGTCGTGATTGGAACCATCATCGGGACGCGGTTTATCGGCGCTACGTTGTCAGAAATTCGGCGGGATTTGACCTTGGCCGCTATTGGATCTGGTATCATGCTCACCGTGGCTGTCGGATTTGCGATGTTCATCGCATGGGCCGCAGGTGTCACGTTGTCAGAAGCATTTCTTGCCTTCGCACCCGGGGGGTTGACCGAAATGTCATTGCTTACCTTGGCTATGGATCAAGACGTGGCTTACGTTTCCACGGTCCATATCATCCGCATCACTTTGGTGATTGCGATCGCGCCCGCGGTGTTCGCCGCGTTGCGCAATCGGTTAACTAGCGGACCACGATGATCGTTTTCCCGTCGGGCTTTCGGATCGCTGTGGCGAGGCCGTCAACAACCTGATCCAAGCGCAATTCAGCAGCGACATCCGTCGTCCAGCGCCCATCTGCAAACCGTGTTTGCACGTCAGTGATCGCGGCCAATTTGTCGGCTGGCACCGTATCGCGGAACCATTGAGTCAACCAGAACCCTTCGATCCGTTTGCCCATGAAAATTAATTGGCCCATTTGCGTCAGATGCGGGGCGTCGTTCGACAGTTTGCCGTAACTGACCCAGCGGGCGCGATTTGGCATCAGGGTAAACAACGTCTCTGACGCCTGATCGCAAACGGCATCAAGCATCATGCGTGGCTTTAGCGCGGACAGCGCGGCCCTTGCCTGAACCGCAAAATCAGGGCTTTGGGTATTCAGAGTAATGTCGGCACCAAGATCAACATCCCGACGTACGGTCGCGATAGTTTTCACGCCCATATCGCGGCCCATCGCGATCATCAGTTTGCCAAGCTGTGACGTGGCAGCGGTAATGATAACTGCATCACCTGCGCCAGCCGCCATACCCATCATGGCACGTGCAGTCAGCGGATTTACGATTTGACCCGTCGCATCATTGTCAGAAATCGCAGGGTGAAGCGGAATACACGTCGCTGCATCAACAGCCACATATTCAGCCCACGCCCCTGGACCCGCAACAAAAGCAACACGCTGACCAATCAAGGATTTGGGGCCCGCAACAACGTCACCGCAGCCTTCAAATCCAGCGACCTGACCGCGCAAACGCGGCTGGCCATATTCACCTTTGATAAAATGGATATCGGATGGATTTACTGCCGCACGACGAATATGGATCAGCGCCTGACCTTCGGCCATCACAGGCAAAGGCACGGTCGCCAATTCGATCCAGTCAGCTGCGTCGTCAATCAGCGGACCAGTCGATGTAGAGGCATAGCCATCCCCCGTCTGAAGGATGGCTTGCATTGTTTTCGGCAAATCAGAAATCAAGATTCTCTACCGACAGCGCGTTTTGCTGGATAAACTCGCGGCGCGGTTCAACAACATCGCCCATCAGCTTGGTAAACAAATCGTCAGCCTCTGCCAAATCTTCGACCTTCACCTGCAGCAACGTGCGCGCATCAGGGTCCAATGTGGTTTCCCACAACTGGTCTGGATTCATTTCGCCCAAGCCCTTGTAGCGTTGGAAT
The DNA here is from genome assembly GCA_047629435.1 of Yoonia sp. GTDB lineage: Bacteria > Pseudomonadota > Alphaproteobacteria > Rhodobacterales > Rhodobacteraceae > Yoonia. The sequence continues at coordinate 85,124 of JBLHXF010000002.1, read as the reverse complement.
GTCAGACCACGTTCACCTTCTTCCAGAATTGCGGACAGCAAATCAAGCGGTCCATAGATCATCTGATTGCGATCCTTGCGGACCAACGTGGCAGGCAAGTTATAGACATCTTGCAGGCCCTTTGTGAACGACCCAGTCCGGCGGGATTCACCCCCGCGCAGGATTTTACCATCAAGCGTGCGAACTTCTTCGACACCGCGCAACATTCGCGCAAGACGCATACCTTTGTCTTGGGTAATACGACCAACCCAGCCGCGTTCCCATTCCTCTGCGATCAAATCAAGACGCTTGGCCACGCGGTCAGCGGTGCCTTGCAAGTCGTTGTCCACAACACCGGGGACAAAGGCACCTGCGATGGCGGCTTGTTCCAAAATGTGACGCGGATAATGCGTTGGAAAAGCGTTAAGCAGATTACTGAACTGGCGCGCCTCGTTCACAACGCGGCGCAGATCAGCACCACTGATTTCTTCGCCATTACCTTGACGCAAAATGGCCCCTTCGGACCCTTGTTCAATGCGGTAATCATCCATCGCGGGCTGGTCCTTGAGGTACACCTCGGACTTACCGCGGCTCACTTTGTACAGCGGTGGTTGCGCAATATACAGATAGCCACCCTCAATCAGCTCTGGCATTTGGCGGAAGAAGAACGTCAACAGCAGCGTCCGAATGTGCGCCCCATCAACATCCGCATCGGTCATGATGATAACCTTGTGATAGCGCAGCTTATCAATGTTAAATTCATCGCGGCCAATGCCAGTGCCAAGCGCCATAACAAGGTTACCGATTTCTTGGCTACCAAGCATGCGGTCAAAGCGGGCCCGTTCGACGTTCAAAATCTTACCCTTCAAAGGTAAGATCGCCTGCGTACCACGGTCACGACCAGTTTGTGCGGAACCGCCAGCTGAATCTCCCTCCACCAAGAAGACTTCGGTTTTGGACGGATCTTTTTCAGAGCAATCCTTGAGTTTGCCAGCGAGGAAATTCACATCCATTGCGGTTTTGCGGCGCGTCAGGTCACGTGCTTTGCGTGCAGCCTCGCGGGCATGCGCTGCCTCAACGATTTTGCTGACCACGCTACGTGCAATGGCAGGGTTTTCTTCAAACCACTCGGCCAGTTTTTCACCGACAAGCGATTCTACCGCAGGCCGAACCTCGGAACTGACCAATTTATCCTTGGTCTGGGACGAAAATTTTGGATCAGGTACTTTGACCGACAGCACACAGGTCAAACCCTCACGGGCATCGTCACCAGTAAAGGAGATTTTTTCCTTTTTCGCGATACCAGACGACTGCGCATAGTTGTTGATTGTGCGGGTCAAAGCGCCGCGGAAACCAGCCATGTGCGTGCCGCCATCGCGCTGCGGGATGTTGTTTGTAAATGGCAGAACCATTTCGTTATAGCTGTCATTCCACCACATTGCGACTTCAACCACGATGTCGTCTTTTTCGCCGACAACATAAATCGGTTCTTCCATAACAGGCGTTTTGGACCGATCGAGATACTTAACGAACTCTTTGACACCGCCGTCGTAATACAATTCTGTCCGCAAATGCTCAGTAGGGCGTTCGTCTGTCAAAATGATCCGCACACCGGAATTCAGAAACGCTAATTCGCGCAAACGCTTTTCCAATGTCTCAAAGAAAAAGTCGCGATTGCTGAATGTATCCAAGCTGGCGAGAAACCGAACCTCGGTGCCCTTGCGGCCATTTGCAGGGCCCTCAACACGCAAGCTTTGGGTCGTAAACCCACCTTCAAAACGTGCGTAATGTTCTTTGTCGTTTCGCCAAATGCGCAGTTCGAGGTAATCAGACAGCGCGTTCACAACGGACACACCCACACCGTGCAAACCGCCTGAAACTTTGTATGAATTACTGTCGAACTTACCACCAGCATGCAGCTGGGTCATGATAACCTCGGCCGCAGAAACGCCTTCCTCTTTGTGCATATCGACGGGAATACCGCGCCCGTTATCACCGACAGAAACGGACCCATCATCGTGGATAATCACATAGACGTGGTCAGCATGACCGGCCAATGCCTCGTCAATGCCGTTATCGACGACCTCGTAGACCATATGATGCAGGCCGGACCCGTCATCGGTGTCACCAATATACATACCAGGACGCTTGCGAACGGCCTCTAAGCCCTTCAAAACCTTGATAGAATCGGCACCGTATTCGGCGTTTTCCTGCGTGTCGTCTGACATGGGGGTATTCCTGTGTATCTTTGCGCTAAATATAAGGATTTTTTACGTGATTGTCACGGTCAAACCCCCATATTTTGCGTCATAGAAAAGGGATCAGCAGCCCCACCATAATCAGCAAAATTCCAGCCGTTATATTTGTGCGGCGCAACGCAGTCGGTGACGTCATAAACGCCCTTGCGCGGTGGATAGATGCGGCCAGTGCAAGGTTTCCCAACAGCGGCACAAGGAACGACACAAAGCAGATAGCAACGATGTCTTTCCACGTCAAAACGGTCAGATCAAAAAAACCCGGCAACATCCCCATATAAAATAGGATTGCCTTGGGGTTTCCTAAGATCACAGCAATCCCTGCCAAAAATCCAGCCCACATTCCCGGACGGGTTAGTCGACTATCAGACGCGATGGTTTTGTCCGCTGACCGCAAGATCAGCCAACCCATCAACAAGAACGTGAGACACGCCACCCATTTCAGCACAAGCATGAAGCCCGCGAACACCGACACGAGCCATGTCACGCCAAGGATCGCCAACAGCGGCCACAGCACGTCACCTACGACCACGCCGAGCGCCAGAGGCCACGCCGCCCGAAAGCCACCGGACAATGACCGCGCAATCAGCGCAACCCAAACAGGGCCCGGTGTCAGGAACAGCACGCAAAGCGCGCCAGCGTAAAGTAGCAGGTCAGTTGCAGAAATTGTCATGGCGGTGTTAAAATTTACTCCCGAGCAGATCAACTGGCAAAGCCCCGTTCCAAGGCTCATCGCCCATCGCCATAACCATTAAGTCGCTATCGCTAGTTAAACTTATGGCTACGGTATTTGCACCCGTCATATCGGTGTATTTGACACGATTTGAAGCGACCTCAAATCCGCGGCCAGCATAAATCGGACGGTTTCCGAAGAGGATAAAAAACTTCGCTTGCGTCCGTTCAACTTCTGCAATTGCAGCGGTCAGCATCGCGCCTGCAATCCCTTTACCGCGGTGGGACGGGCTCACAGCAACCTCGGCCAAGCCCGCAACCGTGACAAGTTGTGAGCTAAGCCGGATCGCGCGGTAGCAGATTGCCATATGACCAATGATCTCATTCGCTTCACGAACAACCAATCGCACGTGATGTCGCTGCTGGTGAAACGAACGATCGCCAAAGCTATCGTCAAATGCGGCTAAGATAAGAGCATTGATCTGCGCCTCTTCGTCAGCAGTCAGGCGCATTTCCTCTAAGCGTTCAACTTGCATCGGGAAGCGTCAGGCTGCCATCAGAATTAAGCGACCAAAACGGATTCATCGCAAGCTCCCAAACATGTCCGTCAGGGTCCGTGTAATAACCGGAATAACCACCCCAAAACACTTTCTCGGGGGCCTTTAGCGCGCCTGCTCCGGCGGAGATTGCAAGCGCATAGGCCGCATTAACCTCTGCTTGGGTCGTGAAATTTTGCGCAAGGGTCATGCCGCCCACGCCCAATTTTGCGTCGGGCCGCCCTTGATCCTTCGCAAGATTATCGATCCCAAACAACCCCAGAACCAGGCCCTTCATCTGATAAAACCGTACTTCTGGCAGGTGCTCTTTTGGGGTCCAGCCAAGGGCCCCGTAAAACGCTGTAGACCGATCCAAATCAGCCACACCAAGGGTAATCAAAGTCACACGTTGCGGGTTCATAGGGTCGTCCTTTCAATCAGGGATGACACGCCATCCTCTTCGGTCACTTCCGCGTATTGGGCACGCGATCCTAGTTCGGCAAATAACTCGGGGCCCGTGCCCGTCATAAACGCCTGTGATCCCAGCGCACAGATTTCATCATAAAGCGCCGCACGACGACCAGCGTCAAGGTGGGCGGCAACCTCGTCTAACAACAATATCGGCGGCGCCCCAAAGTCGCGGATCAACGCCCGACCATTGGCAAGAATTAGACTAATCAGCAGCGCCTTTTGCTCGCCGGTTGAACAGTCTCTTGCCAATACGCCCTTAGACGCAAAAACGGCTTGCAGGTCAGCACGGTGGGGGCCCATCAAGGTACGCCCAGCCGCCATATCGCGCGACCGACCTTGCGCCAAGCCAGCAACCAAGGATGCAGGGTCATCAGCGACCTCTATCGCAGGATCTGGATGGACAAGTGTCAGATCGGCAGTTGGAAATGCCGTCTCTGTTGCCGCCTGCGCCTGATCAAGTGCGGCAATCGCAGAAGTGCGGTTCACATGAATACGCGCGCCCGCCTCGGCCATCTGCTTTTCAATTGCGACGTACCAATGCGGGTCACGCACCATGTCTTTCAGCAGCCTGTTCCGCTCCCGCATTGCCTTTTCATAGGTCAGCACGGCCTCGGCATGTGTCGGCTCAAACGACAGGGTTGCGCGGTCTAAAAACCGACGACGGCCTTCTGCACCTTCGATCCACAATCGGTCCATCGAGGGGACCAACCACAACACGCGACCAATCCGACCCAATGCGATCTGTGTTGTAGCTTTACCGTCGATACGTACCTGACGCGATGTACCAGGCTCTGCCCATGTTTCAATCTCGTGAGTTTGTTGCAAGGATTGCATCCCGGCGGTGACTTTCCAGCCCAACGCCTCTGGCCGGCGGATCAAATCATCTGGGGATGCACGGCGCAGCCCGCGTCCAGGCGACAACAGCGATACAGCTTCAAGCAGATTGGTCTTACCTGCACCATTCGATCCGTAAATCGCGACAGGGCGGCCATCACAGGCCATCACCGCGCGTTTATGCGACCGAAAATGCGAGAGGGTAATTTGAGACAAAGCGAGGGTCGACATACACCGACCCTCAGCTTTTTCTAAGTATGGATAATAACGCCATCGACGGGCGCTTAGACCCGCATAGGCATCACGACATAGATCGCAGAGGTATCGTTCCCCTCGCGCATCAACGTCGGATCACCCGAAGAGTTGAACATGAACACCGCATTTTCGCGATCCACTTGGCTGGCAATCTCGAGCAAGTATTTGGCGTTAAAGCCAATCTCCAAGCGCTCATCGCTATAGGCAACAGACAGCTCTTCTTCGGCAGCACCACTGTCGGGGGCGTTGACGGACAAAATCAGTTTGTCTTGGTCCAATGACAATTTTACCGCACGAGACCGTTCAGATGACACAGTGGCCACGCGGTCGACAGCCTTGGCAAATTCCGACGCATCAACTTCCATCTTGCGGGTGTTCCCCTGCGGAATTACGCGCGTGTAGTCAGGGAATGTGCCGTCGATCACCTTGGATGTCAGCGTGATGTCTGGCGTCGCAAAGCGAATTTTAGTCTCGGATACGGATACTGCAATCTGCATATCATCGTCATCAAGCAGCTTGCGCATTTCGCCAACTGTCTTACGCGGGACAATAACGCCAGCCATGTCGCCAGCACCCTGCGGCAGATCGGCGTCGATACGGGCCAAGCGGTGACCATCAGTCGCCACACAGCGCAAAACCTTGCCGCCGTCACTATCTGCCACGTGCATATAGACGCCGTTCAGGTAATACCGCGTTTCTTCCGTCGAGATCGCAAATTTTGATTTATCGAACAGGCGGCGCAGAACAGGCGCAGGCACCGAAAAATTCGAGGCGTAATCAGAAGAGGCCATTACTGGGAAATCTTCTTTTGGCAATGTCGCCAAGGAAAAATTTGATCGGCCCGCTTCAATCGTCAAACGGCCAGTTGCGCCGTCTTCGGTCAAAGTCACCAGCGCACCATCAGGCAGCTTACGGACAATTTCGTTCAGCGTCACGGCGGACACTGTCGTGGCACCAGCGCGCGTTACTTGGGCAGGGGCACGATCTACGACCTCGATGTCCAGATCGGTTGCACGGAACTGAACGCTATCGCCTTCAGCTTCGATTAACACGTTGGCCAAAATCGGGATCGTATTGCGGCGCTCAACAACGGATTGGGCCTGTGCAACTGCCTTTAACAGGCTCGCGCGTTCAATACTCAGTTTCATGTCCCATGCTCCGCATATCTGATGTGGGTTTGCCCCTGTAGGAAGGGTAAATTACCGCATTTACCATTCTTCTCAAGGATCTTTGTCAAACAGTCGTTGACTGTTGCTGTCAGGTCAAGGGCAAGCGCCTATTCTGACAGTGCACGGCGCAACAATTCCAGATCATCTGCGATTTGGCTGTCAGTCAACTTGAGCTCTGTAATACGCTTTACTCCGTGCATGACGGTCGTGTGGTCACGGCCCCCAAAGCGACGGCCAATTTCTGGCAACGACCGGCTGGTCATGTGCTTGGCCAAATACATCGCCATTTGGCGTGGACGCGCATAGGTGCGCACGCGCTTTGGCCCGATCATCTCGGACAGACGAATATTGTAATGCTCGGACACGCGCCGCTGAATTTCTTCAACAGTGACCTTACGATCAGATGCTTTAAGAACGTCAGACAGGCAATCTTGGGTCAGTTCCAGCGTAATTTCGCGGCCAACAAGGGACGCAAACGCAAACAGACGGGTCAGCGCACCTTCAAGAACGCGGACGTTCGTTGAAATGCGGTGCGCCAAAAATTCAATCACACCGGATGCGATTTCAAGGTTCGGATACTGCGCGCGGTAAACGTCAACCTTGGACTGCAGAATGCCCAAACGCAGTTCGTAATCTGTAGGATGCAGATCAACGACCAAGCCACACTGAAGACGGGATTTGATCCGCTCTTCCAGATCCTTAATTTCACCCGGTGCACGGTCAGCGGAAATGATGATCTGCTTTTGACCGTCAATCAGCGCGTTGAACGTGTGGAAAAATTCTTCTTGGGTGCTGTCTTTGCCTGCCATGAACTGCACGTCATCTACCATCAGAACGTCGACAGACCGGAACATCTGTTTGAAATCCATCATCTTACGGTCACGCAATGCGGTGATGAAACGGTACATGAATTGTTCTGCCGACAGATACAGCACGTTTAACTCTGGGCTGCGGCGCTGAAGTTCATGGGCAATTGCGTGCATAAGGTGCGTTTTACCAAGACCCACACCACCATACAAAAACAGCGGATTGAACGTAACAGGACCACCTTCGGCAACACGTCGGGCTGCGGCATGTGCCAGCTCGTTCGGCTTACCAACAACAAAGGTGTCAAAAGTAAAGCGCGCATCAATCGGGGATCCAGAGATTTGGTCAACGCAGGTCGGTTTAGGGGCCGTAGCAGGTGCAGAGACTGCGGGACGTGCTGCACCAGATGCTTTGAAAACCAGACGCTGCACATCTTGGCCCTGACGGGTCAATTGGTACATGATCTGCTCACCAAAATTCTGCTGAACATAATTGCCGATAAACGTGGTGGGCACGTTGAATGTCACGACGCCATTGCTGGCCTCTGAAAACGCGAGCGGCGCGATCCAGTTAGAAAAATTATTCGCACCCACGGTTGTCTTTAAAGCGTCCAAGGTCGTCTGCCACACATCGTTCGTCATAGGTGTCCCGTTCATTTATCCAAAGCCTCAATGACCACCCCTCGCGGCCACGGTTCACATTCTTTCCAGACACAAAAAAACCTATCACCCAAAGTCCCCTTTTGGGCGTGATTGCCTTGCGTTACTCGCCAGAGCGTCCGACAGACCAGACCATGCAATCAGCATGAGCCACGCCGCCATCAGCAGTTTTTGGATTTCAGAACAACCAATAACACGGCACCAATTGGCGCAGTATCAGCAGACGCAAAGTGTTTGGTCGTATGACAGTAACCTGTCACATCCCCATTCCCTTCGCATAAATGTCCGGCAAACGATTGCCCGGCGAAGGTCAAAACCTTTGCATCAATCGTGAACCGATTCCATTCATGTCCCCCCGGAACGATGTGAATCGCATGTATAAGTTAGCAAGATCAGTGGGCTCGTTTCAACATAACAACGCACTTGACTCGGGTCGGGATTGAAAAGAATCTATGACGCCTTTGAAAAGGCTTAGAAAGTCGCAGGGGCAGCGCAGGAGCGTTGCAAAAAACGAAAAAAGCGCACCCGATTGGATGCGCCTTTCATGTTGTGTCATCAGGCAGGTCATGCCCAATATGTAGTTTAGCCCAGTGCTTTTACACGTGAAGACAAGCGGGACATTTTACGTGACGCAGTGTTTTTATGCACCACACCTTTTGTCACGCCGCGCATCAACTCTGGCTGAGCAGCCTTCAGTGCAGCAGCAGATGCGTCTTTGTCACCAGTAGCAATTGCTTCTTCAACTGCACGCAGGTGCGTACGAATCCGCGAACGGCGCATTTTGTTGACTTGAAAGCGAGCTTCGTTCTGACGAGCGCGTTTTTTAGCTTGTGGAGTATTTGCCATGGTGTCTGTTCCCTTAGGTTGGGGTCAATAAAAATTATCTGCACAATTGGCCCAACCGGGTTTCAGGAACCGGTGATTCTGGTCAAAGCGGACCGCACGCGCATATCTGAGGCGTCTCTAGTGCAATCAAGCCACAAAGAAAACCATTATTTGTCGCGGAACTGCGCCTCGCGCTTTTCTGCAAACGCAGCCATGCCTTCTTTCTGGTCTTCGGTCGCGAACAACGACTGGAACAGACGGCGTTCATAGTTCACGCCTTCTGCCAATGTCGTCTCAAACGCGCGGTTCACCGCGTCCTTAACGGCAATCGTTGCTATCAAAGACTTCTCGCCAATCTTTTCTGCAGCTTTATGTACTTCTTGCAGCAGTTTACCTGCGGGGATTACGCGGCTGACTAAACCCGAACGCTCGGCCTCTGCGGCATCCATGAAACGGCCTGTCAGGTTCATATCCATCGCCTTGGATTTACCGACATAGCGAGATAACCGCTGCGTGCCGCCAATCCCTGCAATGACGCCAAGGTTAATCTCGGGTTGGCCGAATTTGGCTGTATCAGACGCGATGATAAAGTCGCACATCATCGCCAATTCGCACCCTCCGCCCAGCGCATAACCGGACACCGCAGCAATGATCGGCTTGCGCGTGTTGTTGAAACGGGTTGTCTCGGGCGCAAAGTAATTCTTGGTATACATGTCGACGAACGATTGTCCGGACATTTCTGTGATATCTGCACCGGCGGCAAATGCCTTTTCCGATCCGGTGATCACGATGCAACGCGCTTTGTCGTTGGCGTCGGCCTCTTCCAATGCTTGGCACAACTCAGACATCAATTTGGCGTTCAGCGCGTTCAACGCATCAGGCCGGTTCAATGTAATCGTTGCTACGTAATCTGTGATGTCTACGATGATTGTCTCAAAGGCCATGTCATGTCCAAAGTTGCCGCTATCAGACTAGAGTGATGAAACAACTCAGATGCCGGATCAAGCTATCTTTGGCATTGCGGACAAAAGAAAGATGACCTTCCCGACTGTACGATTCGGTCAATTGTCTTTTGACATCCGTCAGTTGGGCACGGATTTCCCGCTTGATCATACACTGCAAAATTATGCTGAAAATACCCCATTTCGCCATCCGCCTGCCGGTAATCGCGCAAAGATGACCCGCCGGCAGCGATGGCTTCGTCCAAAACTTCACGGATCAAAGGGACCAAAGACCGAATACGTTTGGCGCTGATATCACCCGCTTTGCGCGCTGGGTGAATGCCCGCACGATATAACACTTCGCAAACATAGATATTGCCAAGGCCCGACACGATCCGCTGATCAAGCAGCGCAGATTTGATCGGCGTATTGCGCCCCTTTAGGCGAGCAACCAGATAATCCTCATCGAAAGTGTTCCCAAGTGGTTCAGGTCCAAGATCACGGATCAGCCAGAAATCAGCCTCAGCTCCTGTCTGCATTAAATCCATCGCGCCAAACCGGCGCGCATCATTGAACGTGATCCGTACATCGTTCGCCATATGGAAAACCACATGGTCATGCTTGGCCGCAGCAGGGTGCGGATGATGAAAATCGCCAACAGTGTGCCCCGAGATAGTCATGCGGCCAGACATGCCCAAATGGATCAGCAGCGTCTCACCGCTATCTAGATCGGCGAGAATATACTTGGACCGACGACGCAGGCGCAGGACCGTTTTACCAGACAGCCGATCCGCCATACCTTCGGGAAACGGCCAGCGTAAATCAGGGCGCTTCACATCAGCTTGAGTGATCTGCACACCCTCCATGACAGGCGCCAACCCGCGACGAACCGTCTCGACCTCTGGTAATTCGGGCATGGGACACTTTCTATAACAGTACAGGCGCGATATAGCGCATCTGAGCCCGATAGTTAGGGACACCGCAAAGGACGACAAGCCCCGATGACCGAAAACACCACACACTTTGGTTTTGAAACCGTCCGTGAAGACGAAAAAGCAGGGCGCGTTCAAGGCGTGTTCTCTTCCGTCGCCAATAAATACGACATCATGAACGATGTGATGTCCGTTGGTATCCACCGCATCTGGAAAGAAGCGATGATGGATTGGCTTGCACCGCGTGCAGGGCAAAAGCTGTTGGATGTGGCCGGTGGAACGGGTGACATTTCGTTCAAATTCTTGGGTCGTGCTGGGTCTGGTCATGCAACTGTCTGCGATATCACCGAATCTATGTTGGTTGCGGGAAAAAGCCGTGCAGAGGCTGCGACGATGTCCGACAGCCTTGACTGGGTTGTAGGCGACGCGATGGCGCTGCCGTTCGCTGACAACACTTTTGACGTCTACACGATCAGCTTTGGCATCCGAAACGTGACCCGTCCACAAGAAGCCCTGAACGAAGCATTCCGCGTCTTGCGCCCTGGTGGCCGTTTGATGGTGTTGGAATTCAGCCAGCTGCCAAGCCCGATGATGCAGGCCGCCTATGACGCTTATTCGTTCAACGTGATCCCGCGGATGGGGCAATTGATCGCGAATGATCGGGACAGTTACCAGTATTTGGTCGAATCAATCCGCAAGTTCCCTGATCAAGATACATTCCTTGAGATGGTAAAAACCGCAGGGTTTGAAAACGCAAAATACCGTAATCTGTCGCTGGGCATCGCAGCCCTTCATTCCGGCTGGAAACTATAACGTGCGCGGTCCACACAACATTATCCGCCTGATCCGGACTGGCGCGACGCTGGAACGAACTGGCGCGATGGGCATCATATTGGATGCATTCGAGGCAGGACCGCTTTTGCGCATTGTCGTCCGCACAGTTGTTTGGCCATTTCAATGGCTTGGGTACAAAGGGGATCCAACGATGCCGCCTGCCCCGCGTGCACTGACCGCCCTCGGACCCGCCTACATCAAATTCGGCCAAGTATTGTCCACGCGTCCTGATGTCGTTGGTGACGAATTAGCCATTCAAATGAGGGTCCTCCAAGACAAACTGCCACCATTTTCAATGGAAGAATCGCGCGCTGAAATCTTGCGTGAATTGGGCCAGCCGGTTGAGACCCTTTTTAGCAGCTTTTCCGAACCTGTAGCTGCAGCATCGCTGGCCCAAGTGCACAAAGCGCACCTTGCAGAAACAGGCGAAGCGGTTGCCGTAAAAGTCCTACGACCTGGGATTGAACGTGCATTCCGGCGCGACATCGACGCATTCTACTTTGCGGCACGCACAATAGAATTGCTGTCCCCGTCGTCACGCCGTTTGCGCCCGATGGATGTGATCACCCATTTTGAAGGCGTGGTCATGGGCGAATTAGATCTTCGGCTCGAAAGTTCTTCAGCGTCAGAATTCGCGGCAAATACGCAAGGCGATACTGGTTTTGATGTGCCCAAGATCAAGTGGGACCTTTCTGGCCGCCGTGTCATGACCCTTGATTGGGTTGAAGGCACAAACATCGGGGACAACGCGGCACTGGATGCAGCTGGTCATGACCGGCGTGCGCTTGCGGCCCGTGTTTTGCAACTATTTCTCAACCATGCCCTTCGCGACGGATTTTTCCACGGTGATATGCATCAAGGCAATCTTAAGGTCGCCGCAAATGGTGATATTGTTGCCTATGATTTTGGGATCATGGGCCAAATCGACGAATACACGCGCCGCGTTTATGCTGAAATCCTATTTGGCTTTATTCGCAAAGATTATGCTCGCGTCGCCCAAGTTCATTTTGAGGCCGGCTATGTGCCTGCGCATATGGACGTTGACGCATTTGCACGCGCATTGCGTGCCGTCGGCGAACCTATTTTCGGAATGGACGCGAGCCACATTTCGATGGCGCGCCTTCTGTCTTATCTGTTCGAAGTCACTCAACGTTTTGGCATGGAAACACGGACCGAACTGATCTTGCTTCAAAGAACAATGGTCGTCGTCGAAGGTGTTGCCCGTTCGCTTGATCCGCAAATGAACCTTTGGCACGATGCCCGACCTGTTGTGGAAAACTATATCAAAGAATCGATTGGCCCCAAGGCGTTGGCAAAAGATCTTGCTGCAACCATGCGCGTCCTTGCCCGATTTGGACCACTTCTTCCAAAGATAGCCGAGGATGCCCTGATCCGGCAGAACAACCCCGCCCCACAGCCCAAACCACAGCGCAGACGGGCGCAGATGACTTGGATGGCACTTGGGGCAGTATTAACCGGAGCGGCCGTTCTTTTATTTCAAGCGCTTTAAAGTGACGGATCGCGCAATGCGCTGACCTGACTGGTTGCTATTGCAGCTCCACCTTCAAGAATAAGTACGGTTTCACCACCTTGCGAACGCACTTCGGTGACGGTGCTATAAACGTCGACGGTGTCTTGTGCCAAAATATCTTCGCCAGAATAACTAACAACTTCGAATGAATAGAGCCCCAGTTCATGCGGGTATCCGTTTGCATCGAGCCCAGACCATTCCAAAGGCTCCGCGCCAATTGGAACATCAAACCTGTCGACTTCACTCCCATCTGCATTCGTCACAATGATCTCTGCGCGATCAGCAATTTTGACTGGATTGGGGGCCAAAGTAATAGCATCACCATCAAAGTATCCAGCAGCTGGCGCACGTGCTTCTTTGCCAACCCAAGCAGCCATCTGCGCCATGCCACCGGACCCCAATTGCGTAGCCAAGCTGCGAAGCAGATCGTTGGTTTGCACTTGCTGCTCAACCCCCGAAAATGTTGCCAACTGAACCGCGTAATCCGACGAATCAACCGGATTTAGGGGGTCTTGATTTTCCATCTGCACAGTCAACATGCGCAAAAAAGTCTCAAAATCTGAACTGATTGCGGCGCTTTCGGTGGGCTGTGCAGCTATCGGTAAAGCAGCAGCAGCGGTCGATTGGGTGATTTCCATGATGTAATATCCTTAAAGACGTAAGTCCAAGCCACTTTGCGCGGCTACGGAGGGAGTGAGTGAATCTGTGGGCATCGCATCTTGTTCGACAGGATGTTCGTGACCGGTCTGGTCTTGATTGCCGCCGCCTTGGCCCTCAAAAGCAAAGCCAACGCTATCGTAACCAAGCGCCCGCATCTCTTGCGCGAGGGTTTCAATATGACGCCGCATTAAATCTTGGGTTTCAGCCCGCTCGGTTGTGATCGTCACAGCCATCGTTCCGTCGATCGTGCTAATCGCCAACCTAACACGACCAAGTTCTTCGGGATTAAGAATCAATTCGGTCACGCCACCTTGTGATTTGTGAACAGCGACGGCGACCTGTTGCATAACAGGGTTCGCAGACGGCAAGCTTACTGCGCGCGTGTCTGGTCCCGATGTAGTTGCGAAAGCCACGGTGCTTCTGGCTTCTCCGACTGAAGTTGAGAAAAGACTATTTGGCGCCCCATCATCAAGTGATGCCAACTGCATTTTTGCTTCTAACGGAGCGAGCATTCCCGATGGTGGTTGAACTCCCTGTCCAGCACTTAAAACCGACCGCTGCATTGATTGCGTTTCATCTATGGCCTTCTCTCCTGTGGTCCTAAGTACCGCAATTTCTGCATTTGACGGCGCATCCTTTTCTAGTTTGCGCGCCTGTGCATCCAATTCAAATTTATGCACGGTTACCATACCAGGAGGTCCTATGTGGGCAGACGAAACCGCTGCCAATCCGGGTCGTAGCATTTCCAAGCTTAAAGGTATGGGACCTGCCCTGGCATCGTCAGCTTTGATCAAAGTCACCAAGGATGACTCCATCTGCTTTACGGCGACCCCAACTACATCCCCTGAGGGCTTCGTCACTGACCCGCCAACGCTGGAAACTGAGTTTCGAACGCCCCCTAGGGTCAAGTGACTGAGATGGTTTGGGAAAACGAACCCGGTCAACTTTCGACGCATTTCAAGCGGAGGTGTGGACTCTACTACCCGTTCGGCCATTTGCTTAGACGTTAACATCTCAGATGGAAGCGGCAGTTCGGGGCGCATGACCTCTAGAACTTCATCGTCTGTTTCTTGCTCAATCTCGCCTTCAGTTATCTCTTCGAAATCAGTGGCATCGGGCACAGCCAAACTGTCATTTAACAATGGCGCATCCGGTTGGGGTTCTGCGACCAGAGCGTCCAAAACCTGCGCGAATCCATCCACTTTAGCGGCGGCACCGGGCACCTCGGGCACCGTAACAGTGCGTTGTGGATCGATTGATGGGACGATTTGCATGCAGCCTCCGACTCAGTTGCTTACGGAAACTTTGACCGAATATACTTACCGATTTGTTTACTGATTGGAGGTCATGTTCAAAAAAACAACAATACGGATTCGCAGAATGACGATAGTCCCCCCTCTCCCTGCCCCGCATTTAAGCGGACCAAAATTGGTGACATCTACTGATCTTAAGATGCGCGAAGCGGCCGATAGCCTAGAAGCCACCTTTTTATCCGAAATGCTGAAATCAGCCGGCTTTGGTGCATCACGCACAACCTTTGGTGGCGGTGTTGGCGAAGACCAATTTGGTTCGTTCCTCCGCGATGCGCAGTCCAAAGAAATGGTCAAAGCTGGAGGAATCGGATTGGCAGAAGCCCTATTTGAAGCAATGAAAGCAGCCACCAATGACTAAACTAGTGGTCACACGCCTGCTTACACTTTTGAAAATGGAACGCGCAGCATTGCTGTGCGCGGATTTTCAAACGATTGATAAACTTGCCGAGGAAAAAACAAACCTGCTTGTCGCTCTTTCAGGTTCACCGCCTCCATCAAAATCATTGCTTAATATACAATCGAAACTCGAACAAAACCAAATTCTTTTAGCATCAGCAATTAATGGTGTGCACGCCGCGCAGACACGCATTGCGGCTCTTAAAGAGGTGCGCGCAGGCATGCGTGTATACGGCCAAACGGGAAAAATAGAACAGGTTCAAAACCGTGCGACAGGCCTTAGCAAACACAGCTAGGCTCAAATTAGATCAAATTTTTATGATCTGGTTCAGCCGCATTAAGACCATGTTTAGGAACCCTGATGCAATTTGCAATTATCCAAAACGGAACCCCATCAGGCATTAGCCAAGGGGATGGTCAGAATGGCTTTTCACGCGCATCACATTCAGCGCGCACCCTGAAATCTTTGGCGCAAAATGCGCCGCTACTACAAAAAGGCAAATAGATATGTCCAGTATTCTGACAAACAACAGCGCAATGGTTGCGCTTCAAACTCTTAAGTCCATCAACAACGACTTGGGCAAAACGCAGTCCATGATTTCGACTGGTAAGGAAATTGCTTCCGCCAAGGATAATTCGGCCATCTGGGCCATTTCCAAAGTCATGGAATCAGACGTCAGCGGTTTCAAAGCGGTTTCTGAAGCGCTGTCCTTAGGTGAGTCCACTGTTGCCGTAGCTTCGGCAGGTGCGGAACAAATTACTAACCTGCTCAACGAAATGAAAGAAAAGGTCGTTGCTGCAACCGGTGAAAATGTCGACCACGCCAAAATTACGGCGGACATTACCCAGCTTAAAGAACAAATTACATCAGTTATCGGGGCGTCACAGTTTAACGGATCGAACCTCCTTAACACAGCGGGTAATGCGGGCATCGCTGTCGTGTCCTCTTTGGATCGCGATGGTGCTGGTGCCGTCACGGCCGCCAGCATTACTGTGGCATCAGTCGATTTCGAAGCCAATCTAGACCTAACGACGATTGACACTACTGACGCGACCACAGCGCTAGCTTCATTGGACGATATGGAAGCGCTTATCCAAACTTCCGTTGATGGCGCAGCCGCACTAGGTGCGTCCGCTAGCCGTATCTCGGATCAGAACGATTTCGTGGGAAAAGTCTCTGACGCAATTAAGTCCGGCATCGGAACGCTCGTTGATGCGGATATGGAAGAAACATCTGCGCGTTTGCAGGCCCTTCAGGTTCAGCAGCAGCTGGGCGTCCAATCCTTGTCGATTGCGAACCAAGCACCGCAATCTATCCTATCGTTGTTCCGTTAAGTTGATAATTGACGACGCCGCAAAATTTGCGGCGTCGTACCATTCATCGCGGTAAAACCGCGTCTCGTTCAACTCCGTCCCGGAAGGACCAATCGTGAACGTCATCGAACAAGCCCAGCAAGCATATGCTCCAACCCAATTCCCACTTCACACGCCTCGATCTGTCGAGGCCGAACTTATAACCCAAGTAACAGCAAATCTAAAAAAGGCAGCATCAAACGCAAAGGCAGATTACCCTAAATTTATATCTGCACTTTACGAAAATCGCCGTCTTTGGACAACGATGGCCGTCGATGTTGCGAACAGCAACAATGCGTTACCAGCACCACTTCGTGCTCAGATTTTCTATCTTGCAGAGTTCACAGAAGTACACAGCTCAAAGATCATCAATCACGACGCAAGCGTGGATGTCCTGATCGAAATCAACACTTCTGTCCTACGTGGGCTCAACCAAATGAGGGTTACATAATGTCAGGACTGGTTTTAAAGCTTAACCCGAACGAGCGCGTACTTGTTAACGGTGCAGTCATCGAAAATGGTGATCGCCGAAGCCGACTGTCGATTCTAACGCCGAATGCAAACATCCTCAGGCTTCGTGACGCCATTCGGCCTGATGAGGTTAATACGCCTGTACGACGTGTCTGCTATATAGCACAGCTTGCTTTATCAGGGGACGCCAAACCAGAAGACGCGCGGTTTCAAATCTTGCGAGGCATTGAGCAACTCAGTCAGGCACTTCGCGACGATGACAGTCGGAATATTCTTACATCGGCAACGGAATTCGCACAGGCCAGCGACTTCTATCGTGTACTCAAAAACCTGCGGAGCCTACTCCCGCGCGAAACCCGCCTGATGACGGCAGCTTCAAAATAATGTTTCAGCCTGTTCTTCCGTTGGGTGGTTTCGCCGGATGGCGCTTTCTCGAACGCACGTTTGAAGCACAGCAAGCGGCTTTTGTAGAAAGCCCAGCTTTGGCGCGATCAACTGACTATTTTCGCGAAAACATCAGTAAAATTACGTCCGCCGCGGATCTAGTTGCCGATCGCCAACTTCTATCTGTTGCTCTTGGAGCATTTGGTCTTGATGAAGATATCAACAATAATTTCTTTATTCAAAAAGTCCTTGATGATGGAACGACATCAGATGATGCGCTATCGAGCAAACTCGCTGACAAAAGTTACGCGGCTCTGAGCGCTGCATTTGGCTTTGGTGACGAGGTTGGAGCGCTGACAGGATTGACCGGTTTTGCAGATAAAATCCTAAATCGCTACGAAAAAAAGCAATTCGAAATTGCTGTAGGGGAACAAAGCAGTGATCTAAGATTGGCTTTAGGATTAAAGGAAAGCTTGGACGACATCGCTGCACGAACCCAAAGTGAAAATGCCCAGTGGTTTTCCATGATGGGTAGCCCAACGTTGCGTAATGTTTTTGAAACTGCCCTTGGGTTGCCTTCATCGCTTGCACGGATTGATCTAGATCAGCAGCTCACCACATTTCAGGATCGCGCGCGCTCTGTTTTCGGGACTGACAAAATTGCAGATTTCATCGCGCCCGATAAACAAGAGGATCTTTTGCGTATGTTTCTAATCAGATCCGAAGCTAACAACAGTGCGGCAATTACGAGCGGAAATATCGCACTTACTCTGTTGCGATCCTAAGCGTACCTTAAATCATCTGTCGGGTCGGTTGGTAACAGCCATCGCTTGACGCAGCTTAGCAAAGTGAGCAATCGATCCCCGGCTGTCATTCATGGACAAAAACTCGTCTAGCATCGGGAAGCAAGCAATCGCCCGATCAATTTCTGGATCACTTCCAGCAACATAGAGCCCTGATTGAATCATCAGCTTTGACCGATCATACTGCCCCAGTATTCCACGCGCCTGACCAATAAGATCGTTTTCAATCGTTGACGCTGCAGCAGGCAACGAACGCGAGACCGACCGCAAAACATCAACCGCTGGGAACCGACCGCGTTCCGCAATTTTACGATCAAGGACAACATGTCCGTCCAAAACGCCCCGCAACATGTCAGCAACTGGTTCGTCCATATCCGATCCCGCAACAAGTACGGAAAACACCGCTGTGATGTCACCCTGACCTTCGCCACCAGGCCCAGCGCGTTCACAAAGGCTGGCTATTGCTGGACCCGTTGACGCAGGATATCCGCGCAGATTTGCGGCCTCACCACCAGCAACAACCAATTCGCGATGAGCTTCACAAAAACGCGTTATGGAATCAACCAACAGCAAAACCTGCAGTCCTTGGTTCCGAAAAAACTCCGCAACAGACATCGCGCTTGGCGCGCATCTCCGCCGAATTTGGGGAGATTGATCAGAGGTTGCGGCAATAACAACAGTCCGCGCCATACCCGTTTCGCCGATTATTTCATGTACAAACTGCTGAACCTCGCGGCCACGCTCCCCGACCAAAGCAACAACAACCACATCAGCGTCGATACCGTTGGCAAGGTCACCCATCAGCGTCGACTTCCCAACTCCAGATCCAGCGAAAAGCCCCAATCGCTGCCCACGCACAATGGGCAATATAGTATTGAACACCGCCAATCCCGCCTCTAGCCGCGAACCAAGAGGGCGGCGACCATGTGCAGGCGGCGTCCCTGCATCAACAGCCATGGCCGCAACGCCTGGCAGCAACGGCAGACCATCAAGCGGCGCACCATCCGGGTCAATAACGCGACCCAACCAAGACCGATCCGGTGCAAATGATGGCGCGCCGACAATGCGCACCCGATCCCCGATGCCAACACCAGCCCCACCATTTTCTAATAAAACAACAGCCCCGTTTTCATCCAGCCGAACCACTTCGCCAGTTCTGCGCCGATCCCGCGCCATAACGACGACCCTATCCCCCAAACAAATGTCCAAGCTAAATCCGGCCACCACGATAACACCGCTAGAGACATTAATTACCCGCCCAATGTCAAAACGTAATCGCTGTTGTTTGATATGAGTTACGGCGCACTTACTGAAATTTTGGCTCATTTTTGACCTGTCTTGGTTAACTACAACCTCTTCTTAAGGAATCACCCTTAATGATTAATTGAAGTTGTTGAGGGAGAACCCCGATGTACCAAAATTTAAGTATCTTTCAGGCCGCTGGGGCGATGGCCAAACATGCGGGTGCACGCCAAGCGGTCGTCGCACAAAATGTGGCGAACGCGGATACCCCTGGTTACCGGGCCCAGACGATTGCGCCATTCACTGAGGTGTTTGAGAAAACTGGCCTTGGTGGCATGCACGCGACCCGCACCGGCCACATTGGAATGGATCAAGCACGGGGCAGCGGCACTCAAGCCACGTTTTCGAACGCTGAACCTGCGCCTAACGGAAACTCTGTCTCTATAGAAGAAGAGATGCTAAATTCCGTTGCCGTATCGCGCGAACACAATCGTTCACTCGCAATTTACCGTCACGCCTTGACGGTGCTACGCACGTCAATTGGCCGTTAGGGAGAATGCAATGACAGACTTTAGCGAAGCAATGAAAGTCGCCACAAGCGGCATGAAGGCACAGGCCGCACGATTGCGCCATGTCTCTGAGAACATGGCCAACACAGACACCCCCGGCTATCAGCGCAAAATCGTGTCATTCCACACAATCATGGACCAAGGATCAGTAGAAACTGGGCGGGTCAAACTTGACCAAACCGCGCTCGCGGAGATCTATGACCCTTCTCACCCTTTAGCGAATGAAAGCGGGCATTACGCCGGATCGAACGTCAAATTATTGATTGAAGTTGCCGATGCTCGTGAAGCGCAGCGCAGCTATGAGGCTAATCTCAAAATGTTTGATCAAGTACGGCAAATGTCGTCAGCGCTGATGGAACTTTTACGCAAATAAGGACATTTAAAATGAATATTCATACCAATCTTGTCGCACAAAACTATGCCGCCGGGAAAACTGTGATTGCCCCGACTGAATTTGGTGGAGCCAATGCATTTATGGGTGCCGCTCAGGATTTTCTTTCAACGATGCAAGCCTCTGAAAATACTGCAATGTCAGCCATGACAACGGGTGCGGATCCTCACTCATTGGTTCAGGCCTTAGCACAGACAGAACTTGCCGTTCAGACAGCTGTGACAGTGCGTGATAAAGTCGTTGAAGCATACCAAGAAATTCTGCGTATGCCGATCTGATGTCAGAGGCTCTTTTCTACGACGTCTTACGGCAAGGGTTATGGATTGGATTTCTGATTTCGATCCCAATCCTTTCTGTTGCCTTGGTCGCCGGCCTTGCGATCGGCCTATTTCAGGCGCTGACTTCCGTTCAAGAAATGACGTTAACCTTCGTGCCCAAGCTCGCTGCAATCGTAGGGGTATTTTGGATCACAATGGCATTCATGTCCGAAACCCTAGTTGGGTTTTTTCAGACCACTCTTATACCAATTATCGCCGGAGGATAATCATGGAAAACGCTACCTACGCAGGGATCACGCGCCAACATGGCTTGATGGCAGAGATGCGAACAATTGCGAATAACATCGCAAACGCCTCGACCACAGGTTTTAAAGCTGAGGAAGTCATGTTTTCAGAACATGTCAAACGGCTTGGGGGCGACCATGCATCTTTGTCGATGGCCACGGCCAATGTGCGCCATACTGTTCAAGTTCAGGGCGGGTTGTCACAGACCGGAGGAACGTTTGATTTAGCAATTGAAGGCGATGGTTTTTTCCTCGTTGAAACCCCCAACGGCCAACGCCTTACCCGCGCCGGTGCGTTCACTCCAAACGGCAATGGTGACCTTGTGACGATGGATGGATATCCAGTTTTGGACGCCGGCGGTGCACCGGTTTTCGTCCCACAAGGTACGGGGCCGATCGGCATCGCACCCGATGGCACGATGAGCGCTGACGGCCAGCCAATCGGACAGATCGGTCTCGTCGTTCCTAACAATCCAACCCAGATGATCCGTGAAGGTGGCGCGTTATTCGACGCCCGCGACGGGTTTGATGCAGCCCCAGAAGGGCGGATGATGCAGGGCTTTCTCGAAGAATCAAACGTGAATCCCATTACACAAATTGGCCGTATGATTGAAGTTCAGCGCGCCTATGAGTTGGGCCAATCATTCGTAGAAAAAGAAGACGAACGCATTCGCGGCGTCATTCAGGCCATCGGCCGCTAACCCAACAATGGAGGACCGCACATGCGTGCCCTGAAAATCGCAGCCGCCGGTATGACTGCACAGCAAATGCGGGTTGAGGTGATTGCCAACAACCTCGCAAACATGAACACGACGGGGTACAATCCACGTCGCGCCGAATTCGCCGATCTGCATTATCAGCAAATTGCGCGTCCCGGAACGATCAATGCATCCGATGGAACAGTTTTGCCAACGGGCGTTCAATTGGGCTTGGGCGTGCGGGCGAGTTCGGTTTCTGTCATGTTAGGGCAAGGATCGCTGGCGCAAACAGGTGGTGATCTGGACATCGCAATCGAAGGGCAAGGTTACCTCGAGGTCACACTCCCGAATGGCAATGCCGCTTATACGCGCGATGGCGGATTAAAGCGAACAGGCGACGGTTTGATCGTCACATCCGATGGTTTTCCCGTGGTCCCGGACATCACGATTCCAACGGATGCACGGTCAGTTTCGATCAACGCCGAGGGTGAGGTTTACGCTTATTTCACTGATCGCGTTCAACCAGAATTATTAGGTCAATTCACAATAGCAGGGTTCACCAACCCCAAAGGATTAGAAGCAATTGGGTCCAATATGTTTCTAGAAACCCCTGCATCGGGACCGTCAAATGTCTCAACCCCAGGTCAAGACGGGCTCGGCGTTGTGCGCCAAGGTTACCTTGAAGACAGCTCAGTCGATCCCGTCCGCGAGGTCAGCGACTTGATCGAAGCACAGCGCGGATATGAATTAAACTCTAAGGTGATAACCGCCGCCGACCAAATGTTAGGATCGATGGTGCAAATCAGATGATCCGAATTCTCATCATGCTGCTCGCTGCGACACCGCTTTCTGCTGAGACCGTGGTCGCCGCGCGGACAATACCAGCGCAAACGCTTATCGCGCCCGACGACCTTTTGGTGCGAGACGTGACGATTGCAGGTGGCGAATCTGATCCACTTCTTTTTGTCGGAATGGAATCGCGGGTCGCGCTCTATGCAGGGCGGCCCATACGCGCTGGCGACGTCGGTTTCCCTGCTGTCGTTGAACGCAACCAGATCGTATCTTTGATCTTTTTGCAGAATGGATTGCGCATTGCGACAGAGGGAAGATCCCTTGCACGCGCAGGTCCCGGTGAAACCATTCGGGTTATGAATTTGTCTTCACGTTCGACTGTGTCCGCTCGGATAGGTACCGACGGCGCGGCTTATGTCTCTCAATAAGGAAAATAGATGCGACTAATTATCCTCATTTGTATGTCGCTGGTGGCGGCCTGTTCTAGCACACCGATCGGCAAAACGCCCGAGTTGACGCCGCTTGAGGCGACTGCAGATAGAAACGCGATGGTAACTTATTCCCTGCCTGACAAAATTGAATTTGCCAGCCTACCAAAATCGGCCGGGTCATCGTTATGGACACGGGACCGTGCATCGCTTTTGGGCGACCGCCGGGCGATGCAACGAGGTGACATTCTGACGGTTGTGATAGAGATTGATGATAAGGCAGAGATTTCCAACACGTCGGACAGATCACGTTCTGCCAGCCAACAAATGGGGGTTCCACAACTTCTTGGCCTCCCTCAGCGCGTTGATAAACGGTTGCCGGAAGGCGCATCCTTAGCTAACGCAGCCGAACTTAGTTCTAGCAGCAGCTCTGCGGGGGATGGGTCGGTTCGGCGCAATGAAAAGCTGACGTTGCGGGTAGCGGCCACAATCATGGATGTCCTACCAAACGGCGTTTTATCGATCGCTGCTCAGCAAGAGGTTCGCGTGAATTTTGAGCTACGCGAGTTGCTGGTAAGCGGCTTTGTGCGGCCTGCCGATGTGACGCGCCAAAACGAAATCACTTACGACAAAATCGCATCGGCACGCATCTCGTATGGTGGGCGCGGCCAGATCACTGACATGCAGCAGCCACGCTACGGTCAACAAGCTCTCGAGGCTATCCTTCCTTTCTGACTTTACCCAAGGACCACAAAATGAAGAAACTACTATTGCCGATCATTCTGCTTTTGCTCGGCGTCGGTTCGGGTGTTGGCGCTGGCCTTTTCCTTTTTCCACCGACGGAAGCGCCAACAGATTTGGTTGCCAATCCGTGTGGCGAGCCTACTGAACACGAGGTTACTGAAACGGATGACCATGGTGAAACTAAGAGTACCGCAAACGAATATGTAAAATTGAATAATCAATTCATCGTTCCAATTGTCGATGAAGGCAGAGTAAGCGCTTTGGTTGTCATATCGCTTAACATCGAAGTTGCAGCAGGTAACAAAGAACCCATCTTTCTCGCAGAACCCAAACTACGTGACGCATTTCTGCAAGCTATGTTTGACCACGCGAACATCGGTGGTTTTTCCGGCAACTTCACAAGTGCGCAAAACCTACGTCCCCTTCGAGAGGACCTAGCTCGTCTAGCAAAATCAATTGTGCCCGGCGTTGCGAAGGATGTGCTGATTATGGATATTGTACGTCAGGACGTATAATTTTCGCGGCGTCCTGCGGCCTTTTTAACATCAGCTAATCGATTTTCCTCTAGTGATAAAACCGCCTGATAGCGACCAAATGCCTTTGCCGCTGCCTCGCGGCATTGCGCCTGCGCCACAAGGCAATGTGCCAATTCGCCATTTATAAGTCGACGGCGCTGCTCCACCCAAGCCCGCCAATGGACATCAGCGCCCGCAATAAGTGCGGCGTCTGATTTTCCCATCAGATTGGTCGCACGATTCCGTTGATCCAAAACTAAAGTTTCAAGTGTTTTGCGCAGCTCTCGCTCTCGTGCAATCTCGCGAGATAAATCTGCCTGCACCACCTGAAAGGCGGCATCTGTAATTTGAGCCAACTGGGCTAATTGTTCTTTTACCATTTAACTGCCGCTTTTTGCCGAATAGCCTCTGCAAATCTGATTGCCGCAGCGACGGCAGCATAATCATCCAATGCAATTTCTGATCCAATATCCACTGTCGCATGCAGCGATCGGGCC
Source organism: Yoonia sp. (assembly GCA_047629435.1). GTDB lineage: Bacteria > Pseudomonadota > Alphaproteobacteria > Rhodobacterales > Rhodobacteraceae > Yoonia. Next base: position 60,606 of record JBLHXF010000002.1, on the reverse strand, counting down.
GTTGGTGGATCCGCATGAATTGGAACAGCGTGTTCCATCGCAGCCTCTCGGATACGCGCGGCAATTTCGTCGACACCTTTGGCCACACAAACCGGTGCGCCGATACTGTTACGATCCCACTTCAATGCCACCGCGTAATGCGTTGGATTCACAATCACCACATCAGCGGTTGGCACGTCTGCCAGCATTTGGTTCATCGCAATATCTACAGCCTTTTGACGCCGCTGCTGTTTAAGCATCGGGTCGCCGTCAGACTGTTTCGTTTCGTCCATCAATTCCTTGCGTGTCATACGATGCTTGCGGTGGTGTTCATTGAACTGCCATGTAAAATCGATCAACCCAAGTACTGCAGCAATCACCAAAACGATCACCATTAACATAAACGTCATCTGTCCAAACGTGACCACAACCATGCCCGGTGACATGTGCAAAGTCCCGACAATACGGTCCATCTGGCCTGATAAAAAAACCCCAAGGACGGCGCAATAGATCAACAGTTTGGTAAAGCTCTTAAAAAACTCAAACATGCCTTGGCGGCCAAATTTGTTCTTTATTCCAGAAATTGGTGATATTCGTGACAGCTTCGGTACAAGTTTGGTCGGGGCAAAAACGATTGCACGCTGGGCAACCAAGCAAAGCAAAGCCAATGCAGCAGGGATGGCAAACCACGGTGCCATGACTATGCCAGCCGACCAAAACACACCACCCATCAAAGGATTCGGTGCACCAGTAAACAAAACCATAGAAAGGCTATCTGCTTGATCCAGCAGGGTCATCAGAGACGATCCCAGCCCAATTAGCGACGCCGCGCCAATCGAATACATCGCCACGACAAGGCCAAGGTAACTTGCAGCTGTGATAAGATCCGTGGACTTTACAACTTCACCCTTGACCCGTGCGTCATCCAATTTTTTCTGACTGGCCTCAAACTGCTTTTCACCTTCGTCTTCGTCACTCATTACGGACCTCCAAAGGGGTTCGCCATAAAGCCACTAAAGGCTGTCATCCAAACGGCCAGCATTACGGGTGCCGCGAGCAAAAGCAAAAATAGGCCGCCGGCTGTGATCGCCGGCGCACCTACGAAAGACACCATCAACTGAGGCATCGCGCGATTGATAACGCCTAATGTCACATTATAAATCAGCGAAGCCACCACGAATGGTGCCGCAAGAGTAAAGCCAAGCGCAAAGGTCCTCGCCACCTCGTTTATACCCAAGACCATCACTGTTTCCGGCGCAATCAATGATCCAAATGGCACCATTGCATAGCTATGCAGCATGTATACGACAATTTGCACATGCAGGCCCATAAGAGCAGCCAATGCAATTCCTGACACCACCAGGACTCGCCCGATCGCCGGTTGCGCATCGACACCAGCGCTGCCACCAAAGATTTGTGAAAGTGACGTGGATTGGGCAGCAATAGCCCCAGCAATTTGAAGCGCAAAAACAAAAAATCGCAAAGCCAGACCAAAAAATAGCCCTGCAATGACTTCTGGCCCAAGCAAACCTAAATATGTAGAAAACTGTTCGGGTGGACGTCCAACTTCATTCGCAATAGCGGGTGCAACAATCAGCGTGAATGCTAAAGTCAGCCCAAGCCGCAGCCGCATTGGCACTGATTGCTCGCCAAATGCAGGTAACACCGCCATCATCGCGCCGGTCCGAATAAAGACCGCAAATCCTAACCACAAAACATCTTGGGAAAGCGGAAGCAAAACGGCGAGATCTTCAATCATGTGACGGGAACCAAACCGACAAGAGCTGGACGTGCGTCAATGCCAATTTCTTCGAAGGAAAGAACTGGGTTCATGATTCCTTTTGCAGTCATCACCGTGCGTAAAAACCGGCGCCTGCGCATTGATGTAACGACAGCAGCATACGCGCCCGAAGCCGCAGCCTGACCTAACTTTTCTGCGATGCCATCCGCAAGGTTATTGAAGCTATCTGGTGGCAAAGCAACGTCACCATTTCCACGCTCAGACCGAATTTCGTAAGTGGCAAAAGTATCCTCCCATTCAGGCGCTAACTGCACCAACGGAATGGTTCCATCAGGCCTGCGCATATCTGCGACCAACTGGAAACCAAGCCGTTGCCGCACATGTTCAGTGATCCCATCAACAGTCTGATGATGTTGCCGCCCTTCGGCGACTGCCTCGAGAATGAGTGGCAAATTACGAATAGAAACCCGTTCTTCAAGCAGTAACCGCAAGACGGCCAAAAGCACATCCACGGGAACTTTATCCGGCACGAGTTCATCTAGCATTTTTCTGTTGGCATCTGCCCGCTTACTATCAGACAAATTGACCATTTCGTCCAACCTACGACGAAGCGCTTTGTGCGTTAACAATCGAGGAAAATTCCGTTTAACGATTTCAAGTAAATGAGTCGCGAGTACTTCGGCTGGCTGCACCGTCGTTAGCCCTGAAAGGGCCGCTATTTCTTGAGTATCAGGTGCAATCCATCTAGCAGGAGCGCCGTAAACTGGCTCATTTACATTGTCGCCAGGAAAATCCGCATTGCTGTCATCATCGAGCAAGGCAAGAATTCGTCCGGGCTCTAATCTGTCACGCACTTGCTCAACCCCATGGACCCGCACGACATATGTTCCGGTCTGCAGCGCTGCGTTGTCGGTCAATCGAATCTCAGGCAATAATACCCCAAAGGTTGTCGCAACATGGTTGCGCATGTTTGCAATTCGCGCATCCAGTCCAGTACCTGGATCCAACACCATATCCACAAGATCAGGCGCGAATTCGACATGGATATCGTCCAAATCAAGCAAGTCACCGATTGATGCCTCAGCGGGAACCAAAGACTTAGGTGCATCCTGGACTGCTGCTTGTTCAGCTTCTCTTTTAGCCTTTTTCCCTGTCACATAAGCACACCCACCAAGCGTGACTGCCCCTAACATAAATGGCAAAAACGGGAGTCCGGGAACCAAAGCAAATAGCCCCATCAGAATTGCTACTGTGGCCAACGCGGCTGGGTGCCGACCCAACTGGGTCGCCAACGCCAAATCTGTTGCACCTTTCGCGCCTCCCCGCGCTAACAACAGCGCCGATGCAATAGAAATAACGACCGCTGGAATCTGTGATACGAGCCCGTCACCAACTGTTAGGATCGCGTAGGTTTCAAAGGCCTGCCCAATTGGCATGCCTTGCATGCTCACACCGATTATTAGACCCATGACCAGGTTCAATGCAGTTATTAGCAAGCCTGCAATGGCATCGCCTTTTACAAACTTTGACGCACCGTCAAGAGATCCGAAAAAAGTCGTTTCCGCTTGTTCTGTTTCACGGCGAAGTTTTGCTTCCGCGTGATCGATCGCACCAGCAGACATGTCGCTATCAATTGCTAATTGTTTGCCAGGCATCGCATCCAAGGCAAAGCGCGCGCCCACCTCAGCCATCCGCGTTGCACCTTTATTGATGACAACAAAGTTGACGATCAAGAGGACACAAAACACCACCAATCCTAAAAGAACATTTCCCCCCATGACAAACATGGCGAAACCTTCGATAACGTCACCGGCAGCGTCGGTACCCGTATGTCCCTGCCCAATAATCAACTTCGTTGAAGACACATTGAGCGATAATCTTAACATCAATGACGCAAGCAAAACTGTCGGGAAGGCAGAGAAATCCAGTGGCCTTTCGATGAACAGCGTAACGGTGAACATCAAGATCGCTAACGCAAAGGAAGCAGCCAAACCTATATCGAGCACCCATGCCGGAACGGGTAAAATCATCATTACGATGATCGCCATCAGAGCAAGAGCCAACAATATTGTAGGTTGGAAAATTCGCCCAAGACTAAATTGATCCATCGTTAGCGGCCAAACATTGACATAATGGACGGGTTCAAAACAACATAGCTACGCCGCGAACAAAAATCTAAAGGCATTCTGCCTATCATTGGATTCATTACCTTTTTAGATACTAAAATCGACGTTAGTGCAGACAGGTTGACAAAAGGTAAGCGTCTTTGATTAATCGAGAACAGGTGCAAACCGTTCCAACACTCCGTCAAGGAGCTCTCGTGTTCGAGTGCTTTGCAACAACAGGTCGCGACCTTGCGCCAACGGCTGTGTTCGATCAGGGGCTGGTATTTCCTCATCAAGGATGGAAGCGGATATTTCTTGGAGTAGTCCATCCGTTCCTTGAGAAAGCGTCGCCCAATTACCCAAACGCCAATCGCTCGCCACCTGGTCCAGCGCAATGTCCTCTTCGCCTCCCAGAACTAACTCAGCAGAACGTCGTAAAGCCATTGCTCGGATGTCCGCCAGACCAATAAGATGCACTAAAGCCGCTTCGGGCTCAGCACGGGCAAGCGCTGCTTCAGCCCGCAAATAGCGCCGGTTAATCATTGCGTTTCCGACGCTGGATCCAGCCACCAAAATACCGGCGCGCTCCGGAAATCCGAGGTCCAGAAGGCGTTTTGCAATAATATTTTGCGCAGAAGGATCGACATCAATAATAGTCTCGCCAAACGCCATCTCGACAAATGTCATGTCAGTAAGGCGCGCGGTCGCCAGCTTTAGAGCCTCTGTTTGAAGTGTCGAAAACCGCTCCAAACCCAGTGCATTTTTTTCTTCAGAAATAAGATCCAGTGCACCCTGCACATTTTCGGTCGCCATCAATACACCGACCTGGGCCTCAGCCAAATCACCAACAATTCGGTTTCCGCGCTGCTCAAACCGAACAATATCAGCAAGGGCAATGGCTTCTGGGTCAATGAGAGATCCCGTATCAATGGCGAGGTTAAAGTAATCGATCAAAGCATCGGGTGTCATTCTGTTGTCAGAGGATGCTAATATTTCCAATGCTTCTACCGCACGATCTGTTTGACCAATTGCTGAATGTAAATCAGTGTTGGCGATAGCGGCCTCAATGGTTTTCTCAACGCCATTGAGGCTCACAGCCAACGCAATCTCTGCCGCCTCAAAATCATCTTGCAATAAGAACTTCCCAGATAGCATCGGACCAAGATGGGTTTGCAGGTGAAATGGCAATGCCTTAAATGCGCGAAGAACCGCGCTCCGGTTGACAGATTCCAATTTGTGATCTGGGGACGCGAGCATCCCCCAAAGCGCAACTGGACTATCGCAATCGGCCTGTAATTTCAAAACGGCCGATGTTTCGTTTCCATCCATTATGGCTGCAAGTTCAATTAGGATAGTCCGCCTAAGTGATTTTCCAGCATCTATCATTAAGACGTTCCGCGCCTCGCGTCCGAATCCATAGTATAAAAAACCCTCAGCCAATCGTTCAATTGCAACGGCGTCCGGACGATCGAACTCACCTGTTACGGCACCTCGTAATTGTGCAATATGGTGATGAAAAGAAACCTCTCCTCCCCAGCTTGGTAAATCAAAATAAGAATTTGGAAGACAGATTTGATCCGCTTGAAGAGCAACGGAAGTCGCTAGGCGGTCAATGCTCGTATGAGCGTACAATCCTGGCTGATTTTGCGAAATATGGCCATCAATTATATCCGTGATACTCGCTGAAATATTTTCAGACGGTTTTAACAAACCCTGAGTTGCCCCTCGGGCGATACCTTCAATCACCACTTGTTCAAGGGCAGAAAGCACTGCAAGATCAGATCTTTCTTTCGGCACAATCGCTGGAACAGACCGGACGATCGGGCGCTGTGCCGTTATGATTGGAAGGCCAATGGAGGGACTTGGAGTACTCAGAAAGTCGTTGAAAGTTGAATTTGCAGGCGCGGCGCCATCCCGGATGTCGACAACAAGCTTGTCGGGCTGCCATAAAAATGCGTCAGCGTAACAAGCGCATTCCGACGCAATAAACAAGGTGCCGCCTGCTTGTGTCTGTATTAAATCCAATATTCGATCTTTGGGGATACGTTCAAAGGCAGCCTCAGTTTCATAATCTGAAATACCAGAAACCTGCAGCCCAAACCCTCCTTCCATTTTCCCGACATCCCATTCAGTCCCCTCAGGGATTGTGATGACGAGACGGGTAAAACGAGCATGCTCTCCTGCGCGAATAGGCGCGGCTTGGGCTGTCGCAGACGAAGTCAGCAGCGATATAAAAATAAACCCAATGAACCACTTCATGCAGCAGCCTGCTTGACCAATTTAAGAGCCTCTTCAAGTTCCGAAAATGTCGGCCGGTGGTGCCCTGGAGTGTTCTGGCGACCCACTTCAATGCAAATATTGGGTGCATGCCGGTGTAGATTGGCAACAAGTACTTCCCGAATCAACTGATAGAGCTGCCCATCTTCTTCAACCACAGCCTTTACCTTGACCGAAAACGGGCCAACCAATCCGTAAGCTAAGAACACACCTAGGAATGTCCCAACAAGCGCACCACCAATCAATTTTCCAAGAACTTCAGGAGGTTGGTCAATCGATCCCATCGTTTTAATAACCCCCAGAACCGCCGCGACGATTCCCAGTGCTGGCAGGCCGTCTGCAATGGTCTGCAGGGCATGTGTCGAATGCATCCGATGGTGCATCGTTGCTTCGATTCGTTTTTCCAAAACTTCTTCTACTTGATGGGGGTCATCATAATTCATCGTCGCAGATCGTAGGGTATCACAAATCAGTTCGACAGCTTCGCGGTCTTCCAAAATCCTAGGGTATTTTCCAAAAATGGCAGAACTATCTGGCCCTTCGATATGTTCTTCAAGAACAACGGGATTCGAGCGGGCAACGCGGATCAACTCAAACAGCAAACATAAAAGATCACTATAATCTTGCTGGCGCCATTTTGAGCCCTTAAATACCTTGCCCACGTCTTTTAAGGTGTGCTTGATCCCAGCAATGTCATTGCTGATCACAAATGCACCAGCCGCTGCCCCACCAATCATAATCATCTCAAACGGGAGCGTTTTTAGAATGATCTCCATCTTGCCGCCGGCCAACAAATAGCCGCCGAAAACCATGATGAAAATAATCGCAATGCCAATAAGGCCAATCATAAAATGGGTTCCTTCCCAGACGCCGATACGATCCGGCCTGTTCGATATGCAGCAAAGGCGTTAAGGAATTCTGTTCTACTGCGTTGGGACTTGCGCATTTCGGCCCGCAAGTACTACGCTGAATGAATATGCCGTTTCCGGGGCAAGCCCAGCCATCACTTTGGCTGCAACCGTCGGATCCATCATACCTAAAAACCCTGCCGCGAATCGTGGTGGCATTTGTTCAAAAAGAGCTGCAGCATCCTTTGGCGCCATGTTTTCATAGACGGTTGTAAGGCGGGCCAAGTCCAACTCTGAAGCACTATCAGCCAAAGCAATTGTTGCACTCAGCGCTTCTTCAGCCTGAAGCAAGGCCGCTAGCTGTTGCGTCATTTCTTGTTCGGCGACCCGCAAAGCTTGCATCCGGTCGGCCATTCGGGCCTCGCGTTCGGTCAACCTGTCATCGCGCGCCTGAAGAGCAGTAAGAATATCCTTTGTCGGGCTTAACTGCGGTGCGCTGGGTGTTATTTCCTTGGCTTTCTCGATCACTGCCGGGCTATTGGCCATTGCATCTGTCGCACCAACTGCAACGCGAATAACTGCCGAAAAAATCAACAATCCCGCGATGACATGTAACGTCCCACGACGGCCCGAGGTCGCTTTTGTCATTGTGCTGTTTCCATTTGCTTTGGCGAACGAACAAAAAATGGATTCGTCACTAGCTTTGGCTCCTCGGGCAGGTCGTGCATCGATGCCATTAGCAATTCCAAACGACGTGCCGACGCTTCTGCGCGTGTATTTACATCGTCAAGGTTAGCGACCGATCGCGCTGCAGTCGATTGCGCATCAGCCAAGGCTTTGGTCAGGTCATTCGCCTGAACAGATAACACGGCAACGGCCCCACCAACCCCCTTCTCAAGATCGGTGAACCGTCGCAATCTTCGCGAAAGCACCTGACAATAAAGTCCAGCACCTAATGCGCCTGCAATAAGTAGAATATCAGCAATGAACGCCATTCTGGCCCCCTTTAGTTTAAAACAAATTCCATAATCAAAAAGTCGCGAACGCGACCCTCGCCGGTAACGATTTGAACGCGCCGCAGCATTTGACCGCGCAAACGCACCAATGCAGCCGGATCTTCAAGTTCGGTCAAATCAACAGCACGCAAATACCCGTTCAAAACATCAATAATTCGGGGTTTCACGGCCTCAATCTCCGCGACATAGGCCGGATCAACTTCAAGCTGAGCTGCGAATCGCAAGTGAGTACGGCTGCCAGAGCGTGGCAACGAAATCACCAATGGATCCAACGCAACAAATGCAAAATCAAGCGACGGCGAGCTGGGGGAATCGTGACCATCACTATGCCCGTTGTCCTGCACCACGTCAGCGGTATCAGATCCACCTAGCAGCCCCTTTTGAACGGCAAAAAATCCGCCACCACCACCAGCAATTGCAAGCACGAGGCCAATGACCAACGGCATTTTTGACGCCTTGGGTGGTACGGTTTCAACGGGGTCGGCGACGGCTGTCATAGCGGCACTCTCATTCATTTCACTAAGGACCACTAAACCGCATAAGCCCTAACCGATTGTTAAGGCTGTTAGCCCAAACAGAAATATGAACGGGCAGAAGCCCCTAGAATTGGAGAATCCTTTGCAAAGCCTTTTGTCAGTCTGGACTGCCCTCGATGTGCAGCGTCGAGTCTTTGTTGTTGCTGCAGCTATACTGCTATTTGGGGCCGTTATTATGCTAGCACGTGGTAGCGGATCACGAGACATGGCGCTCTTATTTGGTGGGCTAGAATCGGCCGCAGCTGGCGACATTATTAACGCCCTTGATACACAAGGGGCGACTTACGAGATTCGCGGCAATGCGATCTATGTAGATGCGATGCAGCGTGATTCTTTACGTATGACACTTGCAGGTGAAGGGCTGCCAACGAGTGGGGCACAGGGTTACGAATTACTTGATACCCTTTCTGGATTTGGCACGACGTCCCAAATGTTTGATGCTGCTTACTGGCGTGCAAAAGAAGGCGAATTAGCCCGAACAATCCTTGCAAGCCCTCACGTTCGTGCAGCACGCGTTCACATTTCGACCCCCAATACTCGAACTTTCCAGCGCGAACAGGCACCAACGGCAGCCGTCAATATAACAACTAACGGGAGCACCTTATCAGCCCGCCATATCAAAGCGTTTCAATACCTCGTCGCAGCTGCGGTACAGGGGTTAAACCCAGATGCAGTCGCCATCATTGATGGGAACGGTGGTCTCGTATCCGATGCGGATGGGCAATCGAACACATCATCAGCGGACGAAAAATCTGCCGAGCTGCGGACTCGCGCAGAACGACTTTTGGCCGCGCGAGTCGGCCCCGACAACGCTGTTGTCGAAGTATCCGTTGAAACAGTCACCGAATCAGAAATGATCACAGAGCGGCGGTTCGACCCAGATACGCGCGTGGCAATTAGCACCGATGTCACCGAAAGCACTACAAAATCCCAAGACAGCCGCGGCGGAGATGTGACAGTTGCCTCAAACCTACCTGACGGAGACGCCGCAGGCGGGGACGGGTCATCGAACAATGAAAACAGTGAAAGCAGATCGCTGACAAACTACGAAGTCAATGAAACGCAGCGGCAATTGACACGTATTCCAGGCGACGTAAGGCGGTTAACGGTCGCCGTTCTTATCAATGATGTCACGACAACCGATGCGGATGGCGTAGAGACAACAACACCACGAACCCAAGAAGAATTGGATGCATTGCAGGCGTTAGTAGCGTCCGCTGTCGGCTATAACGCAGATCGAGGTGACGAAATCACGCTGCGATCCATGCGATTCGAACCACTCGCACAACTGGGCACAACAGCCATTGCAGCAACAAGTGCGCCGCTTAATATGATGCGGCTAATCCAGATCGGGGTTTTGGCCGTCGTTGCTCTGATATTGGGCCTTTTTGTCGTCCGCCCAATCTTGGCGCCGTCCCAATTACCTGCACTGGCCAGCCAAGCAATCACGCCAACGCTTATCAGTCAAACAGCGCTGCCAATCGCCATAAGTGAGGCGCGCATCGGCGGTGCACCGGCCCTACCAAGTAGCACAATTCCAACGTCACAAGACGCTGATCCTGTCGCAAAATTAAGACAGATGATCTCAAACCGAGAAAGCGAAACAATTCAGATCCTTCAGGACTGGATGGAACAACCAGAAGAATCGGAAAACGTGTAAATGGGACAACTTTTGCATCTTGAATCGTTCGACAACAAGCTCAGCGAAAAAACCGAAGACCATCCCGAATTCCTGCGCGGTTTTGCAGATGGGAAATCGGCAGGATTAGGCGAAGCCACTGACAATGAAACGGACCAATTGCGGGCGCTACAAGGCACGCTTGAAGATGCTCGATTTACTTATGCCGAAGCACGCCAAGCAGTCTTGGCGGATCTTAACGCAGTGATTGAAGCGACGATTTCACAATTCCTGCCGACACTTTCAGCCGCAGGCTTAGTGGATGCGCTGCGCGAAGATTTAAAAAAGTCATTCGAGAAAAAGTCACCTGTGATGATCTCCCTATCCGTGCCTCCCGCTCTCGCTCAATTGTGCGAGCAGATCGTTGCAGACAGCGGGGCAGGACACGTATCCGTTCAGCCTGACCCATTGATAGGTGAACACGCAATTTGGTTTAAATCCGATATAGAAGAAAACTGCGTCGACTTTGAACAAGCGCTTGCTGCTGTCCGGTCCGCACTCCAATGCCTCCAACCGCAACCAAAAAGGAATTCTGAAAATGGATGATACAACACCCTCAGGAAACGATGATCACCCTCTCCACCGAATCCCAATCGAAATCACAGTGTCCGTTGGAAAAGCGCGACCATTAGTGCGTGATCTTTTACAGCTTAGCGAAAATGCTGTGCTACCTCTGGATCGCAAAATCGATGACCCCGTCGAGCTTTTTATCGGTGACCGTCTTATAGCCCGCGGCGAACTTCAGGAACTTGAAGGCGGAGAGCCTGGGCAACTTGCGATAAAGTTGACCGAAGTTGCCTCAAACAAGGGTGACCTTCATTAAAGCGCTCAGGATCATAGGCGCCACCTTTGCGGTTGGGTTAATTTGGGCGTCGCCTGCGCTTGCGCAAGACTTGTCTTTATCGCTTGGCGGCGATGGATCTTTGACGACTCGTTCAGTGCAGCTGCTTGTGCTGATTACCGTTCTGTCCTTGGTCCCCGGTATCGCAATTATGGTAACATGTTTTCCATTCATCGTGACGGTTCTTGCAATTTTAAGACAAGCGATCGGCCTTCAGCAATCGCCACCCAACATGCTTATGGTTTCGCTGGCATTGTTTTTAACTTATTTTGTCATGGAACCTGTCTTTACTGCGGCCTACGGCCAAGGTGTTGCCCCACTTTTGGACGGGACAATTGAAATTGAAGAGGCTTTCTTGCGCACAATGGAACCTTTGCGTGCGTTCATGTCCAACCGCATTGATTCACAAACGTTCGAAGAACTTGCGTCCCTTCGCAAAGACGTTCCATTCGACGTTGCGATTCCAGATGCACCGCTTTCAGTTTTGGTACCTTCTTTCATGCTCAGCGAACTAGAAAGAGCCTTTCAGGTTGGCTTTTTGATTTTCCTACCGTTCCTCATAATCGATCTAGTTGTTGCAGCCGTCCTTATGTCGATGGGCATGATGATGGTCCCACCGGCAATCGTCTCGCTTCCATTCAAACTGGCATTCTTTGTTGTTGCCGACGGTTGGAGTTTGATCGCAGCCAGTCTTGTAAGAAGCTATACCAACTAGCGAACAACAAACTCTGCGTGCAATGCACCGCTGGCTTTGATACTTTTTAGGATATCGATCATGTCGCGCGGCGAGACCCCCAGAGCATTCAAACCTGCTATTACCTCGGATAACGAGGTGCCCTCGCGAACTTCGGCCAAACCAATTCCCGGTTCATCAATGATGGCAGCATTGGTGCGAGGCACCACAACTGTCTCGCCTTCCGAGAAAGGGTTCGGTTGAGCAACCAGCGGTGCCTCTTCAATCCGCAGGGTTAAATTGCCCTGGCTCACGGCAACACGGCTGATCCGCACATCTTCACCCATAACAATTGTGCCAGAACTTTGATCAACCACGACGCGTGCGCGACGTTCCGGTTCCACCAGAATATTTTCAATACGACCAAGCGCGTGAGCGGGCGATCGCATTTGTGTTGCTACGATATCCAACTGAACGGTGCCAGCATCGAGCATCACCGCAACGCTTCGTCCAAAGCTATAATTGATAGCAGCCTCGATGCGACCAGCCGTCGTAAAGTCTGGTGTCCGCAACGCCAAACGAAGCGTCGTCAATGACGCAAAATCAAAATCAACTTCTCGCTCAATTGTAGCCCCCGACGGAATCGTACCTGACGTTGGTACGCCTTGGACAACCGATGCACCTTGTCCAGTTGCAGCAACACCGCCAGCGATAATTGTGCCTTGGGCGACTGCATATATTTCGGCGTCCGCCGCGTTCAGTGGCGTCATAATCAAAGTGCCGCCAAGCAGACTTTTGGCGTCGCCAATCGCTGAAACTGTAACATCAAGCGGACTGCCAGCACGCGCGAACGGCGGTAAACTAGCAGTCACAAGAACAGCGGCAACATTTTTCGGCCTAAACTGTTCACCAGTTACATTCACACCCAGGCGTTCTAAAATATTAGTCAAAATTTCTTCGGTAAAAGGCGAATTTCGCAACCCATCACCAGTTCCGTTCAGGCCAACAACCAATCCATACCCGACGAGGTCATTTGACCGAACACCGTCAAATTCCACAAGATCCTTGAGTCGGATTGGCGACGCAAAGGCGTTCACCGGAAGCAGGCTTATTAATATAGTTGATACTAAAAAACGAAAAAAAATCATCAAATATACTCCGCCAACGTCAGTCGCGAAAGACGTGCTGTAACTGCAAAGTGGGTTTCCAGTTGGGTCTGAACCGCCTGCAAACGCACCGCTGTTTCAAAGGGGTCCGATGCTGTCAATTCGTTATAAACCAAACTTAGTGATGTCTGTTCAGACGAAATTCGCGCCTGACCTATATCGACGGCCGCCTGCAAAGACCCGACACCCGCTTGCGTCGTAGTCAAACCAGCTGAAGCACTTAGCAATGATCGTCCTGAGTCTTGCAATAAATTTGCCTGTTCGACTTGCGTCAACACCCCGGTCAGCTCACCAGCAAGCGCGCCCAAAGCGGTAGCGCGCAAAAGATCCTTAAGGTCAGCGTTATCAGCGCGGAATGACAAATCTATAGTTTGGTCGGGTCCAATTTGGCGGCTGATATCGTTATTAGAGTCACCAAGATAGCCAATCGTTGCAAAGCCGCCCGCTGGATCGTCGAACCACTGTTGAACAATTATCTCAACGTCGGTTTGGCTTGTTGCCGCAACAAGATTAGCCCGCAAGTCATCTAGCATCGTCCTTGCATCGGCCAAAGGTGCGCGATCAACAGCTGTACCAGCAAAAAGCGAACGGCCAGCTAACCGACCGTTTAGCGCACTCACCATGCCTTCAAACGCCTGACCGGCTATAGCACTTGCGGTTGATATTTGGTGCGCCTGACTCTGAGGCGATATAAGTAGCAGTGTCTCCGCGGCAGTACCCCGCTGTTGCTCGACACGCTCCAATACAATTTGCATGTGATCCAGCGTCAATGCTGTTTCATCCGCCGATTGCCGATAAGCACTCAAAACATCAAGAGTATGCGTAATAGCCGAAAGTTGGCGCGTTTGACCGCCTAGCTTTTCAACGACATCAGCAGATTTGCCTGTCGACAGTTCTTGCCCGAGCCTTGCCAAATCTGATTTGATCTGGCCACCATTTCGAAGCGACATAAAATGTTGGGACATGTCACCTATTGAGACTATCGGCATGACTTATATCTCCATAATTTGTTGGATCATTGCATTGACTGTTTGGATGACTTTTGCGTTCGCGGCATAGGCCTGTTCGACCAGCAACAAATTTTGCAATTCGACATCTGTATCGACACCAGTCGCCAATTCAGCATTGTGCAAACTATCCCAACGCGCCGATGTGAAACTTAGCTCTTGTTCGGCGGTAAGTCGTTGAAGACTGATTGTCTCGGAAAGCGATGCAGCCCGATCCGATACGGCTTGACCTCCGTAACTTGTTAAAGCCACACGCCAGCTTTCAAGCTGCGTCGCATTCCCAATTGACCCGACCGTCACGGCCCCAACCCCATCGCGCCAACGCGACAAAAGACCGCCTTGGGCCGGATCGACTGCCGCGTTCAATTCAAGTCGCGCTGAAAGGCCCGTTATATTTGATACAATCGCAGCTGATCCCGCATCTGTCAAAAGGCCCATCAAGCCAATGGTCGGGTCTACCGATAGGTCTGCAAAACGCGAAACAACATCAAATGCCAAATCGTCAAGGCCACTTTGAGCCGCGACCAACGTACTATCACGTTGCACGAATGCAGCAGCGAGCGATCCCCCGGACAGCCGACCAAATCCATTTTCTGCGTCAAGCGGTTGCCCGTTTCGCGTTATCCCGGTCAGACCACCAGATGCCAGCGTCATATTTGCCTCGATCGTGGGTGTTCTGCCGAAATCAAATTGACTGGCTTTGCCATCAATTAGGATCATTCCAGAACTTGTCATCAGGCCAAGCTGATCGTTTCCGCGATTGAGCTCGCGAATAGGCACAATTGCGTTGATATCATCTACAACCTGTTGGCGCGCATCAAACAGATTCGCCGTGTCACCACCTGTTGCACGCGTTCGGCTGATGTTCGCATTCAATTGCTCAACCCGAAGCAAATTGGTATTCAATGCTTCGATATCAAACGCAATCGTTGCATCCGCATCTTGTCGTAAGGTTTGCACGGCATCGCTGGCAGTATGGAGCGCCTGAGTGACCGATTTCATGGCATCATTGACCGCACCAAGACGCAGATCCGATGCCGGATCAGTTGCCGCCGACACCAATGCGTTTTCAAATGCAGCGAGGCGGTCCGCGATTGTACCTTCCCCGCCGGGGACGCCAATCACTGCTTCAAGTTTACCCAGCATGACGGCCGACCGTTGATCCCCACCCAATTGGCTTTCGGCGGATCGCCGGTCTGCAGTCAACCCCGGGTCCACATGACGAACGATTCCATGTGATTGAACACCGCTCCAATTCGATGATGTCATCAATTCTCGCCGTCCATACCCTTCGGTTTGGGCGTTCGATATGTTATTGGACACAACTTCTGCGCGGCGGCTCGCAACATTCAAACCACTGATCGCATTTGCAAGTGAACTCGAGATGCTCATACTAAAATCCTTTTAGCCATTTAGCGTTTGATGTTGGTCGTTTCTTGCAACATTTCATCTACGGTCTGGATAACTTTTGCGTTTGATGAATATGCGCGTTGGGTCTGAATAAGCTGCGTCAGTTCACCCGCGACATCGGTTGCGGATTCTTCTCGTGCATAGCTGATGATGTCACCGGTTGGGCCGTCACCTGCATCCCACATGAAAAAGGCGCCACTGTCCGGTGTGACCCGATATGATTGTTGATCAAGCGATTCGAGACCATTCACATTCGACACATCAATTAGTGGAACCTGATACAAAACACGGTTGATCCCTGTGTCAAAAGAGGCCCTAACAAAGCCGTTTGGATCAACTTCAATGCCCGTCAAACTGCCAACTGGCGTGCCATTTTTGGAAATTGAAACCGGTGCAAACGCGTCAGACAATTGTGTCAGGCCAGATGCTTGACCCAACTCCCCAATGCCAATTTCAAGCGGTCCGCCATCCACGTTAATCGCGATAGCCCCGGTGGCCGGATCATAGGCCCCTCCAGACACAGCGGTGACAGCTTGCAATGTACCGCCGGCACCGCGTGTATCATCAAACTGCAAGGTATACTCGCCCACAATGGCCCCGCCAGATGCACTATCACTGACCGTCATTGTCCATTCGTTGGATGACCCAGTAGCCGGAACCGTCGGCGTGAACGTCACGTTTAACGTCGCTGATTTTCCAAGGTTGTCATAGTATTCTAAAGACAAAACCTCTTGATCGCCTGTTGATCCATTTTCTGTGGCCGTCGCAGGCAGGTTCACCGCCAAATCCATCCGGGTCGTCGCCTCACCCGTAAACTGGTTAGAATTGATCTGGATTGGCTCCAATCCTTCAACAGAATCGCGCGGGAACGTCGGAATTGTACCATCTGCATTGGCGGGCCAGCCCATCAAGACCAAGCCGCCGGGGCTACGCAGATACCCCTGATCATCAGGACGGAACGATCCAGTCGTACTCAACAGCAATGGGTTTTCCCCATTGCCCACCGCAACGGATGCTTCAGTCGTGACAGGCAACATCCCACGGCCACGGACTGCTAAATCAGTTGGATTCGATGTGGACACAAGCGAACCTCGTTGGTCAATGAGGCGCGTCGAAGTGGTGCGCACACCACCAGCAGAATATCCACCGCGACTATTTTCGATGACCATCGAATGAAAGTCTGTGACCGCGCGTTTATACCCATATGTCGATGCGTTCGCGATATTATCTGAGATTGTCGCGAGCCGCGTCGCATTCGACGCGAGCCCCGCAACTGAAGCATTAAGAGAAGAGGAAATCGTCATGGCATGGCCTTTCTGGATCGGAAAATGACGGTGTCGTTGCCCACATCCCTAAAGCCACAGCCTTAACGCCCCCCTAACGCGACCCAATCAGATATCAGACCTTAGCAGCACCACCTCGATCCGGTTGTTGCGCACCGCAGTATGGTCAGCGATGGCTGGGTTGCGGTCCCCTGCGCCTGTGATGCGGGCAATCCGTGCAGGGTCCAGCCCACCGTCTTCTAACATCAACCGCATTGACCCTGCCCGCCCTGTCGACACCGCCCAGATAGGATTGTGCAGGCGTAGAACGGATCGGGATTTTAGGTGAGCTGTCACAGCAACTTCATTTTCGACAGCGACAAATAGTCGAGCAAACAAAGCAGCAATTTCTTGGGTTACCGCGGTTGGGGTGTCCGTGCCTGGCTCAAACAATGGCGCGCCAGGAAGGTCAAACAGCTCGATGATTAAACCCTCGTCCGTTAAGCGTGTCACGATATGGCGCAGCGTTTCTTGGGCCAGCATGCTTTCGCCACCGATCCCTAACAAGGCCTCTTCAACATCGCGCAAGGCAGCAATTTGAGCCGCGACACCATCGGCTTGTTCGGCATCTTCACCACCAAGGGCGGAACCCGTTTCGGTTGATTCTGGAAGGCCGCCCATGCTGGTGCGGATCAACATCGCCTCTGCGAAAATATCTTCGCCGCCAAACATGCCATCACCACCGCCAGAAATGCGGTTAACAGCGATTGTCGGCGTGAAGTAATCAGCAAGCCCCTTACGCTGCTGTTCGGTGGTGGCATTCAGCAGCCACATCAACATAAAGAATGCCATCATCGCAGTAACAAAATCGGCATACGCCACTTTCCACGCACCACCATGGTGGCCACCCCCTTGGATGACCTTCTTACGTTTGATTATAATCGGCGCATTTACTGTCGTCATCTTTCACCACCTTGTTTCGCCACCCAAGACCAATTTAAGGGCGAGGACGTAAAAGGGGGCTTAAAGATTGAATTGTCGACGAATGCGTTATTTTTGCATTTTAACGTAAATTTCGTCGGGCCCGCAGAACTCAGCCAGATTATACCCTTTTTCACGCATCAGCGTTGGCAAGGCCGGATCTGCATTGTTGTTCTCAATCGACCAAACGGTAACGTCATGCTTATCAAACGGGAAGCTCTGCAAGGCCGCCAATTCACCACCCTCAATATCCAGTGATACAAAATCAGGGTGCAAAATGTCAGCTTCAACCAAGATGGCAGATAAGGACCGCGTAGGAACCTTAACAACATTTTCGACATGGCGGGGGTCGGACCGGATACGTTTTAACAGTTGATCGTCATAGGTTTTCGACAAACCACTCATCTGCGTGAAACCTTCGGTCACGGTAATAAAGTCAGCGGTGCCTTTCTTATCGGACACCGCATATTCCATGCACGGAGACGACCGCATTTTTTCGGCCTTGGCGCGCTGGGCGGCGACAGGTTCAACCATAACCCCCGTCCAATTGCGCCAGCGCTCAAAAAACATCGAGTTGGAACCGGTGACACCATCATAGGCCCCAACGTCAACAAATGTGCCACCTTGTTTTTGATTCATAATACGATCAACAACCAAATCCTGACCAGCTTGCGACGCATATGGAAATGTCGGACTCAACATGCCGCGAATGGTATGCAGCTGGCGGGTCAGTGGTGCACGGGCCCGCGTTTTTTCATTGGCAAGCTTTGCCACAAGTTCATTTTGAAGTTCAACCAATGAGTCACGGGCGGCTTGGATACGGGCGTCGACGGTCATGATGGTGTCCCAAATTCAGTATATGATTTCTCTTCCACAATCTGGGACCCCAGAAGCAGATTGATGTCCTTCTTAACACGGGCCCGATCATCGTTGGTAACATAAACGGCACGCGCAAGAGCGATGAACCCGGGACCAAAGTCCGCCTTGGCTTCAAACGCACGAATGTCGTCCTCTATGACCCAAAGGTCCGCATTTATGGCATACAGTTCGTCCCATAGGGCCAGCAAAGCGGCTGACTTTGGAATCGTGGCAGTTGCGGTCTGCGTCAAGACATCCATCTCGTGACGGACATTTACCAACTTAGCTGCATCTGTGATCTTTTCGGATTTAAGACGCAAAATCGTGAGTTTATCAATCAACTCGCCGGGTGCGGTTGGGACAAGAATTTCTGTCATCTGTGATCTTCCAAATACTGGCCAAGCGCGTCCCGCACCTCTGTCATTACGTCCGACCACCGCAACGGGGTATTTTGGCGAAACAGCGTCATATTGGGATACCACGGTGTCGTGCGACCGGCATGTCTCCAAACCCAAAATGGGTCCCAGTGTAAAATTGTCCATGTAGGTACTCCGAGTGATCCCGCAATATGCGCCGTGGCAGTGTCAGACGTGATGATCAAATCCATGGCCTGCATTGATGCAGCCGTATCGGCAAAGCCACGTTCGTCAGACCCGGCATCCACGATAAACGCTGATGTACCATCGGCAAAATACGGGTCTAACATTGGACCTTTGTACAATGAAAACAGCTGGACGCCGTCAATGTCTGCCAGCGGCAAGAAATCTGTATGGCTAAACGACCGGAACGCGTTACCCTTATAAGTCACTGATCCCGTCCAAACGACGCCGACCTTTAAGACCCCTTTATATGGGGCGATGATACGAGCGGCACGATCGGCGCTATCCGCAGGAACATTCAGG
This sequence comes from Yoonia sp., assembly GCA_047629435.1. GTDB lineage: Bacteria > Pseudomonadota > Alphaproteobacteria > Rhodobacterales > Rhodobacteraceae > Yoonia. The sequence goes on along the minus strand of JBLHXF010000002.1, from coordinate 41,326 downwards.
CGGGTCGGCGCAGGAACAGTCGCATCTTTGGCAAAGTGCAATCCCGCCAAATCCATCATGTTGATATAATATGCGATCTCTGCATCTTTGGGCACACCTTGGCCAGTCCAATCCGCGCCATCCAAACCGTCGAAAACCACGGCCAAAGGTCGCTCGACCAGACAATGTACAGTCGCACCCATATCTTTCAAGACTGGCAAGAACCGCGCGAACAGAACCGCGTCTCCGAAACCTTGTTCAGGCATCACCAGCACAGTTTTGCCAGCCAAAGGCTCGCCTTTCCACTCTGGAAACGGAAGATCGCGGGCCTTCAGTTCGCCGGCTTGCCAACGGGCTTTGTATGTCACGAACGCTTGCGCGTAGTCACCTGCACCCAACTGTGCAAACGCCAATTGCATCTGCAATTCAGTGTCATCAGGATAGAGTGCAATTTGCGGCATCAGGTATGCAATCGCACCGCGATAGTCACCCATGCCGCGCAGACAGCGCGCAATCATTGCGATGTGGTTCAGATTTTCCGGTTCACGCGTCAACACCCATTTCCGGTGAACAATCGACGCCTCGTATTGCCCAGTATCCGACAAGATATTCGCCAAGTTGTTGCGAAACCCAACCTCGTCAGGTGCAATTGCCAAAGCACGTTTTTGGGCGCGCATCGACTGTTCATGACGACCTGCCACACGGTGCAGCACACCAAGGTTCGACCAAATGCCAGCGTCATTTGGTACGTGTTTTAGATAGGCTGCATAAAGCTCCACCGCCTCTGATAGTTTGCCGTCCTGATGCAATTTTGTGGCACGGGCACGCAGGTCTTTAATCGTCTCAGCCATGGTCCCGCGCCTAGTCCGCGCTGCGCCGCTTAACGGGCGTCAGCAGGGTCGCAGGGCGACGCGCCTCGGCCGCTTCAAACAACGAAAACGTCTGGTTGACGTAATTCACAGCGCCTGAAATCAGCTCCATGTAATCATCAAGCTCTTTGGTCAATTCAACTTCAGTGCACACAACGCTCCGGTCCTGCGGGGTCGTCTCGAACGTGACATAAAACAGCGGATCACCACGGTTGATTTTCAGCGGCTTCTTCGTGTCATGCCATTCAAATGCCCACATCAACGGGCGCGGCCACACATTGATCGGAAACCGACCGCCAAAGATCGTGCCAGGTAGCGGTGTTTTGGCATGATGCATAAAGGGGGCAACCTGAGACATGTAAACCGGCTCGTCTGCGATGAACACATAAGGCAACTGTAACTGCAGCGTCGGCACATCAGGGTAGCGCCATTCATGTTCTGCCGCGATGTGGAGCTTCTCGCGCAGCTTATTGCCACGAATACCGGATTTATCACCGTTAAGGTTACGCATCGCGGGGCGGCCTTCGGCGTCGCGGATGAACTCAAGGTTCAAGTCAAATGGGCAGCGCACGACAAAGTAACGGCTTTCCATATTGATGATAGCAGGACAGCGCGACGCGGACTTGGCATGGTTTTTATTCATCTCAGCCGAGCGAACGCGCTCTGGCGGATAATAGACAATGCCTGCCTTCTTTTGGTTCAAAAACCAGCCAACCGTAACGGGGCCATTTTTCTTCATTGTGTCGTCAGTATTTTCAAAATGCACTGAAAGTTGCATCGGTGATCCTTTTCAACCCTGCCCCGTAATCGGGGTCTTTGGGGCAGCCTGCGCCTCAACTGCCACATAATTCACAAATACGGCGCTAATTTGGCTCTAACCCCGACAATTCTACATAATCGAATTTCGCAAGAAACAGCAGCGCGGCCAGCACAATATCGATACTTTGGCCCACATCTTTTACGATCTGTGACACAGGGGCGACGCTGGCAGCAGCCACGGCGTCCCCAATTATTAGCAAAGTGGCATCAGGCACGATCTTGCGACCATACATCGCGCGGCCGTTTACGGCATCCAAAGCGGTCAGACCTTCCGCGTCCAAGACACGTTTATGGGTCGCGACAGACATCCCCGTCGGATGGGCCGTCGGGTATTTTTGATAAAGCGTGAACGGATCAACCTCAACCGGACTGATCGCAACAGACGACAGACGCGTCGTGCTGGGCACAGCCCCTTTGCGGATGTTTGCCAACTCATCTGCCAACGCCAGATACTGCGGCATCACGGCCTTCCAATCGAACGTGGCTTGCACATGACGGCGACCTGCGTTGCCCATAACGCGGCGTTTCTCTGGATTTTCAATCAACGCCAAAAACGCATCACGGTATGCAGGCAAATCAATCATCGTTTGCTGCTGCACAATCGACAGATAACGCAGGTAGTCATCAGTCCCATCCGCAAACCGCTGAGCTATAATCGGGCCAGCACCAGCCCCCGACATAACGGTCGGGATGAGGTATCCCGTTTCACCGTGCACAACCGTATCACGAAACCCATTCCAATCCGGCATCACGACAGGCAAGCCAGCGGCCATTGCCTCAATTGGCACCAGTCCGAACGTTTCTTGGATATTATCAACTGGCAGCGTGAAAATATCAGCGCCTGACCAGATATCACGGCGGACATCTACGTCGCGACCATCAATCATCTGGGCGGTCACTGATGGACACAAAGCGGCAGCCCCCTTGCGGTGCATCTCTTCTTCCTCGGGCCTGCTGGCCCAACCGACCATCCACAAATGCACGGGCTTTCCCGTGGCCTGTGCGACCTGTTCAAGTGCGATAAACATCGGGGCAGGATTGGCTTTTTCAACAGACGTAAAACGGCCCATCGTCATAATGACAATCGCATCGTCAGGGGCGTTGAAACGGGTGCGCATCGCCGCGCGACCGATATCTGTGCGGGCAAAATCATGCGCGTGGATACCCAACGGTATTAATGGCAGTTGCGGCATCGGTACACGGGTCGCACCAAATCGGGCGCGGTAATACTCCGCCTCAAAATCCATCTGCTGTTGCACAACAGATTGAACGGCACGCGACGTACATATAATTGCGTCCCAAGGCTCCACCGGTTCGGCCAAAAGCGTATGCATAGACTCTATTACACGCCGTGTAGATACCGTATGTGTGATCCCAATCAACGACACTGTCGTCGGATCAAACCGCTGCCTGCGCCACGCTGCATCTAAATAACCAGGGCCAGGAAAGAACACCGCACCAGCATCCGAAAACCCGTTTTGGCCACGCAATGTCTGTACTTTCACAGGGCGGGTTTCGCCCATTCCGCGAACGGTGTCTTCAAACATCTTCGCTGCAGTTTTGGTTTGGGTCACGGCGGCGACATGATCGCCACCAGCATGTTTCAAGAAACCCTTTAAGAACGACTGACCCGCAGAACGACGACCGACAATGTCTTTGCCTTTACTTTCCACCGCGTCCGCATGGAAAAAGATCGCCGGCGGGGTTAGTTGCGACATGAAAAAAGGCCCTCGTTATAACAACAGCCAGATTGACCCGCTTTTGACCGCTGCGCAAGCCTCAGACAGGACGGTCGCGCGATCCGTCGGCATCAGACTGAACAGCAAGATCAAGCACCGCTTGCAATGCAGCACCACGGGCAAAATCGGGCAAGACCCGTGCACCCGCGCGGACAGCCTCGATAAATCGGACATAGTTTGTAGGTACATCTGGCGTCTGCACGTCTACCCACTTTGCAGCCTCCAAGTTAGTACCTAAACAAGCGTGCAAGCTACTTTTGCTATTCTCAAACCGCACGTTCAGGCCACCCTTGGTGCCAAAAATGCGCAGGGACAAATCATTCAAGTGCCCGCTCGCGAAACGACTTGCATGAATAACACCGACAGCGCCATTCGACAGACGCAAATGCATGTTCATGCTGTCATTGGCATCCAGTGGATATTCGCCAATTTGATTGCCCTCGGCCTTATCGAACGTGGTCAAGCGGCATGATACAGACGCGGCATCCGCACCTGCGACAAAACTGGCATAGTCCAGAATATGCACGCCGACATCGCCCAAAACACCCATCGACCCGTGCTGCGTGGACAAGCGCCAAAGCCACTGGCCTTCAGTCGACCAATCACCCCACCCAGGCTGGGTCAGCCAGCTTTGCAAATACGCCGCCTCAAAATGACGGACCTCTCCGATTTGACCATCTGCAACCATCTGCGCGGCCGCAACCAAAGCAGGAACATTTCGGTAAGTCAGGTTAACCATATTCACAACACCAGCATCTGCTGCAGCTTGTGTCATCCGGGAAGCATCCGTCGCATTTGCAGCAAGTGGTTTTTCACACAACACATGCTTGCCAGCGGCCAGTAACGGCATGGTCGTGGCATAATGCACGGCATCAGGCGTGACGTTAGACACTGCATCAAACCCACCCCATGCGATGGCCTTGGCAACCGACCCAAACCCATGCGGTATACCGTGTTTTTTGCGAAACGCAGCAAGGCGGTCTGGATCAGTGTCAACGCCACAAACAACCTGCACGCCAGCCATCTTTGCATAGGCTTCGGCATGATCGTTCGCCATGCCACCCGTGCCAACAATCAGAACGCGAATATCAGTCACTTGAAGCCATCCTCACCATCATCATGCAAACGGGGTCCCCGTTGGATAATAGGCTCTAACGCTGCCTCAACCGGCACATTCGGCGCATCATTCACCCCTTGAATACGGGGCGCAGGGTTATGTGCCCACCGGACGGCATTGGACAAAACGCGCTGCACATTTGCGTCGTGATACGTTGGATAAGTCTCATGACCGGGGCGAAAGTAAAACACGTTCCCTGCGCCGCGTTTATACGTCAGGCCAGACCGGAAAACTTCACCACCCTGAAACCAGCTGATGAAAACTGTTTCTAATGGTTCTGGCACACCAAACGGCTCGCCGTACATCTCCTCGTTTTCCAATTCGAAATGGTCAGGCAAACCGGCGGCAATCGGATGATTACGGGATGTAACCCAAAGGCGCTCTCGTTCGCCTGCTTCTCGCCATGTCAAATTGCATGGCGTCCCCATCAGGCGTTTGAAAATCTTGGCGAAATGGGCGGAATGCAGAAGGATTAAGCCCATCCCAGCATTCACGTGGTCTGCGACACGTTCGACCACCTCATCTGACACATCACCATGAGCCGCATGGCCCCACCACAACAGCACATCTGCATCAGCCAAGCGGTCGACAGTCAGGCCATGTTCTGGTTCTTGCAATGTCGCAGTCGTGGCCGAAATTCCACCTGCCGCATTCAACGACGCGGCAATCGCACCATGCATTCCGTTCGGGTAAAGATCAGCTACAACTTTATTTGTTTGCTCATGGACATTTTCGCCCCAAACTATGGCCTTAATAGTCATCTCACGCTCTCCAAATCGCTTTGGATTGATGATTGCGCGGTTTTCAGAAAATGCGCAAGCGCTAATGAAGCGGCGAAAGGGTAACAATATCTCCGCCTGCAGCAGCGGCATCTTCGGCATCATGGGTGACCATCAGAACCGGTAATGCGCGGGCCTTTGCTCGGGCAAAAACCAACTCTCGGACCTGCGCACGCAACGCGGAATCAAGCCTTGAAAACGGCTCGTCCAACAACAACCCACAAGGGTCTGACAACAGCATCCGCATCAAGGCGACACGCGCCTTTTGACCACCCGACAACGTCGCGGGATCACGGTCCGCAAACCCGTCCAGCCCAACTTCTTCCAGGGCTTCTTTGATGCGGTTCTGTCGATCCACTTTGGACCCACCTTCGGTCAACCCGAAGGCCAGATTAGCACCAACCGACAAATGCGGGAACAGCAGATCGTCTTGAAAAAGAATGCCAACACGGCGCTGGTGCGCGGGCGCATGTGTAATATCCATACCGTCCAACATCACCGTTCCTGTCGCGGTAAAGTCTGGGGCAAGCGTGCCAGTGATGAATGCCAATAGTGTGGATTTACCAACCCCAGACGGCCCCATGATCGACAAAACTTCACCGGGTGCGATATGGCGAGACAATGACAAAAGCGGCGCACCGCCTTTCGAAATGGTCACATCGGCCAATGTTAGACCCTTATCCATGCCGCAGTCCTTTTCTGTTGCGCCACACAATCGCCGGCACAATCAAGGCCAGCGTGAACGGAATCAACGCGGCCCCCGTTTGCATTAATCCATACACACCTATGGCACGACGATCACCACCCGACGACAGTGCGACGGCCTCTGTCGTAAGGGTGGCCACGCGCCCACCACCGATCAGCAGCGTCGCCAGATACTGACCGACAGACACGGATAATCCGACTGCAGCCGCCGTCAAAATCGGGCGCAACAACATCGGCAACCGCACCCCCCAAAGCACCCGATCAGGATGTGCACCCAAAGCGTTTGCAATTGTCCCCATCCGCACGTCCCAAGCACGGAACGGATCGGCCAATGACAGGAACACATACGGCAGTACGAACACGAGATGTGCGAACATGACGGGCAACCGCCCAACGTCTGCCCCGATGTTCAACATCAACGTTTGCAAACCCGGCAGAAACGCAGTCTGAGGAACCAACAACGGAAGATACAGCAACCACATGCCGCGCGAAGACAGGCTTAGGCCATAACGATACTCAGCTTCCAAACAGCCAATGGTCAGAACCAAAGCAGCAAGCGTTACGACGGACGCTATCAACGCAGTTTCACCCAGCGCCTCCAACGTCCCGGGCCCGAACCGCATCCAATTCCGCAAGATAAGCTGATCAGGCAGAAAATTGGGAAAACTCCAGTAACCCGCAAATGACCAGACACCTAAGACAACAATGCCAGCCAACACTAAGAATGCACAAATACCCCCCGCGGTTAGGGCCAATCCCCCCACGATAGGGTCGAATTTACCGCGCTTACCCGAAATGATCCAACGACGACCAAAGGCCGCCATAACGGCTTCGCCAATGCGCCACGCGATGAGTGCCCCAATAACCAATGCCAACTGCAGCAACGCAGCAGCTGCCCCTTGCAAACGCATCGCAAGATCTGGATCAGACATCAGGCGAACAATATAAACAGACAGGCTAGGCGGCGTGTTTGGCCCCAAAATAACAGCGACATCCACAACCGACATCGAATAGGCCAGCACGACGTAAACTGGCAATCTGATCTGCGCATAGACACGTGGAAATACGGTTTTTAGCCACCCCGTCAAACGGCCATAGCCCAACGCCTGAGCCACCGCAGCGCTACGCTTTGTATCTGATTGACCAAGGGCTGCGAGCGTAATCAGCAGCAAAAATGGCACTTCTTTGACGATCAGACCAACCATCATAGTCAAGCCCCATGCATCTTGGACGATCAGCAAATCAGGCGGACGTTCCCAGCCAGTGACAGCAGGCGACAACGCACGCGACAGCCACCCCGACGGCGTGATCAAGAACGCCAAGCCAAATGCAGCGGCGGCATGGGGGACTGACAGCAATGGTGACAGCAACCGTTCTAAAAACCGGAACGCAAGTGTTCCAGACCAGCCAGCCGTCAACAGCGCGACGATGGCCAACGACAATGCCGTCGCACCAACGCCCACACCGACAGACAACATCACCGCACGCGGCAATCCGGCCCAGTCAAACAGATCATAAAATGGGGATAACGTCGGACCGGTCAGCCCTGCTGCAGGCAAATGTCCAAATGCAGGCAACACGGTTCCGTAAAGTCCCGCAATCACAGGACCAAGCATCGCCAACAAAGTTATTGCTGGCAACACAGGTAAAAGACGCCGCGATTTCACGCGCAGCGCCTTTCAACATCGGTTAATCGTTTACTGCGAAACACCGTAACGGTCCGCCCAATCGTCAGCCAAACGCGTGGCCCAGCTTGGGTGCGGCTCTGCTTGAACAATGCCCAGATCGGCTGGTGACAAGGTCGCAATGCCAAGATCAAGACCATCAAACACAGCGCGTTCATCAGCCGTAATCGCGGCCATATCCAACACAGTGCCATACCCCAAGATCGCGGGATCCTGCGCGCGGGCCTGCGCCTCTGGGGACATCAAGAAGTTGGCGACGATCATCGCACCAGCCTTAGACCCTGAATTGTAAGGAATAGTCACAAACGACGCATTCCCGATTGTACCTTTGTCCAGCACAAACGTGCGGACAGTTTCTGGCAATTCAAAGTTGGCAATCGCGGTCGACGCAGCACCGGGGCTAAACGAAATCGACAAGTCCAACTCGTCATCAGCAATTAACGGGAACATGGCCGTGCCCGTCGCAGGATATGCCTTGCCTTCACGCCACAGGTTTGGGGTCAGTGCGTCGAGGTATGCCCAAAGCGGAGCAGAAACGTCAGCATAGTTCTCATCCGTCGCTGGTGCGGACAGAACGCTCGCATCGGGCAAGATATCAACCAAAACCTGCTTTAGGAAAGTTGTGCCCAAGAAATCAGGCGGCTGCGGATAGCTAAAGCGACCGGGGTTGGCCTGCGCCCATTCCAACAACGCCTGCATTGACCCTACGCGGTCAGGCATGTCAGCGGTGTCATGCACAAACACGACCTGCGCCATGGCCCACGGGCTTTCAAACCCATCGGTCGGGACTGTGAAATCGGACTGCACCGCTTTGCCCGCAGAATCCACAACGGACCAGTTTGGCAATTGCTCTGCGTAAGGACCGAACAAAAGATCGGCCTCTTTCATGGTCGCAAAGTTTGCGCCGTTGATCCAAATCATATCAATAGCACCGTCGTCATCTTCGCCAGCCTGCTTTTCCGCCAAAACGCGGGTGACAGCATCGGCGGTATCGGTCAGCTTTACGTGCTCAAGCGTGACTCCATAATCCTCGGACACGCGGGACCCAACCCATGCCAAGAAATCATTGGTCGTGGTCGACCCTCCCCATGCGTTCCAATATACGGTTTGGCCTTTGGCCTCTGCTACAACAGCATCCCAATCCGCAGGATTAGGGTCTGCAAACGCCGCCATTGGGGCGATCAAAGCAGCAAGAATAGCGAGATGTTTCATCAAGGTGGTCCTTTAGTCAGTATAAGTCTGTTTAGCGCCGTAAATGCGCAAGATCGCAGTTGCAAAGCAAAGCGCGCCAAAAACATAGGACATCAGCGCGAAATAAGTGGGGAACAGACAAAGCAGGACGAAGAACACGATGGTCTCGGTTCCTTCCAGAATGCCGTTGGAATAATACAGCGACTTTTGGCCCTGCGCATCGGTCTTGTGCCCGTGCTTTTCAGCCAGAATGGCGAAGCCTAAAAAGCTAGTGCCATTGAAATAGAACGCGGTCAGCAGAAACGCCCCAGCGGCACCATTCATTGTTGGATCAGCAAAGACAAACGCCGCAGGAACAGAACCATAAAACAGAAAATCTGCAGTAATATCGAGGTAACCACCAAAGTCAGTCTTACGCGTTGCCCGCGCAACTGCACCGTCCAACCCATCAGCAATCCGGCCTGCCAGCAGCGGAAACAGCGCCAAGAACGGCGCGCCCAGCGCAATACAAAGTGCTGAAATTAAACCCAAACAAAGGCCAATCAGCGTCACATCATCTGCACTGACACCACGCGCCGCAATCATCCGGCCAGCTGAATTCAGCGGCGGATCAATCAAACGGCGGGCGTAACGGTCAAGCATAAGTGTCCTTTCAAATCAGGCACCTTGTGGCCCAGCAAACCGCACTTCGCAATCGGCATGACACAAACGTGAGAAAACCCTAGCCGCTTGCAATACGCGGACGACCGTGCGCAGTGACCTTTACCGCGGCTTCCATGAACATCGACTGGCCTTCGATATCGACCTGTTTGACGTCACGGATGATGGTGTACCGGATTTCTTCAACACCTGCGGCATGTGCGCTTTTCCCCGCCTCGGTGCGTAAAGCATCCTCTAGGGCAGTCATCGCATCATCAGCAGTCAAAAACTGACGGATACCTTCGGACAAATGAACCGCAAACGATCCTGCGCCTGGACTGGTCACCGTGCCGCTCGCGTGCATCGCAACCTGCCCAACAACCGCGCCAATCGCATTGGCCACGCCCGCATGTTTCGGCAAAATCATGCGGGTATTTAGGCGCGTTCCGACCGCGCCATAATACGCTGCGGCAGACGCGCCGAGCCCAATCACAGGCACACCAAGCTTCAGGTCGATTTGCACAACACCACTGTGCTGGTTCAGCCCCGCCATCGTAAGCGGATGGGTCGCCAACACATCAGGTTGCGACCAACCGTCTTCGTCGAACGCTGCCAGCAATAAACAATCCACCGTCTGTTTCGTCAGTTGTTCAATCACCATCTGGGCCATCGCCTCTGGCCCCACAGCCAACCGGTCCCCCGACCCCGTGCGCCTGCGCGCAAACAATGTCAGCGCCTTGGTTGCAGCACCTGCATCCCATGCATCAACACGACCCAAAGCATGAGATGCATCCGATGGGGTCACACCCGCAATCATCACCATGCCACGCGTGACAAGGCGCATCAGCGCAGGGTTTTCCATACGGGTTTTAGCTGCTTCGCTGGCACGCATAGGTCCAGCCAACAAACGTGTCGCAACAACCGCCTCGCGGGCATCTAAGCCTTCTGGCAATTGGGAAAAGATCGGTATCACAAACTGACAACCATCCGATGGCGGCACATCGCTTGCTAGGCAGCGATCCAGCACAGTGTGCACCAGCTCTGGATAATCTCGCGCAGCCAACGCTATCGGCATCAACCGACGCGGCCCAAGACGCAGACCACCGCCTAAGCCGTCAACGACATGCACTTGGCTGTCACCACCAAGGCCAGTGGTGCGCATCGCGACCGCCTCGACCATTGTGCGGTACGGGCCAACGCGGGCACCTTGTGGGTCAATTTTAGGACGCCCAGCCTTTAATAGACACACATCGGTCGTCGTGCCACCAATATCAGACACCAGCGCATCTTGTTCGCCGGTCAACCAAGACGCGCCCGCGATCGATGCAGCGGGGCCTGATAAAATCGTCTCAATCGGTTTTTCGCGGGCGACATCTGCGGACACCAAGGCACCGTCACCGCGCACGACCATCAGGCGGGCGTCAATTCCGATCTGGGTCAAATGGCCTTCACAGGCACTGATTAACCCATCGATCATTCCGATCAAACGGGCGTTCAGCACAGCGGTCAACGCGCGTTTTGGACCACCCAACGCAGACGACAGTTCGTGCGAACAGGTCACTGGTTTTCCCGTCAAATCACGGATCATATCACGGGCAGCAACCTCGTGCGCGGCGTTACGTGTCGCAAAACTTGCAGCAATCGCAAACCCTGTGACACCGGCATCAAGAGCACGCACCGCACTTTCTAAGGCAGCCAAATCCATGGACACAACTTCTGTGCCAGCATGAGAATGTCCGCCAGCAAGGCTGATCACAGGATCACCCCGCAACGCATCAGTCAGGCCACCGCGACCCAGTTCGGCGGCGTCAAACCCGATGAATACCAACGCAATGCGCCCGCCTTGCCCTTCAACCAGCGCGTTTGTGGCCAAGGTCGTGGACAGTGACACCACCGCGATGTCAGCGGGATCAATCGCTGCATCGGCCAATGCAGCATTGATCGCGGCACCAATACCAACAGCCAAATCTGGACGGGACGTAAGCGCCTTGGCGCTGGCCAAAACAGCATCCGTGGCTTCATTCAAAATAACCGCGTCAGTATACGTACCGCCAGTGTCGACGCCCAATAAATATGCCATTCAAAAGTCCTCACATATTTGACTGAAACAACCACCGTTCAAGGCAGCAGGCCATCCTAAATGCAGCACGTCAGGCCGGAATACAAATCGGGGCGCCATTGCGGTCGCGGACGACAATCAGCTCGGCAGCAAATGTATAGAAATAGCAACCATCAGGGTCGCGGTTCACTTCGGATCGGTCAATATCAGACGGGATTGCTTCGTCCACCGATAGCGGCAGCATCAAAGGGTCTATCACAGGGCGGGCACAGGCCGACAGAACGACAAACGCACCGATTATACCTATTTTTGCGATAGACGCGTCCAAAGGCCAGCCTCGTAAATCGCAATCGCTCAATCTGATCATCATCTCGTCACAATCCTCGTCATCTTTTCAGTGCCATCAGAATAAAACTATGCCACCATAGGTGGGATATGATAAAACCAGCGACCCGCATACAACAAAAGAACCGCGCGACAATTTTGACTGCGGGACTAGACGTCTTTTCGCAATTCGGTTTCCGTGGGGCAACCCTTGACCAGATCGCAAAAGCAGCAGGGTTATCAAAACCAAACCTGCTTTACTATTTTCCGTCAAAGGAAGCGATCCACCAAGAAGTTCTGGCATCCTTATTGGATCTTTGGCTTGATCCCCTGCGAGATATGGACACAAGCGGCGATCCAATCACAGAAATTCTGACTTATGCGCAGCGAAAGCTAGACCTGAGCCGCGATTACCCGCGCGAAAGCAGGCTTTTTGCGAATGAAATTCTGCAAGGGGCACCGCGATTGGCGGACTCGCTGCCTGCGCTCAAGTCGTTGGTCGATGAAAAGGCAACGGTCATACAAGCTTGGTCATTAAACGGAAAAATCGCCGCAATAGATCCGTATCATCTGATATTTTTGATCTGGGCCCAAACACAGCACTACGCCGATTTCGATGTTCAGGTACGCGCGGTTCTGGGCACTGACGACCCCTACCCCGGGGCCGCGACATTCTTAGATCAAACGCTCCGAAAGATACTTGCAACCTAAAACGAGAATGGGGCAACGTTGATGCGTTTGCCCAACGTCATTGCATCCGACACATGCACCATCGGGGCCAAGTCCACATCAGAACGCCCTTCGCGGACAAGCATCGCCATCTGATCGTAAAGCGCAGGGTATTCTTCCAACGCAGTGCCTGCGACCTCAATATCATTAATGGTGCAGCGGTTACCACCATCCAACAAGGCCACAACATCTTCGCCAGCCCGCAAGGTTATTTCCCACATTTGACGGCCATCCTTGAGCCAATCCAACTCCATGGTCAGATCGCCACTAAACTGCACAGAGACCGCAATCGGCGTAAACTTATTCTCTGGGAACTGCAATTCAGCGCTTTTGATATGCACTGGGGCTGGCAGAATATCGGTTAAGATCGACAATGCGTTAATGCCAGGATCAAACACGCCCATGCCGCCCGGTTCAAAAATCCAATGTTGATCAGGGTGCCAACGACGCACATCTTCTTTCCAATCGATATGGCCGCCGGTAACGGTTTTATCTGCCAAAAATGCTTTAGCAGTTGCGACACCTTTGGCCATACGACTGTGCCAAGATGTATAAAGCGTCACACCATGGGCGACGGCCATCGCCTGCAATTCCTGTACTTCGGCCAATGTGGCACCCGGTGGCTTTTCCAGCATCACATGACGACCAGCTGCAATCGCGCGAGACGCATAATCATAGCGGGGAACAGGCGGCAGACATAACGAAATGGTACGAATGTCTTGCCGCTCAGCCAGCATTTCATCGAAATCTGAATAGGACGGAACGCCATCAACTGTGCCCGCACGGCTGACGGTTGCGGCCAAGATCCAGTCACGGCTGGCAGCAATCGCAGGCACGTGCTGATCGACCGCGATCTTTCCGATCCCAACAAGGCAGATTGGCTGTTCCATGGTGTGGCTCCCGCACAAATTATCCACATCAGGCATCCCTCATATCAATCGAATGATCAAGTCGCGCAGGAATGTCGTATTCAGACTTGAACGCACATCAATCCGCTGCAACTGTCGTCTCAACACAAAGAGGGGCTGGTTATGCGCGATAATATGGAGTTTTGGCAGGAACGGGTTGATCTTGCTGCCGCCTTTCGATGGACCGCACGTCTGAACATGCACGAAGGGGTCGCCAATCACTTTAGCCTCGCGATTAATGATGACGGAACCAAGTTCCTGATGAACCCCAATCAGGCCCATTTTAGCCGGATCAAAGCAAGCGACATGATCATTGTCGACGCCAATGACCCAGAGACCCTAACAGGACCAGATGCACCGGACCCGACTGCATGGGGGCTGCATGGGGGCATCCACCGCGGCGTGCCGCATGCGCGGTGCTGCATGCATGTGCATTCAATCCACGCGACCGTTTTAGCAACACTCGTCGATAGCCACCTGCCTCCAATCGATCAGAACGCCTGCACGTTTTACGGGCGACATATCGTCGATGAAAGCTACGGCGGTTTAGCGTTCGAAGAAGAAGGCGCGCGCTGTGCCACCATGCTTTGTGACCCTAAGGATAAGGTCATGGTCATGGGCAACCACGGCATCATGATCATCGGTGATACCGTCGCGGAAACCTTTAATAGGCTCTATTATTTTGAACGCGCCTGCGAAACCTACATCCGTGCGCTGCAAACGGGGCAGCCTTTGCGGATCATCCCGCATGACATCGCGACCAAGACCAGCCAAGAGCTGGCCGATTATCCAGAACAAGACGAGCGACACCTGTCAGAGCTCAAAGCGATCCTGACAGACGAAGGATCCAACTTTGACAAGTAAACGCCCCTCGCATTTCCCTGCGCAAAGGACATGAAAACGAAATGATCTATGGCCTCTCTGACGAATCCCAGATGATTGCGGACACCGTGCGCACCTTCGTGGAAAAAGAAATTTATCCCCACGAAGACCTTGTAGAACGCACCGGCGAAGTCCCTGTCGAGATTGCGCAAGACATCAAACAAAAGACCCTCGATCTGGGGTTCTACGCCTGTAATTTCCCCGAAAGCGTTGGCTGCGCGGGGCTGTCGCACGTCGATTTCGCAATCGTGGAACGTGAACTTGGGCGCGGGTCTATGGCGCTAAGCCATTTCTTTGGTCGCCCACAAAACATCCTGATGGCCTGCGAAGGCGAACAGGTTGACCGCTATCTTATGCCTGCTGTGCGTGGCGAACGGATGGATGCGCTTGCCATGACTGAACCCGGTGCAGGGTCGGATATCCGCGGCATGAAATGCAGCGCGGTACGAGATGGGGGTGACTGGGTTCTCAACGGTACAAAACACTTCATCTCTGGCGCCGAGCACGCCGATTTCATCATCGTATTTGTGGCGACGGGCGAAGACGACACGCCGCGCGGACCAAAGAAACGGATCACGACATTCCTTGTGGATCGCGGCACGCCAGGTTTCACAATTCGTGACGGGTATAAGTCTGTCAGCCACCGTGGCTACAAGAACATGATCCTCGAATTTGACGACTGCCGCCTGCCAGATGCGCAAGTATTGGGTGAGGTAGACGGTGGTTTTGCGGTCATGAACGAATGGCTTTACGCAACACGGATCACCGTGGCGACGATGTGCGTGGGTCGCGCCCGCCGCGCTTTTGACTACGCGCTGCAATACGCCGCTGACCGTGAACAATTCGGGCAACCCATCGGCAAATTCCAAGGGGTCAGCTTTCAACTCGCAGACATGATCACAGAAATTGACGCAGCTGACCTGCTGACGATCGCAGCCGCGGACCGCCTCGACAAAGGAATCCCAGCTAACCGCGAAATCGCTAGTGCAAAGCTATTTGCATCCGAGATGCTCGCGCGGGTGACCGACGCAGCCATCCAAGTCCACGGTGGCATGGGTCTTATGGACGATTTCCCGCTCGAACGGTTCTGGCGGGACGCGCGGGTCGAACGGATTTGGGATGGCACATCAGAAATTCAGCGGCATATCATCAGCCGTGATCTGCTCCGCCCACTTGGCGCATAACGTCGATGTCACATGATCTGTCTCGGCTCCTGCGCCCGTCATCCATCGCCATCATTGGTGGCGGCGCGTGGTGCAGGCTTGTTTTGGAACAGCTGAAAAAGTCTGCTTTTGGCGGTGAAATTTGGCTCGTACACCCCAAGGGAGGTCAAATCGATGGCTACAAAGCTTTCCCCAACCTAGCTGCGCTTCCAACTGCACCAGACGCCGCTTTTATCGGCATCAATCGCGATGCAACAATCCAAATTGTAGCTGAATTATCAAACATAAACGCAGGCGGCGCAGTTTGTTTTGCATCAGGATTTGCCGAAGTCAGCGATGGGGGCGACCGCAACATAGCACTGCTTGCAGCAGCCGGCGACATGCCGATCCTTGGGCCAAATTGCTACGGTTTGATCAACAACCTCGACGGTGCGCTGCTATGGCCCGATCAACACGGGTGCGTGCCTGTCGATAGTGGCGTCGCGCTTCTGACCCAGTCATCCAACATCGCGATCAACCTGACCATGCAATCGCGCGGATTGCCGATCAGCTATGTGGTGACTTGTGGCAACCAAGCCCAAACAACGCAAGCCGACATCGCGCTTGGACTTCTTGAAGATCCGCGCGTTACCGCCATTGGCCTGCATATTGAAGGCTTCGGCGATCTGGCAAAGTGGCAAAACCTTGCGTGGGCAGCGCGGGCGAAAAACATCCCTTTGGTGGCGATTAAAGTCGGACGATCTGTTCAGGCACAAGCCGCAACAATTTCGCATACTGCGTCGCTTGCTGGTGAAGACGCCGGTGCAAGCGCATTCCTCGAACGGCTCGGAATTGCGCGCGTTGATGACCTTGCTACATTTTTAGAGACCCTCAAAATCCTGCATGTGACCGGACCGCTGGCCAATGGCAACATCGCCACAATCAGCTGTTCAGGAGGCGAGGCATCGCTTGCCGCCGATCTGGCGCACGGCACGCAACTTTCGTTTCCACCTCTAAACAAAACTCAACGCGACGCGCTGTTCGCCGCTCTCGGACCACGTGTCACATTGGCCAATCCACTTGACTATCACACCTATGTTTGGCGGGACAATGCAGCAATGACATCTGCCTTTTCCGCCATGATAGACCCTAATTTAAGCCTAACAATGCTGATCGTCGACTTTCCAAGGGCTGATCGCTGCGACCCTATTGATTGGGATTGCGCGATCAACGCGGCACTTGGGACGCGCGCAAAAACCAGCGGTAACATCGCAATGGTTGCGACCTTGCCGGAACTGATGCCAGAACATGTTGCCGCCACCTTACTCGCGGGGGGCGTGATCCCGCTGTCTGGTCTACGCGAGGCATTGATGGCAACTCAAGCAGCCATTGCGCTGCCTGCAATTGATTTAGACATTAACGTTTGTATGGCACCGCTTGCGCAAGCAGGCACTATGATGACCGAAGCTGACGCAAAAACCGTCCTTGCCGCATGCGGTTTGCGCATCCCGCATCAGCGTACAACTGGCGCGATCGCAGATGTTGATCTGTCCGGCATGATATTTCCGGTTGTCCTAAAAGGGGGCGGAATCGCGCATAAAACCGAAGCGGGCGCAGTCGTGTTGAACCTGCCAGACGCGCAAGCTGTGCAAAGCGCAGCCAACACAATGCCAACCAATCAGTTCCTGATCGAAGAAATGATAACAGGCACCGTTGCCGAACTTTTGATCGGCGTAGTCAAAGACCCCGCGCATGGTTTCGTGTTAACAATTGGGGCGGGTGGAACGTTGACAGAATTACTGCAAGACACTGCGTCCATCCTTATTCCAAGCAGTGAATTTGGCATAAAACAAGCTCTAAAAACGCTAAAGATCCACAAATTGCTCCTTGGATATCGGGGAGCCCCTGCAGCAAACATGGACGCGATCATCAGCGCAATCGTGGCTGTCCAAGACTACGTGCTTGCCAATGTGGACGACGTGCAAGAAATTGAAATCAACCCGCTCATCTGCACACCCGATGCAGCCATCGCAGCCGACGCCCTGATAAGGACAACCCAATGACAAGCCCGATCAAAACCAAACGCGACGGCGCAATTTTGCACGTGACCCTCGACCGACCCAAGGCGAACGCCATTGATCTAGCAACCAGCCGGATCATGGGCGATACCTTTGCCGCGTTTCGCGATGACGCCACATTGCAGGTTGCGATCATCACAGGCGCCGGCGAAAAATTCTTTTGTCCCGGTTGGGATCTTAAGGCTGCTAATGACGGCGACGCGGTTGATGGCGATTACGGTGTTGGCGGGTTCGGCGGACTACAAGAACTGCGCAATCTGAACAAACCAGTGATCGCAGCCGTCAATGGGATCGCGTGTGGCGGTGGGCTAGAACTAGCGTTGTCTGCCGACATCATCCTTGCGGCGGATCACGCCACTTTTGCGCTGCCCGAAATTCGGTCTGGCACTGTGGCCGATGCGGCGTCTGTAAAATTACCCAAACGCATTCCCTATCACATCGCGATGGAACTGCTGCTGACAGGGCGTTGGTTCGATACGACCGAGGCGTTGAACTGGGGCCTCATCAACCACGTGCATCCAGCGGACGCATTGGAAGCAGCAGCATGGGACATGGCCCGCCTTATTGCGTCCGGTCCACCACTTGTGAGCGCCGCGATCAAAGACATCGTGCGCGACGCAGAGGACAGCAAATTCCAAGACGCGATGAACCGGATCACAGGGCGGCAATTGGCAACGGTCGATAAACTTTATGCATCCGAAGATCAGCTTGAAGGCGCAAAGGCATTTGCAGAAAAACGCGATCCTGTTTGGAAGGGCCGCTAGGCCTTTTTGAATACCATCAAGCGGGCGATGTCATTGCGATGGGTTTCATCTGCGCGGTCATCGTAAATACGCACATCGTTGAGTGTTAGACCCTTTAGTTGGCCGCCAAACGCATCCATCTGCACGGCAAAACCCGCGGCTTCAAAATGTGCAGAATTTACTGAAATGACAAACACGGCACCGGACGCGGCCACGTCTAACAGGTTAGAAATCGCGGCAGGTCCAACATGGCCAAGCGTGAATGTCCCCGCGCTCACGACGCCATTGTATTCTGGCAAAGTCAGAGGCGCTGTCACATCGCCTGCATGCAGATCGCGATACACGTTTTTCATTCGGGCTACCGCCAGCATATCATCCGACAAATCCAAACCATCAATCAACCGCACGCCAGTCGCAATCAACTGCTCTGCAACCAGACCAGTACCAGCGCCCACGTCTAGGACGGGGCCCATACCACCCGCAGCAACGAATGCTTGGGCGACCATGCGAGGCAATTGATACCCCTGCGCATCGCCAAATCCACTGTCATAGGAAGGTGCCCAATCGCGATATAGCTCTTTGACGTCCTTTTGCGACGACATCGCATATGCATCATTAAGGTTTGGGCTTCTTGCCATATCAGCACGTTAACACAGACTTGCATCTGCGCAAATCTTAGCGCACTGATCGGGAATGACACACACTCTCCTTTCGTTTGGCCACGGCTATTCTGCACGCGCGCTATCCCGCATTTTGCTTCCGCAAGACTGGCGAGTCATTGGCACCACGCGCAACGAAGACAAAGCCGTCCAGCTGATGAACGACGGGGTCGAGCCACGCATCTGGCCGGGCGCAGATATGGCGCCTGCGCTTAATGGGGCAACGCATCTGCTAATTTCAGCGGCCCCTGACGACGCGGGCGACCCAGTTCTTGCGGCCCTGCACGATGAAATCGCAAAGCGCGCCGGCCAATTCGCATGGGTAGGTTACCTATCGACAACAGGGGTCTACGGCGACCATGGCGGCGATTGGGTCGACGAGGCCACCCCATTAACACCTGCAACCAAGCGCGGCATCGCGCGGGTCGAGGCAGAAGCAGCATGGGCGGCTATCCCTGATCTACCACTACATATTTTCCGGCTAGCAGGCATCTATGGCCCTGGTCGCGGACCGTTCGCCAAAGTCCGCGCGGGAACCGCACGACGCATTATCAAAGACGGCCAAGTGTTCAGCCGCACACATGTCGCCGACATTGCGCGCGTGCTTGCCGCATCCATCAAAAACCCGAACCCCGGTGCAGCTTATAATGTCTGCGACAATGATCCAGCTCCACCCCAAGACGTGATCGGGTATGCGGCTGAATTGCTTGGGGTACCGCTTCCACCTGCTGAAGATTTTGAGACAGCTGAAATGACCCCGATGGGGCGGAGCTTTTATGCTGAAAGCAAAAAAGTACGCAATGATCGGATTAAGGACGAACTGGGTGTCGAACTGCTTTATCCAGACTATAAATCAGGCCTTAAGGCGTTACTGGCGCACGAACTAAGCGCCTAAATAGCCAAGCAATTCCAGCAAAGCCGATCAAGAATACAACGGAAACGACAAAGTTAGACCCGTAAAATACGGATCGACCGGCAAATTCCAAATCGTTCAAAAACGGATAGGGTAACCCGCTGGTGACGGACCCCATCGGTGTTTCGTTCAAGCGCTGCAACACCAGCTCGGACCATGCGACGTAAGCTGCAATAACGCCGAATAACCATACCAGCGGTTTGCCCAATTTGCGAAAACTCCGATGAATGAACACTGCGTCGATCCACTGGAGCAGCGGGCCTAGCGCATGCAAATATAGCTCAAGGTAAAGTGGACCAAGTTCACCGTCGCTAGACACCAAGTGAGGGTCCGCAAAAAACAAACGCCAATACAGGAAAACAACCATCGCGTTGATCACGGCTGTCGCGCAAACGAACCCATCCCAACGGCAGGTACTGCGGCCTTCGACTAGCGCCATCATGCGGCTTGCAGCAAAGAACAACATGAACAACGCCCAGATCGTTAAGTACCGAAACGGGCCACCGAAATCTTCAAACGAACTGAATACAAGCGTCCGCAAGCAATACGCCGCTGCCAATAAAAAGACGACCCAACGAAAGATGCGCGTATAACCTGTTATATAACTTATCCTTTTTCAGACACTGTTCTGGCAGCGATCAAGGCACAAGATTTACGCCGCGTCGCGTCTGCATCTTGCCCTTCATCGGCGCGGACACCATATGTGGGCAAACAGACCAAAGGCCGCTATTTATGTCGATCCGTCAAAGCACATCAGATTTCCTTGATCGCCCATTTGTTGGGTGGTTTATTATTGGGGTCATCATTCTCAATGCGATCCTGTTGGGGCTAGAAACATCGGCCACAGTCATGGCGCAAATGGGTCCGGTGATCCTCGCGCTTGACGCGGCATGTCTTGTAATTTTCACCGTTGAAATCGCGGCAAAGCTGTTCGCACAAGGACCACGGTTTTTCCGCAATGGCTGGAACATCTTTGACTTTATCATTGTCGGCTTAGCCCTTGTACCCAGCGCACACGGCTTCTCTGTCCTGCGCGCACTGCGGATTTTGCGGGTGCTTCGGGTTATATCAGTTGCACCATCACTGCGCCGCGTCGTCGAAGGCTTTATCACCGCCCTACCAGGTATGGGCTCGGTGTTTTTATTGATGGGGATCATATTTTATATCGGCGCTGTCATGACGACACAACTGTTCGGCCCGTCGTTCCCCGATTGGTTCGGGACGATTGGGCGTTCCGGATATTCATTGTTTCAAATCATGACACTGGAAAGCTGGTCCATGGGCATCGTGCGCCCAGTGATGGTGTCCTACCCCTATGCTTGGGCGTTTTTTGTGCCATTTATTATGATGACGACATTCGCAGTCGTTAACCTTTTAGTGGGATTGATCGTGAACTCGATGCAAGATGCACACCACCAAGAAGACGTGGCCGCGACCGACGCCTACCGCGACGATGTTATGGCAAAACTGGATGCAATCGAGGCGCGGATCGATAAGCTGAAATAGCCTTGCCTTTCGCCCGCGCACCGCTAAATCGCTGGTATGACAAAAACTCCCGATCTTTTACCCGAACACATCAGCGATATCATCCAAATGGCGCTATCTGACCACGTCAGTTTTTCAGATATCGAACGTGAATATGGGATCAGTGACAAACAGGTGAAAACGCTGATGCGCGAAAACTTGAAAACAGGCAGCTACCGCACGTGGCGCAAACGGGTCCGTGACTTTGGCGACAGGCGCGAAGTCTATAAATAGATCCTATGCGCGCTTACCAATCGATGCCACACCCAGCACATCCAAAACCTTGGCCGCGATATCATCCGCGTTCAATCCTGCCATCGCGTACATATCACGTGGACTCGACTGGTCGATAAACGTGTCGGGCAATACCATCGACCTGAATTTCAGCCCATGATCAAACACGCCCTCTTCCGCCAATAATTGTGCCACATGAGAGCCGAAACCGCCGATTGCGCCCTCTTCCACTGTGATCAGCGCCTCATGATCAGCAGCAAGCGCCAAGATCATATCGCGGTCCAGCGGTTTGGCAAAACGGGCATCCGCAATCGTCGGGGTAATCCCCTTGGCAGCGAGCATTTCGCATGCAGCCTCGACCTCTTGCAGGCGTGTCCCAAATGACAGGATCGCAACGCGCGCCCCTGCACGGATCATGCGGCCTTTGCCAATCTCCAACACCTCAGGGTCGGCGGGCATTTCAACACCGACACCTTCACCGCGCGGAAAGCGGAATGCAATCGGGCCGTCGTCATAGGCTGCAGCGGTGGCGACCATCCGTACCAGCTCTGCCTCGTCGGCGGCGGCCATCACAACGAAACCCGGAAGGTTCGCTAGGAACGCGATATCGAACGCGCCAGCGTGCGTGGCACCATCGGCCCCGACCAGCCCAGCGCGATCAATCGCAAAGCGGACAGGCAGGCGTTGGATAGCCACATCGTGCACGACCTGATCATACCCGCGCTGTAGGAAAGTAGAATAAAGCGTACAAAACGGACGCATCCCGCCAGCAGCCAAACCGGCACTAAACGTCACCGCATGTTGTTCGGCGATACCAACATCGAAGCAGCGGCTGGCATAGCGTTCCATGAATTTATTCAGGCCAGTCCCATCAGGCATTGCAGCGGTCACAGCGCAAATTTTAGGGTCTGTTGCTGCATGTTTCAGCAGGCTTTCGGCAAACACAGACGTATAGCTTGGCGCATTGGACACCGCTTTCGCCTGCTCGCCTGTGACCACGTTAAACTTACCTGTGGCATGTCCCCTATCGCGGGCAGCCTCGGCAGGGCCAAAACCCTTACCCTTTTTCGTGATCGCATGGATCATAATTGGGCCAGTGGCGCGATCTTTCACAGTGCGCAGGACCTGCAACAGCTGTTCCATATCATGGCCGTCAATCGGACCCACATAAGAGAACCCCAGTTCTTCGAACAGCGTTCCACCGACGGTCATATGCTTGACCATATCTTTGGCGCGCTTGGCGCCTTCGCGGAATGGTTCAGGAAGCAAAGACACTGCACCCTTGGCAGCGGCCTTTAGTTCTTGAAATGGCTCACCTGCATAAAGACTGCTTAGGTACGACGACATCGCACCAACGGGTGGGGCAATCGACATCTCATTGTCATTCAAAATGACGATCAATCGCTTGCCCAAATGGCCCGCGTTATTCATCGCCTCGTAGGCCATGCCAGCCGACATCGCCCCGTCCCCAATCACGGCAATCGCATCACCACCATCACCACCCAGATCACGGGCCACGGCAAACCCAAGTGCCGCTGAAATCGACGTGCTCGAATGCGCAGCACCAAACGGATCATACGGGCTTTCGGATCGTTTGGTAAAACCGGACAAGCCGTCTTTCATGCGCAACGTGCGGATACGGTCACGACGACCTGTCAAAATCTTATGCGGATAACATTGGTGGGATACGTCCCAAATAATCTTGTCCTTGGGGGCATCAAACACGGCGTGCAATGCAACGGTCAGCTCAACCACACCAAGACCAGCACCCAAATGACCTCCTGTGACAGACACCGCTGAAATCGTCTCTGCGCGGACCTCATCAGCCAACTTACGCAACTGGGCATCCGACAGCGTTTTCATATCCGCAGGGGATTGGATCGTGTCCAAGATCGGGGTGATGGGATCAGTCATAATCAGCCTTCTATTTCCGGCGAGCGATAACAAAGCGCGCGGCGTTTTTCAACGTCTCGGCGTCATCACCGTAACACGATAGCGCATCACATGCCTCTGCGACCAATTGGGATGCGCGGTCCTTTGCGCCATCAAGGCCCAGTAACGACACAAACGTGGCTTTACCAGCGGCGGTATCTTTGCCCACAGCCTTACCAACCTCAGCGGCATCGCCTTCGATATCCAAGACATCATCGGCAATCTGAAACGCAAGGCCCAGCGCGTCGCCATACGCACGTAGCGGGGTAATATCAGCAGCAGCCATGCGCGGGCCAGCACAAGCAGCCCACGTAATAAGTGCACCGGTTTTTCCCGCCTGCAACACAGTGATCTGATCTAACGTCAAAGGGGTGGATGCGGTTTCGGCAGCGATATCTGCGGCCTGCCCACCAACCATGCCATGCACGCCAGACGCTGTAGCCAACGTTTGCATCATTAAAGCCGGTTCAGGCACATCAGCCAACATTTCAAATGCTAAGGCCTGCAAGGCGTCACCTGCCAAAACGGCAGTCGCCTCGTCCCAGCGCTTATGTATCGTGGGCTGCCCACGCCGCAGGTCATCGTCATCCATACACGGCAAATCGTCATGAATTAATGAATACGCATGCATCGCCTCAATCGCACCAACTGCCGGACCACATTCAGCACCAATTGCGTGCAGTCGAGCGCCCTCCAAAACAAGAAATCCCCGCAGGGTTTTGCCACCGCGCACAGCGTACCGCATGGCATCCGGCACTGGGCCGTTCAGACCAACCAGTCGACGATCAATCTCGGCTTCAGCAATAACCGCTGCACCGGCTAATCGGGTCTTTAGATCAGTCATCTAACGGGGTTGTGCCAGCCGCATTGCCATCAGTATCGATCGTCAACTTCGCGACCTTTTCCTCGGCACGCTTCAGCTCGTCCTGACAGCGCTTGCGCAGCGCAGCTCCGCGTTCATACAACCCAATGCTTTCGTCCAACGCGACATCGCCACGTTCCAATTGGCCAACAACCTTCTCTAACGCGGCAATCGCCTGTTCAAAGCTCATTTCTTCTACAGCATCTGTCATCGCGCTCTATCCTTCAACACATTCACATGGGCGGCGGCACTGGCCCCCAAAGCTGGCAAGTCATACCCGCCCTCAAGGCTGGATACCACCCGCCCTTCACAATGACGATCCGCCAGATCACACAGTTTTTCTGTAACCCAAGCAAAGTCCGCTTCAATCAAATTCATCCCTGCCAATGGATCATCTTTATGTGCATCAAATCCGGCCGATATGATGATTAATTGAGGAGAAAATGCATCGACGCGCGGCAACACGATTTGTTCCATCACATCACGAAACGCCTTTGATCCAGCGCCATCAGGCAGCGGACAGTTCAGCACATTACCAACACCAGTTTCGTGCGCAGCACCAGTTCCAGGATACAGCGGCATCTGGTGGGTCGAGCAAAACAGAATACGCGGGTCGTCCTCGAGCAAATCTTGGGTGCCATTGCCGTGGTGCACGTCAAAGTCAACGATGGCGACACGCTTCAATCCGTGATGTTCTAATGCATGCTTGGCTGCAATCGCGACATTACCAAAGAAACAAAACCCCATCGGTGTCTCGCGTTCGGCATGATGACCGGGCGGGCGCATCGCAACAAACGCATTTGGGGCTTCACCACCTAGGACCATATCAACGGCACGGACTACGCCGCCTACACCGCGAAACGCGGCCTCCAATGTGCCAACAGACATATGCGTATCAGCATCCAATGACCGCCAACCTTCATCAGGGGCAGCGTCGCGAATGGCAGAAATATGCGCAGCAGGATGCGCGCGCAAAATATCGTCGTCCGCACCCATCGGGGCGGTCACACGGTGCAAATCCATCCCTTTAAGCGCACCCAAAACGGCATCCAAGCGCGCCACCTGTTCAGGATGCCCCGGTGGGGTCACATGATCAAAACATGCATCGTGGGTTACAAGCGCTGTGCGCATATCTCACCTCGTTGGTATAAATTCCTAAGCAGCGCCAGTATCAGGTGCGAGCATATATCCCTCACCGCGAACAGTCTGCAAATAACGTGGCTGCTTTGGATCAACTTCGATCTTGCGACGCAAACGGGTGATCTGAACATCGACGGCACGTTCCTGCGTTTGACTGCCAGATCGTGACAATTCCTCGACCAGTTTGGCACGGCTTACAGGGACAGCAGGTTGGGATGAAAATATCCGCATCAATTGACCTTCAGTCGCAGTCAGGCGCACTTGGGCATCGTTTTGCCACATCTCACCGCGTTCAATATCATAATGCACAGGGCCAAGATGCAAAACCTTGGGGGCAACAACAGTAGGTTCGGCCACAGGAACACGGCGCAAAATCGCATTGATCCGCAGCAACAATTCCTTTGGCTCAAACGGCTTGGCCAAATAGTCATCTGCACCGGCCTCAAGACCAGAAATTCGGTCACCCGTCTCGCCCTTGGCCGTCAACAGCATAATTGGCGTGGTGATCGTTTTGCGCAAATCGCGGCACAACGTCATGCCATCTTCACCGGGCATCATCACATCAAGGACGATCAGGTCAAACTCCAGCCCTGCCAAAATACGGCGGGCGTGGGCCGCGTCACGGGCGGTTGATACCAAAAACCCCGAGCGCATCAGAAACTTTTGCAACAGACCGCGAATGCGCTCGTCGTCGTCAACAATCAACAGGTGTGCGTCATCCGCCATCAGTCTGTCCTATCTTTTATGGCCACATAGTGGTGGCGCATGTCTTCATCCATCATGGCCTCTAAGACCTCGCGAAACCCAGCAACAGCCTCGGGGCCCGCACGGCGATACGCACTGCGCATCCGGTCCCTTTGGGCGTTCGATAATTCACGTTCTAACGCAGAACCCACATCGGTTAAATGCAAATGACGCTCACGTTTATCAGCACGTCCCACAGTAGACGACACCAAACCGTCTGCAATCAAGGTGCGCAAGACACGATTAAGCGATTGCTTGGTAACACCCAGAATGTTCAGCAAATTATTTACCGTCGTGCCGGGGCTGCGATGGATAAAATGCACGGCACGGTGATGGGCACGACCATATGCTTTGGTCTGCAAAATCCGGTCAGGGTCAGCCGTGAACCCGCGATAGGCAAAGAACATCGCCTCGATGCCTTTACGGACCTGCTCGTCTGTCAAAAACAACAGGCTTTGGCCACTTTGTGGTTGTCCGCCTTGTGACATCGCACGCACTCCCCATTCAAATGTTGCTGCAACAATACGTCAGCTTTGTTGACATTCCAAGATGTTCTCGGTATCGATTCTGACAAATTGCGTAATTTTATGTCCGAAACGGACCTTAATGCGTAATAAATGCAAATAGGAGGCTGCAATGGCTGCTGCATATGATGACCGCGATGGAAAAATATGGATGGACGGCAAACTTGTCGAATGGCGTGATGCCAACGTGCACATCCTGACACATGCTATGCATTATGCATCCTCCGTTTTTGAAGGCGAGCGCTGCTATAACGGCAAGATTTTCCTCAGCGAAAAGCATTCACAACGACTGCACGCCTCTGCCAAGCACCTCGACTTTGAAATTCCGTTTTCCGTGGCTGAAATCGATGCCGCTAAAAAAGCCGCTCTCGAAGCCAACGGTTTGAAAGACGCCTATGTGCGCCCCGTTGCATGGCGCGGATCTGGTGAAGACATGGGCGTCGCTGCCGCACGCAATCCTGTCCATCTGGCAATCGCTGTTTGGGAATGGGGTGCCTATTACGGCGACGCGAAAACCAAAGGCGCCAAGCTCGACATCGCCAAATGGAAACGCCCGTCACCTGAATGCGCACCATCCCAAGCAAAGGCCGCCGGTCTTTACATGATCGCAACCCTGTCCAAGCACGCCGCAGAAGCCAAAGGCTGTTCCGACGCGCTGATGTTCGACTACCGCGGCTACGTGGCCGAAGCGACAGGCGCAAACATGTTCTTCGTCAAAGACGGCGAAGTCCACACGCCAACACCAGACGCGTTCCTCAACGGCCTTACCCGACAGACCGTGATCGGCATGTTAGAGAAAAAAGGCATCAACGTCATTGAGCGGCATATCATGCCCGAAGAACTGGAAAGCTTCGAGCAATGCTGGCTCACAGGTTCGGCGGCAGAAGTGACCCCCGTTGGCCAAATCGGTGACTATAACTTTGAGGTTGGCGCGCTTGCTGTCGAAATGGCCTCGGACTACGAAAAGCTCGTCCGCACATGATGTCCACGGTTTCTGTGATCGTCCTAGTTCATAGGACGGTCGCATATCTGGACGAACTTTTTGACTGCCTACAGAAACAAACACGGCAGCCTGATGAAATTGTCGTGGTCGATGATGGTGGTATTGTTGATGTGGTGCTGTCAGACGAATGCGAACTCGTCTGACAGCACCCCTGCCCTTTTATGCCACACAAAGGCCGCGCCACTCATTCAGTGCGGCGGTGCGGTTGGCCTTGAAGTGATCGCGTTGGGAGAGGCTTCGGTCTTGATTGAAATGGTTGTGAATGGAAGCGTGGACAGCAACGACTTTCTGCAAGGTTTGCATGCGCCTGAAGCGGATCATTGCCCGTTCTCTTCGTCGGAATGGCTGATGTGAGTTCTCGGCCCGATTGTTGAGCCAGCGGCCAGTTTTCTGTTTGTCGGCGCTGCCGATGACCTTCATCGCAGCACCGTAGGATCGCAGCTTGTCGGTCACGAAGATTTGCGGGTTGCCATGCCGTTTCATCGTTTTCCTAAGGAATTTCAATGCTGCGTTGCGATCTCGGCGCTTGGTAACGAAGCTTTTGAGAACTTCCTCTTCGTGATCGACTGCGCGCCAAAGGTAGTGCTGCTCCCCATTTATTTTCACGAACACTTCATCTAGGTGCCATTGCCAATGTGTCCCCGAGCGCATTCGGTCCACCCGTCTCCTACGGATTTCAGCAGCAAACACCGGGCCAAATCTGTTCCACCAGAAACGGACTGACTCGTGGCTGATGTTGATGCCGCGTTCATGCAGCGAATCCTCCACATTCCGGAGCGACAGCGGGAACTGGACATACATCATCACTGCCAGGCGGATGATTACAGGAGACGTCTTAAAGTAGCGAAATGGCGAAGGTTTTGTCATCCGCAAACGCTACGAAGCCGCCCTACCCTGTTCAAGTCAGTTTCTTCTGACAATGCCCTCAATAGAACTAACGAAAAAGCGGCCATTCAAGCTCAAGACTCGACGTGGGGTTAGCGAAAGTCGTCTTCGCGCCCAGATTGACAGGTGCTAGACCATTCAGATTTAGGCTCCCAAATGAGAGAAGCAGACCTTCATTTATGCTGCATCAAGGATCAATCTTGGGGTGCAGGCGTTCAAATTCACCGAGCGAAGCAACTTAAGTCGACCAATTGACAGTCTTTTGTGAAGTGCAAAACACAACTGGATAAATTACCCATGTTTTATATACTATACGTTAACGAAATGATGAGGTGTGCCACAAATGGAAGAATCGACAAACCCAAAGCGTAGGATTGTGTCGTCTCGCCACTTGGCTGATGGCGAAAATTGGGAGGCCTCTGAAATCGAATACGGCATGATTATTGCTTATAATGCGTTTTCGCGTTGGATGACGCGGTGCATGTCGGCTGCGGGTAATACGGACCTGACGCCACTTGAGATCCTTGTTTTGCACAACACAAATCATCGTGGTCGGGATAAGCGGCTGACTGACATTTCTTTTTTGTTGAACATTGAAGATACGCATACGGTGAATTACGCGCTTCGCAAACTGATGAAAATGGAGCTTTTGAAGACAGAAAAGCGCGGTAAAGAAGTGTTTTATAGCACATCTGGTAAGGGACAAAATTTGTGCGAGGCCTACCGCGTGGTGCGCGAAGGGTGCTTTTTGGATGGGCTTAAGCATTTGGACATGACGGGTGATGATATGCGCAAAATCGCGGCTAGCCTGCGAGCCCTTTCAGGACAATATGATCAGGCCAGCCGCGCCGCTGCGTCACTTTAACCGGACATCATTCCTGGCAGGATCGTAACTATCTGTGGAAAGATGCAGATCAAGACGACGCCTAGCAAAAGTAGCAGGAAGAATGGAAATGCTGCTTTTGCGATCCGCAGGATATCGATCCCTGTTAGTCCTTGAATTACGAACAGGTTGAATCCGACTGGCGGTGTAATCTGGCTCATCTCGACGACGATGACGAGGTAGATACCGAACCAAAGCGGATCAATGCCAACGGCCAAGACCATCGGCATGATGATTGATGTTGTCAGGACGATCACAGATATTCCGTCCAGGAAACATCCCAAGATGATAAAGAATAACGTCAGCGCAAATAGCAGGGCTGCGGGTGACAGGTTCATGTCGGAAATCCACGATGCCAGATTGCGCGGCAAGCCGGTAAAGCCCATAGAGATCGACAAGAATGCAGCACCTAACAGAATGAACGCAATCATGCACGATGTTCGGGTGGCGGACATGACTGCGTCCCCGAACAGTTTCCAGCTAAATGAACCGGACCCGAATGCTAGTATTGTCGCCAGAACGACGCCTAATGCTGCTGCATCTGTTGGCGATGCTAGGCCGCCGTAAATCGACCCAATTACGCCCCCAATCAATAACGCGACTGGAATTAATCCGCGCGACGCAGCCAGTTTTTCTTTGAGGTTATAGGTCCTGTCCATCGGTGGGATCAGGTCGGGGTCCATCCACGCCCGCACGGCGACATAACCAGCAAACAATGTAATCAACATGAGGGCCGGCAAAATGCCCGCGATAAATAGGCGTGCGATGGATTGTTCTGTAGCAACGCCGTAGACAATCAGAATGATAGATGGCGGGATCAAAAGACCCAAAGTTGCAGATCCGGCCAAAGTGCCGAGGATCAGGCTTTCTGGATAGCCCCGCTTGGTCAATTCAGGAATAGACATACGCCCGATGGTGGCTGCGGTTGCAGCAGATGATCCTGAAACGGCTGCAAATATCGAACAGCCAAACACGTTCACATGCAACAACCTCCCCGGTGCGCGGCTTAACCACGGCGCCAATCCGGTGAACATATCATCGCTAAGGCGCGACCTCAAAAGGATCTCTCCCATGAGAATAAACAGCGGCAGAGCTGTAAGTGCCCAACTGTGGGAATGTCCCCAAAATGTTGTGGCGATAATAAGACCTGAAGGCGCGTTTGAGAAAAACACAAGCCCAGCAAGTCCAACAATAGACAGGGAAACCGCGACCCAAATACCGCTTGCAAGAAGCGTGATCAGAACGATCAAAAGGGTCAGCGCGATGATTGGATCAGACATGTTCAGACCTCATCTGGGGTTGATAGGATCGGTTTGCCAGCTTGTAGCAAATCCACGAACGTGTGGACGATTGATACCCACAACAGACCGACGCCGAATGCGGCGACACCTTGTGGAATCCAAAGCGCGACAGGTATGATCCCGGTGGACACGTCGCCATAATGGCTGCTTTCCAGAACAAGCGCCCACATAAACCACGTGGCGTATCCAACCACCGCACCGGCAATAATCATAGTGAACCCCTCGGCTAAGAACTGTACGCGTTCAGGCATACGCACCGTGACCAGATTGACCCGAATATGTCCGCCTGCGCGCAGCGTATGCGCCAACGCCAGAAACGTCGCACCAGCGAGCATGAACCCGGAAAAATCTGCGTATGACGAAATCGTCGAAGGCAGCACCCCTGGGGCCATCCGCCCAAATACATTCAGGCCGATTTGCGCAGATATCAGAAGGCAAATACATAAGATAAGCCCGCCTGCCAGCGCGCCACATATATCGTATAATTTTTGAAGAATGTCGCCCATCGCCTATGCCCCTTTGAGATAAAAAAAGGCCGACAACCCACATAGCTGTCGACCAATTTTAGTAAGTTACTTAGTTATTGTAGGCCTCAAGGATAGCCTTTGCGCTGTCAGACGCTTTGGTTTCCCAGTTCTCAAGCATTGTTGCACCGATGGCTTGCAAGCCCTCGACAAGTTCAGCACTTGGGTCATAAACAACGATCCCATTTTCTGCCAAGGCTGCGGTTTTGGTATCTGCCTCTGCTTCGGACATTTCCCAACCGCGAACTTGCGCGGTATCAGCAGCAGTAAGCACTGCCGCTTGGATGTCTGCATCCAAACCATCAAACATACGCTTGTTCACAACCACAATGTTCTTTGGAACCCATGCGTTGATCGGGGTGTAATGGGTCACAAAATCCCAAGCAGTGGAATTCACACCAGTAGATGGGGATGTGATCATTGCAGCAACTTGGCCTGTCGCAAATGCCTGCGGGATATCAGATGCTTCGATCTGAACAGGGGCCGCGCCAGCAAGTGTCGCGAATTCCTCCAAGGCGGCATTATAGGCGCGGAAGCGCAGGCCGTTCAAGTCAGCAACTGTTGCGATCTCGCCGTTTGTATATAGACCTTGTGCTGGCCATGGCACAGAGAAAAGCGGCATCAGACCCTGTTCGGCCAAAAGCGCGGTAACGACAGGACGCTGTGCATCCCATAGCTTTGCGGCATCGCCGTAGCTTGTGGCGACGAATGGCTGGCTATCAAGGCCGTAAGCAAGGTCTTCGTTTGACAGGCGTGACAAAAAGAATTCGCCCATCGGCACAGACCGGTTACGCACTGCACTTTTGATTTCCGAATGCGGGAACAATGATCCGGCGGAATGGACAGTAATATCCAGGCCGCCATCAGTTGCCGCGCGCACATCATCAGCGAACTGGTTAATGTTTTGTGTGTGGAACGTTGTATCGCCGTATGGTGTCGGCATGTCCCAGCTTTGTGCATTGGCGGACGTCGTAAGCGCAAGTGTCGCCATGGCAAGGATTACGTGTTTCATAAATGGTCTCCCTAGAGGTTGTTCGAATCTATACGATTTCATTACGTTGACAATTTGTCAGCGTTATACCCATAAAGCAACAATAATTTGATTCGAGGTGATCAGCGTGATGCAGGCAAATGGAAATAAGTGGCAGTTCTGGGTCGATCGCGGTGGCACCTTCACAGATATCGTCGCCCGCAAGCCAGATGGTGGGTTGCTGACGCAAAAACTTTTGTCTGAAAACCCCGAAGTCTATCCTGATGCGGCCGTGCATGGGATCAAATCCCTGCTGGGGCTTGGTGCCACTGATACGATCCAACTTGGTCAAATCTCTGCCGTTAAAATGGGCACAACCGTTGCGACCAATGCCTTACTTGAACGCAAAGGCGATCCGACGGTCTTGATGATCACCAAAGGTTTGCGCGATCTTTTGCGGATCGGGTATCAGAACCGTCCCAAGCTTTTTGATCTGAATATCGAACTCCCAGAATTGCTGTATGGTGATGTGATTGAGGCAGACGAACGCGTTACAGCAAATGGCGAAATCATCACTCAACTTGATCTTGTCGGCGCGCGCGCAGCGCTCGCAGACGCCTACGGCAATGGCTATCGGTCGGTCGCGATCGCGTTGATGCACGGCTATAAATACACCGACCACGAAGTGCAGCTTGGCGCGCTTGCCCGCGAGATCGGCTTTGACCAAATCTCACTCAGCCACGAAACAAGCCCGCTGATAAAACTTGTCTCGCGCGGCGATACCACTGTGGTTGATGCGTACTTGTCTCCAATCCTGCGTCGATATGTCGAACAGGTGGCGACTGCGCTGAATGCGACGAATGGCGGCTGCGACAGCTTGATGTTCATGCAATCAAATGGCGGCCTGACCGATGCACGCAGGTTCCAAGGCAAGGATGCGATCCTGTCTGGTCCTGCTGGTGGCGTGGTCGGCATGGTGCGCACTGCGGCGGATGCCGGTTTTGACAAGCTCATCGGGTTCGACATGGGCGGCACGTCTACGGATGTCTGTCACTATGCAGGTGAATTTGAACGCAGCTTTGAGACCGAAGTCGCAGGCGTGCGTATGCGTGCACCGATGATGTCGATCCACACGGTTGCCGCTGGTGGTGGATCGATCCTGTCATACAAAGATGGGCGCATGCAGGTCGGCCCCGAAAGCGCGGGTGCCAACCCTGGCCCTGCGGCGTACCGCCGTGGTGGGCCACTAACGGTCACAGATTGCAACGTCCTTTTGGGCAAATTGCAGCCAAGCCAATTCCCCCCTGTGTTTGGCCCCAATGCGGACCAGCCGTTGGATTTGGACGTCGTCCAAAAGAAATTCGACACGCTCGCGCAGCAAATCGGCGGCAGTCAAACCGTCGAGGATATCGCGGAAGGGTTCCTGCGGATTGCCGTTGAAAACATGGCCAATGCGATCAAACAGATCAGTGTCCAACGTGGATACGATGTGACGCAATATACCATGAACTGCTTTGGCGGCGCTGGTGGCCAGCACGCCTGCCTTGTGGCGGATACGCTTGGTATGGAAAGCGTCTATATCCACCCGTTTGCCGGCGTTTTGTCAGCATTTGGCATGGGGCTTGCAGATGTGAGAGCCATTCAAGAATTCCAATTCGCTAAACCCATCAGTGAGATTTTGGACGCAAAAACCGCGATGGATACGCTCGCCGCCGATGCAAAAGCCAAAGTCACATCACAAGGGATCGCCGACGCTGATATCCAGATCGTGGAACTGGCGCATTTACGTACCGACGGCGCGCATCAAACGCTTGAAGTTCCCTTTGACAGCCCGGCCAAAATGACAGCCGCCTTCGCCGTAGCCCATAAGCAGCGGTTTGGTTTTGTGCCTGAATATGCCGAGCTGATCATCGATCTTTTGACCGCCGAGGCCATTGGCACAACAGGCGAAACCGTGACGCTGCCAGACACAGGGGCAACGGGTCAAGCAGCCCAAACAGCGCATATGTTTAGCATGGGTAAATGGCGCGATGCCCCGCTGGTTGACCGGACAACAATGGCATTGGGCCAAACTGTCGATGGTCCTGCGATCCTAACAGAACCAACAGGCACCAATGTACTAGAGGACGGCTGGCAGGCCGAATGCGTCAGCGGTGGCAATCTTATCTTGCGCCGCGTTGTGCCGTTGAACCGCCAAGAGGCCATTGGCACATCTGTGAACCCTGTCATGCTCGAGGTGTTCAACAACCTGTACATGTCCATCGCCGAACAAATGGGCGCGACGCTTGCGAACACTGCCTATTCGGTGAACATCAAAGAACGCTATGATTTCTCTTGTGCGATCTTTGATCAAAACGGTGATCTGGTTGCAAATGCGCCGCATGTCCCCGTCCATCTTGGGTCGATGTCCGACAGCGTGCGCACCATGCTTGATCAAAACGCAGGGCAAATGCACCCCGGTGACGTGTTCATGATGAACAACCCCTACAACGGCGGCACGCACCTGCCTGATGTCACCGTAATTACACCGGTCTTTGACGACGCTGGCACCAAAATCATCTATACTGTGGCCTCGCGCGGGCATCACGCCGATATCGGCGGCACCACACCGGGATCAGCCCCACCAGACAGCACGCATATCGAACAAGAAGGCGTGTTGATAGACAATTTTCAACTGGTCAAACAAGGTATCTTGCAAGATCAGGCCGCCCGCGATTTGCTGGCCTCTGGCAAATACCCTTGCCGGAATATCGATCAGAACATGGCGGATCTTGCCGCACAAATCGCGGCCAACGCAACGGGCGCCCAAGAGCTTACCAAGATCACCCGCCAGTTTGGTTTGAATGTCGTGCATGCCTATATGGGTCACGTGCAAGACAACGCCGAAGAAAGCGTGCGACGCGTGCTCGATGTGCTACACGATTGCGCTTTCACCTATCCACTTGATAGCGGGTCCCAAATCCAAGTGAGCATTAAGGTCGATAAATCCGCACGCGAAGCAACGATCGATTTTACCGGCACGTCAGACCAAGATAAATTCAACTACAACGCACCAAAATCCATCTGCAACGCGGTCGTGCTTTACGTATTCCGCACGCTTGTCGGTAGCAACATCCCGATGAACGAAGGGTGCATGAAGCCACTTAATCTGATCATCCCCATTGGGACGATGATTAACCCCATCGCCCCCGCTGCTGTCATTTCCGGCAACACCGAAGTCAGTCAAGCTATCGCCGATACGATGTACGGCGCATTGGGTGTGATTGCAGGCAGCCAAGGAACGATGAACAATTTTGTCTATGGCAATGAAACCCACCAAAACTATGAAACCATCTGTGGTGGAACGGGCGCTGGCGACGGATTTGATGGTGCAAGCGCTGTGCACAGTCACATGACAAACACGCGCATGACCGACCCCGAAGTGTTGGAAACCCGTTTTCCGGTACGCGTCGATGAATTCTCAATTCGCAAGGGCTCTGGTGGTGCCGGTAAATTTACCGGCGGCGACGGCATCGTGCGCAAGCTTTGTTTTCTGGAACCAATGACGGTCACCGTCCTGACATCACATCGCAAAATCCCACCCCATGGTGCGGCCGGTGGTGGCACCGGAGCCACAGGCGAAAACAGCGTCGCGCGGGTGAACGGACAAATCGAAATGCTTGCGGGCAATGATGTGGTTCAGGTTGAGGCAGGAGACGTCTTCATCCTCAAATCACCAGGTGGTGGTGGGTTTGGAAAACCATAGGCCTGCCAGACGTTAGTGATCTTTGGTATCCAAGACATGTCTTGGCATAATCTGAACCACATCATGGCCAGCCATCAATCCAGCTCGGACGCCTTCGTTTGAATCCTCCAAGATCAATGCTTTGTCTGAACTGACCATCATTGCGTTTGCAGCCGCGATAAATAGATCCGGTGCCGGCTTTGGTGGAAGGCCCGTTGAAATCGAAAAAATGTGACCAAAGTGGCCATGCAAGCCAATCTGATTCAAGGATGCGGCGGCGACTACATCTTCGGAATTGGTCACGACCGCGAGTTTCAAACTGGACCGGAAGAATTTAACAAGTTCGACTGTTTCGCAAATAGGTCCAACATTTGCACGCCCTCGGATAAACGCAGCAATACTGTCATTCACCGCCAATGATGTGTTGAAAGGCCCAGTGACAGATTTGGAAAATGCCACAAGAGTGGAATGCCTATCAAGACCAGTGCGGGCCTCGTACCATGACCGTTCCATGGTGTATCCTTGGGTACGAACAGCGGATTGAAAGGCAAGAAAGTGTGCCTCACTGCTGTCGACCAAAGTTCCGTCGCAATCAAAAATGACGGCCTCATAGCCACCATCAATAATGAGCTGAGACCAAAATTCAGACGTAATTTTGCGCGTCGTTCCCGCATGGTGAAAAACACTGTGTCGCATGATAATTTAGATCGTAACGAGGCGTGCGAGATCAGCGTTCAGTTGGACGGACACAGCATCACCTTGCGAAAATGGTTGCTCGATCACGCTGCTAATGACGAACAATGATCCAAGCGCACTTTCGACAGTGTACTGGATTTCTTTACCAAGATACGCAGCATAGCTGACCTCACCGATGATGCCCGGTATGTCCGGTTTGGACAGACGCAAATGGTGCGGGCGTATGACCATTTGTGCGGGTCCAACGCTAAGCCCACCACTTCGAACCTTGTAGGTTTGATCATTCATTTCAACGGTGGCGGTCCCATCCGAAATCGTTTTGATATTACAAGCCGCCAGGTTGGCATCACCGATAAAGTCCGCGATGAAATCTGAATTGGGTGCTTCATACAGATCACGGGGTGATCCTTCTTGCGCGATTTCTGCGTTCTTCATAACGATGATCCGGTCTGACACAGCCATCGCCTCTTCTTGGTCGTGGGTCACGTAAACGGCTGTCAGGCCGAGGCGTTGTTGGATTTGACGGATCTCTTCACGCACGTGACGGCGCAGTTTCGCGTCAAGGTTGGACAAAGGTTCATCCAGCAAAAGCACCTCTGGCTCCAACACGATCGCCCGCGCCACAGCGACGCGTTGTTGTTGCCCACCTGACAGTTCACTTGGCAAACGGTCACCAAAGCCGGACAGCCCAACCAGTTCCAATCCGTGCTCTGCCTTTTCCGCAGCTTCGCGTTTTGGCATTGATTTCACGGTCAACCCGTAGGCGACATTCTCGCGCACAGTCATGTGCGGGAACAGCGCATAGGATTGAAACACCATCGAAACCTTGCGGTAGGTCGCGGTCAGGTGGGTCACATCTTCACCACCAATGTGGATGCTGCCAGATGTCGCCATTTCCAGCCCTGCAATCAAACGCAAGGTGGTGGTTTTACCGCAACCACTTGGTCCAAGCAGGGTCACAAGTTTCCCAGGATCAATCGTCAGATCAAGGCTTTTGAGGGCGGTCACGTCGCCGAATTTCTTTACAACGCCGTCAAAGCGCACGGAGCCGGGGGTTAAAACAGTCATAGTTGTCTCCGAAGGTTTGGGCCTTTAGGCCGCTGATTGAACGCGGTCGGTGCGGCGCAAGCGGCGCGATCCGACCAGAAGCTGAAGTAAAAGGATAGCGGCGAGCATTGTGATGATCAGCACGGTTGAATAGGCGATTGCGAGGCCAAATTCACCGTTTTCAACTCGACCAACAATAAACGACGTGGCCATGTTATGCTTAGCGCTGACAAGAAAGATCACAGCACTAACAGACGTGATGGCCCGCACAAAGCTATAGGTAAGAGCCGCTAAAATCGCGGGCCCCATCAGTGGCAAGATTACGCGCCGCAGAGTTGTGAAACTATTGGCCCCCAATGTGATCGACGCCTCATCAAGGCTTTTATCGAGCTGGGACATCGCCGCGATACCGCCACGCACACCAACTGGCATGTTGCGGAAGACAAAGACGATGATCAGGATAATGCTTGTGCCTGTCAGCTCAATCGGTGGAAAGTTGAATGCCATGATGTAACTGACGCCGATGACCGTTCCGGGGATTGCGAAGCTTAGCATTGTCGAGAATTCAAACAGCTCTTTGCCAGCGAATTTTTGACGTACCAAAAGATATGCTGTGGCCAATCCAACAATAGCAGTCAGCGGTGCAGCAATGGTCGAAATGGTCAGCGTGGTAAAATAACTGTCCCATGCCACGCCAGACAAACGCCCCGTTTCAAAGTTGATGCCAAATGCCCGAATATAGTGATCGAACGTAAAGCTGTGATCGTAGCCCCAGAGTTTCACAAAACTACCGAACACAATCATCGTATAGACCACCGCAGTCAGCGCCGCCCAAGGCAAGGCAGTTGCGTAACACATGGTTTTCACAAGCGGGCTGAGTGCCGCATTCTGGCCAGAATCCGCCTTGCCAGTGATTGTGGCATATGATTTTTTACCCAGCCACATCCGTTGCAGCAGGAAGGCTGACAGCGTCAGGGTGAGCAGTGATATCGCAAGGATCGCGGCCTTGGCTGGGTCAGCGACGGCACCGACGATGGCAAAATAAATCTCGGTTGAAAGAACGGAATAACCGCTGCCTAAGACTAGTGGGTTGCCAAAATCCGCAAGGCTTTCGATGAACCCCAACAAGAATGCATTCGCAAGACCCGGACGCATCAGCGGCAAGGACACGTAGCGGAAAGTTTGCCAGCGGTCAGCATCAAGCGTTTGCGACGCTTCTTCCATTGATGGGCTGACGCCTTGCACGACACCGATGAGGACAAGGAATGCAATGGGCGTAAAAGACAACAACTGCGCGAAATAGACGCCCCAGAAGCCGTATAACCAGCGGGTTTTTTCCATTCCAAACAGATCGGCCGCGAACGCTGTTACAGTCCCATTGCGTCCAAACAAAAGGATCAACGCTAAGCCGATCACAAACGGCGGTGTGATGATCGGGATGATGGTGAGAACCCGCAGCAGCTTTTTAGCGCGAAAATCGGTGCGCGTGAAAATCAGCGCGAACGATAGACCAAGCAGGGTCGTGCCCGCACCAGTCATAACCGCAAGGAAGACGGAATTGATCGCAACGCCACAACTGTACTGACTGACAAGGCATCCCAATCCCCAAATATCAGAACTAAAAAAGCGAGGGAAAAATTCGGTCAGGCTATAGCCGCCATCAACCTCGAACGCGCGCACAAGAATGTGCATAACTGGATAGAAAACAAACACACCAACAAGCGCGATGATCAGGCCAATTGTGCTGACGATGAACGCATCGCCGCGCCCTTTGCCCGTTTGAGACATTGAAACCGTCAGCGCAAACAAAAGCGAAATCAGGCAAATACCAGCACCAACGCCCAGCCCAGATTGGCCAGCTGTTATAGCATCGCCGGTCAGCAACCCTTCAAGAACGCGCGGGCCACGTTGGACGATGACCAACCCTTGGAGGGCGGTCCAGACTAGTCCTGAGATCGCGATCACTACTGTCATACGCGCACGCTGAACCGGATTACCGACCGAGAAATGCGCGGCAAGTGCGGCTACAAAGGCAAGACCAACAGGGGCCAACCACCAGTTGCCCGCCTGAAATATCATTGCAAGACCGGTAGACGGCGAACCATCACGCAGCCAATCAAACGAAAAAACACCGTCACGTGTCATGTGCCAAGGGAGCAGCGCAAAGCTAATCAGCCCGATGACGAGCCAGAACAAAACTGTCCGTTTCATATCATTTCCAAAAACTAAAAAAGTGGGTGCCCTTGCTTGCAAGAGCACCCAAAGGTCGGCGTTATTTCAAACGCCGACAGGGAGAGTTACTGAGAGACAGGATCGCCAACATCAGAATCCCACCGCGCCAAAAGCCGCGCACGTGTCTCGCTAGAGCCATAAGTCGCAAAGTCGTAATCAATCAATTTGATTGATGCGAGGTCAGGAGATTCTGGAGCTACCTGTGCGTTCGAATTCGACGGAACTTGGAATGAACCAACTTCTGGTGCGCGTGATTGCACATCAGCGCGCAGGGCAAATGCAACCCATGCTTTGGCCGCCTCAAGATTACGCGCACCTTCAATAATGCTGACAGCGCCGACCTCGTAGCCAGTGCCTTCGCACGGTGCGACGATCTCAAGCGGGAAGCCCGTTGACGCCAGCTTGACCATATCGTGCATAAAGCCGATCGAAACACCCGTTTCGCCGCGAGCGGCCGCCTTGGATGGGGCAGAGCCAGATTTGGTGTAGGAGTTTACGTTTAGGCCAACAGCAGCAAGTTTAACAAACGCTTCGTCTTCACCGAACAACTGAACGAATGTTGCGAGTTCAGTGTAGGCAGTGCCAGAACTATTCGGATTAGCGACCTGAATTTCGCCAACAAAGCGTGGGTCTTCCAGATCAGCCCAGCAAGCTGGTGGCGCGATGTTGCGCTCAGTCAGAATATCTGAATTGTACGCAATGCCCAATGCACCTGCATAAATGCCGACCGTCTTACCGCCTGAGATTTCGGACATGTTCTGCGCCCATCCAAGCAATTCGGATGTGTCAACGCCGGACACTTGTGTCAGGCCTTCTTCGGCAGCGATCAGATGCGGGTCACCCGTGCCACCCCACCAAACGTCAATCTTTGGATTGCCGGCCTCGGCACGGACTTGCGCCAATGTTTCACCCGTCGATTTGCGCACCATCAATACATCGGTGTCGGCGTTTTCCGCTTCAAACGCGGCAACCATCAGGTCGCACCAATCTTGCTCGGCGCTACAAACAACGCTCAGTTCGTCGGCATATGCGCTTGATGTGCTTGCGGCCAACAATATGGCCCCAGAGACCATTCCAAATTTTCTCATGTCTTCCTCCCAGAAGTGTTGGTGCTAGCCAGACCTCCACTGTCGGCCAACAAT
>JBLHXF010000001.1:0-413412 GCA_047629435.1 Yoonia sp. | reverse complement strand
ATCGCTGGCTGGGGTGGTAGGATTCGAACCTACGGTACATGCTACCAAAAAGCATTGCCTTACCGCTTGGCTACACCCCATCAGCGTCGCAGTGATTACGATGAAGTGGGCAGCGGTTCAAGCCCTGAAATCGTAAAAAGTGCTATTCCTTTTCAGCATCATCACGCAACAGGTCTTGGGTGTCGGTTTCATTGCGTTCTGCTTCGACAATACGGGTCAGTGCTGTGTCCGCTTCTGTTGTTACCGCCGTGACCACTGCCGTCTCTGGCGGAGCAGGCAGCGTGGTATCGGCACGCTTTATTACAACTGTCTGCGAAGAATCGGGTAAGGTGACATCTGCGGCTAAAAGCGCGCGCTTGACTTGCCGGATCGCTTCACCCTTTGCCAAAACCACCGATGTGTCGTTTTGGTTGACCCAGCCTGTCACAAACATGTCTGCGCCAGCTGTGCCAAGTGTCTCGATCCAGACTGAAGCGGCGGGGGTGTCTAACACAAATGGAAGGTCTTGCACCGTGGTTTCCATCAAAGCACGCGCGCCTTGCAAATCAGTGTCGCGATCAATCAGCAACGTAAATTTGAACCGGCGCTCGGCATTTTGACTAAAGTTCACGATCCGACTTTTGAACACCGTCGCGTTGGGAATACGTATATGGTTGCCATCAAACGACAACAGGATCGTGGCACGGCTGGTTAGCCGTATAACGCGGCCCTGGTCGCCATTTATTTCAACAGTGTCATTGGGGCGAAATGGCTGGCGGATCGACAACATGATTGAAGCGATGAAGTTTTCTACGGTGTCGCGCACGGCAAAACCAAGGGCCAAGCCGATGATGCCAGCTGCACCTAGGATCGTAGACAGCAATGCTGTTGCGTTCATTACGTCCAAGGCGATTACAAGAGCGCCCACCAGAAAAACAAGGCGAACCAATTGACGGTAAAGTTCCGCGATGAACGTATTGGGTGCCAGTCGGTGCCATGGCTGTCGCATGCGCGCAATTGTAAAGCCAATGATCACAATGCCTGCGAAGATTGCCGATCCAATAAGGGCGAGCGGTATGAACGCAAACAATTGGTCCAATCGGGCACGGAACCTGTCAATTGCGGGGTCCAACCTGCGGCCTATTTCGGTTGTCTCTGTCACATCGTTGCGCACAGCCACAACGCCCTCAACGCGGCCCGCCACTTCGGCGGTTTGGGTGACTTCAGGGGCGGAGTTGGCAGTACCACGCAGCGTAACCACGCCGTCATCAACCATTACAGTGATGTCGTTAGAATGCCCAAGGGCGTCTAATATATCACGGATGCGGGTCGCAATCGTGGCATCCTGTTGGGTACTGGATGACGCCGAAATTGTATTGCCTTCGTCTTGGGCAAAAGCGGGCAAGGCCATTAGTAGGGACAGGCAAATGATAATAAGACGCATTAGGCGACATTAGCCGCCCCGCGTGGTGTGTCAATCAACGCGCAGAGGATCAGCCTTGGCCAAAGCGTCAAACGCCATCAAGGATTTGACCAATGCACCCATCTTGTCCAGTGGGATCATGTTAGGACCATCTGAAGGTGCGGTATCTGGTGCCTCGTGCGTTTCAATGAAAACGGCGGCGATACCAAGCGATACAGCCGCGCGTGCCATGACAGGCGCAAACTCGCGCTGTCCGCCGCTTGACCCACCTTGGCCGCCCGGCTGTTGCACGGAATGTGTCGCATCCATCACAACTGGATAGCCTGTCTTGGCCATCGTGGGCAGACCGCGCATGTCAGCCACTAGCGTATTGTAGCCAAACGACGTACCGCGTTCGGTCAGCATGATGCGCTTGTTGCCAGTGCTTTCGATCTTCGACACG
Source organism: Yoonia sp. (assembly GCA_047629435.1). Classification (GTDB taxonomy): domain Bacteria; phylum Pseudomonadota; class Alphaproteobacteria; order Rhodobacterales; family Rhodobacteraceae; genus Yoonia. The sequence continues at coordinate 411,568 of JBLHXF010000001.1, read as the reverse complement.
ACATTTGGCATGTCCCACGGGGCAAGGAATTGGCCTTTTTTGACATTGATCACGGCGCCTGTTTCACCAGCTGCAATCAGTAGATCGGTTTGGCGGCACAAGAACGCAGGGATTTGCATTATGTCGCAGACCGCAGCGACATCCGCGCATTGATCGGCCGTGTGGATATCTGTCAGAACCGGACAGCCAATCGCGTCTTTGACGGCTTGCATCACCTTAAGGCCTGCATCGATACCCAAGCCACGCTTGCCCGAAAGGGAGGTGCGGTTGGCTTTGTCAAAGCTGCCTTTGAACACGAATTGCGCGCCGGCGGCTTTGCAGTTTTCAGCCATCTGACCCGCGATCATCTGCGCGTGATCAAGACTTTCTAGCTGGCAAGGACCTGAGATGACCAACAAAGGGGCGTCGTTGCTGACCATGAGGTCGCCGATATTTACGTTGTGCATTAGGCTGTGACCTGTTCGCGAAGGATGGAGGATGTGAGTGAGATCATCAAATAGACGCCCGCAAAAATAAGGAACGCGAGTATCGTGTTTTCAAACGCACGCGGATAAGTGGCTTCGTCGGGGGCAATCGGTTCGACGCCCAGCGACAGATAGCGGACTTGACGATTTGCTTCGGCTTGTGCCGCTTCGGTTGCAGCAAGAGCCTGCTGTACCAAAATCGTCTGAAAATTGTAGTTTTCCTCGGCCAACCGCAATCTGGTGTTATTGGCAGCAATTGATCCACCCTCGGATGTGGTTGTGGTCATCCGTGCACGAAGGCTGTCGATCAACGTGCCAAGATTGGCGATTTGAGCTTCCAAGCCGTCCACTTGCGCCTGATTTGGCCGCGAAACGCTTAGTTTTCCAGCAAGGCTAAGTTGTAGTTGCTGGCGCTGACTCTCAAGACCCGACACCTGCGCAATTATCTGTCCACCTTCTGCGACGGGGTCTAACGTCGACGTATCTTGCTGAATTTGCAGCCATTCAGCCAAAGCCTCCGAACGGCGGAATTCAGCGGCCTCATAGGCGCCGCGCGCACCGCCCATTTGGTCTTCCCGCATACGGCGGGTCAATTGATCGACCTGTTCTTCTGCGTAGCCAATCAGGGCCTCGCTGAACTGCTGACTTGCTTTTGGGGTGGCAGCGATCGTTTCCATCCGCAAAATACCCTCGGTCGGGTCATAGCTGATTTTCACACGCTTTTTATAGACGCCAAACACATCTTCGTTGCTTGCCTCAGGAGAAAGGCGTTGAATTTGATCAATACTATCATCGCTAAAATGGTCCCTAAACCCGTGTTCTTCGTTCAGGCGTACAAGTGCGGCGCGGGACGCCAAATAGGATTGGACAGTTATACTATCTTGTTGGGTCGCCATTGATGTGCCGGCAAACATGCCGCCCAAACCACCTGCGCCGGACGCTGGTTCAGCTTGCTGGATCACAAACTCGGAATTTGTAGCGTACATTGGCGTGGCCAAAACCGTAAAATAATAGCCGACCAAAAGTGTGGGCAGAAATACAAAAAACGACAGGCGTGTGAATAGCAACGCCAGCTTGCGGCGGCGGCGCTTGGCAATATCGCGTTGAATTTTGTAAATATCGCTGGCCCGTTTGTCGACCGGGGCAACACGTTCCGTTGAAGGCAGGTTTGACCCTGGGGTAGGGACGGTCTGCGGCAACTGGATGCGCCCAATCTCTTGGGTGCCTGCACCTGACTGACCAGCGGGGCCACCTTGACCGGGAATGCCACCTTCGGGGGCGACAAGTTCCAATATTGAATTGCGCTGAAACGGATCGATGCCAGCAGCGCGCAGTTGGCGCACCGCATCAAAGTCAGACGTGACAGCAAGACCTTGCTTTTGCGCGACACGGCGGGCCATGCGTAGCTGCCGACCCGTAAGACCCTCGCGGCGGATCGCGTCCAGATCAGTTGGTCCCATTGCGGCAGGCGCAGGCGGCGCGGCAGCTGGTTGTGCGGCGTTGGGCGTGCTGGTCTCGCCTGCTTGGCCCATCGGACTGTCGCGGCGGATGCGGAATTTTTTAGCCTTGGGTTTCGTAGTCATACAGAACTTTCGCTTCTTCCAAGGTGTCAAACATGTGAATGCGCCCATCTTTTAGAACCGCTGCCGATTTGGCAAACCGTTCTAGGGTCGCAGGTTGGTGTGACACGATTATCACCGTTGTATTTTCAAGCCGTTCGCGCAGGATTTCACCTGCCTTTTTATTAAACTCGGCGTCTGTGGTCGAGGGCATCCCCTCGTCGATCAAGTAGATGTCAAAATCCAAACCCAACATCAGCGCGAACGTAAAACGGGCACGCATACCTTGGGAATAGGTCCCAATGGGCATATCAAAATATTCGTCGATCCCGCATAACCATCGGCAAAATGCTTCGATATAGTCCGGATCAAGGCCGTATAGTCGCGCGATATAGCGACTGTTTTCCTTAGCTGTGTGCCTGTTCACGACACCGCCCATAAACCCAAGCGGGAATGAAATGCGGCAGCCGCGATGAATTTGGCCTTCGTCAGGTTTTTCTAAACCAGCCATCATATTGATGAGCGTGGTCTTACCTGTGCCATTCGGGGCCAGAATACCCAGAGAATTGCCCAATTCCACACGGAAAGATGCGCGATCAAGGATAACCTTGCGCTGCGTTCCGGTCCAAAAGGACTTACTGACATTCACAAACTCTAACACGGCTTACCTGCTCTTTACCCATATGTGGGCACCGCCACTGATGACGGCAATAGGTTAACACCTCTTTGGCGGGATGTTCCCTTTGTTGTGACTATGCCGGATTGATGTGGTCAAATATAGACGCATTCGAATTTGAGGCTTAAATTCGCTGCCCCTTGTGTCGTCTCTGCATTGTCCTAAAGTTGGAATATGACGCTTCTTTCAGACATTGATGCTTGCACGTTGTGTACTGATCGCTTTGCCGCAACAGCAACCGCGCATGTGCCGCGTCCTGTGGTGTGGTTTAACAGCGGCGCGCGTATCTTGATTGCGGGCCAAGCGCCCGGTGCGCGTGTACAGGCCAGCGGACGTCCGTTTGCCGATCCATCAGGTGACCGCTTGCGTGATTGGATGGGGATTATGGGCGACGATTTTTACGACCGAACCCGTGTTGCGATCTTGCCGATGGCGTTTTGCTTTCCGGGATACAACACAGCGGGCAGCGATCTGCCACCACCGCCAATCTGTGCGAAAACTTGGCGGCAACTTTCGATGGACCATATCGGCAAACCGCCCCTGATCTTGTTGATCGGAGGTTATGCGCAGCAATGGCACATTGGCGGAAAGATGTCGGTCACCGACCGCGTTTTAGGCTGGCAAGATCACGCGCCAAACGTATTCCCGTTGCCACACCCATCCTGGCGCAACAACGGGTGGATCAAGAAAAACCCCTGGTTTGAAATTGATCTTTTGCCAGCATTGCGGGCCTGCGTCCAAAGCGCACTTGCTGACCCGCCCGCCACCGATTAGGCAGGCACAATGACAGATTTAGACCAAGCCCACGCCGCCATGGAAGCGGCCCCCGATGATGACGCAAAGCGTCTGCAGTTCTATGAACGGTTGGCCGATACGGAATTGTTTATGTTGCTGGGCGCCGAGGCGGATGGCGACAAAATCACGCCCGAATTGTTCGACATCGAAGATCAGCAATTCGCGTTGATTTTTGATCGCGAAGACCGATTGGCGCAATTTGTTGGTCGCGAGGCGCCTTATGCAGGGCTTTCAGGACGCGTTCTGTGCGATATGCTTGTGCGGCAAAGCATCGGCTTCGCCCTTAACCTCGACGTGGCACCATCTGCGATGTTGATCCCAGCAGAGGCGGTCGATTGGCTGCATGCCACGTTAGATCATACACCTGAAGAAGCTCAGGCTCGTTTGACCGAAGTATCCGCCCCGCGTGGCCTTCCTGAGGCCGTCGTGATGGGCCTTGACCGAAAGCTGGCCATCGCAGCCGGGCTTGCGCAAACTGCTTATCTTGCCGCGGCGACCTATGAGGATGGGGCAAAGGGCCACGTGCTGGCCTTTGTTGACGCGGTCCCAGGGGCTCAGGATGCGTTGGCAAAAGCTGCTGGTGAAGCGCTGACGTTCTCTGGCATTGAAGCAGGCACAATGGATGTGCTGTTTGCGCGTGGCGATGACCAACTGACGGCGCACCTTGAAAAGGTGGGTTTGCGGTTTGATTTGCCAGCACTGCACGACCCGCAAGCGCCGTCAGCACCGGGCATGGACCCCGATAAACCGCCGCGCCTGCGTTAATATCCGGCTGCGCGGTCCACAAGGTTTTCGAATTCGCCGCCATCCAGATGGCGTTTAATATTCGTAGCAATGATGCGGCTGGCCGTATCTGGACGCGTGGTTGATGCGATATGAGGGGTCACGGTCACAGACGGATGCGCCCAAAATGGATGATCGGTTGGTAAAGGTTCCAGGCGGAATACGTCAAGCGTGGCATGGGCGACCTGACCGCTTTCTAATGCGGCCAGCAGCGCAGTATCGTCAATCAATGGCCCTCGGCCTGGATTAATCACAAACGCGCCATGCGCCAGCAAAGCCAGTGTATCAGCATCTAGCGTGTTTTCAGTTGCGGCAGTATTCGGCAACAGCAGCACAACAATCTGGGCGTTTGTTAACGCATCGCGCAAGCCATCCGCACCGTTCAAACAGCGAATACCGTCGACGGATTTTGGACTTCGGCTCCAGCCTGTTACGGGGAACCCTAGCGCTGTTAACGCCTGACCGCAGGCCGTGCCAAGTGCGCCAAGCCCAAGGATGGTCACTGGGCGCGAGCGTGCCAAAGGGGGAAAAGCGGTATCGCGCCAAATGCCATCTTGTCCGGCAATATGGGCGTCCATTCCCAAGTGATGCCGCATCGCATGACCCACTACCCATTCGACCATCCCTGCGGTCAGACTGTCATCAACCATGCGCATCAAAGGCTGGGTAAGAGAAACATTATCAACCACGGTCTCAACCCCGGCCCACAGGCTGAGAATGCCTTTGGTATTCACATAAGGCCTGAAATCGGTGACGGGGCCGTTGGGGGCAAACACGATGTAATCGACTGTTTCGGGAGTATGATCCGTGGCAAGCGCCACATCGATCCCTGTATCGGCAAAAGCGGCCTGTAGCGGCTCACGGTATTCATCCCAAGTAGCAAGCTTAGCAGAAAACAAGACATTGATCATTAACGAGGCCTATGAACATGGGCGCTTTGGACCAAGCCAAACGCGATTAAAAGCACCAGCATGGCTGATCCACCATAGCTAACCAGCGGTAACGGGACGCCGACAACAGGGGCAAGCCCCGTGACCATCGCCATATTGACCGCAAAGAACAAAAAGAACGTCATCGCAACGCCTAGGGTCAACAAAGACGCAAAACGGTCCTTGTTGCCCATGGCGGAGGCAACACAAAATAAGATGATAAGAACATAAAGGATCAGCAAGGTAATCGCGCCTACAAAGCCAAATTCCTCGGCCAGTGTGGTGAAAATAAAGTCGGTGTGTTTTTCCGGCAAAAAGTTAAGGCGGCTTTGGGTGCCTTGCATAAACCCGCGCCCTGTCCACCCACCAGACCCAAGGGCAATTTTGGCCTGCGTGATGTGATATCCGGCGCCCAACGGGTCGTTTGACGGGTCGATAAATGTATCAATCCGGCGGTACTGATAGTCTTTTAGCAACTGCCAGCTTGTGCCGCGGCCTTCAAAAACGGCGACAAGTCCGGCAACGCCTGCGGCAGCAACGGTCGCGAAATAGGCCCAATGAACGCCCGCCAAAAACATGATTGTGGCCCCGCCCATCAGCAAAAGTAATGCCGTGCCAAGATCAGGTTGGCGTAATACCAGAAAAGTGGGAAACAGGATGATCATTACGGGGACGAGCACCCACAATGGGCGCGACGTCTTGTTGGTTGGTAGCCAGTCATAATAAGCGGCCAGCACCATGACGAGCGTGATTTTCGTCAGTTCTGATGGTTGTAAGCGCATAAAGCCAAGATCGATCCAGCGCTGGGCACCCATACCGACAGCTCCGAAAAACTCGACTGCGATTAACAGCAAGACGGATACGCCAAATGCGACAGCCGAGACGTTGCGCCAAAACCAGATTGGCACCATCGCGACACCCACAAGCATCGCCATGCCGACGCCAAAGCGTTTGACTTGGGCCGACATCCAAGGGTCGGCTGAGCCACCAGCAACAGAATACAACATGATAAACCCGCAGCAGGCCACCGCCGTCAGCAAAACAATTACCGGCCAGTTCAGATACATCAGTTTGCGAAAACCGGTGGGGACATATTTGGCGTTATACTCAAGATAGCTCATGCGCGATCCTGTCCCTTTGATCCGGGGGGGACACGTTCACGGATTTTGCGCTGTTGTTCAGCAATGCGGCCACGATCCGAGGATGGATAGGCATCTAGCGGTGGTTCGCCGTCGTACAGGGCCTGCAGCATGATATCGCGGGCAATCGGGGCGGCAACGGTGGACCCGCCGCCGCCATGTTCAACGATCACTGCCACGGCAAAACGTGGATTTTCAACAGGGGCGAAACTGACGAATAGCGCGTGGTCACGGCGTTCCCACGGCAGGTCGGCGTTGCGGGTCACACCGCGCGCACGTTCTTCGGCGGTGATGCGGCGGACTTGGGATGTGCCGGTTTTGCCTGCCATCTTCATTTCTGCGGTGTTGATGCGCGATCTATAGGCGGTTCCGCGTGTACTGTTGGACACATCGTCCATCGCTGCACGAACACGGCGCAGATAATTTTCGTTCAGACCAAGGCCCTCGCCAAGGCCGCTGGGTTCCTCGACGCCGTCAATTGCACGGACCAAGCGGGGGGTGATCTCTCGTCCCGTCGCCAAACGACCCGCCATGATGGCAAGCTGCAAGGGCGACGACAGGACGTAGCCCTGACCGATGGATGCGTTGACCGTATCGCCAATGCGCCAGTCTTCTTTGCGGACGTCTTTTTTCCACGCCTTGTCGGGTGCCAAGCCCGATGCGACGGCAGACAACGGCAGATCATGCTTAATGCCAAGACCCAGCTTGCGCGCCATTGCAGAGATTTTGTCGATGCCAACACGCTGACTGATTTCGTAATAGTAACAATCGCAAGACTGTTTCAGGCTTTCGTGCAGGTTCATGTTCCCGTGGCCCGCGCGTTTCCAACAGTGAAAACGGGTGCCATAAACTTCGACCCAACCATTGCAGCGAATGGTTTCTTCTGGGGTCACTTTGCCGTCTTCTAGTGCGGCAAGTGCTGTGACCATTTTAAACGTAGATCCGGGAGGGTAGGTGCCTTGCACAGCCTTTGCCGCAAGCGGGCGGTATTTGTTCTCGTTTAGATCGCGCCAATTGGCGACGGAAATGCCGCGCACAAACATGTTGGGGTCAAATGTTGGGGCAGAGGCGACAGCGCGCAAATCGCCGTTCTCTAGGTCAAGAACGACGGCGCCTGCGCTCTCATTATCCAGACGCGCCTGTACATAAGATTGCAAACGAGCATCAATTGTCAATTGGACATCCGCACCAGAATTGCCTTCCTTACGGTCCAATTCGCGCATGACGCGGCCCACAGCGTTGACCTCGATTCGTTTTGTGCCCGCGGTACCGCGCAAGCGGCGTTCCATTTTATTCTCGGCGCCAGTTTTGCCGATCTGGAATTTTGGAATTTGCAGCAACGGGTCTTGGTCATCAATGCGGGACAAATCATAATCCGACACAGGGCCGACATAACCAACTACATGACCCAGATCTGCACCCCATGGGTAGACCCGAGAAAGACCGACCTCGGCGGTGATACCAGGCAATGCAGGCGCATTTACGTTCACACGCGCCACATCTTCCCACGTAAGGCGATCAGCGATGGTGACCGGCACAAACGGTGATCTGCGGCGCATTTCTTCCATTGCGCGGGCCAAATCTTCGGGATCAAGCGGGACCAACTTGGTTAATCGCTCTAAGACGTCGCCAACGTCGCCGGCATCTTCGCGGACCATGACAATCCGGTAATTTTGTTCGTTTGCGGCGATAGGTTGACCGTTGAGGTCAAAGATCAGACCGCGGGCAGGTGGGATAAGGCGAATGTTGATACGGTTTTCTTCGGCCAGCAAACGGAACTGGTCGGCCTGCTCAATCTGCAGCGATTGCATCCGCAGGCCCAGCGCACCGACAATGCCCAATTGAACAGTACCAACCACCAGCGCACGGCGGGTGATGCGGCGGGCACTTTCATCGACGTCTCTGGTGTTGCGCTTCATAGGCGGTGTCCTCGGCTATCGACTTGGCCCAGCGCAGGGCGGGCGACGCCAAACACAAACTGGGCGATGACAATAACGAGTGGGAAAAACACAATCGTCATGACCATCTCGATCAATGTTAGCGCAAGTGGCTGCTGAGGTGACATCACAACCATGAGAACGACGCGATTTATCAAAGTGATCGCGACGATGCCCACCGCGACCGTGCCCCATTCCAATAGCAGCGGCAAATCGCGAATGCTTGTGGTGCGGGCGCGCAGCATTTCGGTGAGGATAACGACCAACGCGGTCCACAGACCTGGGGGGCGCTGAAACAAGAGATCGGCCAGTAAAAAAATGAGAGCGACCACAAAGACAGGCACATAATCGGGACGGCGAGCGACCCACGCTAGGGTAATCGCTAACAACCAATTGGGGGCAGCCCACACATCTGGGCGGGTATCCAGCGGGAGCAGTTGGCCAAAGATCAAGATCATCGCAAAGACGATAAACACCAATCGGCCAATCCAGACTTGGGTTGCTGGGGCGTCAGCCATCAGATGCGACCTCGGCGGATCCAACCTCAACCGCTGGCAACTCTTCGGGGGCCAGCAGGCTTCCGGGATCATAGATGTCTTCGTGCGCTCGCGACCTCAGGACCCGCAGGAATTCAAGCCGCTCATAGTCGGCAGATAAGCGGACCCTAAGCCTGCGATCATTGCCCAGCGCGACCTGACCCACCAGCAAATCAGCGGGGAATACGCCGCCATCGCCCGACGTCACCACACGGTCGCCAGGGCGCACCAGATCGGCGTTTTCAAGGAATTCTACAGGCGGGTTCAAGGTGTTGTCACCACCCAGAATAGCGCGTTGGCCGGACGGCTGAATGGTGACCGGAATGCGGCTTGATGTGTCGGTCAGCAAAATAACACGCGATGTTTTATCGCCCACGCCGCTGATGCGACCAACAAGACCGATGCCGTCCATCGTGGGCCAGCCGTCGATAATGCCATCACGCGCGCCAACGTTCAGCAACACAGATTGCCGAAATGGTGACCCGCTGTCGGTCATCACAACGCCTGTCACAAAGGTCAGTTTTGGGTCAAGGCGGACATTGTTCAGGCCCAGCAGCTTAGCGTTCTCTTGTTCGAGCTGAAGTGCGGCCTCTTTCCATGCTTTCATCTGCTGCAATTCACGGCGTAAATCGCCATTTTGGGCAGCAAGCTGTTGATATGACTGAAAGTCACTGACCAGATTGGCGATACCTGTGACAGGGGCCATCGCCCAATCAAAAGATGGGACCACGCGGTCAATCACAGCCAGTCGGAACCGCTCAACACGAGGGCTATCAATGCGCCAAACAAGGAAAATACCCAAAAGCGCAAAGACAAGGAGCCCGACCAGCAATCTGCGGATCGGGCCGAAATAGTCCTCGGTATTGCGGTCATTTGCCACTATTGGACCCGCCTTGGTTTAGCTGTCGTAGTCAATTACGTGGCGCAGTTGCTTTTCATATTCAAGCGCCTTGCCAGTCCCCAAAGCCACGCAGTTCAGGCTTTCGTCGGCGACAGAAATCGCCAGACCAGTCTGTTCGCGCAGGGCCAAATCAAGCTGACCTAGCAATGCACCACCACCAGTCAGCATCACACCACGGTCAACAATATCAGCGGCCAAATCTGGCGGGGTTGCTTCAAGTGCGGTCATCACTGCTTCGCAGATTTGCTGCACGGGTTCAGCCAATGCTTCTGCGACCTGCGCTTGCGAGATTTCGGTCTCTTTTGGGACACCGTTCAAAAGGTCACGACCACGGATCATCATTGATTGCCCACGACCATCGTCTGGCATGCGGGCCGTGCCGATTGTTGTCTTGATACGCTCTGCGGTTGCTTCACCGACCAGCAGGTTATGCTGACGGCGCAGATAGTTGATGATCGCTTCGTCCATGCGGTCACCACCGACGCGCACGGAGCGCGCATAAACAATATCGCCTAGCGACAGAACGGCGACCTCGGTCGTACCACCGCCGATATCAACAACCATGTTACCAGTTGGATCGGTGATAGGCATACCAGCGCCAATGGCCGCAGCAATTGGCTCTGCGATAAGGCCAGCGCGACGGGCACCGGCAGATAAAACTGACTGCCGAATAGCGCGTTTTTCAACTGGTGTCGCGCCATGCGGGACGCAGACAATAATCTTTGGTTTCGAGAATGTGGACCGTTTTGCAGCCTTGCGGATAAAGTGCTTAATCATCTCTTCGGCGGTGTCAAAGTCGGCGATCACACCGTCACGCATTGGGCGAATAGCCTCAATCGACCCGGGTGTACGACCAAGCATCAGCTTGGCATCTTCACCAACAGCGAGAACTTTTTTAACGCCATCTTTAACGTGATAAGCCACCACAGAAGGCTCTGACAGGATAATGCCCTTACCTTTGACGTAAATCAAAGTGTTCGCAGTCCCAAGATCAATCGCCATGTCAGACGAAAACAAACTTCCGAAAATCGCCATAATGCAGTTAGTCCTTGCGAAAAATTCAAATGAGGATGCGACTCCCCCTACAGCTTGGCCCTTATATGAAAGGGGGACAGTTTGCGAAAGGGGCAATAATGTCGTCGCTTGGCGTGATCTTGCCAACAAAATGGGTTAGGGCGACCAAAGGGCCGCCCATTCCAGCTACGTGTCTTTGTAGCTGACACCTTTAGTGTCGTACCCAGGTTGCGACGTCTCGCGGCGGACCATCAGGCGGTTGAGCGCGTTGATGTAGGCCTTGGCACTGGCCACGACTGTGTCGGTATCGGCAGATTGGCCCGTGGCAATGCGCCCGTCTTCTTCCATACGGACAGACACGGTTGCTTGCGCATCAGTACCTTCGGTCACGGCGCTGACTTGATACAGCTGCAAACGTGCAGTGTGGTCTACCAACGCTTTGACTGCGTTAAACGTCGCATCAACAGGGCCATCGCCAATGGCAGTCGTTTCAACAACGGCACCATCAACTTCTAACGTCATTTCTGCCGTCTGCGGGCCGTCAGTACCGCAGACAACGCGCAGAGATTTCAGGCGAACGCGGTCTTCTTGCCCGTCGTTCTGGTGGACCAATGCGATCAGGTCGTCGTCATAGACTTCCTTTTTACGGTCAGCTAATTCTTTGAACCGGACGAACACGTCCTTGAGCTGATTGTCGGCCATGTCAAAGCCCAGCTCTGACAGTTTTGCGCGCAGCGCAGCGCGGCCTGAATGCTTGCCCAGCGGCAAAGACGTCCCAGCCAAGCCTACCGATTCAGGGCGCATAATCTCGAACGTATCTTTGTTCTTGAGCATGCCGTCTTGGTGGATGCCGCTTTCATGCGCAAATGCGTTCTTGCCAACAATCGCCTTGTTAAACTGCACCGCAAAGCCAGACACAGTCGCCACACGGCGGCTGATGTTCATGATCTTGGTTGTATCGATGCGTGTCGTATACGGCATAATGTCTGCCCGTACTTTCAGGGCCATGACGACCTCTTCCAATGCGGTATTGCCTGCGCGTTCGCCCAAGCCGTTGATTGTGCATTCAATTTGACGTGCGCCACCTTCAACGGCGGCCAGCGAATTTGCCGTCGCCATACCAAGATCATTGTGGCAATGCGTTGCGAAAACCACATCATCGGCACCCGGCACAGTGCTGATCAAACGACGGATCAGGTCGGCGGATTCCACAGGGGCGGTGTAGCCCACAGTGTCGGGGATGTTGATCGTGGTTGCGCCAGCCTTGATTGCGATCTCGACGACGCGACACAGGTAGTCCCATTCGGTGCGGGTCGCATCCATTGGGGACCATTGCACGTTGTCACACAGATTGCGGGCATGGGTGACTGTGTCGTGGATACGTACAGCCATCTCGTCCATCGTCAGGTTCGGGATCGCGCGGTGCAGTTCAGACGTGCCGATAAACGTATGTATACGCGGAGATTTGGCGTGTTTGACGGCCTCCCAGCAGCGATCAATATCTTTGTAATTGGCACGGGCCAATCCGCAGATCGTGGCGCCCTTGGACCGCAACGATATCTCTGACACAGCCTTAAAATCGCCTTCCGATGCGATAGGGAAACCAGCCTCGATAATATCGACGCCCATTTCGTCCAGCAGTTCTGCGATTTCCAATTTCTCAGCATGCGTCATGGTTGCACCAGGGGATTGCTCGCCGTCGCGCAAGGTGGTGTCGAAAATCAACACTTCATTCGTCGTCATTTTAGGTATTCCTTGTTGCCCTTAAGCTGTCTTGGTGCTGGTCTCCTCTGAGCGGTCGCACCGATATGGCACGCTCAGAGGCAGCTAAGGAGAAGCAGCGCAGATAGGCCAAGCCCAATAGGGGCGGCTGATGTGATATGTGCGATTGCGTTCATAATGTTAACTATACTCCGATAGGTCTTAATGAAAACCCCTGTTTTTCCAAGGGGCAGCCCCCGTGCCCCGGACATATTTATGCTTTGAAAAAAACGAACGGTGGTCATGGGGTGGCGATGCTCTAATTACCCAATATGGATAAAATTTTGATTATTGGCGCCGCAGGCGGAATTGGTGCAGCTTTAGCCAAGGGCGGGCAGGGTGATGTTACAACCCTGTCGCGTGCGGCAGACGGGTTCGATGTCACTGATCCAGCAAGCGTCGACGGAATACTAGGCGGGCTTGATGGCCCGTTTGATCGCATTATCGTGGCCGTCGGCGTTCTGGGTACACCAGAGAAGTCGCTGTCCGCGATTGATGCCACCGCAATGTTAGATGTGATGGCCGTGAACGCGGTTGGTCCTGCGCTTATTTTGCGCCATGTGCCGCGTCTTTTGGCTGCAGACGGACGGGTGGCTGTGCTGTCGGCACGGGTTGGGTCGATTGGCGACAACGGGGTTGGCGGTTGGCACAGTTACCGCGCCTCCAAGGCGGCGTTGAACCAGATTGTGCACGGCGCCGCGATTGAGCTGGCACGCACACATAAAAAATCGGTTTGTGTCGCTTTGCACCCGGGTACGGTGGCGACGCCATTCACTGCCAAATATGCAGGCCGTCATGCGACAGTGTCGCCAGATGAAGCCGCCGCGAACTTATGGGGCGTGATTGAAGGATTATCGCTTGAGCAAACAGGTGGATTTTTTGATTTTGCAGGGCTGGAGATCCCGTGGTGAGGCTTATTCTTGTTCTGGGTGATCAGTTGTCGACGGGCCTGCATGGATTGCGCAAAGCCGACAAAGCCAGCGATGTTGTGGTCATGGCCGAGGTGGATGCCGAGGCGACTTATACCCCACATCATCCCAAGAAAATTGCATTCACTTTTATGGCGATGCGCCAGTTTGCGGATGCTTTGCGCACGGACGGTTGGACTGTCCGGTATTCCAAGCTCGACGATCTCGATAATACGCAATCCATTGGCGGTGAGCTGATCCGCCGTTCTAGTGAGCAAGATACGAGCGGGGTTGTTGTCACCGAACCGGGTGAATGGCGATTGATTGACGCGCTGGGCGATCTGCCCTTGCGGCTGCACATATTGCCTGATGATCGGTTCATCGCAAGTCACGCAGATTTTGAGGGCTGGGCCGAGGGCCGCAAACAATTGCGGATGGAGTACTTCTATCGCGATATGCGCCGCAAAACGGACTTGCTGATGGATGGCGATAAGCCAGAGGGCGGCAAATGGAACTATGACCACGACAACCGCAAACCTGCCCCTGATGAGATTAAGCACAGTGGTCCGCTAGAATTTGAACCGGACCAAGAGGTGCTGGATCTGGTGGCAGACAGGTATGGCGATAACTTTGGTGATCTGACACCGTTTTGGTTCGCGACCACAACGCAGGACGCGCAAAAGTCGTTGGATAACTGGATCACGCATGCCCTCCCAAAATTCGGCGATTTCCAAGATGCGATGATCACGGACCAGCCGTTTATGTATCACGCGATCATTGGGTTGTATTTGAACGCAGGGCTGCTTGATCCCTTGAAGGTCTGTCAGCAGGTCGAGGCCGCCTATACTGCGGGCCGTGCGCCGCTGAATGCCGTTGAAGGGTTCATTCGGCAGATCATTGGCTGGCGGGAATACGTGCGCGGCATCTATTTCCTTGAAGGGCGGGATTATACGCAGCGCAACGGGTTGGATCATAACCGCGATCTGCCTGCGCTATTCTGGGGGAAACCCACAAAAATGCACTGCATGGATCAGGCGATCGGGCAAACGCAGAAACACGCCTACGCACACCATATTCAGCGACTGATGGTGACCGGAAACTTTGCGCTATTGGCGGGGATCGCACCTGCCCAAGTACACGACTGGTATCTGGCAGTTTACGCAGACGCATATGAATGGGTAGAAGCACCCAATGTGATCGGGATGAGCCAGTTTGCAGATGGCGGGATCATCGCGTCCAAACCGTATATTTCCAGTGGGAACTATATCCACAAGATGTCGAATTACTGCAAGTCTTGCAGTTACCGTGTGCAGGATAAAACGGGCAAAGATGCGTGTCCGTTTAATTTGCTATATTGGCATTTCCTTGATCGGCATCGTGACAAGTTTGCCAAGAACCCGCGCATGGGAAACATGTACAGGGTCTGGGATAAAATGGACGACGCCAAACGGGAAACCGTACTATCCGAGGCGACAGCGTGGCTTGAGAAACTAGACGCAGGCGAAACGATTTAATTGTCGGCGGGCGCGTCTTCGACCGGAGGAGTGACCTCGACCACTGGCAATGTGCCGTCAACCCAATCACCTGTCACTTCTTCGCCAGTTGCATAGCGCATTGTACCCGCACCCTGACGGCGCCCGCGCACGAACGCGCCTTCGTAGACATCGCCGTTTGCATAGGTTGCTGTGCCTTGGCCGCTGATCTCACCATTGGTCCAAGCACCTTCGTAAACAAAACCATCTGGAAGAGTGATTTTGCCAGTACCATCGCGCTGGCCGTCCCTGAAAGTCCCGTCATAGATTGTGCCATCAGCATAAATCGCTTGGCCGATACCGCTGCGTTGGCCGTCTGCCCATGCACCGTCATAGGTATAGCCGTCGGCATAGGTCATCTTGCCTTGTCCGTGGTTTTTGGCGTTTAAGAATTCGCCTTCATAGGTCAAACCATTGGTATATGTTGCAATACCCGTGCCGTTGATCACGCCATTGTCCCATGCGCCATCATAGCTGGACCCGTCTGGATAAATGATCTTGCCCGTGCCGTCAGCTAGGTCCGCGCTGAATGTCCCTGCGTATACCGAGCCATCTGGGTAAGTGACCTCGCCCGTGCCCTCAATCTGACCAACTTTCCAGTCGCCGCTGTATTTGTAACCGTCGGTGCCAATAAACGTACCTTGGCCGTGGCGTTTGTCATTCACAAAGCCACCATCGTAGGTATCGCCATTGGCATAAGTG
Organism: Yoonia sp.; assembly: GCA_047629435.1. GTDB lineage: Bacteria > Pseudomonadota > Alphaproteobacteria > Rhodobacterales > Rhodobacteraceae > Yoonia. The sequence goes on along the minus strand of JBLHXF010000001.1, from coordinate 395,932 downwards.
ACAGTGCCAGTGCCCTGACGGCGACCAGCAACCAAGTCACCATCATAGACGTCGCCGTTAGGTTGTTCCAAACGGCCTTGGCCTTCGATCTGGCCATTCACCCATGTGCCTGCGTAGACCAGACCATCTGCCATGGTCAGCGTGCCTGTGCCATCGCGTTCGCCCGCTTTTAGGTTGCCCGCATAAATAGCACCATCTGGATAGGTAATCTGACCATCGCCTTCTTTGACGCCGTTGATCCATGGGCCAACGTAAATGTAACCGCCGGGGGATTTCATCGTGCCAGTGCCGTGGTGCATGGCATTGCGAAATTCGCCTTCGTAGACGACGCCATTGGCATAGGCGGCGATACCGCGCCCAGTGATGTTGCCATCCAGCCAGTCGCCTTCAAATGTACCGCCATCAGCGAATGTGATTTTACCAGTGCCAGATGGCTTACCGGCAACAAATGTGCCCTCAAAGATCGATCCATTCGGGAACCGCGCGGTACCTGTGCCGCGAATTTCGCCGTCGACCCAATCGCCAATATATTCATAGCCGTTTGGCAGGCGGTAGGTGCCTTGCCCGTGCTGTTTACCGTTTAGGAACGCGCCCTCATAGACGCCGCCATCATCGTATTGCTTGGTCTGGACCGTCTGTGCATCCACCATGCCTGCCAACGCCAGTGCGCCAGCCAATGCCGCGCCTTGCCATGCCCAATGTGCCATACTTTAATCCCCAGCCTAATCGTTAACGGCCAGCCTAGTCCAAGGGCGCAGGGGTGACAACGGGGGTTTGCGGGTGCAATCGGCTTTCCCTTGCCGACCAATATGCTACATCAGAGACAACGACGAAGGATAGACTAATGAGCGATCATTTCCGGCTGACAATTGCGCAATTGAACCCAACAGTGGGGGACCTTGCGGGCAACGCTGCTTTGGCCCGCGACGCATGGGAGCAAGGCAAAACTGCGGGCGCCGATATGGTCGCCCTGCCAGAGATGTTTATCACTGGATATTCAACCCAAGATCTTGTGAAAAAGCCGGCGTTCTATCTGGCTGCTATGGCGGCAGTCGAGGCGTTGGCTGTCGAATGTGCCGATGGACCAACACTCGCAATTGGCGGGCCGCATATGGAAAACGGAAGGCTTTATAACGCCTATCACATTTGCCGCGGTGGCAAGATCGAGTCGCGCCAATTCAAGCACTTCCTGCCCAATCACAACGTTTTTGACGAGGTTCGCCAATTCAATCGCGGTGACATCCAAGGCCCGTATGCCATTCCAAACGGCCCCCGTATCGGGAGCCCCGTCTGCGAAGATGCTTGGTATGAAGACGTCGCCGAGGGAATGGTCGAATCCGGTGCAGAAATTCTCGTGGTGCCCAACGGGTCGCCTTACTTTCGGGGCAAGCTTGACTACCGGATGAACGCAATGGTGGCGCGGGTTATCGAAAACGATGTGCCGCTTGTCTATCTCAACATGGTTGGTGGCCAAGATGATCAAGCCTTTGATGGTGGGTCATTTGTACTGAACCGTGGGGGCGAATTGGCGGTGCAGCTTCCGTTGTTCGACACGGCAATCGCGCATATCGATTTTACCCGAGGACCCGGTGGCTGGTTTGCACAGAGCGGTGACAAAGCCCCGCTGCCCACCGAAATTGCTCAAGATTACCGCGCAATGGTGGAATCTTTGCGCGACTATTTTGGTAAAACCGGTTTCAAGACGTGCCTGCTTGGTTTGTCCGGCGGGATCGACAGTGCGATTGTGGCAACCATCGCCGCAGATGCGCTTGGTCCCGAAAACGTGCGCTGTGTGATGTTGCCGTCCGAATACACCAGTCAAGCGTCGCTAGATGACGCGCAAGCGGTCGTTGATGCGCTGGGCTGCAAATACGACACCGTGAATATTGCAGGGCCACGCGCCGCAGTATCCGAGGCCCTCGCACCATTGTTCGCGGGCCTTGATGACGGGTTAACCGAGGAAAATATACAGTCCCGCATGCGTGGGCTTTTGTTGATGGCGCAGTCCAATAAGTTTGGTGAAATGCTGCTGACAACAGGCAATAAGTCCGAAGTCGCTGTTGGCTATGCGACCATCTATGGCGATATGTCGGGCGGTTATAACCCGATCAAAGATATGTACAAAACGCGGGTTTTTGCGACCTGCCGCTGGCGCAATGAAAACCACGCGCCGTGGATGATGGCCCCCGCAGGCGAAATGATCCCTGTTGAGATCATCGATAAGCCGCCGACTGCGGAACTGCGTCCTGATCAAAAAGACAGCGATAGCCTGCCGCCTTACGATATCCTTGATGGTATCTTGGAAATGCTGGTCGATGATGAGGCGTCCGTCGCGGATTGCGTTGCCAAAGGATATGATCGTGACACGGTCAAACGGGTTGAAAACCTGCTTTATATTTCCGAATATAAACGTTTCCAATCCGCACCTGGCACGCGTTTGTCCCGCCACGCATTTTGGCTTGATCGGCGTTATCCGATTGTGAACAGGTGGCGTGACAACGGCTAAACTGCTTGCTCAATAGGGCAGGCGGGCGTACCGCTTGGGGGTCTTCTTGAAAGCTTCCACATAATGATAGCCGTTCACACGATCCCTGCGGCTTTTTCACAGGCTGATTGCGACCGCGTATTGGCGCAGACCGCTGCGGCTCCTTTTGAGGAAGCCAAGCTGGTGCGACAAAACAAAGATCCTGACATCCGGCGTGCTGATTTGGTTTGGCTTGATAATGTGGCGGACACGTCTTGGGTCATGGACCAAATGATCGACCTGATCCGCGTGGCGAACCGAGAAACCTTTGGATTTGACCTGACAGAATTTGGCGAAAGCGTGCAGGTGGCCCATTATGATAGCGCAAGGAAGGGGCATTTTGATTGGCACAGTGACATCGGGGATGGACGGCTTGCGCGCAAGCGGAAACTAACGCTGGTCGCGCAACTATCAGAACCTGACAGTTATACCGGTGGCGCGCTTGAGGTGATGCCGTCCAGCCATGCGGTGACTGCGCAGCGCGCCCGTGGAACCGTGACGATCTTTCCCAGCTACCTCTTGCACCGCGTGACCCCCGTGACGCGCGGAAGTCGCACGTCAATGACGGTATGGGCACACGGACCTGCATTCCGGTAACTTAAGCGCCTAAACTAGACAAATCAGGGCGCACATGAGACATGGGATCAACTCAAAGGATGACCCCATGACCACGACACGTTTCGCGCCTTCACCCACTGGTTATATTCATATCGGCAACTTGCGTGCTGCCTTGTTCAACTATGCCATCGCGCGTCAGAACGGTGGCACTTTTGTGCTGCGGATTGACGACACGGACCCGGTGCGGTCCAAGGACGAATACGTGCAAGGCATCAAGGACGACCTGACATGGCTGGGCCTGACATGGGACCGCGTAGAACATCAATCCAAGCGTATGAATAAGTATCTGGACGCAAAGCAAAAACTGATCGACATGGGGCGTCTTTACGAATGCTTTGAAACCCCGGTTGAGCTGGACCTTAAGCGTAAAAAGCAGCTGAACATGGGCAAGCCACCGGTCTATGACCGTGCGGCCCTTGCGTTGACTGAAGATGAGAAAAATACCCTACGTGCGGACCGTGGGTCGCATTGGCGGTTTAAGCTGGACTTGGAACGGATCGAATGGGACGACGGCATCGTCGGTACAATTTCGATTGATGCAGCATCCGTGTCGGATCCGGTTTTGTTTAAAAACGATGGGCAGATTTTGTATACACTGGCGTCTGTTGTCGATGATACTGAAATGGGTATGACAAACGTCGTGCGTGGGTCCGATCACATCACCAACACTGCGACCCAAATTCAGATCATGCAAGCGCTGGGAGGCACTGTCCCAAGCTTTGCACACCATTCATTATTGACAGGTCCACAAGGTGAGGCGTTGTCAAAACGGCTTGGCACGCTTGCCCTGCGCGATCTCCGTGCCAAAGGTATTGCACCGCAAGCGATTTTGTCTTTGATGGCGCGCCTTGGGTCGTCGGACCCGGTTGAGCTGCGCGCAACCGTGCAAGAGATTGTTGATGGTTTTGATCTTTCTAAATTTGGCTCTGCTCCAACCAAATTCGACGCTGAAGACCTTGGGCCGCTGACGGCGCGTTATCTTTCGACCTTAACCGTCGCAGATGTTGCAGACACCTTGTCTGACGTCCCGGAAGATAAGCGCGAAGCGTTTTGGAATGCCATCAAAGGCAATATCGCGTCATTGGATGATGTCGCAGGTTGGTGGGCTTATTTCTTGAACGGAGCAGAGGTTGCGTTGATCGAAGATGAGGACCGCGAATTCATCGTCCGAGCGTTTGATATGCTGGGTGATCCGCCCTACGCCGATGATACATGGTCCACATGGACAACTGCGGTGAAAGAGGCGACTGGCCGCAAGGGCAAGGGGCTATTTATGCCACTTCGCAAAGCGGTAACTGGACGGATGCGCGGGCCTGAAATGGCTGAGGTCATGCCGCTTTTACAAACAAAACCAAAGGTTTAGTATCATGTCAGAGCAAGCTGTTTTTCTAAAAGGTAGCTTGCTGCGGCACATTACTGTGATGTCATTGACGGCCTCGGTCGGGCTGATGGCGGTGTTCATTGTCGATTTTGTCGACATCATTTTCATCTCGATGTTGGGCAAATCCGAACTGGCTGCGGCTGTTGGATATGCTGGTGCGATTTTGTTTTTCACAACCTCGTTTGGCATCGGCATGGCAATTGCAGCGGGGGCCCTTGTTGCCCGTGCATTGGGCGAAGGCGATGAAGACGGCGCGCGCAGGCAGGCCACCAATTCGCTGATCTACGGCATCATCTTTGGATCAATTTTTGCGGCAATTGTTTGGCTGAACTTAAAGCCGTTGGCCGCCCTCATGGGGGCGAGTGGTGAAACGCTTACGCTTGCGGTGCATTACCTTAAGATCATCGTGCCGTCTTTGCCGTTTCTGTTGGTGGGCATGGTCGGCGGCGCAATTTTACGTGCGCACGGCGATGCAAAGCGGGCCATGATGGCCACGATTTGGGGTGGGGTTGTAAACGCCGTTCTTGACCCGATTTTAATCTTTGGGCTTGATCTTGAACTGACTGGTGCCGCACTTGCCAGCGTCGCGGCCCGTGTGGTTATTGGGGTCATGGCGCTTGTCCCAATCGTGCGATATTATAACGGCTTCACGCGCCCAACTGCCGCTACTTTGCGCATCGATTTGCGGCCTATTGCTGCCATTGCGATCCCTGCGATCCTGACCCAATTGGCCACCCCAATCGGCCAAGCCTATGTGACCCGCAGTATGGCCGAATTTGGCGAAGCTGCGGTGGCTGGTATGGCGATTGTATCGCGGATTACGCCTGTGGGTTTTGGAATCGTCTTTGCGCTGTCGGGGGCAATTGGACCCATCATGGGCCAGAATTTTGGCGCAGGGCAACATGACCGCGTGCGCGGCGCGTTTCGTGATGGGCTGATCTTTACGGCAGCGGTTGTCGTCGTCGTGTCTGCCCTGCTTTATCTGCTGCGCCCCTATATCGCACAGCTGTTCGTGCTTGATGGGATCAGCCAGACAATCGTGTTCTTGTTTGCTGGTCCGCTATCGTTGCTCTTCTTTTTCAACGGTGTGATTTTTGTAGCAAATGCTGCGTTTAACAACCTTGGCCACCCGTATTATTCCACGCTTGTGAATTGGGGGCGTAACACGCTTGGGACGATCCCGTTCGTGTTAGTCGGGGCTGCTTGGTATGGCGCACCGGGTGTGTTGGTCGGGCAATATTTGGGTGGCGCAGCCTTCGCTGTCCTTGCGTGGGTTTTGGCACGGCGCGTGATTGCCGCGCCAAAAACAGTGACTGAAGAAACCCCGTTCAGCCGCCAAAGCCGATTGCTTCAGCTTCTGCATATGCGCCGTTAGTTATTCGCGGGCGCGGAGTACTTGTGCAGGTTTTGCAGCCAATGGGCGGATCGCAAACGCCAGCCCCGCGACCAATGATGCCAGCACGCCGCCGCCGATGATCAGAAACGCATTGGTCCAGATCACTTGGTAGTCGCCCTCCATAACATAGACTGTCACGGCCCAACCGCCCAAAATGCCAGCAGCCAAGGCGACAATACCTGCGGCCAGCCCCAATAGGGCGGCGCGCAGCGCGAAACTGAACATAATACGTCCGCGCGTGGCCCCAAGGGTTTTCAAAACTGCGGCCTCAAAGGTGCGTGTCCGTTCGCCTGCGGCAGCGGCCCCGATCAGTACAAGGAACCCTGTCACCAGTGTGGCCAGTGCTGCATATCGTGTCGCGGCTGCGATGCCGCCGACAAGGTCGATGACTTGGTCGATTGCATCCCGTATCCGGATCGCCGTGATATTGGGGTATTGTCCCGCTAGGTCGCGCAGGATTGCCGCCTCGGCCTCTGGTGTGGCGTAAACAGTCGAAATCCAGCTGTGCGGTGCGCCCGCCAAGGCGCTTGGGTTTAATGCCATAACAAAGCCAATGCCGGCGTCTTCCCAACTGACAGTGCGAAAGCTGGAAATGGTCGCGGTGATATCGCGGCCCAGAATGTTGATGGTGACCGTGTCGCCGATGGACAGGCCAATCTCGGCGGCTTCTTCTGCGGCAAAGCTCATGAGCGGCGGGCCTGTGTAGTCTTTGGGCCACCACGCGCCCTCGGTGATTTCTGTGCTATCGGGCAGGGGGCCAGTATAGGTCACGCCGCGATCACCGCGCACGACCCAGTGGCCGTCTGCGAATTCATCCGCAGGTTGGTCATTGATCCGCGTGATGATGCCGCGCAACATTGGGGCTGTGTCGACTTTGCGGACGGCTGGATCGGTCGTCAGTCGTTCACGGAAACCGTCAATTTGGTCGGGCTGAATGTCGACAAAGAAATAGCTGGGCGCGACTTCTGGCAATTCATCCGAGAACGCGGCACGCAGATTGCCGTCGATTTGGCCAACTGATGACAGTACCGCCAACCCAAGGCCTAATGACAAAACGACTGATGCTGTTTCCCCATTGCGGGCCCCGATTGCACCAAGAGCGAGGCGTAATGCAGGGCGACCCCGTGCGCGCGTGGACAAGGCACGCGCTACAATACGTGCGATCCATGCGGCGACGACAAGGATCAGCAATGCCCCTGCAATGCCGCCTGCAGTCCAGAGTGTTAAGAAAACCGTGCCAGAAAACCAGACTGCGGTGCCAAGGAGCGTGGCGATAAGGACAGCAATGGTCACCGAATAAGGCCATGCGGGAAACCGGTTCGCTGTTCCGAACGCGTCACGGAATAACGTGGCAGGTCGGATCTGTTCGGCGCGGGCAAGCGGCCAAAGCGTGAAGATAAGTGCGGCAAGGATGCCATAGATTGCGGCCTCTGCGAGCGGTGCGGCACGCAGCGTCAGGTCTGCTGGGATCGGCAAGCGGGCTTCGATTAAAGGGGCCAAAAGGATTGGGATACCGCCGCCAAGGATCAATCCAATGACGACACCCAGTATCGTTAGGGCCCCAATTTGCATAAGGTATGTCATAAAAATCGTGCGTCGCGTCGCACCAAGCGTTTTGAGCGTGGCAATCACGCTGGTCTTGCCTGCTAGATAAGCACGGACTGCCGCAGATACGCCAACGCCACCGACGGCCAGGCCGGACAGTCCCATCAGGATCAGGAATGCGCCGATCCGTTCGACAAAACGGGCGGTGCCGCCAGCCCCTTCGCGGCTATCGCGCCAACGTAGACCAGTGTCGCGGAACTGATCCTGTGCTTGGGTTGCAAGTGCTTCGAGGTCGGCATCGGTGGGCAAGGTCATGCGGTACTGCGTTGAAAACAATGTTCCCTCAGATAACAGTCCTGATTGCGCAAGGTCGCTTGTCAGCACGATGGTGCGTGGCCCAAGCCCAAAACCGCCCGATGCGTTGTCGGGATATCGATCAAGGATAGCGCGCAAGGTGAAGTCTTGTGACCCTAACCGAAATGTATCACCCACGGTGAGAGCAAGTCTGTCGGCCAATACGCGTTCCATAACGCTGCCTTGAGCGGTAAGTGCAGTGTCGAGCCCGATTGGCGGGTCCAGTGTCACCTGACCGACCAACGGATATGCCGTGTCGACGGCGCGGACTTGGGTCAGCCCTCGTTCCACGCCGGCCGTCCGGTCAACGACCACCATCGACCGAAAATCAACAGTTTCTGAAATGGTTGTCGCAATGTCGCCTAGAAATTCCAGCTCGGCCTCGCGCGCAAATCTGTATGTAAATTCAACTTCGGCGTCGCCACCAAGTAGGGCGGCGCCTTCCTTTTCCAAACCAGCTTCAATCCCTGCGCGGACAGTCCCGACAGCCGCAATTGCGGCGACGCCCAAGGCGAGACATGCAAGAAACACGCGAAATCCGGCCAAGCCGCCGCGCAATTCACGCGCAGCAAAGCGGGCGGCAATTTTCATGCTCATGCGATGCGTCCATCGTTCAGCGTGATAACGCGGTCACAGCGGGCGGCCAGATCGGCGGAATGGGTGACCATGATCAGGGTCGCGCCGTGGCGGTCGCGCAGATCAAACAGCAGGTCCATGATGATCGCGCCATTGGTGGCATCCAAATTGCCTGTGGGCTCGTCTGCCAGCAGAATGCGTGGGCGCGGGGCCGATGCGCGGGCAAGCGCCACGCGCTGTTGTTCGCCACCAGACATTTGACCGGGGTAGTGGTCAGCACGGTTACCAAGGCCGACCGCATCCAATTCAGCAGCGGCCCGATCAAACGCATCGCGCACACCCGCGAGTTCAAGCGGGGTTGCGACATTTTCCAACGCGGTCATTGTGGGGATAAGGTGGAAAGATTGGAACACCACCCCCATATTATGTCTACGAAAGCGGGCGAGGCCGTCTTCAGACATTACGGTCAGGTTTTCACCAAGTGCGGTGATTGTACCCGAAGTTGCCTGTTCCAGCCCGCCCATCAGCATCAGGAGAGACGATTTGCCCGACCCGCTTGGCCCGACCAGCCCCAAGGTTTCACCAGCCGTCACATCCAGCGTGATATCGCGCAAGATGTCGACCTTGCCCGCGTTTCCATCAAGCGACAGTGCGGCGTGGGATAAAGACAAGATCGGATCAGACATGGGATGGCTTTCTGGTGCTTTGGGTCCCTTTGGATATGGGGCGCGGGGGCTGGTGTGCAAGCTGTCATTGCTGATTGCGTTGACTGGTGGGGCCGCACATGCGGACACGCTGACCATTGCCGCTCTTGGTGATAGTCTAACTGCGGGGTACGGGTTACCGAATGGTGATGGGTTTGTGCCGCAAATGCAGGCTTGGCTGGACGCGCAAGGTGCCGATGTGACACTGATAAATGCGGGTGTGTCAGGAGACACGACGGCAGGTGGATTGGCGCGCACCGATTGGACGTTAACGCCCGACGTTGATGCGATGGTGGTGACCCTTGGAGGGAATGATTATTTACGCGGGCTTGATCCGGCTATCAGCCGTGCCAACCTCGATGGGATTTTATCAAAGGCCCAAGTTGCGGGTGTTGATACGCTTTTGGTTGGACTGACAGCAGGGGCCAACTATGGATTGGACTACAAACAAGCGTTTGATAGTATGTATACCGATTTAGCGGTGACGTATGATGTGCCGTTGTTTCCAACGTTCTTTGCGGGCCTTTTGGCAGCAGCTGGCATGCAAGAAGGCCTGATGGAATTTATGCAAGCCGATGCCATTCATCCAAACAAAGAAGGGGTTGCAGTGATTGTGGCGGCAATGGGTCCCGCGGTTTTGGACTTAGTCGCACAGTCCCGCCGGGGTGAATAATGGCGTGGCTTTCCCACTGCGTTGCTGCGAAGTGACGTGTTAGGCTTGGGTATCAAGACGGCCAAAGGGGTCGTGAACACGCAAAGGAATTACCATGTCGATTGCAAAAGTTACCGAAGTTATCTCTTCGTCTTCCAAGTCGTTCGACGACGCAGTTGAAAACGGTGTTAAGCGGGCGTCCAAGAGCCTGAAGGGGATCACAAGCGCTTGGGTCGCGGATCAAAAGGTCACTGTCAAAGACGGCAAGATTGATGAATACCGCGTCGTGCTTAAAATCACATTCGTTCTAGAAGACTAATGCAAAAGGGGCGCCAAATGAGGCGCCCCGTTTCTAATTCATGCTGGGCTAATTTAGTCCGGCAATGTCAGGTTAATGGCGCTTTCGCGGCCATCACGCCCTGCTTCGATATCAAAGTTGATCTTTTGGTCGTCTTTCAGACCCGTCATACCTGACCGTTCAACAGCTGAAATATGCACGAACACATCGTTTGAGCCGCCATCGGGGGCGATAAATCCGAAACCTTTGGTGGCGTTGAACCACTTAACTGTACCTGAAGCCATAAATGCTTCCTCCATATTTTCCGCTCGCGAAAGTGCAGCGGACCGGCTCGTCAGATCAAGATCGAAGAACTGGGCCGTAATGGAGACAGTGGTCGATAATACGTGACGTCGCCTGCGCAGCATGGGCGTAGGTTTTCACAAAATCAACAATTTTTGGGGAAGTTGCCCATTTGGGCGGAGTGAGGTGCCCGCGAAAGCGGACACCTCGGTACGAGACTTAGGCCAGAGCCAAGTTGATCGCAGATTCGCGGCCGTCACGGCCAGCTTCGATATCGAAAGTAACCTTCTGGTCGTCTTTCAGGCCAGTCAGGCCGGAACGCTCAACAGCAGAGATGTGTACGAACACGTCCTTGGAGCCGCCGTCAGGTGCGATAAAGCCGAAGCCTTTAGTTGCGTTGAACCATTTTACTGTACCAGTAGCCATGGTAATTTCCTTTATTTTAAGGCTGCCCACGAAATGCGACAGCGCGGCTTAGTCAGTGCAAAATCGAAGGACTGTAGCCGAAAAGGAAAACAGTGGTCGAGAAAGAATAACGTCTGCAACCCTCATGTGGGGCCTTCGCGCAGAAATTGCAAGTGTTTTGCATCTTGTAGGCTAGTTGATGCCTTTGCCCGACAAATCAGCATCTTGCGAAACAAGTGCCAAAACCCACGAGATAATAATTGCAGAGCCAACAAGAGAATAAATTATCAACGCACTCACGAGTGAGAGGTTGAAAAACAAAACTGCACATATCGCTGCCGAGATGCCAGACACAATACCCAAGAAAATGACCGAAGTACCCATAATTCTTTTCCTTTGCTGTATGTTAAGACATTATTAAACATAAAAACGAGGCGAAAGTGTGGAGGCTGTTTTTCCTTATGTAAAAGCGAACAGCTTTGGACGCAGTTGACGTTCGTTAACAACGGTCGCACTACCGAATTGATTAAACCATGGAGACCGCTGTGTTAAATATAGATGAACTTCACGCCCGCGCGGGAAATGCTTGCGAAATTTGCGGTGGCACGGATGAATTGGACCTTGTGGAGATTACCACGCAAGACGCTGTTCTTCTTTGTAATGTTTGTGCCGACGTTGCACCGGCACCGACAGGGCACTGGCGCGCCCTTGAGGGGGCCGCTTGGTCTGTTGAACCATCGGTTCAGATCGCTGTTTGGCGAAAATTAGACGAATTATCAGAGGCTTGGGCAACCGATGCGCAAGCCAATATGATGATGGAACCTGATGTTGCGGCCCGTGCCGCTGCGATGCCTATTGTACACCGCGATGCACATGGCGCGGTTCTGTCCTCTGGCGATACGGTTGTTTTGATCAAGGATTTGCCAGTCAAAGGTGCCGGATTTACGGCAAAACGGGGTACAGCGGTGCGATCAATTTCTTTGGTGTCCGATAACGCAGGACACATCGAAGGACGTGTAGAGAGCCAACGCATTGTTATTTTGACTGAATTTGTGAAGAAAAAATAAACAGTTGTACGATGTGGGGAGAAGGTCGGTGGCTTTCCCCTCATAGTATGTGCGCCAATCGTTTAATGTCGTCATGAGTTCCAAAAAAAACTGGGAGAATTCTGATGTTTAAGTTTTTAAAGACACGCATGGGCGGTCTTAAGCCCGTTGTTGAGACGCAACGCCAGACGATTGAGCGCGCGCTGAACGAAGTAAATGAAGTTGTCGCACTCATGGCTGTAAAACCGAAGATTATGATTGATCCCGAGACTGGTGCGGTTGCGCTCGAATTGCCTGATCAGATGCCTGACGAGGCTTTGGCTTTGCCGGCACCAGATTCGGACGTTGTCGAAAAAGACGCTGCCTAAAGAAGAAAGGGCGGCCAGTAGAGCCGCCCCTTTAATTACCTTGTGAATTTCTTGTGTTTCATCCGCTTAGGTTCAAGCGCGTCGGCACCAAGGCGCTTTTTCTTATCTTCTTCGTAATCTTCAAAGTTACCTTCAAACCACTCGACATGCGCATCACCTTCAAAAGCGAGCATATGCGTGCAAATCCGGTCTAGGAAAAAGCGGTCGTGACTGATGACAACCGCGCAGCCGGCAAATGACATAAGCGCATCTTCGAGAGCACGGAGTGTTTCAACATCCAAATCGTTTGTTGGTTCGTCAAGCAGCAGGACGTTTCCTCCCGATTTCAGCAGTTTTGCCATGTGAACACGGTTACGTTCACCACCGGAAAGCAGACCCACCTTTTTCTGTTGGTCGCCGCCCTTAAAGTTGAACGCGGAACAATATGCGCGAGAGTTCATTGATGCATCACCAAGCTGAATGATCTCGGCCCCGCCAGTGATTTCTTCCCAAACAGTTGTGTCGGCGTTAAGGGCATCGCGGCTTTGGTCAACATAAGACAACTGAACGGTGTCACCGAATTCAACAGTCCCTTCATCGGGTTGATTTTGGCCGGTGAGCATAGAAAACAGCGTAGATTTACCAGCGCCGTTGGGACCGATGACGCCGACAATGCCGCCGGGTGGCAGGTCAAATGACAGGCCTTCAACGAGCAATTTGTCGCCCATAGCTTTTTTCAGGTCAGTGACCTCAATTACCTTGGACCCCAAGCGCGGCCCATTAGGAATAATGATCTGGGCGCGACCCATTTTTTCGCGCTCAGATTGGTTGGCCAAGTCGTTATAGGCACTGATCCGTGCCTTTGATTTGGCTTGGCGGGCTTTGGCACCTTGGCGCATCCATTCAAGTTCGCGTTCTAAAGTGCGCTGCTTGGATTTGTCGTCTTTTGATTCGCGCTCAAGGCGTTTTGCTTTTGCTTCAAGCCAGCTTGAATAGTTGCCCTCGTGCGGAATGCCTGCACCACGGTCCAATTCCAAAATCCAACCAGTGATCGCGTCTAGGAAATAGCGATCGTGTGTCACGATCAAGATTGTCCCTTTATAATCGACGAGGTGCTGCTGTAACCAAGCGATCGTTTCGGCATCAAGGTGGTTGGTTGGTTCGTCAAGCAGCAGCATGTCAGGGGCTTCGAGCAGTAGTTTGCATAGAGCAACGCGGCGTTGTTCGCCGCCCGAAAGTGTTTCAACTTTTGCGTCGTCATGAGGGCAGCGTAACGCCTCCATGCTAACGTCAATCTGGCTGTCCAAATCCCAAAGGTTGGCTGCATCGATTTCGTCTTGCAGCTGCGCCATTTCATCAGCTGTTTCGTCAGAGTAATTCATCGCAAGTTCGTTGTAGCGATCCAAAACTGCTTTTTTGTCAGCGACACCGAGCATGACATTTTCGCGGACGGTCAGTGTTTCGTCCAGCTTTGGTTCCTGCGGGAGATATCCGACGCGCGCACCTTCTGCAGCCCAAGCTTCGCCGACAAAGTCTTTGTCTTGACCCGCCATAATCCGCATCAAGGTGGATTTACCTGTACCGTTGACACCAACGACGCCAATTTTAACGCCAGGTAAAAAGTTGAGCCTGATCTTTTCAAAGACCTTTTTGCCGCCTGGGTAAGTCTTTGATACGCCGTCCATGAAGTAGACGAATTTATTGCTGGCCATTTTGAGGAAGCTCCGCTGGGGATTACGAGTTAGCCCCTAGATAGCGTTCGTTTTTGGTGGGGGCAATCGCTGAACGTTTGCGGTGTGTTTGTGCATCTAGGCTAGGGTTCAAAACGACAGGACTTCGGCCCGCTGCAACGGATTGTTTAAAAAAAACACCTTGCACGGTCTGGCCACCGATATTTTCGATGATATCACATTGTTCTTGCGACTGAACACCAGCGTAAATTGGATAAATGTCGAGGTCGTCGCAAAGCCGTAAAATCGTCTTCAGGATGCGGTGATCAACGCTTTGCTTGCCAATATTTTGCGTGAGCCGGCGGTAAATTTTTATGGCTTTGGCGTAAAGTTGTGCCAAATGGCCTAGCCCAGATCGACCCATGCCAAAATCATCCAGAAGGGTGATGAACCCTTTTTCACTGAGCTGCTTTAAGATTCCGGTTTGCGCGGCCGTCCTATCATTCGTTTGGAATATATCTAATTCTCGCAATTCGACGGCAATCGATATTGAGGATATTTTGAGCGTTGTCAGCCCCGCCATGAGGCGTGTTAAGAATTGAGGATGGGCCAAACATTCGGAAGACGCGTTAAAGGCAACCCGTACCGATGTATGATTGGCGGTATTAAGCTCTGTTTTTATCGACAACGCCGCATCCACTGCTGCAAAGTCGATATAGGCCATCACCCCGATTTTCTTGGCGACACCGCTGAACTTATCAAAATCTATGCGGCCTAATGTAGGGTGGTTCCACACAATGATTGTTTCTAGACCTTGAATGGTGCCATCAGATACCGCCAATATTGGATCGAATAGAAAGCTTGGACCACCTTTGCGAACTGCATCGTTCAGATCGCGGGCAAGACATCGCTCGTGGGTGTGACGCCTATGTAGGGTGTCATCGTATGCCATGACGCGCCCCCGACCAGAGCGTTTTACGTCGTACAAAGCGAAGTCAGATTCTTGCAAAAGCTCTGCGGCTCTCGACGTGGAGGGGTGGGATATAGACGCACCAATATTTATGCCACATAAGATTGATTGGTCATTCCATTGCAGAGGAATTTCCAAAGACTCCATTAAGATCTGCCCTATTTTCTGCAATTTTTGAATGTCTCGAAGGCCGTGGCAAACGACGGCAAATTCGTCGCCACCGACACGTGCAACGAGGTTGGTTTGTCGTACAACAGACCTGAACTGTTCGGGCACGTCGCGGCAGACGAGAATAATGAGCTCCTCCCCATTGGGGGCTACGTGCTGTGATGTATTAATCTGGTTCCAGAAAACCGTGACGTACCCGCTCACGTTTTCACGTAAATGAAGTTCGTTTACGGTTGGATCGTTTTCACCAAACCGAAAATTGGTGATTTCGATGTCTGAAGGTCGTCCTGCTCGCGGGAGCGCAAAGCTAAGCGGATTGCGTCCGATGATTTGATGAGCGGCCAACCCCATGGTGCCGCGGTAGGCGGGATTTGCCCAAATTATGCGCCTATCCATGCGCTGCACAACTCATCCATCGTTGACGTGCTCGCGTGCGATCCTGTAATTCTGGGAACCTTTTGGCGTTCGTGAAAAATCAAGGCTGATTTGCCTTTCCATCGCGCGCATAGCTGTGAATTCTCTGCGTTCCTAAAACCACAGAACACACATCAAAAAAATTAAAACGGACAGTGTAATCATCGGTCCAGTAAGCGTGCTGATCATAGCGAGATTTTTCCGTCCATCCATTGTGAAGCAGATTACATTTCCAAATCCTACAGTGGGTTAATGCCGTGCAGATTATTAATTCAAATTTGAACATTTGACACGGCTGGCACAGAATGGTTCTTTTTCGTAAACGTTTTAGGAGAATGCCAAATGTATAGCCCAGCCGCAGACCGATATGACCGCATGAAATACCGCAGGTGCGGCAAGTCTGGGGTGAAGTTGCCAGCTGTGTCGCTTGGGCTTTGGCATAACTTTGGACAAGACACGCCACATGAAACCAAGGTTGATATATGCCGGACGGCGTTTGACCATGGCATCACGCATTTTGATTTGGCCAACAATTATGGACCGCCTCCGGGGGCGGCTGAACATGCGTTTGGGTCAATTTTGGCGGATGATTTCAAAGCCCACCGCGACGAGCTGATTATCAGTTCCAAGGCTGGTTATGAGATGTGGGACGGACCTTATGGGGAATGGGGAAGCCGCAAAAATCTGATCGCGTCTTGTGATCAATCGCTCAAACGGATGGGGCTTGATTACGTTGATATTTTTTATTCCCACAGATTTGATCCCGATACACCGCTAGAGGAAACGATGGGTGCTCTGGATTATATTGTGCGGTCGGGGCGCGCTCTTTATGCTGGGATTTCGTCTTATAATACGGAGCGGACCCGCGAAGCTGTGGCCATTCTTAAGGATCTTGGGACACCCTGCCTGATCCATCAGCCTAGCTATAATATGCTGAACCGCTGGGTCGAACGCGATGGGCTTAAGGACACATTGCAGGATCTTGGCGTTGGGTCGATTGCATTTACGCCATTGGCGCAGGGTATGCTGACAAAGAAATATCTGGGCGGTATTCCTGATGGAAGCCGCGCGTCACAAGGGAAATCGTTGTTTCCATCTATGTTGACTGACAATGCGGTTGAGAACATCAAAATGCTAAATGAGATTGCGATAGGCCGCGATCAAACTTTGGCACAGATGGCGATTGCATGGGTGCTGCGCGATGGTGGTATCACAACGGCTCTGATAGGTGCGTCAAAACCGTCGCAGGTCATTGACTGCGTTGGTGCCGTGAATAACCTTGAGTTTACGGCCGATGAATTGGCGTTGATTGACAAGTATGCAGATGAAGAGCAGATCAATCTGTGGGCGGCATCGGCCGAACAAGACGCATGATTACGAACCCAATCTTACCGGGGTTCAATCCTGACCCATCGTTTTGCCGTGTGGGCGATGATTACTATATCGCGACGTCGACGTTTGAATGGTATCCAGGGGTACAGATTCACCATAGTCGAGACCTTGTGAATTGGACGTTGGTATCGCGCCCACTGAACCGCAAAACACTGCTTGATATGCGTGGCAATCCTGACAGCTGCGGTGTTTGGGCGCCATGCCTGTCGTTTGCTGATCGGCAATTTTGGTTGGTCTACACGGACGTCAAGCGGCTGGATGGCCCCTTTAAGGATGCGCATAATTATATCACGACCTGTCCGACGATCGACGGTGATTGGACCGATCCTTCGTATGTGAATTCTCAGGGATTTGATCCGACGCTGTTCCATGATGACGATGGCCGCAAGTATTTCGCCAACGTGCAGTGGAACCATCGCGGTGTCGGCACTGGCGTGAACCCTTCGCATGATGCGTTTGATGGAATTTTGCTGCAAGAATGGTCGCTGGAACGCGGCTTGATTGGTCCGGTTGAAAACATCTATGCGGGTACGTCCCGTGGCCTGACCGAGGCTCCGCATTTGTTTAAGCGTAATGGATATTACTATTTGACCACAGCCGAGGGTGGCACAGGATATCAGCATGCCGTCACATTGTCGCGGTCCCGAAATATTTGGGGTCCTTACGAAGATCATCCTGATCTGCATGTCATTTGTGCAGACAGGACAGATGGCCCCATCCAGCGGACTGGTCACGGCCAATATGTCGAAACTCATTGGGGCGCATGTTATCATACGTTCCTAATGGGGCGTCCGATTTTAGGACCAGATGGCAGTAACTTTTGCCCGTTAGGGCGTGAAAGCGGTATTGACCGTGTCGTCTGGCGCGATGACTGGATGTATCTTGAACGCGGCGGGATGGTCGCAGGCCACAATGTTGCGGCACCCGTTGATGCGGTCGCAACTGGCCCTTTGGCTGTGCGCCGCAAGCTTGGCGGCGATTTAGCATCTGAATTTCAATGGCTTCGCACCCCAGAGCCGGCACGCATCTTTCGCGAGGAAACTGATTGCTTAACGCTTATTGGTCGCGAAAGTATCGGGAGCTGGTTCGAGCAAGCGCTTGTGGCACGCAGGCAGGAACACCATGCTTATGCGGCGGAAACAACGCTGGATTTCGCTCCGATTACATATCAGCAGGCAGCGGGTCTGACGACGTATTATAACGCGCATAAGTACCATGCGATTGTCGTGACGCATGATGCCAAGCTTGGGCGGGTCCTTTCGATGTTGTCGTGTCCAGGCGACTGGCCAGATGCGGCGGTGCAATTCCCGATGGACCCGATTCCGCTGATGGATGGTCCTGTGACGGTGCGTGTGACTGTCAATCACGCCGAACAGCAGTTTTGGTATTTGCAGGATAAGGATTGGCGAAAGGCCGGTCCTGTTTTAGACGCATCTGTCATTTCAGACGAAGGCGGCAAGGGCGAACATGCGTCATTCACTGGTGCTTTTGTAGGCATGATAGCATTTGATATTACTGGTCAGGGAGCAGAGGCGTGTTTTGCCCAGTTTGACTATGTCCCCGACGGTGCCCAGTGATATCGGAATTGTGCCTTTGCGACCTTAAGGGGGAAGTATCAATTGTGATGCGGCACGCAGGTCATATCGAGGCACCCAATTGGCATCCTGATGGATATTTGATCGTGAATGGGGACGGTGGATTGTTTCGCGTAGCATTCGATAATCCGGTTTTAGAGCCAATCGACACAGGCTTTGCCAAGGCCTGTAATAACGATCACGGCATTTCCCCTGACGGCGCGACGCTTGTTATTTCGGACAAATCTAGAACGGTGAAATCCTGTATTTACACCGTACCTGTCGCAGGCGGAATGCCTAGGCGGATAACAGCGGATGTCCCCAGTTGGTGGCACGGTTGGTCGCCCGATGGAACAACATTGGTGTATGTCGGTGCGCGCGGTGATCGGGTGATCCGGCTTTATACAATGGACCTCAAAACGCAGACAGAAACGATGGTTTGTGACGGGTTCGATCATGTCGACGGACCGGATTATAGCCCCGACGGCCAATGGATTTGGTTCAATGGGGAACGCGAAGGGCAGGTTGAGCTATGGCGTGTTCGTCCCGATGGGACAGATCTAGAGCAGATGACCGATGATGATCTGGTCAATTGGTTTCCGCATCCAAGTCCTGATGGAAAACACGTGCTATTCCTTGCTTATCCAGTGGGAACACAAGGACATCCTGCCAATTTAGATGTCAGGCTAAGGCTAATGCCTTTGGCTGGCGGGCCCCCGCGCGATATCGCCAAATTGTTTGGTGGGCAGGGCACAATCAATGTGCCGTGCTGGTCGCCTGACGCAAAGTGCTTTGCGTTTATGCGCTATGTTGCGTAACCAAAGGCAGATTTAGCACGAGGGGGTGGCGATGCTGGGCGATCCGATTGCAAAAGCGGGACAGGTTGTAGGTCTTTTGGGGGGGTCGTTTAACCCAGCCCATGATGGCCATGTGCATATCACCAAAACTGCGTTGAAGCGATTTGGCTTGGACCGTGTTTGGTGGCTGGTCAGCCCCGGTAACCCGCTCAAATCCCAAGGACCAGCGCCAATGGCGGACCGGATGGCTCAAGCGGCGCGTGTGATGGATCATCCGAAGGTGGAAATCACTGATATTGAATGCAGGCTGGGAACCCGATTTACCGCGCAAACCATTGCTGGATTGCAAAGCCGTTACTCTGGTGTCCGGTTCGTATGGCTGATGGGGGCTGATAATCTGGCCCAGTTTCATCGGTGGCAAGACTGGCAATGGATTATGGAGAATGTACCTGTTGGTGTGATCGCACGCCCTGAAGACCGGGTATCGGCCCGCTTGTCCAGGGCTGCTAATGTCTATCGGAGGGCAATGTTGCCTGCGCGCGCCTCTGTGGCTTTGGCGAATGGGCCCGCGCCGCGCTGGTGTTTCATTAATTTGCCGATGTCAGATCAGTCATCCACAGCAATTCGTGAACAGGGCGGTTGGGGTTAGGCGTTGCGCGCGCAAACAGCACAGATAAGATGTTTTAATGATAAATAATTACTCCAGACGGGCGGTTATCGCCGCATTATTTGGGTCTGCGGCATCTGGAGCGTTTGCCAATGCGCCTTTGATATCGTTACGACCGACGGGCCGTCCGCCAAAAGTTGGAACGATTACGCCGGAAATGCGGATACCTCTGGCTGACGTGATCCAATCGTCAGGGGTGACGGGGCGTGTCGGTGTGGTCTTGGCCGATGCTGTGACTGGCGAGATCATTGATAGCAATGATGCAGACGAGCCGTTACCACCTGCAAGTGTCACAAAAGCGGTAACAGCGCTGTATGCGTTGGAATCCCTTGGTCCGAATTTTCAGTTTGAGACGCGCATTTTTGCGAATGGTACGATATTAGATGGTATTTTAGATGGTGATTTGATTCTGTCTGGCGGCGGAAACCCCAATCTGGTCACCGATGATCTGGCTGTTTTGGCCGAGCGTCTAAAAGACAGCGGTCTGACCGAGGTGCGCGGCAAGTTTTACGTCTATGATGGTGCGCTGCCCAATCTGGATGAGATTGACGACAGCCAATTGGACCATTTGGGATATAACCCTGCGGTTACTGGGCTGAACCTGAATTTCAACCGCGTCCATTTCGAATGGAAACGGGCAGGTGGAGCATATACCGTAACGATGGACGCCAGAAGCGAGCGGTTCCGGCCTGCGGTGACTGTCGCCAAAATGCGGATCGTTGACCGTGCGGTGCCGGTTTATACCTACCGTGATGGCGGTGGTTTGGACGAATGGACTGTCGCGCGCGGCGCGCTAGGCAGCGGTGGGTCGCGGTGGCTGCCTGTCAGGTACCCCGCGCTGTATGCTGGTGAAGTATTCGCAACGTTTGCGCGTGGGTATGGCATTGTTTTGACACCTCCATCCGAGATTGCATTGGCACCACAAGGGACACCAATCGCTGTCCATAAAAGCGTTCCTTTGCGCCGTATGATGCAAGATATGCTGCGGTTTTCCACGAATATTACAGCCGAAGCCGCTGGAATGGCTGCGACAGAAGAACGAACTGGCCAAAAACGGGGGCTGCGGACATCTGCGTTGGGCATGACGTGGTGGGCAAACGATCGTGCTGGTATCACGCCGTCATTTACGGATCATTCTGGTCTGGGTGATGCAACGCGGTTGTCGGCGGCAGATATGGTGACATTGTTAAATGCAGACGGTGTGGACGCGGTTTTGAAACCGATCCTGAAAACCATTGCGCTGCGTGATGACCAAAGACGTGTGATCAAGGATCATCCCGCGCAAGTCGTGGCCAAGACGGGGACGCTAAATTTCGTGTCAGCGTTGGCGGGGTATATCCAGACGGCGAGCGGCCGAAAGTTGACTTTCACTATTTTCGCAGCGGATCTTGAGGCGCGCGCAAAAGGTAGAATAACAAATGACGAGCAGCCTATCGGGTCGATATCGTATAACACTAACGCCAAGAAATTGCAGAACAAATTGCTGCTGCGCTGGGCTGCTTTGAACGATTAAAGCGTCATATGCCGTGCGCGTGATCCGCGTTCAATTGCGGCAGCATGCAGGCGATCAATTTCGAGCTCATAGCGAATCTCTTCGAGCATGCGGGCCTCTGCGCTGTCGATTTCACCATCTGCCGCGGCCACGTCACACGATAGTGCATAGGCTGTCTCGAACAATTTTTCGGGCAGCGCGTCGCGGATAAGACCAAACAGTGCCTCGAGCCCATCTTCTTGCTCTAACAGCTCGAACACCATCTTGGATACCCGGGGCAAACGTTCTGTGTCATAGTCTGCGAAGACGGGCAAGTTATTGATCGCGTTTGACATTTTGACCAACTCAGCGGTACGAATAGTTTCGTCACTGGCGGAAACGGCGACCATAAGTGCGGCAAGCGCGTCTTGGGCTGTCATTGGTGCATCAGGTGTCATATCCGCGTCCTTTTCATGTGTTTCCCCTACCGATTTATTGACGCCTTGCCCTGTGCGCAATAGGGAGTGCGCGATAGGTCGTCATTGGGGCGTCCATTCTACCACTTTTGAGAGATATCATGACCAATTTGCGTGACGCTGCGATGAGTTCCAAGGCTTGGCCCTTTGAAGAAGCACGCCGTCTGCTGAAACGGTATGAAAAAAAGGCGCCCGAGAAGGGCTATGTATTATTTGAGACAGGCTACGGTCCGTCGGGATTGCCGCATATTGGTACCTTTGGTGAGGTAAGCCGCACCACGATGGTTCGCCGCGCTTTTGAAATTATTTCTGACATTCCGACCAAGCTGATATGTTTTTCAGATGACATGGACGGAATGCGCAAAATTCCGGGCAATGTGCCTGATCCAAAAGCACTTGAAGCCTACATGCAGCAACCGCTGACTGCGGTGCCTGACCCGTTTGGCACCCATGACAGCTTTGGCGCGCATATGAATGCCAAGCTGAACAGTTTCCTTGATACGTTTGGTTTTGAATATGACTTCATCAGTGCAACCGATTATTACAAGTCCGGCAAGATGGATGCCATCCTGCTGAAGGCTGCTGAAAAATACGATGATGTTATGGCGATTATGCTGAAATCATTGCGTGATGAACGTGCAGCGACATATTCAATTTTCCTACCGATTAGCCCAACAACGGGTCAGGTGCTTTATGTGCCGATGAAGAATGTCACGGCTGACGGTATGATCACATTTGATGATGTTGATGGCACCGAAGTGACAGTGCCAGTGACTGGCGGAAACTGTAAATTGCAGTGGAAGCCGGATTTTGGTGCGCGCTGGGCCGCCCTTGGCGTTGATTTTGAGATGTACGGCAAGGATCACGCAACCAATACGGCGATCTATGACGGTATCTGCCGCGTACTTGGTGGCAAAGCGCCCGAGCACTTTACCTACGAGTTATTCTTGGATGCCGAAGGTCATAAAATTTCAAAGACGTCCGGCAATGGTCTGACGATTGATGAATGGCTGACATATGCGTCGACGGAATCCTTGTCGTATTTCATGTATCTTAAGCCCAAGACTGCCAAGCGGATGCATTTTGACGTGATCCCCAAAGCTGTTGATGAGTATCATCAGCAGTTGCGCGCCTATGCGACCCAAGATGATGCGGGCAAGCTAAACAACCCTGTGTTTCACATTCATGGGCACAACGTGCCAGCGTCCGATATGGTTGTGCCATTCGCGATGCTTTTGAACCTCGCGTCTGTGTCTGGGGCCGAAGACAAGGATACCCTTTGGGGCTTTATCCAGCGGTATGCGCCAGAAGCATCAGCGGCGACAAACCCCCAGATGGATCAGGCGGCAGGATTTGCTGTTCGGTATTACAATGATTTTGTGAAACCAACCAAAGTGTTCCGTGCCCCGTCCGATCAGGAACGTGCGGCGATTGAAGACCTCGTTGCACGCCTTAAGGCGTGGAAAGGTGGGTTGGATGCAGAAGAATTGCAGTCGATGGTGTTTGCTGTTGGCAAAGCGCATGAATTTGATCCGCTGCGCAATTGGTTTACGGCCCTTTACGAGGTATTGCTTGGTGCGTCGCAGGGGCCGCGGTTTGGCGGGTTTATTGCGCTTTACGGCGTCAATGAGACCATCACGATGATCGAAGCCCAATTGGCGACCTAAAACTCATTTGAAACTAAACCGTGCCTTTGGTCGTAACTAATATGATATTAGACTGATCGGAGGCACGAATGAGATATCTTTTTGCAGGTGTTTTGGCCCTTGGGTTAAGCGCGAGCGTGGCTTTGGCTGAGACGATTGAAGACGTCATCGGTCAACAGCTAAGTGCATTCAACGAACGCGACATGCCAAAGGCGTTTGGGTATGCGAGCCCAATGATTAAGCGATTATTTGGTAATCCTGGTAATTTTGGATCGATGGTATCGCGTGGCTATCCCATGGTTTGGGACAATAGCGATGTCCGGTTTTTGGACGCCCGCGAGGCGGGTGGGTCGCAATTTCAAAAAGTCATGGTCCGTGATGCAAGCGGCGGTTTGCATGTGCTGGAATACAAGATGATCCCTGTCCAAGACGGTTGGCAAATCGATGGTGTGCAACTGATGCCTGCCCCCGACGTAGGGGCCTGAACGCACCCCACCGTCACGGTGGTCCAAGCCCGCATTTACCCTTGAAGGATAATCCTTTGTGCGACGCTCCGGTAGGTTTCCGGTGCCTCTTTTGCAAAGATTTTCCGGAAAGGGTTTTTCATGAATAAAGCGATTACTGATGGGGTCGTGCTGATGCCACTGCCGTTTGCAGCAGGTCTTGGCGTGTGGTCCAGCGGCGATGGAACGCCCGGGTCTGATACATATGCAGTCAGCGGGAACGGTGTTTTTGTCGCCGCAGATCAGGATTTTGGCGGTTGCCTTGAGGTTCTCAAGACGACCTCAACGGCGCGCGTGCGGTACATGGGCGAGACGCCAATTTTGCCGGGCTGCTATCTACAGGTCCGCGCGTCGGTCAAAGCCGTTGCAGGCCCGTTGCCATCTGTCCGCATTTCTGGCTGGGCCGGAAAGGCAGGGGGGGGGCAAGCGACAGGGCTGACCACAACCGGTTCAAGCACGCAGTTGACGACCTATGGCGAGGTTGTCGAAATCACCGCCATTATCGCAATCGCGGATAAGACTGGCGTCGATATGGTGTGGGACAGCGCGCTGTACGGTCACCTTGGGATCGACCTGACCGGTGCGAGCGGTGGTTTGGTCCGCGTTGACGATATCGTTGTGGAAGATGTCACCAGCTATTTTGCGCGCGATATTATGTCAGTTGTTGATGTGCGTGATTTTGGCGCCAAAGGTAACGGATCGACTGATGACACAGATGCGTTTGAAGCGGCAGATGCTGCTGCAAACGGGCGGACAATTTTGGTATCAGAAGGGGTTTTTAAGCTAAGTCAAGATGTAACCCTTGAGAGCAAAGTGACCTTTGAAGGGACTATTACACAGCCCGCTAATAAGCGGTTTGTCCTCCAAAAGGGGTATAATCTTGAATCGTATATTGATGCTTTCGGCGATGAAGAAACGGCCTTCAAGAAAGCTTACCAAGCGCTTTTGAATTTTTCAGACCACGAGTCACTTGATTTGTGCGGTCGCCGAATTTCTTTGAGCGCACCGATGGACATGCAGGCCGCAGATCCAAACCGGACGGTTTTTGCAACCCGTCGAGTGATCCGGAATGGTCAGTTTGAAGCAACAGGCACAAGCGGTTGGACGACCCAAAATGTTACGTCTACTGGTACTTATAACACCGGCAATACGATGCGTTTGACCAATGTGACGAATGTCGCGAACGTAAAGGTAGGGTCACTTGTTTTAGGGACTGGTGTAGGCCGTGAAGTGTATGTCACGAGTAAAAACATTGGCGCCAAGATCGTCTATATTAGTCAGCCGCTTTATGATGCCGCTGGCACGCAAAACTATACATTCAGGCGCTTCAAATACCTTTTGGACTTTTCAGGTTATGACAGTCTGAGCCAATTTGTTTTGGATGACATTGAGTTTCAAGGCAACGGAAAAGCCAGTGGGATCATGCTGGCTCCAGACGGCCTGACATTTCATGTGCGTGATTGCTTTATCACGAAACCAAAGAACCGCGGTATCACGTCAATCGGAACGGGCTGTCAGGGGATGATGATCGACCGCTGTCAGTTCAATTCGAATGAAACAGCTTTGAACGTCCAAGATCGCGTATCGATTGCGATTAACACCAATGCCAATGACGTTAAAATCCGCGACAACCGGATCATGATGTTTAAACATTTTGCCATTCTGGGTGGGGCAACCACGCTGATGACAGGCAACCACTGGTTCCAAGGCGATAGCCAGCAAGACGGCGTTCGTATGGGTGGCGTTATCATCACCACCCCAAATCCGTCGACGACGATCAATAACAACTATATCGATAATGCCTTTGTCGAATGGACAAACGAACACTCCGCTGAACCTGCGCTGGGCAGCCAATTTTCGTTTGGTGGTATGACGGTCACGAATAATATGTTCTTTGCGTCAAATGTGGCAGCATCGTTCAAGTTTATTGTCATAAAACCTTATGGGCCGGGACATTTCATTCACGGGTTTTCAGTCATAGGCAACACATTTCGGACGATCAACGGCTTTATCGACCGGATTGAAAAGGTCGACACGACGTTTGCGGATCTGGAATTTAGCCGGATGCGGACCGTCGATTTTTCTGCGAACACATTCCACGGTATATCCAACGAAGTGTTCAACCCTGCTTATTTGTCCCATACACAATCAACAGCTGCGTCCACGTGGACCTTGGATACAGAGCCTTATTTGCCATTCAAAGGGCGCGCTCGATTTGTTGATTCTGTTGTTGCATCAGGGACGCTTCGCAACAGTGGGAATTCAGCTGTTTATCTAGCCCCCTCTGTTGCAACAGGCCAAGGTTCTAATTCGCGTCAGGTAAAGCTGGGGTGGGGAACATCTGTCAAAGGTGTCGTGCGGTACATCGTACGGATGGATAACCCGCTTTAACATAAGGCCAAACTTGTGATCAGGTTAAGGGGGGGGGCGCACATTTTGCCCCCCTTTTCGTTTGCTGGATCTGTCGTAAGATGTAGCTATGACATGGCTTGAATTGATTCTCTGCATTGCGCTTGCTGCGATAGCACTTTTACACACCGCATGGGCAATTGGCCTGTGGATCCCTATTCGCGACGAGGCCCGTCTAGTGCGCGCTGTCGTCGGTGCCAGCGGTGCAACGCGGATGCCTGGTCCTATTCCTTGCGCTTTGGTTGCGTCGGGCCTGTTGATCGTGATCATGTCGCTTGCCGCTGACCCGTCTGCGCTAAGAGCTGTAATTTTGGTTGGGGCAGGCGCCGTATTGACTATTCGTGGATGTTTGGTGTGGGTGCCGTTTTGGCGACGCATGACACCTGTCGAACCATTTGCCACGCTGGACCGGACGGCATATGGCCCGCTTTGCATTGCCTTGGGCGTTGGTTTATTGGTTGTTGCCGCGACCTAAAACGTGAGCCAAGTTTCAAATTTTAGACCCGACCCGCGATCACCGGTCAATGCGTGGACTGCGCCGAGGTGAAGTTTGATGTCGTCCCGTAAATTATAAGTCACCGACGGCGCGACCTTTGCGTAATAGTCATTGGTAAACCCTTGTCCGGTTTGTAGTTGCAGTGACGTCGTCCACTTGTCTGACCAGCGATGGCCATATGTTGCGTCAACTTTTGGGCGAAACGTGCGATCATCCGTGCCGTATGTGGCGGATGCATCGACCGCCAGCCAGCCGGTATCCAATCCTATGCCCCATGAAAGCCCGCCTCGTACAAGCGTCTCGGTCTGCGCATGGACATTCGCGCGTGCGCCAAGTGATAAGGTTGCCGCGAATTTTTGTTTTGATTCAAGGCCGCCAATTGGAAAGCTGGCGAAAAAGAAGATTGATCCGATCCGACCTGCGTCAGCGGTGTGCAGGTCCATTCCAATCGTCATGCGTTCGCTGAGCCCGTATTCAGCGTAAAGCGTTGGATCATAGTGCACGGGCAATTGAGCCCCATCTGAAAGCAAAAAATTCCCACCTGCAGCGATAAACAAATCCCCTTTATCACGCGCCCATGCGCCAGCATGCGCAAGGTTTGCGGCACTGATGAGCCCGAGAAGAATAGCAATTAGTCGCATTGGATCCACCGTTTTCACGTATGATCAGCATGAGAGGTGAAGGTTAACGGCTCATTAATCCATATTAATGTCCGGTGGCTTCGACTCTTGATTGAAAACTAATTTACAAAAATAAGATGCCGCGACCATCGCTTGGCTTGGAATGCGTGCCGATCCATCACATGATGCGTCAAAAGCCGGATCGTGATTTTTGCGCGGTACGTCGGGAGGACGGGGCTCTGCCCCACAATAAAAAATAATCCACACGGGGGGACCACCTATGTCTGACGCAAACACAACCTATCCGCCATCGGCCGCAATGGCTGCAGGCGCGCACGCTGATAAGGCCACTTATGAGGCAATGTATGCGGCCTCAGTCGCTGATCCGGCCGCGTTTTGGGGTG
The DNA here is from genome assembly GCA_047629435.1 of Yoonia sp. Classification (GTDB taxonomy): domain Bacteria; phylum Pseudomonadota; class Alphaproteobacteria; order Rhodobacterales; family Rhodobacteraceae; genus Yoonia. The sequence continues at coordinate 368,127 of JBLHXF010000001.1, read as the reverse complement.
AGCAAGGTAAGCGCGTTGATTGGATGAAGCCGTTTACAAAGGTTAAGACTGCCGATTTCACGTTGGGTCAGGTTGACATTAAATGGTTTGAAGACGGGACGCTGAATGTCTCTGCCAACTGTATCGACCGTCACTTGGCCACACGTGGCGATCAGACGGCGATCATCTGGGAGCCTGACAGCCCTACCGACGACGCCCTGCACATCACTTATAATCAGCTGCACGAGAACGTCAGTAAGTTTGCCAATGTCCTAAAAGACATGGGTGTGGGCAAAGGTGACCGCGTCGTTATCTATATGCCGATGATCCCACAGGCTGCGTATGCGATGCTGGCCTCTGCGCGTATCGGTGCAATCCATTCTATCGTTTTCGCAGGTTTTTCAGCTGATGCTTTGGCGGCGCGTGTAAACGGGTCCGAGGCAAAAGTTGTCATCACTGCAGATGAAGCACCGCGCGGCGGCAAGAACACGCCGTTGAAAATCAATGCCGATGCGGCGTTTGAAAAGATCACGGTCGATACCAAAATGCTGGTGGTTCAGCGCACAGGTGGTGATGTCGCAATGACCGAAGGCCGCGACTTTTGGTTGCATGAATTAGAAGAAAACGTGTCCGCCGACTGCCCGCCCGAAGAAATGAACGCCGAAGACCCGCTGTTCATTCTTTACACATCTGGATCAACAGGCATGCCCAAGGGCGTTGTGCATTCGTCTGGTGGCTATCTTGTTTATGCGGCGATGACCCATCAATACACGTTTGATTATCATGAGGGCGACGTATTTTGGTGCACCGCCGATGTAGGTTGGGTCACTGGCCACAGCTATATCGTCTATGGGCCCCTTGCGAATGGCGCAACCACGGTGATGTTTGAAGGCGTCCCAACATACCCCGATGCGGGTCGGTTCTGGGAAGTCGTCGCCAAGCACAAAGTGAACCAGTTTTATACTGCGCCGACGGCCATTCGAGCGTTGATGGCAAAGGGCGACAGCTTTGTCGAAGGTCACGACCTGAGCAGCCTGAAATTATTGGGCACTGTCGGTGAGCCGATTAACCCAGAAGCGTGGAATTGGTACAACGAAATTATCGGCAAAGGGAATTGCCCCATCGTTGATACGTGGTGGCAAACTGAAACGGGTGGCCATTTGTTGACGCCTCTGCCCGGTGCCACAGCGACGAAACCCGGTTCGGCGACTTTGCCGTTCTTCGGGATCGAGCCAGTGATCCTTGAACCAACAACTGGTGAAGAAATCACAGACACCGTTGCCGAAGGCGTGCTTTGCATCAAGGGCAGCTGGCCGGGTCAAATGCGAAGCGTTTGGGGCGACCATGACCGGTTTGAGAAGACATATTTCAGCGATTACAAAGGCTATTATTTCACTGGTGACGGCTGTCGCCGTGACGCCGATGGGTATTACTGGATCACAGGCCGCGTCGATGACGTGATTAACGTATCTGGCCACCGGATGGGCACGGCAGAAGTCGAAAGCGCATTGGTTGCGCACCCAAAGGTCGCCGAAGCAGCCGTTGTTGGCTATCCACATGCGATCAAAGGGCAGGGCATCTATGCCTATGTCACGTTGATGGGGGGCGAAACGGCCACAGATGCATTGCGCAAAGAACTCGAAATATGGGTGCGCTCTGAAATTGGTCCAATTGCCAAACCTGATCTTATTCAGTGGGCTCCTGGTTTGCCAAAAACACGGTCTGGCAAGATCATGCGCCGCATTTTGCGCAAGATTGCCGAGAACGATTTTGATGCCCTGGGCGACATATCCACTTTGGCTGATCCGTCTGTCGTAAAAGACTTGATCGAAAACCGGATGAACTGCGTCTAACATTTGCACTGCGACGGCCAATGATCTGTTGGTCGTCGCGGGCAACTACCTTTCTTGCTAAACGAGTGGGCGTTACCGTTTGCTTACGTTATGCGTTGCTTTTAGTTCCCCCGCGTCAATCACAGATTGCACTTGCCATTCGCGAAGCTAAGCAGAAAGATACCCCATCAGCGCCTCGAACGAGGTGCAGGTTCTTTATAAGAACATGGATCAGCACAAAGATCCGAACAATTGGGAGAGATTTATGACATTGAAAACAACACTCAAGGCTTCCACCGCAGCGTTGCTGCTTATGGGCGGCACGCAGGCGTTTGCGGACGCACATGCGACACATCCAACCACAGGCGAGCCTCTCGCCTCTGATCAAACATTCATCTACCGCGATCTGGACGAAAGCCCGTCCATCGACCCAGGTGTTGCAGAAGACAGCGCAGGCGGCGACATTCTTCGCGATCTGTTTGAAGGTCTGATGAACCAAGCCCCCGATGGCAGCCTGATCCCAGGCGTGGCCACAGGTTTTACAGTATCTGATGACAACCTTGTTTATACATTCACACTGCGCGACAACGCCAAATGGTCGAACGGTGACACCGTGACCGCTGGCGATTTTGAATATGCATGGAAACGCGCCGCATCCCCAGAACTCGCTTCGCCATATAGCTGGTACATCGAGCTGATGTCGCTTGAAAATGCATCTGCGGTTATCGCAGGCGAGATGGAAACAGATACGCTTGGCGTATCCGCAATCGACGACACTACGCTTGAAGTGCGCCTGACACAGCCGCTGCCGTATTTTGCGCAAATGGTCACGCACTTTACCACGTTCCCAGTGCCGCAGTCCGCTATTGAGGCACACGGCGACGATTGGACTAAACCGGGTAATATGGTGTCAAACGGCGCCTATATGCTGACCGAACATGTCCCACAGGAAAAGCTCGTCCGCGAGCGTAACGTGAACTATTGGGACAATGAAAATACGATCATCGACAAGACTGTGTCGCTGGTTATCAACGATGAAAACGTCGCTTTGACACGTTATCTGGCTGGCGAACTTGACCGTACAGATGTGCCAGCAGGCCAGTACCCATCCTTGTCCGAGCAGTACCCAGCAGAGACGATGTCTGTGCCGCTGTCTTGCTCGTACTATTACACCGTCAACATGACCGACACGACCAATCCTGCATTGCTGGACGCAAATGTGCGTAAAGCCCTATCGCTTGCCGTTGACCGTGACATCATCGTCGACAACGTGTTGGCCGGTGGCCAAGCCGCCGCCTACACGTTCACACATTGGGCGACTGCTGGGTTCGAGACACCTGACATCCCAATGGCATCCATGACGCAAGACGAGCGTAACGAGATGGCCAAGACTTTGATGGCTGACGCTGGTTTCGGTGCCGACAACCCGTTGAACGTTGACCTGATCTATAACACATCCGAGGCCCACAAATCTGTGGCCGTGGCGATCAGCCAGATGTGGAAGCAGACATTGGGTGTCACAACCGAACTGGATAACCAAGAATGGCAGACGTTCTTGGAAACACGTGGCAATCAAGACTATCAACTGGCCCGTGCCGGTTGGTGTGCCGACTATAACGAAGCGTCAACATTCCTTGACTTGATGCAGTCAGGGTCTGGCTACAACGATGCCAAGTATTCAAATGCCGAAGTTGACGCGCTGTTGGATGAAGCCAAAACATCGGATAATCCGCAGGCCAATTATGACCGTGTAGAAGAGCTGATCGCGCAAGATACGCCGATCATCCCAATCTATCACTATGCGGCTGTGAAAATGCTTGATGACGACATCAAGGGTTGGCCACGTGAGAACTTCCAGCAGAATTGGTATTCCAAGGACCTGTATAAGATCGCTGGTGAATAACACTTAAAACTGCACCGGCCGCGCCTGATGTTTTGGGGCGCGGCCATTTTCGCACTTTGACACGCGGACCCCAAATTCATGTTTAGCTTTGTTGCCAGACGGCTTGCCGTTGCTGTGCCGACGTTGTTGATCCTCGTCGTGATCTCATTCGTTCTGATGTACGCCGCGCCGGGTGGCCCGTTTAATTCCGAACGCCCGCTGCCACCCGAAGTTTTGGCCAATATAGAGGCTAAATACGGGCTAGATGACCCGTTCTGGCGTCAGATCGTTAACTATGTTGTTGGCGTCGTGACCCAATTCGATTTTGGCCCCTCGTTTCAGTACAAAAGCAGATCCGTCAACGACATCATCGCTCAAGGGTTTCCTGTCACATTGACCATTGGTTTTTGGTCCTTTGTTGTGGCTGTGACTGCTGGTGTATCGCTAGGCATTGCGGCTGCGATTAAGCAAAATTCGTGGCTTGATTATTTGGCCGTTGGCATTTCCATCGGTGCGCAGGTTTTGCCCAACTTCGTGATGGCGCCGATCCTGCTTTTGACCTTCACGCTGTGGCTTGGCTGGCTACCTGGTGGTGGCTGGAATGGCGGCCAATGGCAGCATCTGATTATGCCAGTTGTGGCTCTTTCTACTTCTTACATGGCGTCGATTGCGCGCATTACGCGGTCTTCTATGCTTGAGGTGTTGAACACTAATTTCATCCGCACTGCACAGGCCAAAGGGTTGCCCATGCGCCGCGTTATTTGGAAACACGCGATGAAGCCCGCGATGCTGCCTGTGCTGTCTTATTTGGGGCCCGCATTTGTGGGCATGATCACTGGGTCTGTTGTGATCGATAGCTTCTTTTCGACAGGCGGCATTGGCACGTTCTTTGTGAATTCAGCCTTCAACCGCGATTATTCGGTCATGATGGGGATCACCATTCTGGTGGGCGCATTGACCATTATCTTCAACCTTCTGGTGGACGTGCTTTACGCATGGATCGACCCGAAGATCCGTTATTAAAGGAACATAGATATGCTTCCTAACCCTCAAAACATGCAAGGCATCGCAGATGCGATGGCCCTATCCGAGGTCAAAGGTCGGTCGCTTTGGGCCGATGCGCGCACGCGTTTTTTGCGCAACAAGGCCGCAACCGTGTCCTTGGTTCTGTTGGCTTTTGTCGCTGCATTTGCGCTGTTTGGTAGTCTGATAGCACAGTGGGAACGTGATTTTGTTGACTTCACGTTGATCGGGTCAAATGCCTACAAAGGCGTTCCGTCATTCGAGACGGGTCATTTCTTTGGCACTGACAATAACGGCCGCGATCTATACGCCCGTGTCGTCCAAGGCACTGGCATTTCCTTGATGGTGGGCATGGTCGGCGCCATGGTCGCCGTTGTCGTTGGCACGCTTTATGGTGCGACGGCAGGCTATTTTGGCGGTCGTCTAGACGGGATCATGATGCGGATCGTTGACGTGCTGATGTCGATCCCGTTCATGTTTGTACTGATCCTGATGCTGGTTATTTTTGGTCGGTCCATCACCATGCTGTTTATTGGTATTGGCCTGATTTCGTGGCTCGACATGGCGCGGATTGCACGGGGTCAGACGCTGACCATTAAGAACAAAGAATTCGTTGAGGTTGCAGTCGCTACAGGCGTGCATCCGATTAAGATTATCCTGCGCCACATCGTGCCCAACCTGCTTGGGATCGTCATTGTTTATGCGACACTGCTTGTGCCCAACATGATCATCTTTGAAAGCTTCATCAGCTTCCTTGGCCTTGGCGTTCAAGAACCTAACACATCGCTTGGTGCATTGATCAACGAAGGGGCGGGGTCCATGCAGTACGGCACCCTTTGGCAAATCGGGTTTCCGTTATTTTTCTTTGTCGTAACGATCTTTGCCTTCTTCTTTGTTGGCGACGGTTTGCGCGACGCACTTGACCCAAAGGACCGTTGATATGAGCCTTTTGGAGATCAGCGACCTCACGGTCACGTTCAAAACCGGTGATGGCGATGTGAATGCCGTCAACGGTGTTAGCTTTGGCATCGATGCAGGTGAAACGCTCGCGATTGTTGGCGAAAGCGGATCAGGCAAAAGCCAGACAGCGTTTGCCACTATGGGCCTGCTTGCCCGCAATGGTGCGGCGACCGGATCAGTCAACTTTGACGGCAACGAACTGATCGGCTTGTCGCCATCTGCACTAAATAAGGTCCGCAGCCAAGAAATTGGCATGATATTTCAAGACCCAATGACGTCGCTGAACCCTTACATGCGGATCAGCGAACAGATGGCAGAGGTGCTGACGCTGCACAAAGGCATGTCAAAAAAACAGGCCATCGCGGAATCCGTGCGCATGCTTGATGCGGTGCGTATTCCCGATGCGGCGAACCGTATCCGATCATTTCCGCATGAATTTTCTGGCGGAATGCGTCAGCGGATCATGATTGCCATGACACTGCTTTGCCGCCCGCGTTTGCTAATCGCGGACGAGCCTACAACTGCGCTGGATGTAACCGTGCAAGCGCAGATCATGCAGTTGCTGGGTGATATCCGAACTGATTTTGGCACCGCGATCATCTTGATCACCCATGACCTTGGGGTTGTTGCAGGCTTTTGTGACCGGACACTGGTGATGTATGGTGGGCAAATCATGGAAGAGGGGGCGACAACGGATGTCTTTGCGTCCCCCAGCCATCCTTACACCAAGGGCCTGTTGCGGGCCGTACCGCGCCTTGACCGTGCGACAGGTGAACTTGCTACAATAGCAGGCGAGCCGCCGGATATGTCGCGGCTACCTGCCGGGTGTCCGTTTTCACCGCGCTGCGCCCAAGTTGTGATGGAAACTTGCCCCCACCTACGCCCTGCGCTCGATAGATTTTCCGGTGATCGCCGCCGTGCGTGCCATATCCCTGTATCGGAGGTCGTGTGATGTCTCCGATCCTGTCTATTCGCGATCTTTCCGTAACTTTTGATGTGCGCAAACAAGGCGCATGGCCTTGGACGCCAGCACAAAAGCTACATGCTGTCTCGCAGATGTCGTTTGATCTGCATGCGGGCGAATGCCTTGGTGTTGTCGGCGAAAGCGGGTCGGGTAAGTCGACCCTTGCCCGTGCAATCGTCGGCACTGTTCCGTCCTCAAACGGAAATATTCTGTTTGAAGGGGCTGATCTGGCAAATATGGATACCCGCGAGCGGCGGGTCCACCGCCGCGATGTTCAGATGATTTTTCAAGACCCGCTTGCGGCACTTAACCCGCGTATGACGGTTGGCGACATCATCGCAGAACCATTGGTGACCCATGAACCCAGTACGCCGCGCAAAGAGGTCAAAGCGCGGGTTGCAATCTTGATGGAACGTGTTGGCTTACTGCCAAATTTGATCAACCGCTATCCGCATGAATTTTCTGGCGGACAATGCCAACGGATCGGGATCGCACGTGCGTTGATCTTGCGGCCCAAGCTGATCATTTGCGATGAACCTGTGTCGGCGCTTGATGTATCCGTACAGGCGCAGGTCGTGAACCTGCTGATGGAATTGCAACGCGACATGGGGCTGTCGATGATCTTTATTGCGCATGATCTGTCGGTGGTAAAACACATCAGTGACCGGATCGTTGTGATGTATCTGGGCCGCCAGATGGAAATGGCGACTGCTGAAAAACTGACGACGGCGCCCGAACATCCCTATACGCAGGCGCTTATTTCATCGGTGCCGATCCCTGATCCTGTACTGGAAAAAGCGCGCGTGCGGCCCATCTTGGAAGGCGAACTTCCGTCCCCATTGGCCCCGCCGTCGGGGTGTGTTTTCCGTACGCGGTGCCCAAAAGCGCAGGCGACCTGTGCTGGTGATCGGCCGCAGATGATTGATCTGGGTGGCGACCACCACGTTGCATGCCCCTATCACGCACCCGCACAGGTTTTGACCACCATTCCTGTTTAGGTCATCGTAGCAATCGCCTGATCGAACCAAGGCCATCCGGCCCGCGCGGTGCTGCGAGACACAACATAAGACGGGCGCGTGAATACTGGTGCAGTCTCGACCTGATACAGTGTTTTACCTAAATGGGGCTGCACAATACGTGCAGGTAAATAAGCCGACCCACCATGTTCAAGCAGATGATCTAGACCTAAACGTGCCGTTCCAAAACTGATCCGCGCCGTACCGGATTTCGCAAATTCTGTTGCATGCGCGCGGCCAAAATCATCACCACCTTCAACATACACGTAGCCTTCGGTAAGCCGAGCAGGGCTGTCATCTTGATCAGAAACAAGGATCAGACGGTCTGGCTGCAATTCATCCGTCAGTTTCGCGGCGCGCGTGCTTGGCCAATACGTTAGCGCAAGATCAACCAATCCGTTGTCTAGCCAGTGGGCTAAATCATATTGACCACCTGTCCAAATCGATAGCGCGACATGAGGCTGTGTTGTACGGATGTGATCGAATAATCGGGCCCCAAGGTCTGGCCATAAATCCGGATGACAGGCCATATTGCAAACCGACTGCATCCCATCAGGTAACGCCGTTTCTTGCCGCGCTTGCTGCCACAAATCGCTAATCGTCGCTGCATATCGCTGCAACCTGACGCCCGCCGCTGTCAGGCTTGCACCAGATTTCTGGCGATTGATCAGACGTTGCCCAAGCTCGTCCTCTAACGCCTTAAGCCGTGCGGTGACAGTGGATTGCGTTACGTTCAACGTCTCTGACGCCCGTACAAGACTGCCCGTTTCGATGATCGCTAAAAAGGTGCGCAATTCCGTCAGATTCATAATTCACCTTTTTCGAATATAATATGCAAAAACTTTCGTTTTTTCAAATTGAATTTTCTGGTTAGACTTATTTTGCAATATGGAGGCGAACATGGCGGACATCGTAAATTATCAAATGCTGATTGATGGTGCGTGGGTTGATGCATCGGATGGCGTTCGCTTTGACAGCGTGAACCCTGCGACGGGGGCCATTTGGTCAACAATTCCAGAGGCGACAGCCACGGATGTTGATGCCGCCGTGCAGGCTGCACATGCCGCACTGGATGGCCCGTGGGGCCACATGACAGCGACGGCACGCGGTAAAGCGCTTGGTCGGTTTGCTGATTTGTTGGCAGAAAACTCCGAGATGATTGGCCGGATCGAGACCACAGATACCGGTAAGATGTTTACCGAAACGGCTTGGCAGGCAACGTACATTGCCGAATTTCTACATTTCTACGCAGGGGCGGCTGACAAGTTGCACGGTGAAACCTTGCCCATCGATAAGCCCGACATGTTTGTGTTCACCGAACGTGAACCGATTGGTGTCGTTGCGGCCGTGGTGCCTTGGAACAGCCAGATGTTCCTCAGCGCAGTCAAGATTGGACCAGCACTGGCTGCTGGCAACACTATTGTACTCAAGGCTTCCGAGCATGCCTCTGCACCATTGCTGGAATTTGGCAAACTTGTTGCAAAGGCAGGTATTCCCGACGGTGTTGTGAATATCGTCACCGGACATGCGACCCCGTGTGGTCAAGTGCTGACATCGCATCCGCTGGTCGCAAAAGTGGCGTTCACTGGCGGTCCAACTGCGGCACGCCATATCGTGCGCAATGCAGCCGAGAATTTCGCCGAAGTGTCGCTTGAACTTGGAGGGAAATCGCCTTTCATCGTCTTTGCTGACGCCAATATCGAAAGTGCGGTCAACGGATCGATTGCTGGCATTTTTGGCGCGACGGGGCAAAGCTGTGTTGCTGGATCGCGGCTATATCTGCACGAAGATATTGCGGATGAATTTCTGGAACACATGATCAATATCGCGCAAAACATCCGCATTGGTGACCCGCAGGTGGCAGATACGCAGATGGGTCCGCTTTGTACGCAAGGGCAGTTGGATAAAATCAAAACCCAAGTTGCATTGGCCGTGACCGAAGGCGGCAAAATCCTGTGCGGTGGCAAGCAACCCGCGCTTGGGGGGCTGTATTATGAACCGACGATTATTGATTGCCCCAACCAAGATATGACCATTGTTGATACCGAACTGTTTGGCCCTGTGTTGTCTGTGCAGCGGTTCAAAACCGAAGATGAGGCGCTTGCACTGGCCAATGACACCAAACACGGGTTGGCCGCCGGTATCTTCACCCGCGATGGCGCGCGGTCTTTGCGCATGTCGAAAAAGATCAAGGCGGGCATCGTTTGGGTGAATACCTACCGTGCGATCAGTCCTATCGCCGCATTCGGGGGGATGAAGAATAGCGGCTATGGACGCGAAAGCGGGTTCCAAGCGCTGTACGCTTACACCCGCCCCAAAACCGTTTGGATGAACATGTCCGACGATCCTATCGCCAATCCCTTTGAAATGCGCTGAACAGGAGCCAACGCCATGAAATTTCACATCGCTATTAACCTTGAGCGTATGGATGACACGATCGATATGCGCGCCGTGCGCGACCATACAATCGAGATGATCAAGATGGCCGACAAGGCAGGGTTCGAGGTCGCATGGGCAGCTGAACATCATGCATTGGAAATGACCATCGCACCTAATCCGTTTCAAATTATGACGTGGTGGGCTAGTCATACTGACAAGATCCGGCTTGGTTGTGGCGTCGCAAACGCATCGTATTGGCATCCAATCAATTTGGCAGGAGAGGCGGCGATGGTTGACCTGCTTTCTGGTGGGCGATTGGAACTCGGTCTTGGGTCAGGCGCATATCAACGTGAATTTGACCGGATGCGGCCGGGTCTAGATCAAAAAGACAGCCACCGTTATATGCAAGAAATGCTGCCATTAGTCCGTGAACTTTGGAAGGGTGACGTGGAACACAACGGCGAAAACTGGCAATTTCCCATGGCCACATCATGTCCGAAACCTGTGCAAGACAAGGTGCCGATGTGGGTCGCTGCACGGTCGCCAACCACGTTTGACTATGCCGTCGCAAATGATTGCAACGTGATGTGCTGGCCCCTGACCCTGCCGTTTTCTGAGGCTGAAAAATACAAAGCCCAGCTTGACGAAAGCATCATCAAGGCGGCCGGTTGGAATGGAACGTTCGCGCTAATGCGGCACACTTGTGTTTACGAGACTGAAGAAGATCGCGCCGCAACACTGAGCGCTGTCCGCAATGCGCTAGGTAAGTTTGGCAATGTGATGATGAAAAAGGGCGATGTCGTGAACGGCTTCCCCGAAAGCGTTCCGTTGGATGTATTAGAAGGAAACGCACGTGTTGATCCCACAATGCTGGAAGAAAACCTGACGTTTGGCGCCCCTGATACGGTCATTGCGAAACTGCGCGCTTATGAAAACCTCGGTGTTGATGCTTATATTTATTACGCTTCAATGGGGCTGGATATGGCTGTGCAAAAGCGATCTCTCCAGTTGTTCATTGACCGCGTGATGCCTGCTTTTGCCTAAAGGAACGACCACTATGACTGTTGAAATTCGCCGCACGCTTACGACCGTGCAACATACGTTTATCGAAGGCGGCAAGACCGTTGAGACACCGACCCTTTTGGTTGCCGCCATGGCAATCATTAAAAACCCTTGGTTCGGGCTTGGGTACGTCGAAAACTTGCGCCCTGAAATCTGCAGTCACGGGCCTGTTTTGGGTAAGATGCTGACCGACATGATCCTTAAGGAAACTGGTGGCACTGTCGAAGGATATGGCAAGGCGTCCATCGTCGGGATGGGGGGCGAGACTGAACATGCGCAAGCGCTGACGCATACGCTGTGGTTTGGTAACGCATACCGCAACGCCGTTGATGCGAAATCCTATCTGGTTTTCGCCAACACGCGCGGGGCTGCGGGTACGTCCCTGATAATCCCATTGATGCACAAAGATGACGGTGGACTGCGCAGCCATTATCAGACGATCCACACATCAATCCCCGACGCGCCAGCCGAGGACGAAGTTATCGTAGCACTTGGTGCATCCATCGGTGGGCATCCAAACCACCGGATCGGCAACCGGTACGAAGACCTTAAGGAAATGGGCCATGATGCCGAAAATCCCGCAGGCGTTTAATGGCACCGCATTTTGCCTGACTGGACCCGTGGATGCCCCTGTGTTGGTGTTTATCCATGGGCTGGGCCTTTGCCGTGATGTGTTCGCCGATATGCTGCCTGCCTTTGCGCAGTTCCGTGTGTTGTCCTATGATCTTTACGGTCACGGGACATCCATGCCGTCAACGCAACGGGCATCGCTTAGCGTCTATGCAGATCAACTTTCGGGGCTGATGGATCACCTTGGCATCGTCCAAGCGCATATCTTGGGCTTTTCAATCGGAGGCATGATTAATCGGCGTTTCGCGCTGGATTACCCTGACAAAACGGCATCACTGATCATCCTGAATTCCCCACATGATCGTGGGCCCAAGGCGCAAGCCATGGTTGAGGTGCGGGCAAAATCCGTCCGTGATCAAGGTGCGTTCTCTACTTTTGATGCAGCTCTGAAGCGCTGGTTCACGCCTGACTATTTGGTATCAGGCACAGGGGCATCAAAGGTCCGTGCATGGCGTGAAATGGTTGATGCTGAAAGCTATGCCCAAGCTGCGTGGGTGCTTGCTCATGGTGTGGTCGAACTAACTGGTCGGGACCAAGATATTACCATTCCAGCCCTCGTTATGACGTGTGAAAATGACAGTGGCAGCACGCCTGCTATGACCCGCGATATTGGGGCGACAATCGTAGGTGCAAAAAGAATTATTGTCCCCAACCTCCAACATTTGGGGATAATGGAGGCCCCAAAATTGTTCAGTAACCCAATCCTCAAATTTCTTGAACGGCAAAGCCGCTGAGTACCTCATTGTTCGGCGGGCAAGCCGCTGATCCTTTATCGATGCAGAAGACGTCAGCCATGTTTTCGGCCTCATGGGGCCCACCACTATGGGGATGTTTGATGCGTTGTATGACAGCCTAATCAATATGATTGCATGCATGATGAACGGGCTGACACGCGCTTGGTGGACGGGTTTGCGCGGGCATTAGGGCGGGCAGGGTTCGTTTTTGAAGGCCACGGATGCGTTAAATTACGAGACCGCAGTCAGCCTGCTAACATCGCTTGATTTTGGACTTTCGATGACCTGCGGGATGGTGTGAAATGCGCGCAGCTTGATCGACCCGTTTATAAGTTTGATGGCGGGTTCGGGATGCCCATGTCTGAGTTTTCGACTGCGATTAATCACGGGATCAATACGGTGACCGTCGTGATGAATAACAAATGTTGGTGGGCGGAAAGGCGTACCAACGCGATTTTTTCATAGCCGATACATCGGGGAAAGCGGCGGCGATGCGTGCCTACATAGACGGCATGGCGCCGGGGCTTGCGTCAGATGTGCGCTATGCGTCGCGTGATCTGCCCAGAATTTTACGAAAATTTCTTTTTTGAGGTCAGGCCGCTGCATTACGTAATAGATGCGGTTTAATAGTCCCGTTCAAAAAAGATACCAACGCTGGTTTCGCCATCCGCATCGACCGTGCCCTTGGCGGTTATCTCGTCGGTGATGTCGAGATTAAGGTTCACCTCGGTCGATCCATCGCTGGAAACGGTCACGTCAGTATAGATGTTTTCAGACAGGTATTTGCCGGCCCGCACTGCGGCGTTGCCGTTTTCGTCGGTGGTGACGTCAAAATCATCCAAGCCAATGTTTTTGCGAAAATCATTGATCAACCCGCCATCGCCGCGGCCCGCCAATGTACCAACAGCCGCAGCCAGCTGAACAGCCTGAAGGGGGCTAATGTTTTGTAGATCACGGCCAAAGATCAGTTGTGACAAAACTTCATCTTGAGGCAGGGACGGGGTCGAGACAAAGCTGACTTCTGGCTCTGTTGCAGGGCCTTCCACGATGATGGAAATGATAGTGCCTGTGCGGGCCTCGGTCGTTGCAACAAGCCGGATGTAGGGTTCAAAATCGCCCTGAAGCGATGCGCTGCCTTCGGTCAGATCAAAGCGCTGTTGCAAAATGTCGATGCGACCACGGGTTAATTCGAACAGGCCAATAGGTTGGATGTCTGTCGTCGTGCCACCGATCCGCAACGTGCCGCCAAGTTCTGCATCAAGCCCGCGGCCACGAATGAAAATACGTGATGGTGCGTTGATCGTGATATCAAGCGGGAAGGGTGGCGCGTTGCTTGTTTTGGCGGTTTTATCGACACCGATAACAGAGAGACCGGCCCTATCAAGTGTAGTTTTGATTGCCGTGCTTGCGCCAATGTGGGTCACATTGGGAAGATCACCAAATGCACCAACACCAGAAGACGGCACCTGAATGTCGGTCTGTCCAAGCGTTAGCAAGCCCGCAATTCGGGCGCCACCTGTGACCGGTCCTTTGACAGTTAAACCCCCTGATATGCTTGTTTGATAAAGCTCGGGGTCTTTTAATATCACCTCATTGAGGTTGATTTCCAGATCGGCTGTTTGGGGTGAGCTTAACGATACGGGCCCCAGCAAGGCCACGCTACCGCCCGAGATGACGTCACCCGTGATACCAATCTGTGCGGTTCCATTCGCAAGGGTCACGCCGCCTGCGATGTTCGATAGGCCTTGGGCCAATGTGGGTGCAGTTAGGCGAGCATCGCGTAAATCGAGGCGGCCTGATACGGCATTTAGGCTTGGTCTTCCATTTATCGCAATGTCGAAAATGGCATCGCCGGAAATCCGGCGCGGTTCGATTAACGTATTGGCCAAACCAAGCGGCGCCTCACCTGTTGCGGTTAGGTTCACCGTTCCATTTGCGCCGACCTGACCGCCTGCGCGTACCGCAATGCCGCCCGGGCCATCCGCTTGCGCATCGATGCCCCAGTTGCCCACGCTATCCAATGACGCTGTGCCATTGGCGTTGATTGGACCGCTCAGTTGATCCGTCAAAACGCCAACATCGCGAAGGCGGGCTGTAAATGTGCCGCGCCCTGTGCCAGATTGCCCTCCCAGATTGCCGCTGGCTGTCAGATTGGCGGTGGACAGAACAAGATCGTTGACGACCAGTTCACTGTTGAGAAGCCGCGCCTGTGCCGCGAGCCGCCCATTTCCTGCCAAAAGGATGTCAGCAATTGGATTACCGACCTCAAGATTGCTGGTTTGCAAGTCCACGTTTGCGTCAAACGCAGAAAGATCAGCCATCATAGAACCAGACAAACGGCCAGTCACGCCGCCTGAAACCGGTTGTCCGATCAAGGTGCGGTAGGGTGCAAGACTAGCAATATCGGCAGTGACAATACCGTCGATCAGATAGTCTGGGCTGATATTTGCACGCACATCTACATCCGTGCCGGGGCCGTCCAAACGCAATGTTACCTGTGCTTGGTTATCGTTATCTCGGGTTGCGTCCAGCGCGGCTGTGATTGCGCCGGTTAAGCCTTGCCCCAATATGGACGCGTCATTGACCGTAGCGTTGAGCATGGCGACCGCGTCGCCTGTGGTGCCACCAGCCGCATTGGCTGTAATTGTCGCGGCATCCGTGCGCAGGTCAAAATCAGACACCCGAAATCGGTCAGTAGACGTACGGGCAACGGATGCTTGCAGCGTCCCGTCGCCGCGTAAGAGCGGATCGAATTGCGTGATGCCAATCGCAAGGTCAGTTGTCTGTGCCGCAATATCCATCTGAAAGCGCGTGCCATCGCCAAGGATGACGCCGCTGGCATTTACCGTTGCGGCACCTGACATGTCGCGCCCAGCGATGGCAGCATATGTTGCAAGATCGGTCACGGCAGCATTGGTTGCAAAATTGACTGTGCGTCCCGCAGTTGTTGGGTTTATGTCCGCAGTCACCGTGAAGGCTGTATTTTTCGCGTCACCCGAAACATCAATATTTAGGACGCCACCAGCATTTTGCGTAGCAGTGCCAACCATCGTAGCGGGACCAGAAAGCCGCGGTTCAATGAGGCTAACCTCAGCCAGTTCAGCGTTGAAAACGGCTTCGCTGCCTGTGCTGGTCAAGTTCGCGCGAGCCGTTAAAAGAGCGGCAGGTGTCTTAATGCGCAATGTCTCGAGCCGCGTGCCTTCGGTGTCACGCACTGCAGACGCCGATATCTCGCCGGAACCCGCCAAAACTGCGTCTACCTGATCAATACCAATGGCTAAATCTAGGGTCGTTCCACTGAGGATGATGTCAAAAAGTCCCTCTAACGGGACAATCGTGCTGGCAATTGCAAGATCGCCAGAGCCCGCTAAATCACGGCCAGCCAGTGTCGAAAAACGCCCCAACGCGTCGACGGTTAGCAAAATATTGCTTTGTGTGCGTAGTCCGGATGCCGTGCCGCCGACTGTGGCTTCGGCCAAGGCTTCAATCCCGGGGCCAGTTAACGTCAGCTTTTCAATCTTTGTTGGTGCGCCTTCCGTGCGAGCGGCTTGAAACACACCGGAAATGGTGTCGCCAAATGCCTCAGACGCACCTGCATCATCCAGTTCAAGACCAGAGGCGGTATACGTCAGGTTCGCTGTAACTTCGCCAATCTCGGCCCCTTCGCCGGGAACCAATACGCCACCGCCAGCAAGTTTAAGATCACGAATAAACAATCCCGGTCGATCAAAACCCAACAGCGATAAGTCAGTGACCCAATCAGGCGATGTATTCGCGTCAAAGCTTAGGTCAAAAGATCCGCTATCGACATAGGTTTTGGGGCCCGGCAAAGGCAGCAAAACAATGTCGCCCGATTGATCGGCGATTTGCCCCTTTAGGTCCAAGCGTTCTGGCCATCCTTGCGCGCCGATTTTCGCAGTTCCCGACAGTTGAAGCTTTTGGGCATTCAGTGTGAGGTCCTGAAGGTCGATCTCGCCATTTGATCCAGTGCGCGCCTTCACGGTCAATGCCACGTCATCACCAAAGAAACCTCGGTATTCGGGGATAAGCAGAGGGGTGACATCGCCGCCGATATCAAGGCTGATCAGTCTCCCTGTATCATCAGCTAACAGCGCAAATTCACCGCTAATCCGGTCTGTGCCGTCTGTTGCAAGCGATAAGGTCGCCGCGTAATCGTCGATTGGCGCAGTCCCTGAAATCGTTAAATCGGTGGATGGCCGTCCGGGCAAATCGATCATCCGGGCTGCGATGCCGTCCGGCCCTTCTGATATATTGAGATCCAGCGCCAGAATGCGGCTTTCGTTTCCATAACTTCCGTTGATTGCAAAACGGCCAACTTTATCGCCCAGTCGCGTGGCGATAATCACGGCGCTGCCTTCGCCACCCGAAAGAGCAGCGTTGCCTGTTAAGCTTAGCGATATTTCCTCGCCCAGGAACGTTTCGCCTAGGGTGATTTCGGCGATATCCAATTGATCAAGCTGGATGCCCACGGGCAGTTCCGGCAGCGAAAACGCAGTCGCTTCGGGTGATGGCGCGCTGGTTTCAGAAATCGGCGCACGCGCCACGATAATCCGCTCTGCACTCAGCTCTTGGACATCAATGCGCCCGCGCAGCAATGCGGACCTATTCCATGTTAGCGCGACACCTTCCAACGTAAGCCAGACGCCGTCCACATCAGCAACCGTGAGCACATCAAGCGTGGCCGCGGAACTTAGCGCGCCTTGGAAGCCGATGATGTTAACCTCACGAGATCCACCAGACAGATTGTCCTCGATCAGCTGAGTCAAATAGCTTTTGTCGGTGTCTTCTTGGGTCTGGGACGTTGCTGCAATTGGGCACAGGGCCAATACTGCGCAAAGGATGATCTGTTTCAAAACGATTGTCCGATCCCAATGTAGACTTGAACGCTGCTTGCGATGTTGTCGCCGCTGGCAGGGGTGCCGACATCAAGCCGAATTGGGCCGATACCAGTATCGTAGCGCAATCCAACGCCTGCCCCTGCGTGCCAATCGTTGTCGCCGCCAAAACCTGAATTGGCCCCAACTTGGCCAAAATCATAGAACCCTACCAGTCCGATTTTGTCTGTTACGGCATAGCGGGCTTCCAGCTGTGCGCCGATAAAGGACTGTCCGCCAGTGCGCACATCTTCGCCTGCAATCACGCGATCAACGCCAAGGGTTTTGTAGGTTTGTCCGCGCACTGTTCCGCCACCGCCAGAATAGAACAAGAAATCAGCTGGGGCGTTTTCAATCGTTGTACCGACAACGCTGCCAATCTGGGCACGCCCTGCGATCGTGAAATTGTCGTCAGTGCCAAAGCTGCGATATGCGCGGGCATCAGCGAAAATCCGGCCACCAAGCAGGTCGTTAGTTGTGTCATAAAACGGCGTCGCCTCTAGGTTCAGATAATAACCATCAGTTGCATTCGTCGGATTGTTACGCCGATCCAAAGTCGCAGCCAGCGGCAAAGTAAGTAAAATATATTCGCGGGTGCCAGTCTGGGTCACTTCGCGTGCGGTCAAAAGACCGATACCAATTTGCGTTGTTAATTCATCCGCAATCAGGCGGGTAACGCCCGTTTCGACAGAAAACTTGTCCACCAAATAGTCAGGTTCATCTTCACGGCTGATTTGCGCGCGCAAAAAGAAA
This sequence comes from Yoonia sp., assembly GCA_047629435.1. Lineage (GTDB taxonomy): Bacteria > Pseudomonadota > Alphaproteobacteria > Rhodobacterales > Rhodobacteraceae > Yoonia. The sequence continues at coordinate 350,018 of JBLHXF010000001.1, read as the reverse complement.
TCGGTGTCAGGTCCATAGACGGCAGGGCGTTCGAAATTAAAGCCCAAGCTGTAGTCAGTGCCACCAGTTGAGCCTCCGATGCCTGCAATCTCTGCATCGACCCGAAACCGTTCAGCGCCGCTCATGAAGTTACGGTGCATCCAGAATGAAGATACCTTCAGGCCTTCAATTGTGGATAGTTCCAGACCAAACCCAAACCGGCGCGGGACGCTTTCGACAACCTGTAATTCAATCGGCAGTGTATTGTTGGCGCCAATGTCGTCGGCCTCAACGGCTGCAACGCTGTCGAACGCACCGGTCTCGCGCAAGCGACGTTCTGCCTTGGATACTTCTTCCGGGGAATAGATTTCACCCACCGGAATGCCAGCAATTTTGGCAATGCGGGCTGATCGCACGGCGTCGTTGCCTGTGATTGTTAGCGCTCCAAACGTAAGCTGTGGGCCGGGGGCCAATGTAATGGCGACATCAAGCGTTTGCTCGGCGTGTTTGGCGGTGACTTGTTGGCCATCAGTTGTGGCCTTGGCATATCCATTATCGCGCCATGCGCTGACGCCAGCGGATACGGCTTGCACGATAACTTTTGATGCGGCCACTTCGCCGCGCGCAAAGCTATCGGGCAGCAATGTGCCAGACGGCAATGGATCAACAGAGGCATTGCCAAAGGTAAATGAAGGTCCCGGATCGATCCGCAGCGTGATTTGATCAATGCGGTTGGGCGCGCCAAGCGGTGCAATACCAGCCGCTTCGCGGCCATCGACAAGGATCGAAACAGTTCCGCTGTAATGCCCCTGACCATAAAGTGCCGTCAAAATGCGGCGGTAATCGGCACGGGCAGCAGCAATATAATCTTGTGGATTGGGTGTTTCATCTGTGTCGATGGACAACACCAACGATGCGGAGCGGACTGCGTTTGCGATATTTTCGTCATCGCCCTTGATGTCAAAATCAACAGTTTGAGCCATCGACATTGTAGGAACCAGCAGCAACGCGGCAATGATACGTGTGAAATGATGCATGTTGTGCCCCCATAGGCCAGTTTGGACTAAATATGCCCTTTTAGTCTGGTAACGCCTCTGGCCCCAAAATCAAAGGCTCGGTTGATCACTTTTCGAGCGATAGGCAAGGAAATGGTGAAAATCAGAGAGACGCCGCAAAACGTGGTCAAAATGTCCGATTTTGATAGAGCGGGCAGCCGGGGTTGTGCTAGCTTTTTTTATAAAGGTTTTCCTGCTCCTCGTCGTAAAGTTTGGCACCCCATGAAAGATATAGCACCACCCGCCCAAATGCCATTGCGCCCACCTTCGCAGGTGATGCGCCTGCGCCGTATGGGGGCCTCATTTCCGCATCGTTTGTCGTTCTTACGCAGCTTAACGCGCGCGCTTGCCTTCGAGAATGCAAAAGTTATGCGTACGGTTTGGATGATGGATGATGCAGGGTACGGACATGCGGTTTATCAGCTCAAATTTGGCGGCTTCGATTATGCGTTGGTCGCTGTTTCAACCGACATTCCGGCTGATTTGCGCACAGACCGTGTGATCGCGACGGCGTGGGACACGACCTATGTCCTATACGATGGGGTCCCATCACAGGCCGAAATTGACCGCATTGTCGCCGCAGCCCCCCATCAAGAAGCATCGCGTTTCACCCAACGTGACCTTGTTCTAAGCCGCGCAAACAAGTCGGTGCGTTTGTTTGATCATGTGACCCAAAGCTTACGTGAGGGCCGCCAGCCCGATCCTGATCTTGTTCGGTCGACTGGGTATTTGATGCGGACAACCGCCGTTTACGGAAACGGTAAATTCGGAATCGCAGATCGAGGGCGCATTGCTGATCGATCAGGTCTTGGCGGGCCGTTTGCTGCTGAAATGCTGACTGTCTGGCTTATTCGTGGGTTCACCCATGATTTGGCAGAACATGTTGGTCGCGGCACGCTTGATCGTCAAACAAAGCGGTACCTTGGGATCGGCAATTCAACCGGACTTGGCATGGCGCCGTTTCTGGTGACCCACCCCATGTTGCTGGATGCATGGATGCAAGTGCGCGAAACAGCGATTGCGCGGGTCCGTGCGATCCAATTGTTGGACGCTGATCAAATTACGCGGATCTATGATTTGGCGACACGCGCTGCTGATCATTTGGCCGAATGGAATGTAGCTGACGCGATCGCTGCGAACCGGATCAACACACTGCGGCGGGAATGGCCGCAGGTGACGGCGATGATGACCCCTGCATTGATGACTGGAGCACAACCGCTTGATGTGCTGATCTCGGCAAGCAATCAGTGGTCGATCGATACCCAAGAATTATTGGTGGCTATGTTGCTAGAACCGTTTGGCGACCTGATTGACGGGCTGACCGACTGCATGGCGACCCCGTTCACGCCACAAATTGATCCTGTGATGTCCTGTTCAGACCTTTCCGACCTGATCAAACGTGATTGGGATTGGGCTTGCGCGCCTGATTATTCCGACCCCGAAACCTGTGCCCAATTTTGGTATGTGTCCGAAGAAAAGCTTGAACCCCGTTTGGGTGATCGGCACGCAGAAGAGGGTGCTAACCTTGAAAGTCCTCTTGATATTGCACGACAAGTGCAATGCTTAGCCAAATCGCTAAGCGATAAAAGCGGCAACGTTGCTACCTTTCTGACGGCTCATCCAGAACACCGTGCTGCGGTCAAACGGGTGCAAACCCTTGGCATCCATCCTTATGCTGAAATCCGCGATAACTTGATCGGGCAAGACTGCCTGCCGATTGATATGTTGCGGTGCAAGTTGTCGTTCTTTGGGGCCGCCAAATTTGATCCAAAATCAGACCGTTGGACACGTATTACATTAGCTCAAGGCGCTCCGTTATGGGATGAATTGGATAACGCAGACGACTGGTGGTTGCCCGTGTCGAACCTATGATGCGGTCTCTCAATGAAATCAGCGGGATGGTGATGAAGGCCGCGCGCGGTGCTGGCATCCCTTTGGGGCACTGCGAAGATTTGGCCTTGGCTGCTGGGTTTCTCGCTGCAACGGACCCTGTGCGTTTGGATTGCCTTCAGGTCGCTTTGGCCGCGCCTCATTTTCCCGTCAGCGCGGAATGGGTCGATAAGACGTTGTGGATTGCTGATGCACGCGCAGCCATGGCGGGACCTGCTGCAATAGATGCTTTGCGAGTCGGCTGTGACGCGGTTGTGCTAATGGGCTTAGATGCGCCGCGTCTTGTCTTGGCTCTGTTTGCTGGACAAGGGGTGTGCATCAACCATCACTTTGACGGACCCAATCTGATTGTTACCCGCGATGACGGGCCGCTGCCAGCTGTACCCATGGCTGCTGCAGTGACTGTGTCAGGACATTTGTGGGCTTATTTGAACGACTTTGCGGCACGCACATATGTTCCGGCCACAGATGCATCGCGATTGGCGGGCGCAGGCGCGGGCCTTACGGATAACGACTAGGCAGCAAATGGATCAATCGGATAAGTCACGCCAGCAAGATACAAACCGTCTGGTGGGCTGACCGGCCCGCAAGCGGCACGATTGCGGGCATCCAACGCAGTTTTTACATCTTTTGGTGTCCACGCACCTGAACCGACGCGTTCTAATGTTCCGACAAAGCTGCGGACTTGATTGTGCAAGAATGATCTGGCGCGCACGTGAAATCGAAACTCAATCCCATTGGCGTGATTGATTTGCTCAATACGCAATTCATCCAATGTCTTCTGCGGACTTTTAGCCTGACAGATGGTTGACCGGAACGTCGTGAAATCATGGTGTCCAATTAGATAGTCCGCACCTTTTTGCATCGCTTGCGCATCAAGTGGGCGGTTCACACGCCACATCTGACCCTTTTCGAATGTCAGCGGTCCGCGGCGGCTAATGATACGAAACAGGTACCGACGCTCAAGCGCATCGAACCTTGCGTGCCAATCATCTGCAACTAATGCGCAGGCAACGATCGCAACGGGGCTAGGTTTTAGGTGAAAATTCAAAGCCTCGGACAGGCGAAATGGGTTCCAGTCTTGTGTCAGATCGCAGTGCGCAACTTGGCCCGTCGCATGAACCCCCGCATCGGTGCGCCCTGCGGCGGCGATCATATGCGGGCCAGGTTCCAATTTTGCCAAAGCAGCCTCAATCGCGCCTTGCACACTGACGTGGTCATTTTGGCGCTGCCATCCAAAAAATGGCGCACCGCAATATTCAACAAGAAGGGCATAACGTGGCATGTGGAGGGCTTAAGCGGGGAAAGTTTTGAAATCAATCCCTACACAAGCGGCAATTACGGCCTTATCTTAGTTAAAGCCGTTTTAGACAAAGGAATGCCACGTGGTCATTGCCGCCCTTGCCGACCAGATTATCCGTGGTGCCGATGCCGTGGCAGATACGCTGACAGCGCCGTTTTCAGATCCGGTGATCCGGCTTGGGGTGACAGGGCTTAGCCGCGCTGGCAAAACGGTGTTTATCACCGCACTTGTTGCGAACATGATGAACCGTGGGCGGATGCCGCAATTGGTTGCCGCGGCGAACGGTGCAATTCGGACAGCGTATTTGCAGCCGCAACCTGATGATACATTGCCGCGATTTAACTATGAGACTTACATCGGGCAACTTACGTCGTCTGACCCAAGCTGGCCTGATGGGACGCGGCAGATCAGCGAACTGCGTTTGTCTTTGCGGGTTCAGCCGACTGGATTGCTGTCTGGGCTGACAGGGCCTCGTACGGTTCATATCGATATTGTCGATTATCCGGGCGAATGGTTGTTGGACCTTGGCCTGTTGGATCAAACTTATGAAGAATGGTCTGCCGCTGCGATTGCGCGTGCCGATGGGCGCCCCGAAGGCGACGTGTTTTTGGCCGCACTTGGACAGACCGACCCAAATTTGCCATTGGATGAAGTGGCGGCAAAGGCATTGTCCACAACCTTCACAAGCCATCTGCAAGCTTCCCGCGAAGCGGGGTTTTCAGACTGCACGCCGGGCCGGTTCCTTTTACCCGGCGATCTTGCGGGATCACCTGTGCTGACGTTTGCACCGCTTACGGATGTATCTGGGAAACGTGGTACATTGGGTCGCGAGTTTGCACGTCGGTTTGAAAGTTATAAGCGCAATGTCGTAAAGCCATTCTTTAGGGATCATTTCTCTAAGATCGACAGACAAGTTGTCTTGGTCGATGTGCTGGGTGCTATCCATGCGGGGCCGCCTGCGGTTGAGGATTTGCGCAACGCAATGGCCGCGATCCTTGGGGCGTTTAGGCCCGGACGCAACGCATTCCTAAGCCGCATTTTTCAAGGACGGCGTGTCGAGAAAATCCTGTTTGCCGCGACCAAGGCCGATCATTTGCATCATACACAACATGGTCAGCTTACAGCGATCACCGAGGCGCTTTTGCGCGACGCCAAAGATCGCGCTGATTTCGCAGGGGCAACGACAGCGGCGATGTCGATAGCAGCGTTGCGGACAACGGTTGAGGAAACTGTTGATCACCGCGATGGGCCATTGGATGTTGTACGTGGTCGGTTGCTAGATACTGGCAAGCAGGCAGCGTTTTATCCGGGAAAATTGCCCAGCGATCCCGCGCATTTGCTTGGGCCTGCGCGGGCAGGGGCCGCCGCATGGCTAGATGATGATTATGCCGTGATGCGGTTTGCGCCAGCGCCGCTTGAGTTAAAACCTGGGGACGGCCCTCCGCACATCCGTTTGGACAAAGCCGCGCAATTCCTGATCGGAGATCGCTTATGACCGATGCACCTCGCGGGCCGATCCTGATTGACCTTGAAAGCCAAGAGGCAGCCCAACCTGCCGCCGCACCAGCGGTGCCAGAAGCGATCCCGCAACAAACCGCCATGCACCAAGTAGCCGCCCTTGCTGCACGCAAACCGTCAAGGTTAGCGCGATGGTTTTGGTCACTGTTGCTGGCTTTGGTCAGCTTTGTCGTGTCTTTGGCCGCCTATGACTACATCAGCGGACTGCTGGCTCGGTCACCTGTCTTGGGGGCAATAGCACTAGGCCTTTTGGGCTTATTCTGCCTTGTTTTGGCGACGATGGCTTTGCGCGAACTGGCTGCATTTTCACGTCTGCGCCGCCTTGACGACGTGCATCAGTCGGCCACCTCGGCCTTGGCCCAGAACGATCTTGGCCTCGCTCGTGACGTTATTGCCAAGCTAAATCGCCTATATGCATCCCGCGATGATACGGCGTGGGGGCGCGCACGGGTGGCGGAACAGTCAGGCGATGTGTTGGATGCAGATGGCCTTTTGGTGCTTGCCGAAACAACTTTGCTGGTTCCGCTTGATGCTGCCGCAATGCGCGAAGTTGAAGCGGCTGCACGTCAAGTGGCGACAGTGACGGCCATCGTTCCGCTGGCATTGGCGGATGTGTTCACAGCGCTTACGGCAAACCTGCGCATGATTAGACGCATTGCCGAAGTGTATGGCGGACGGTCGGGCGTGCTTGGTAGTTGGCGGCTGACGCGCACCGTGTTGACCCATTTGGTCGCGACAGGTGCGGTGGCGGTTGGTGATGATCTGATCGGATCAATCGCTGGCGGTGGTGTGCTGTCCAAAGTGTCGCGCCGGTTCGGCGAAGGCGTGATCAACGGCGCATTAACCGCCCGCGTTGGCGTCGCCGCCATCGAGGTCTGCCGTCCATTGCCGTTCCACGCGGCCAAACGACCATCGGTCACGGCATTGGTGCGCCGCGCCCTCACAGGCATGTTTGGCCAATCTTAGAAAAGGCGCGGCGCGGGTCCGATGGGCAAGGGGCCAAGCGACATCAAGCCGTTCTGAAATGTAATTGGCACCGACAATTCAGCACCGCCGCTGGCCAAAAGGGCACCCATATTTTGGGCTGTATTTGCGACGCCTTGATCCAGCAGGTCTGCATTGACGGCCAAGCCAATCATCTCGCGCCAGTTTTGTGCCGCAAGGGTGATCCGACCCGTTGGGATGCCAGAACTGTCGACTGTAACCTCGCCTTTTCCGCGCAACTGCAAGGCACCCCATGTGACGGTCATACCGTTCAGGGTTATCTGGGTTGGTCGCGGGTGGGATGTTGGCGCAAACCGGTTGAGCGGATTGTCGAAGACAACGGAACTATCCACCGTGATCTGCGCGAAGTTTGCCGGTAATTTGCCTTGAGGGTCGAGGATGTGATGCAGGTTATCCGGTAACGCAAAACCGTCCAAATCAAAGTAGGCATCATATTGGTTCTGGGCTGGGTCGGCCAACCGCAACGCGGCAAGCCCCTTGGTTACTGAAAAAAGCACGCTATCGGGGCCAATCATCGTCAATGGACCTGTTTGAGCCGTCAGGTTCACAAGCCCCAATGCAGGTGTCGGGGCAAGCGCGAGGCTCGCGAGCAAACCAGTCGACGTGATGTCCATTTGAACACCATCGCGGGTCAGGATCTGTTTTTCAGGCAGTGCCAAAATGACTTCGTTTGGTTTGTATGACAGCGACAAAGCCTGCACAAACGGGGCGTCCCATAGCGTTCTGCGATCTGGGCTTTCAAGATGAAGGTCGGTCAATGTCGTATCAAACCGCGATGGGAAACCCGCTGTTGCCAGATCCGTGAACTCAACTGTCCAGCCAGCCGCGTCCAATTCCATCAATTGGGCGGTCGCGGCCCGTTCGGTCGCGGTGGACCCAATGACCCAATATGCGCTGTAAATTCCGGCAAGGATAATCACGATCAATGTTAGTCTACGCATGGTTCCCCCTTGGCGCGTCTCTTTGGGCGTGTTTATAGGGGGTATTGGAAAAGGACCAGTCATATGGCGCTATGGGTATTTGGATATGGTTCACTTTTGTGGAACCCCGGGTTTGAACCCGCGCAGGTCAAGACAGCTGTGCTGCATGACTACACCCGTAGCTTTTGTATGCTGTCAATCCATCACCGTGGGACCGATGATGATCCGGGTTTGGTGCTCGCGCTTGATGCAACATCGGGGGCGCAATGCACTGGCGTTGCTTTTCAAGTTAAACCTGAAGAGGAAGCTGCCGTTCTTGCGATGTTGCGGGAGCGCGAATTGATATCTTCGGCCTATGTCGAGGAAATTGTCCAGTTGCAGATCGGCGATACCGCGCTGGCGGCATTGGCTTATGTGATTGACCCTGATCATGTTCAGTATTGCCAGTTTGATCTGGAAACGCAGGCCAAAATGATTGCCCGCGCAATTGGTGGGCGCGGCCCCAATACCGAATACTTGTATAATACCGCTGCGCATTTGACCCAAATGGACATTCGCGACGATGACATGACGTGGCTCGTGGACCGTGTTCGGGCGCTAAGCGCGGCGTAAGGCCCGAATTTATTTGGGATTTCCGACTGGCTTCCTTAAGGTGGCGTTAACAATAATGACAAGGACCCTTTGTGGTGACAGAAACAAGGGAATCTGAGGCCGAGGCGCAGTTTACACAACCCGTTCGTCAGATCATTTCGATGCTGATTGTGCTGGGATTGGTGGGCGCTGGTTTGTACCTCGGGTTTGCACAAATCAAGGCGATCTTTTGGTCGAATGTTTACCTGAACGGAGCCATTTTGGCTGTGTTCATTTTGGGTGTCGGGTCGTGCTTTGCACAGGTCTGGCAACTGATGCGATCCGTGCATTGGATTGAAGAGTTCACCAATCATAAAGCTGGAAACGGCGCCGCTGTGGCACCAGGGCTTTTGGCCCCGTTGGCGACGCTGTTGCGGTCCCGTGGCGCGCGGATGCAATTGTCGTCATCGTCAGGCCGTTCCATTTTGGATTCAGTGGCGCAGCGCATTGATGAAGATCGAGAGATTACGCGCTACATCGGTAACACGCTGATTTTTCTAGGTCTTTTGGGTACATTTTATGGACTTGCCACAACAGTTCCTGCGCTGGTTGAGACAATCCGGTCGCTGAACCCTGCTGACGGCGAAGATGGCGCTGACATATTTGCACGGCTGCAGTCTGGGCTTGAAAGCCAATTGGGCGGTATGGGCACTGCGTTTTCATCATCTCTTTTGGGGCTAGCTGGATCGCTTGTTGTTGGCTTGCTCGAGCTTTTTGCTTCCCATGGTCAAAATCGGTTCTACCGTGAACTTGAAGAATGGCTATCAACCATCACCCGCCTTGGCTTTTCGTCGGGCGACGAGGGTGGCGCTGAGGCGGGTGTTATGGTCGAATTCATGGATCACATGGCGCAGCAGTTAGAAGCGCAACAATCAAGCTTGAACCATCACCTAGGCGCATTGACCCAAGCGATGTCAGAGACAAAGGGCGATGGCAGTAGCGATAGCACGAACGCCCTTTTGACCCGCGTCGCCGAAGGCCAAGATCGCTTGATTGAAAAACTCCGTGATAGCGGCGTTGATGGTATTGATGCCGAAAGTCGGATGCGGTTGCGGTCCATCGATGTACAAATGCTGCGTATTTTGGAAGAAATGTCAGCGGGTCGGCAAGAAACTGTCGCTGATTTGCGGTCTGATATCGCTGGACTAACGCGGGCTATCCGGTCCGGGCGGGGACGTCCGCCTAACGATCGGGGCTGACAATGGCACTAAGTCGTCGTTCATCAGGGCGTTTCCAAAACGCCATCTGGCCAGGGTTCGTGGACGCCATGACAGGGCTGTTGTTGGTCCTGATGTTTGTGCTGACCATCTTTATGGTTATCCAGTTTGTTTTGCGCGAAACGATCACCGGGCAAGCGTCGCGGTTGGATGAACTTGCAGCCGAAATATCGACATTGGCATCGGCGCTTGGTCTAGAACAAGATCGCAGTGCGACGCTCACGACCAATCTGGCCCGCGCGAGGGACACGGCAAATACGCAGTCCAATCTGATTGCACAGCTTACTCAACAACGCGATGACACAGAGGTGGCATTGGTCGCTGCCAAAAACCAGATTACAGGGTTCGAGGCGCAAGTTGCGGGCTTGTTGGCTGATCGATCCGATGCCCGCGTTGTGATTGCAGACTTAGAAGGCGCGCAAACACAACTTTTGACTGATCAAGAGGCGCTTAATCTTGCGCTGGCCCAAGCCCGTACAGAAATTGATGCAGGAACCGAAGCGGCCCGCCTTGCGGCCGCGCGGCGCAATGCATTAGAAGCTTTGATTGCCGATCTGGAAACGGGTCGTGATACGAACACTGCGCTCATCTCCGATCTTGAAGCAACCCAACTGGTTGATGCCGCCGCAGCGCAAGCCCTGCGCGCCCGCCTTGAAAATGCAGATGCGGAATTGACAGCCATGTCTCTTACGCTCGAGGAAAAACGGCGTGATGCGGAAAATACGCTCACGTTGCTTGCCGCAGCCAATGCAGCCAGTGCCAATTTGGATATGAAGTTGGCCGCAGCTCTTTTGGCCCAGCAGAATGCCGAAAATGATATGACCCGCGCCTTGTCCGAAGGCGAAGATCTGGATGTACGCTTATTGGCAGCACTCGGATTGCAGCAGACAACGGCGACAGAATTGGCTGATGCGCGCATCCAAATTGATGTTGCCGCAACGAATTTTCAAGACTTAACCATACGGCTTGCCGCGGCTTTGGCACAGGATGATCAAAGCGAGGCAGCCCTTGATGCTGCGCGCAACGCTCTTGCTGACGCTCTTGAAACAGGGCGGCAGACAGAGGTGGAAATCCAGAAACAACTTGCCGCCGCTTTGCTTGCCAAACAAGCGCTTGAAGTCGAAATGACGGCCATCGCGCAAAGCGGTGCGGCGGATGACGTTGCCCGTTTATCGCTCGAGGATCGGCTTTCTGCAGCACTTTTGGCCAATGAAACCTTGCAGGCGCGGGTGTCTTCACTGGCGGACGGTGCGTCTGAAACGGCCAATGATCGCGCGTCATTAGAGGCACGGCTTGCCTCGGCGTTGGCTGCCATGGCAGCAACACAGGCCGCGTCGCAGGACCAAATGACCGCGCAAGACCGTCAGGCGGCACTGCTGGCGGTTGCGAACACTGCGCTGTCGCAGGAAAAAGCGCTATCAGCCGAAGGGCAGCGGCAGGTTGCGGCGCTGAACGCGCAGGTCGCCGAATTGCGTAATCAGGTCGGGACATTGCAAACCCTTCTTAACCTTGCTGATGAAGCGGACACAGACACCCAAGTCCAAATCCGAGCCTTGGGCACACAGCTGAACACCGCACTTGCGCGGGTCGCGGCAGAGGAACGACGCAGGCTTGCGCTTGAAACAGCAGAGCGGCAACGTTTGGAAGAAGAGGCTGCAAGACTGACTGCAGAAGCGCAAAACCTAGAGCGGTTCAAGTCGGACTTTTTCGGCCAGTTGCGTGATGTCCTAGAAGGCCAAGATCGTGTGCGGATCGAAGGCGACAGGTTTGTGTTTTCGTCCGAGGTTCTGTTTGAGCCTGGTCGTGCGACCCTGTCCAATCTAGGGCGCGGTGAGATTGCGAATGTCGCAGGAATTTTGCGCGGCATTGCAGATGACATTCCGGCAGGGATTGATTGGGTCATTCGGGTTGATGGTCATACGGACAATGTGGCGCTGTCTGGCAACGGGCAATATGCGAACAATTGGGAACTGTCCCAAGCGCGTGCATTGTCAGTTGTGCTATATATGGTGAACTTCTTAGGCATTTCGCCCGATCGCTTGGCAGCAAATGGATTTGGTCAATACCAACCGCTTAATCCTGCGGACACACCGGACGCGCGTGCCCAAAACCGGCGTATTGAGTTGAAATTAACAGAGCGTTAATCGATGACGTAGTCGGCCGATGCTTGATCAAGAATGGCGTCGTTACGCTGATGAATAACATCCAAGCGGTAGGTGCCCTGTGCCCATCCACCTTGCGGGGTGCGTTTGCCAAATGCGCGCATAATGCTGGCTTGGGTGTGTTCAAGGACTTCTGAAGTGTCAAACACAGTGCCGTCTGGGCGGGTGATGCGTGTTGTCACCGTATCGCCGACACGTACACCAAAAAGGTGCCCCCAGCCGACCAAAGCGGGGCTGTCAGCATCTACGCCAGTATTAGCTAAACCAGATTTAATCTCATCAAAGCTTGGGACGGAATCGGTTAGCCCGATTTTCACAATCCCGCCTGCTGGTGTGGCAATTTCGGTTCCCCAAAGCGAAGGGCGCGTCGGGTCAGGACACGATTGCACGCCGTCAGCATTAAACGGGTCAATGTTTTGGCCATTTTGACGGACGCTAAGGTGGAGGTGCGGAAATTGAGTTTGCCCCGAAAGACCAACGCGGCCCAGAACGGTGCCCGCCTTAATAACTTGCCCAGCACTTACGCCAATCGACCCTTTTGCCATGTGGCAATATTGGGTCTCATACCCGTCTGAGTGCCGCATGACGAGGCCATTCCCGCATTCACGATTGCTCACATCTGGCGCATCAGGGCCTATTTGCAAGACATCCAGCATGTCATTGCGCACACCCACAACAGTGCCATCTGAAGCTGCCAGAACATTCACGCCCGCTGCTTGATCTGCGAGCGACAGCAATGCAAAATCAGTGCCGGAATGCGTATCATACGATAGTGACCCACAGGAGAAATCGTAGTTACCTGATGAGGGATCGTGATCCATGTACTGCTGAATATAGCAGGTGTCCCCTAAGCTGCAATCGAGAGGGAAAGCTAATAAAATATCCCCCGCCGCAGGTGTTGCGGCGAGGGATATGATCGCAAGCGCTGTGCGCATTATTCTGCTGTCAAAAGCGGCGGTTTATCACCAGTGATGCGAGCCTGTTCTGGGGCTTCATATTTGATATCGAGTGCGCCGTTTTTCACACCAACTTTTACAAGGCCACCTTTGACCAATTTACCAAATAGTAACTCTTCTGCGAGCGGCTTTTTGATGTATTCTTGAATGACACGGCCAAGTGGACGGGCACCCATTTTAGCATCATAGCCTTTTTCACCAAGCCATTCAGCGGCTTTTGGCGTCAGCTCGATATGGACGTTGCGGTCGATCAATTGTGCTTCAAGTTGGAGCACAAATTTCTCGACGACTTGCATGATCACAGGTTTCGGCAGGGCGCCAAAGCTGATGACCGCATCTAAACGGTTGCGGAATTCGGGCGTAAACGTCCGTTCAATCGCTGCTGTGTCTTCGCCTTCGCGAGATTCGCGACCAAAGCCAAGCGCGTTTTTAGACATTTCGGAAGCACCAGCATTTGACGTCATGATCAAGATTACATTGCGGAAATCGGTTGTCCGGCCATTATGATCGGTCAATTTACCGTGGTCCATAACCTGCAACAGGATGTTGTAGACATCCGGATGTGCTTTTTCCATCTCATCAAGCAGCAACACGCAATGCGGGTTCTGATCGACACCGTCGGTCAACATGCCACCTTGGTCAAAGCCAACATAACCAGGAGGTGCGCCGATCAGACGGGAAATTGCATGCTTTTCCATGTACTCAGACATGTCAAAACGCAGCAGTTCCACACCAAGAGTATCGGCCAGCTGTTTGGCAACCTCGGTTTTACCCACACCTGTTGGTCCGGTGAACAGATAGTTACCGATTGGCTTTTCAGGTTCGCGCAAACCAGCACGGGCCAATTTGATCGCGGATGCCAATGCCTCGAGCGCGGAATCTTGACCAAACACAACGCGTTTCATCGACTTTTCGAGATCTTTGAGGACCTCTGCATCGTCTTTGGTCACGTTTTTGGCCGGAATACGCGCAATTTTTGCGACAACAGCCTCAATGTCTTTGACACCAATCGTTTTGCGGCGCTTGGATTCAGGCACCAGATGCTGGGCCGCACCCGCTTCATCGATCACATCAATCGCCTTATCGGGCAATTTGCGATCGTTGATATAGCGGGCGGATAATTCCACAGCCGTCCGGATGGCATCGGCCGTATATTTAATCCCGTGATGTTCTTCAAAATATGGTTTCAAGCCACGCAGAATTTTGACTGTATCTTCAACAGACGGTTCACTGACGTCGATTTTCTGAAAACGACGTGCCAAGGCGCGATCCTTTTCAAAATGCTGACGGAACTCTTTATATGTCGTTGATCCCATGCAGCGCAGTTTGCCGCCCTGCAATGCAGGTTTTAGCAAGTTTGACGCATCCATCGCGCCGCCAGACGTGGCGCCAGCCCCAATTACGGTGTGAATTTCGTCGATAAACAACACGGCGTCGTCGTGATCCTCCATCTCGGTCATGACAGCCTTCAGGCGTTCCTCAAAATCACCACGGTACCGCGTACCGGCAAGCAGGGACCCCATGTCAAGGCTATAGATCGTTGTGTTGGCCAACACTTCTGGTGTGTCACCATTCACGATTTTATAGGCAAGACCTTCAGCAATGGCAGTTTTGCCAACACCCGGATCACCCACCAAAAGCGGGTTGTTTTTGCGGCGGCGGCATAGCACTTGAATGCAGCGTTCCACCTCGTGGGCGCGGCCGATCAATGGATCAACATCGCCCTCTTTAGCTTTGACGTTAAGATCGACGCAGTATTTGGCCAACGCGCTTTCTTTCACATCACCATCGGTGTCAGTGAATTCATCGTCCCCATCTGGTGATCCAGTAACAGGGCGGCTTTCGCCGAATGCAGGGTCTTTCGCGACGCCGTGCGCGATAAAGTTGACCGCGTCATAGCGGGTCATATCCTGCTCTTGCAGGAAATAGGCAGCGTTACTTTCACGTTCGGCAAAGATCGCGACAAGAACGTTTGCACCAGTCACTTCGGTGCGACCTGACGACTGTACATGGATCGCGGCACGCTGGATCACGCGCTGGAACGCGGCCGTTGGCACAGCTTCAGACCCTTCGACGTCTGTGATCAACGTCGACAGGTCGTCTTCGATGAACCCTTCAAGGTCTTTGCGCAGCTTGTCCAAATTGACTGAACAGGCCTGCATGACACGTGCGGCTTCTGGCTCATCAATGAGAGATAGCAACAGATGCTCTAACGTAGCCAATTCGTGCTTGCGTGCGTTTGCAAGGGCCAAGGCCCCGTGAATGGATTGCTCGAGTGTTGTCGAAAAAGATGGCACGTGCGTGCTCCTTTATAGATCGGGGTTGGCAGTTGCGCGAAGCACCCATAACCAACCGTGGCCTCTTATCCTTAAAGTTTGGTTTTATTGTCCAAGCTTCAAGGACTTTTTTGTTAATTTCGGTCACAAAACTCTAAAAATCGTGTGATCGATCCTCAAATGGCGTTTCCAGCGGGTATTCACCCCCTAAAATCGGTCCTTGCGGGCGCGGATTTCTGTGAAAACGGTCGTACTGTCAGCGTTGTCCATTCCAATCGCATGTTTCAACGCAGGCACGTCGGCGCGTAGGAATGGGTTTGTTTGTTGTTCAAGCGCGAGGGTTGAGGGCACCGTCGGCTCATCCAAGAGTCGCGCGGCTTTGATTGCTTCAACACGTGATCTAAGGTCCGCGTTCGCCGGTTCAAGGGTTAACGCGAAAGCTGCGTTCGATGCCGTGTATTCATGGCCCGAACAAATTACAGTATCAGACGGCAACGCGCGTAGTTTTTGCATGCTGCTCCACATTTGTGCTGGTGTGCCCTCAAACAGGCGACCACAGCCGAGCGCCATCAGGCTGTCGGCGGTAAATATAAACCCGCTTTGGGGGAAATGAAATGCGATATGACCAACCGTATGACCAGACACATCCAAAATTGCGGCATCTTCACCGCAGATCCGAATTGTGTCGCCCTCTGAAACGGCTGTGTTCAATTCAGGTAGGCGGTGAGCGTCTGCGGCCGCACCAATGACATGCAGGTCGGCGCGGTTGGTAAGCCCGTCCAACCCGTCGATGTGATCCCAATGATGGTGGGTCAGCAGAACAGTGGTTAAATGCCAACCGCCTGCCAAAAGCGCTGCGTTGATGGGCGCTGCCTCTGGTACGTCAATGACGGCGGCCTCTTTTGTGGCGGGGTTACCGATGATGAACGCATAGTTATCGACAAGGCAGGGCACTGTTGTCAGCGTAAGGGTCATGGCTATTCGGTCCTGTCTTGCTAAGGTAGATTTAAGTTTCGCCCAAACAGGAGACAACTGCAATGCATCTGGATGTGCTTGATCTGCGTAATTTCTACTATCGCAGCGCCCTTGGGCGAGCGGCGCAAAAGGTTATTCGTGATGAGTTGATCCAAATCTGGCCAGAAGCCAAGGGGCAAACGGTTGCTGGTTATGGCTTTGCCGTTCCATTGATGCGGCCTTATCTGGCCAATGCACGTCGTGTGATCGGCCTGATGCCGGGGCCGCAGGGGGTTATGCCGTGGCCAGCGGGCCAACCAAACATAAGCGTTTTGTGTGAAGAAACATTTTGGCCCATCCAAACTGGGCAGGTCGACAAGCTGGTGGTGATGCACGGCTTAGAGACATGCGAAAACCCAACTGCTTTACTGGACGAGGTTTGGCGGGTGCTTGGCCCCGGTGGAAAAGCTGTCTTTGTCGTGCCGAACAGGGCAGGGCTTTGGTCGCGGTCTGATAAGACCCCGTTTGGGTACGGGCGGCCCTATTCACTGGGTCAACTTGAAGCACAACTGCGGAACCATGATTTTATCACAGAACGGACCCTGTCGACCTTGTACCAACCACCGTCGCACAAGCGGTTTTGGCGTAAAACTGCAGGTCTGCTCGAAAGGGTTGGGCATAACCTGCCTGTTGTCGCCGCAGGCGGTGTGCTGATGATTGAAGTCAGCAAACAGATGGTGGCCCCAACGCGCCCGGGCCTGACAGAAGTGGTCAAACGCAAATTCCGCGCGTTAGAAGGTATCACAGCAACGCCAGAGACAGCACGGGATTCCTAATGCTGTTTTGTCACTTCTCGCGCAGAATCGCTGGACGCATTACGGTTCGTTTCTTGGTGAAGTTTTTAATTTCGCCAGATTCGCAACGCGATCCATCAATTTGGGTTCACCGGATCGCGGCCCATCAGACGTAAAACCATACATCTAGTTACAGTTTAAAACGGCAGGTACAGGATGCGGCGAATAGTGCATTAAGCACGGTAAACCTTAACAATCAGAACAGATTAAGGCGCGTTAACAATCAATTATGCGGAACAAAATTGCGCGTTGAATGTATCGTGGTGACGGGCCTGAAGGTTTGGCATGCGACAAAAGGGCTCAATTTGACGACGCAAGGCGGTTGCGACAGCCCAATTGCTCTGCTACATCGACGCTGATTTTGCCGCGTACACATCTTTGTGTAGGTGTGTATAAGCAAGCCCTCCTGTCGTCGGAATAGTCCGGCGGTTGGGACTGGGCTAAAGACATCGGAAGGGTGGACGTGTCCGAAACAGTAGGAATTTCCACAGGCATCGCTGCGCGCTATGCGACAGCCGTGTTTGACCTCGCCCGCGAAGGCAAGGCAATCGCTGGGCTTGAAAAAGACGTAGACGCGTTGGACGCCGCAATGGCCGACAGCGACGACTTGCGCGTATTGCTATCATCACCGCTTTATAGCCGTGATGAACAAGCCACCGCGATTGGTGCAATAGCTAAGAAAATGAAGCTGTCGAAGACAACAAGCAATGTGCTGGCGCTTATGGCGTCTAAGCGTCGTTTGTTTGTGTTGCCACAGCTTGTGGCGACGCTGCGTGCCAAGATTGCAGAACATAAGGGCGAAGTTACCGCCGAAGTGACATCTGCCAAGGCGCTGTCAAAGGCGCAGTCTGACAAGTTGGCAAAAACACTCACGGCGCAAATGGGCGCCGATGTGAAGATCAAAGCGACCGTGGATGAAACAATCATCGGCGGTCTTATTGTAAAAGTGGGCTCGAAGATGATCGACACGTCGATCAAATCCAAGCTCAACGCACTCCAGAACACTATGAAAGAGGTCGGATAATATGGCGATCCAAGCGTCTGAAATCTCTGCGATCCTTAAGGACCAGATCAAAAACTTTGGCCAAGAAGCCGAAGTGGCCGAAGTTGGCCGTGTGCTTTCCGTCGGTGACGGTATTGCGCGCGTCTACGGCTTGGACAATGTCCAAGCCGGTGAGATGGTCGAATTCCCCGGTGGTATCCGCGGAATGGCCCTGAACCTTGAAGCTGACAACGTTGGTGTTGTTATCTTTGGTTCTGACCGCGACATCAAAGAAGGTGACGTTGTTAAACGCACCAAATCAATCGTTGACGTGCCAGTGGGCGACGAATTGCTTGGCCGCGTTGTTGACGGCTTGGGTAACCCGCTTGACGGCAAAGGCCCGATCAAAGCGAAAAAGCGTGCAGTTGCAGACGGCAAAGCGCCGGGCATCATTCCACGTAAATCCGTACACGAACCAATGGCCACAGGCCTGAAGTCCGTTGACGCAATGATCCCAGTTGGCCGTGGCCAGCGCGAATTGATCATTGGTGACCGTCAGACTGGTAAAACAGCGATCGCGCTTGATACGATCCTGAATCAAAAATCAATCAATGACGCAGCTACAGACGAAAGCCAAAAGCTTTACTGTGTGTATGTTGCGATTGGCCAGAAGCGCTCAACAGTTGCGCAGTTGGTGAAAAAGCTCGAAGAGTCCGGCGCGATTGAATATTCAATCGTTGTGGCTGCTACAGCGTCCGATCCAGCACCGATGCAGTTCCTTGCACCATATGCTGCGACTGCGATGGCAGAGCACTTCCGCGACAATGGCCGCCATGCGCTGATCATCTATGATGACTTGTCCAAGCAGGCTGTGTCTTATCGTCAAATGTCACTTCTGCTCCGCCGTCCACCAGGACGTGAAGCTTACCCAGGTGACGTTTTCTATCTTCACTCAAGACTTCTTGAGCGTTCTGCAAAGCTTAACGAAGACAACGGATCCGGTTCTTTGACGGCGTTGCCGATCATTGAAACACAAGGTGGCGACGTTTCTGCGTTTATTCCAACAAACGTGATTTCGATCACTGATGGTCAGATCTTCTTGGAAACTGAATTGTTCTTCCAGGGCATCCGTCCAGCTGTGAATACAGGTCTGTCCGTTTCGCGTGTTGGCTCTGCTGCACAAACAAACGCGATGAAATCTGTCGCTGGTCCAGTTAAGCTCGAGCTTGCTCAGTATCGTGAAATGGCTGCGTTCGCGCAGTTCGGCTCCGACCTTGATGCATCCACGCAGCAGTTGCTGAACCGTGGTGCGCGTTTGACTGAGCTGATGAAACAGCCACAGTATTCGCCATTATCCAATGCTGAAATCGTCTGCGTCATCTATGCAGGCACCAAAGGTTACTTGGATAAGGTCGCCGTCAAAGACGTTGGCCGTTTCGAGGCTGGTTTGTTGAAGCATATGCGTACCAACGCAAAAGACGTGCTTGATATGATCACCAAAGAAGATCCAAAAATCAAAGGTGAAGCAGAAGCAAAAATCAAAGCGGCGCTCGACGTATTCGCCAAAGATTTCGCCTGAACCCTTCGCTGAAGATAAGGAGACTTAGCTTTGCCTAGTCTTAAGGACCTTAAAACTCGGATCGCGTCGGTCAAATCGACCCGCAAGATCACCAAGGCGATGCAGATGGTCGCGGCAGCAAAATTGCGCCGCGCCCAAGACGCAGCCGAGGCGTCCCGCCCTTACACTGAACGGTTTAACACCGTGATGGCTGGGTTGGCGTCTGGTGCAGCAGGCTCTGCCTCTGCGCCACGGCTTCTGTCGGGCACCGGCAGCGATCAGACCCACCTTTTGGTGGTGATGACTGCTGAACGTGGCCTCTGTGGCGGCTTTAACGGCAACATCGCCAAATTGGCACGTAGTCATGCCCACAAGCTTATTGCTGCAGGCAAGACGGTGAAAATCCTGACTGTCGGCAAAAAAGGCCGCGACGTGATTAAGCGTGAATTCGCAGAACAGCTGGTGGGTCACGTTGATCTGACTGCTGTAAAGCGGGTCAGCTACGCAAACGCACAGGACATCGCAAAAGATGTGCTGACAAGATTTGATGCGGGTGATTTTGACATCGCCACATTGTTCTTTGCGCGTTTTGAAAACGTGGTCACGCAGCATCCAACGGCCTTGCAGGTTATCCCTGCTAAGTTCGACCAAGCAGATGATGCAGACGTTGCACTGTATGACTACGAGCCGTCAGAGGATGCCATTTTGGCCGATCTTCTGCCGCGCGGTGTAGCCACGCAGATCTTTGCAGCCCTGCTGGAAAATGCGGCGTCCGAACAAGGCGCACGGATGTCCGCCATGGATAACGCGACACGCAACGCTGGTGACATGATCGACAAGTTGACCATCGAGTTTAACCGCTCGCGTCAGGCTAAGATCACCAACGAGCTGATTGAAATTATTTCGGGCGCGGAAGCGCTCTAGAAACCCGGAGAAAACCATTATGGCAAACGCTAAAGGTAAGATCATTCAGATCATCGGCGCCGTCGTCGACGTGCAGTTCGGTAACGACCTGCCACAAATTCTGAACGCGCTGACAACAGACAACAACGGCAAGATGCTGACCATGGAAGTGGCACAGCACCTTGGTGAGAACACGGTGCGCTGTATTGCTATGGACGCAACTGAAGGCTTGGTTCGTGGTCAAGACGTGACTGACACGGGTCTCACAATTCAGGTGCCAGTTGGTGACGCAACACTTGGTCGTATCATGAACGTTGTTGGTGATCCGGTTGACGAAAAAGGCCCGATCCTGACAAAAGAGCGTCGCTCTATTCACGCCGAAGCGCCAGCATTTGAGGACCAGTCCACTGCGTCCGAAGTTCTGGTAACAGGCATCAAAGTTATCGACCTTTTGGCACCATACGCCAAGGGTGGTAAAATTGGTTTGTTCGGTGGTGCTGGTGTTGGTAAGACGGTTCTTATTCAGGAATTGATCAACAACATCGCTAAAGTGCACGCTGGTTACTCCGTATTTGCGGGCGTAGGCGAGCGGACACGTGAAGGTAACGACCTTTACTATGAATTCATCGACTCGGGCGTTATCAACAAAGACGACTTGACCAAGTCCAAAGTGGCCTTGGTTTACGGTCAGATGAACGAACCTCCCGGTGCGCGTATGCGTGTTGCTTTGTCCGGCCTGACAATGGCGGAATCTTTCCGTGACCAGTCTGGTACAGACGTTCTGTTCTTCGTCGACAACATCTTCCGCTTTACACAAGCGGGTTCCGAGGTTTCGGCGCTTTTGGGTCGTATTCCTTCTGCCGTGGGCTACCAGCCAACATTGGCCACAGACATGGGCCAGATGCAGGAACGCATTACATCCACCAAGAACGGGTCGATCACGTCCGTGCAGGCGATCTACGTGCCTGCGGATGACTTGACCGATCCAGCACCAGCGACATCGTTTGCGCACCTTGATGCGACAACCGTTTTGAACCGTGCGATTTCCGAAAAGGGTATCTACCCTGCGGTTGATCCGCTCGATTCAACATCGCGTTTGCTTGACCCAGCCATCGTTGGCGACGAGCACTATGCAGTGGCAAACGAAGTGCAGCAGACGCTGCAGCGTTATAAGTCGCTTCAGGATATCATCGCGATTTTAGGCATGGACGAATTGTCAGAAGACGACAAATTGACCGTGACACGTGCGCGTAAGCTTGAAAAGTTCCTGTCGCAGCCGTTTGACGTTGCTCAGGTCTTTACTGGCTCTCCTGGTGTTCAGGTGCCGCTCGAAGACACAATCGCATCCTTTAAGGCCGTTGTTGCTGGTGAATACGATCACTTGCCAGAAAACGCGTTCTACATGGTTGGTGGCATCGCTGATGTTGTTGCCAAGGCAGAAAAAATGGCGGCTGACGCTGCTTAAGGAGGCCTTCTCATGGCAAACGTACAATTCGATCTAGTCTCTCCCGAACGTCTTTTGGCGTCGGTGGAGGCGAGCGAAGTGCAAATTCCAGGCGCTGACGGCGACATGACGGCAATGGAAGGCCACGCGCCAACCATCACCACATTGCGCCCCGGCGTTTTGCGGGTCGTGCACAGCGGCGGGACCGATGAATATGTCGTGTCCGGTGGCTTTGCGGAAATCACAGCAACTGGTGTCTCTGTTCTTGCTGAACAGGCGTTGCCACGCGGTGAGATGACCCAAGAGGTGTTTGATACAATGATCGCTGACGCAAAAGCTGCGATGAAGGCTGCTGAGGAAGTGTTCAAAAACGAACCCGGCCCAGTTGATGACGCAGCCAAGCTGATTTCCGACATGGTCGCTATGGGTAGTCACATTGGTTTGACGTCAAACTAAAGCCTTACATCGTAAATGTGATAGAAGGCTCCGCATTGCGGGGCCTTTTTTCTTGGCAAAATCGTATTAATGCCCCATTCGTGGTCTATATTGAAAAAAATTTAGTGATTAATCGGACCCAAAATGCGCAAATTAGAAAGTAACGTGATCGGAATTGACCAAGGCGACGTCGTCTTGTTTTCTGATTTCGAACATGACGGTGAAATGTGGACCGGCGAGGGCCCGCGCCAAACGCGCATGACTGTGACTTATTCGGAAGCCTATAAATTCCCACCCAACGTCTATGTGTCAGTGTCCATGTTAGACATGTCCAAAGCAGGCAACATCCGCGCTGACGTACAGGCCGAAAATATCACTGATAAAGACTTTGATATTGTGTTCCGTACGTGGGGCGATACGCAGATCGCCCGCTGTCGCGTGTCATGGCAGTCCATCGGCGCAGTGCGCGCCGATGATGTCTGGGATCTTTAAGCGGAATACATGCCTTCGTAGATCGGACCGAGCGTTTTGTGATCAAACAACGATGACACAGATGTACCGTTCCATGTGTTCAAAATTGCTTGACCGAACATTGGGGCAGTTGGAACAATCCGAATATTAGGGCAATTTTTGACCGCGTCAGTTGCTTCGATTGTGTCCGTAATCACCAAGTTTTTCATGACCGATTTACTGACCCGGTCAATTGCGGGGCCAGATAGAACGCCGTGCGTGATATAAGAATGCACTTCTTTTGCGCCGTGTTCCATCAGCACTTGGGCTGCTTTACAAAGCGTGCCTGCCGTGTCGACGATATCATCCACGATCAAACATGTGCGGTCTTTTACATCACCAATAATGGTCATTTCAGCGACTTCACCGGGTTTGCCACGGCGTTTGTCGACGATGGAAAGTGGCGCACCAATGCGCTGAGCCAAGTCGCGGGCACGGGCCACACCGCCCACATCGGGAGACACAACCATCAGTTCTTCGCGGTTGTCTTTGAAGTTGTGCATCACATCAAGCGCAAAAACAGGGGACGCATACAGGTTATCAACCGGAATATCGAAGAAGCCTTGTATCTGCGTCGCGTGTAGATCAAGGGTCAAAATACGCTCAATCCCTGCTTCAACCATCATGTTGGCCACCAGCTTGGCCGTGATCGGTGTACGGGCCTTGGACCTGCGATCTTGGCGGGCATAACCGAAGTAAGGGATCACCGCGGTTATACGGGCAGCTGACGACCGACGCAGCGCATCTGCAATAATCAATAACTCCATCAGGTTATCGTTGGCAGGGTTCGACGTTGGCTGCAGGATATACATATCCTCGCCGCGGACGTTTTCGTAAACCTCGACAAATATTTCACCGTCATTAAAACGTTCAACCCGTGCATCGACCAATCCTACATCAATGCCACGGTGCATGGACATACGGCGGGCGACAGCATGGGCTAACGGCTGGTTGGCATTACCAGAGATCAGCTTTGGCTCGTTCAGGTGGGGCATGCGAGAGTGGTCCTTTGGCAGAAGGGGAGCAGTTACGACAGATTCGTGACGTTGACATGGGAGTAACACACAGCCACGTTGCCGCAAAGAAACAGCAGCCCGTCGGAGCACTAAATGCCACATATCGATTACTTCTTTGCAACGCTTTCACCGTTTACCTATCTTAATGGCTTGAGGGTGGAAAAAATCGCGGCAAAACATAGCGCAACAATCACTTATAAGCCGCTTGATATTATGGGACTGTTTGCGCGCACAGGTGGGGTCCCGCCAAAGGACCGTCATCCAAACCGCCAAGAGTACCGTTTGCAAGACATGCGCCGTCGTGCGGCTCTTGCTGGGTTGCCAATTAATTTGAAGCCTGCGCATTGGCCAACGAACGGTGCACCGTCTGGATATGCGATTATCGCGGCACAGAACGCGGGTGGTGGTGACCTTGGTAAACTTGTGCATGGTTTTGGTGCAGCATGCTGGGCCGAAGACCGCGATATTTCGCAAGACGACGTCATTCGGGATTGTTTGCAAGGCGCCGGTTTCGATCCTGCGCTTGCTGACAGCGGACTTTTAACCGGCGCTGATACATTTGCGTCCAATTTAGAGGAAGCAGTGCGGCGCGGCGTCTTTGGCGCACCGTTCTTTATCACCGATCAGGACGAACGGCTTTGGGGGCAAGATCGCCTTGATGATTTGGATGCCGTTTTGGCGGGCAAAGTTTAAGCCGTAAAGTATCTTCGGTTCTGGGGGAACCTAGGACCGCAGGACTTGCAAAAACTGATCAACCGCATCGTGCGTCATGGACCAATCGGTCACAAAACGCCCGATTAGCGGTTGATCCGGATCGCCTGTTTGCGGGTCTCCGTCCCAAACGTAATAATTCGCGCCAGCATCTAGAAGTTTCTTATGATCGCTGCGGGGAAATTGCGCAAAGATCATGTTTGCTTGGGGTTCGAACAAAAGCGTTGCTGGTGCGTGGCTGCGCAATCCGTCAGCTAGGCGCGCGCAGCTGGCATTCGCGGCAGTCGCCATATCATGCCAAAGATTGTCAGTCAGGTAAGCTTTCATCTGCGCAGACAGATACCGGTGCTTGGAAAATAAATGCCCGCCGCGTTTGCGTCGCAGCTCAAATTCCCAAGCGAGTTTTGGGTCGAAAATAACACAAGCTTCAACACCCATGAGCCCGTTCTTGGTACCACCAAAACTGACCGTATCAATACCTGATTTCCAAGTCATTTCAGCTGCAGAACAGCCAAGGGACACGAGCGCATTGGAAAAACGTGCGCCGTCGAGGTGGGTTTTGGACCCAAAGCCATGAGCGATCTTTGTCAACGCACGCAGTTCTTCAAGGCTATGAACGGTACCTTTTTCAGTGACCTGTGTGATTGAAACAGGGCCGCGTTGTGGTCCGTGAACGCCGCGCGATTCTTCGGCTTCCATAGATGCGTGCAAAGTTGCCGGTGTCATCTTGGCGTTCTCGGCCGGAACCAAAGTCAGCTTGGCGCCAGAGTAAAATTCAGGTGCGTTGCATTCGTCTTCGTGGATGTGGGCCATCGGGGAGCAGAAAATCGTGTCCCACGGGTTTGCCATCGTGGCCAACAAAATGGAATTCGCAGCGGTGCCTGTTGCCGTCAGATAGACAGCTGCCTCTGGGGCCTCAAATAGATCGCGGATCATTTGCGTGACCTCGACCATCAACGTGTCAGCGCCATAGCCAGATTGATAGCCTGTGTTGGCGTCCATCATGGCCTGCATAACGGCTGGATGTGCGGGCCCTGCATTGTCAGATGCGAAAAACATTATGTTGGTTCCTTGATAATGTGGTCGTCCCAGTCGTCCTCGTTGACGTCTTTTTCAGAAATTGTGCGCCCCTTCATTGACACGCCAGCCGCGTGGACTGTGGCAGGGTCACCGCTGATCAGGGGATGCCAATCATAAAGGTCACGGCCCTCGTAAACGAGCCTGTATGCGCAAGTCTGTGGAAGCCAATACATATTATCTTCCAGCGTCTTAGGCGTCATGACGATGCATTCGGGCACAAATTGATGGCGGATCGGATATTTGGTGCATAGGCAGGTATCACCGTCAAGCAACCGGCAGGACACGCGAGTAAGTTCGACCTTGCCGTCTTCGTCTTCAAGCTTGTTCAAGCAGCATTTGCCGCAGCCGTCACACAGCGCCTCCCACTCGGGGCGTGTCAGATCATCCATAGGGACAGTTTCCCAAAACTTTGGGCGGAACGCGTCAGACATGACTAAGGATTTCCCGTGCTGTGACGCAATCGGCGTCCATTTGGATGATAAGCGCATCTAGGCCGTCAAATTTTAGTTCGGGCCGGAGGTATTCGACCAGCGCGACTGATACTGTGGTGCCGTACAAATCGCCTTTGAAATCAAAGATGAAGGTTTCGCAATTGGGCCGGTTTTCACCAAACATGGGCCGTACACCGATTGACGCCGCACCGTTGTAGCTGCCCGCATGTGGGCCATCGCGCACATCAATTTTGACGGCGTAGACCCCAAATTTGGGCGGATGTAGCCCGTCGATAGACATGTTCGCAGTTGGATATCCAAGCTCGCGGCCGCGCTGTTCGCCACGGATGACAATATTTTCCAAGCGGTGCCAATGACCAAGCATTTTGGCTGCATCTGCGGGGCGCCCATTGGTCAGGGCTTGGCGGATTGCTGTGGACGAAATATCTGCATCACCGACTTGCATCATGGGGGCGATGGTCACGCCAAAACCCATTTCTGCACCCATTTCAGTAAGCGTTTTTGCATTGCCTTTTCGCCCTTGGCCAAAACAGAAATCAGCGCCGACGACGACGTGTTTCAGACCAAGCTGATCTGCAATAATTGTCTGCGCGAAATCGCGGGCAGAGAGGGCAGCAAGGGCATCATTGAATGGAACTTCATAAAGTTTTTCAACACCGATTTTTTCTAAACGGTATGCCTTTGCTTCAGCGTTCATCAACCGGAACGGATTGGGATCGTTGGAGAAATAGCTGCGCGGGTGTGGTTCAAAGGTCATAATTCCAAGGGGCGCGCCTGCATCTGCAGCGGCCTTGCGTGTCAGGTCGATGACCGCTTGATGCCCAAGGTGGACGCCGTCAAAATTACCAATCGCAGCAGCTGCGCCGCGATCATTGGGGTCTATGAAATGTGTATCACGAATAATGCGCATGGCTTTGCGTATCGCGCCTTTGACGGGCGTGCAAGTTCAGGTCGCGTGCTTAGTCGAATTTGCGGCTTGGGGCCAAGACGACGGCTTCACCGACAAGCACCTTTTTGTCGTTCACAAGGCAGCGTGTGTTCATCGTGACGCGGCGTTTTGAATGATCGATATCAATGACTTCGACTTCTGCCAAAACCATATCGCCGGGGCGCACGGGTGCGAGGAATTTCAAGGATTGTCCAAGGTAGACTGTGCCGTGGCCAGGCAGCTGTTCACCGATGACGGCGGACACCAGTCCAGCGGTCAACATGCCGTGGGCGATGCGACCCCCAAAGATGGTCTCCTGTGCATAATCTTCGTCGAGGTGGACGGGGTTCCGGTCTGTGGATACTTCGGCAAAAAGTTCGATGTCACGGTCTGTGACAACCTTACGGATCGACCGTGTCATACCGATTTCGATGTCTTCGATGCAGATCGTGCCGCGTGGTGCGTTATCCAACATTTTATTCCCGCCGAGTAATAAAAGATTGCCCAAGTGAGGCCTGTTGTAACTTTATTACTTTGCAAGCGCAGAAAGTCAAGCCCTAGCGCAGGAACCCAATGGCATAGGTCGGCGACATCATTTCCGTTTCTAAATAAGTGTTTAGCGCCGTTGCATCGGGGTTTTCTGTCGTTTTTGTCTCGGTCGCGGCCAATCCACCGGTGATGAAAAGCGTATCGAGATCTTCTTGCATGCCACCAAGGATATCAGTGCCGATTCCATCGCCAATGCAGATGATACGCGGTTCAGATGAAAGAAGCTCTAATCCTGCGAGCCGCAAGCGCGCGAGGTCATAGATGGGCGGATGCGGTTTGCCGAAATACAGGCTTTCGCCGCCCATTTCAGTATACAACGCAGCCAACGCGCCAGCGCACCATTCGCGTGTTTCACCGCGGTCGACGATAATGTCTGGGTTGGCGCAAAGTAGTTTAAGACCACGTTCGCGGGCGAGCAGGAAATTGGCGCGGTTTACCTCTGGGTCGGCTTGGGTGTCAAAGGGACCGCAGCAGACGATGCCGGTGGCTTCGGATAGTGGTACCTGTTGAATGTTGATCGGATTATCAAGCACAGACAATGGCTTAAAGAAATCCGCGTCGCGTGTGGGTTCACCCATGAACCAGACCTTTTCGCCGACAACACCACCAAACATCGCGGCGCGCGCGCTATCACCGGAAGTCGCGATTGTGTCGTAGCAATCGTCCGGAATTCCCATGCCCTTGATCTGTTCGGCCACGGAAAAACGCGGGCGTGGAGAGTTGGTGACAAGTACGACAATCCCACCTTCTGCGCGGAATTTTTGCATGGCGGCAACGGCGGCTGTGAAGGCTTCTATCCCGTTGTGCATGCACCCCCACAAATCCACGAATGCGGCGTCATAGTTATCTGAAACTTCAGAAAAATGGGTGATGATCTGGGTCATTGTGAACCTGTCTGATGGGGAAAGGGCAGGAAAAAGGGCGCACAAGGCGCCCCAATCCGTGTAATTTAAGCTGTTTTCAGATTTGGAATGATCTGCTTTTTTCGGCTCATGACGCCCGGCAACACAACTGTGTCGCCTGCGACTGTCGCGCCAAATGATGCCTCGGCCACTGTTTTGGACAGAGCGTTCGGGATCATCATGGTGGCTTGCTCATTCAAGATGTCGACGACGAACAGTAGGACTTGATCAACGCCGTCTTCAGTCGCCACATCGGTCATGGATGCCATGATGGATGCCTTGCGATCCAAGATGATCGCGGGCGCTGTAGTTTCCAAAACAGAGACGCGGAATTTCGTGTCGCCGACGGCGTATTCCTTGCTGTCCATGCGCAGCAGTTCTGCGTCAGAGAATGAAGAGACGTCAGATTTCGCTTCGAACATTTCTGTCGCGTAGGCGGCCATGTCGATTTTCAAATCAGCGGCAAGCGATTCTGCCAATGCCTTGTCCACGGCTGTGGTTGTTGGCGAGCGGAATTCAAGCGTGTCGGAAATAATGCATGACAGCATCAGGCCTTTAATTGCATCTGGCATATGCGCTGCGTGGCCGCCCATCAGGTCGTGCATGATTGTCGCGGTGCAAGCCAAGGGGCGGATCGTGATGTCAATTGGGCCAGCTGTTTCCAGTCCGCCCACCAATTTATGGTGATCAATGATCGCGGTGACGTTTGCGCCGTTGATGTTTGCGGGCAATTCCGCAGGGTTGTTGGTGTCGACGATCACAACGTCTTGGCCGTCAGCCACGCCTGCGATGATTTCGGGCTGAGCAAAGCCCCAACGCGTTGCCACAAACGCGGCTTCTGTGTTTGGTGTGCCCAAAAGCTTGGCTTGTGCGTCGACGCCAGTGTGGTTCATGAACCATTCCCAGATCAGCGCAGAGCCGAGGGAATCAGTGTCAGGCGATTTGTGCCCAAAAATCAGAGTTGTCATTGTCATAGTCCATTAAATCAGAGAGAATTTAAGCGGCTTATAAAGGGAGAGGTCATGGCTGTCACGTTGCAGATTGCCCATGGCTGGTATGATGTATGACCAAACCACGCGAAGCGGATTTATATGCCCCAGTTAAGGCGTTCCTGACGCGCCAAGGCTATGTTGTGAAGGGCGAAGTTGGGTCCGTTGACGTAATGGCCGTGCGCAAGGGTGATTTGCCGGTTTTGGTGGAGCTGAAACTAGGGTTTTCGTTGACGTTGTTTCATCAGGGCATTGACCGTTTGTCGGTGACTGATTTGGTGTATATCGCGGTGCCTGAGAAAAGCGGTAAGGCGTCTATCCGCGCGTTGAAGGATAACGTGAAACTTGCCCGCCGTGTGGGGTTGGGCGTTTTGACTGTGCGGTTGCGCGATGGCCATGTCACAGCCCATGCCGATCCCGGTGGTTATGTGCCCCGCAAGCAGCCCAAAGCGGCCAAGAAATTGCTGAAAGCATTTGAGCGGTTGAAGGGTGATCCTAATGAAGGCGGTGCCACGCGGCATGGTTTGGTCACTGGATACCGTCAGGATGCACTGTTATGCGCGCGGTTCTTGGCTGTGCATGGTGCCAGCACTGGCGCGAAAGTTAAGGCGTGGGCCGAGGTGCCTGCTGCGACGAATATCATGGCCGCTGATCATTATGGCTGGTTTGTTCGCGTATCGCGCGGTGTTTATGACCTGACAGATGCAGGCCGTAAGGGGCTTGCTGACTGGGCAGATGTTTAGCGTGGGCTGATGGTCCAGCCAGCTTTTTCCAACAGTTTGAGCACCCCTTGGTCACCCGGTAGGTGGGCGGCCCCGACGGCAATGACGATTGTGTCGTGCTGGTCAGTAGCTGCATCAATCACGGGCATCCATGCGATGTTGCGGTCGTAAAGTAGGGCTTGTTCGCTGCGTTGCACAAGGATGCGCGCAGTCTCAGGGGTAAGCCCATCGGTCTGTTCGGCGACGATTTGGTTCAGTGCCATTAATCGCCCGATATCCCCGCTGAAATAACTATCAAGCAGCGCCACGAACATGGCTTGTTGATCTTTTTCTGGCATAAGTGATAGTTTTAATGTGTCAATTTGCTCTACTAACGTGCCTGTCTGAAACACCGTAAACAGCGTATCATATGGCTCGAGCGCTTGGATGGGAACGCCATCAGTGTCTGCCGCATCCATTATCATGTGATCCAACCCTCGTTTTCCCGCGGCCAAATCTGACATGGCACAGGGCGGGATCGCGAGGGTCATCATCAGGTACCACGGCTGAAACTTTGACATCAGGAATGGTGGAATGTCTCTGTCACGGGCCGCTGTGATCAACTGATCCCATGTGGCGTTATCCATGAGTTCTGGCAGGGTTTGATTATCTGGCAGGAACAAAAGCGTCGGATCTGTTGTCAGCGCGGCTTGCACTTGTGCTTCTTCCTTGGCGGTCGCTTCGACCAAAAGCAGGTCCGCACCGGTCATCATATCCTCATACCCATTCATAACGTCCATTAGGCGTGGATCGTTAATGTGCATGGTGCCCACAAGCGTCAGTTTGTCCGCACCCCGCGTCGCGACCCATGTGGTTCCTTGACCATAAGGGATAGCGGCGCTGAGGGTCGTTAATTTGGACTGTTCTGTTGGTGTCAGTCGATCAAAATAGCTTTCTCCACCGCACAATGCCCAGACCGGCGTACTGAGTATGCATAAGCATAAGGTTGCGATGGCTTTTGGTAACATGATGGTTGTCCTGTTGCTTCACCCAGATGGTACGGGACAACCGCTGGATCAGCCAGCGTTCAGTCGTTCCAACACATCAAGACCCTGTTGTTTTAGGAAATACAAGACATCGATAAAGATCCAGTTTTCTGCCAGCTTGTCCCCGTCACGACGGTATATATCGACAATGCGCATTTCGGCGCGGGGGCCTGCGGGCAGTCCCATGTAGCCACCTATTGGTGTGACCGACAGGTTCGCCCAGCCAAAAAAGCCGCCATAGTTCCCTTCGGCGAGGCGCGCCACGTGTCCGTTGAACTCTCGGTCTTCAAGTTGGGTCCGAAATGGCCGTTGATGTTGGTCGACATAGCGGTCGATCGTGTAGGTCGCGCCAATTCCGTCGGGCCCCCACCAAATCATGTCGTCGTGCCAGCTAAGTGCCAGTTCCGCTTGCGGCGTCGCATCGCGGGGGGCGGCTACATCTTTGGCGTTCGAATTCGCCGCAATATCCCCGATCATTCGGTTGATCAGCGCAAGTGTTTCTGTGCCATCAGCGGCCCCGTCATAGTGCAGCCCGTCATGTGTGCGCGGTCCGGGTTGGATCAGGTGTTGGCCCGTTTGCGGGGGAAGGGGCTGTAGCCCTGCTTGATGCATTAAGTGTATCAGATCGCAGAACATCGCAGTTTCTACGATCTTTCCGTCCAGCACGCGGTTGAATTCCGCATAGCGTAGCATCGTAATTTTGCGCGTTGCGGGGATGCCAAGGAATGGCTGATCCAGCAGTCCCATCAGGTGCCCCATCGACACGACCCAAATGCCGTCTTCGCCTTCAAGTGAGTTTTCGTTGGCAAAGAAAATGTCTTCGCGCCGCTGTACGGACGTCATTGCCGTCAGGAACGGTGTCCAGAATACGGACGCCACATCTGCCGCCCCATGTTGTTCATAGAACGGGTGCATCCCGCGCCAGTGCCAATCAGGTGACACCCTTTTGGAAAGGACTGCGCCGATGGTGCCAGCGTTAGCCGTTTCCATCGCCGCATAATGGTCACGGACCAAACGCTTAGCTGCTGCGATCATCCTTTGACGGCTCCGGCTGTAAGGCCTGAAACGATCTGGCGCTGGAACACCATGACCATAACGAAGAGCGGTGCTGTGATTGATACAACGGCGGCAACTGCGAACATGACGTTCCCTTTGGTTTGTGTGGTGCCAAGGAAGGACGCCAGTTTTGGTACCATCGTTTGGTTTTCTTTGGACAGCAGCATCGTTGTGACCGCAAAGTCGTTATAGGCCAAAAGAAAGCTGAACAGCCCTGTTGTGATTACGCCCGGCCACATGACTGGAATGATGACGTGCCGGAATGCTTGGAACCGTGTGCAGCCGTCGACCATGGCGCTTTCGTCCAAATCCTTGGGGATGTTTTTGAAGAATGCATGCAGCATCCACAGCGTGAACGGCTGGTTGATCGCCACAAGCACGATGATCGTTGTTGGGAGTTTCCCCCAGAGGTTCCATTCAAAGAACGGCAACAGGTAGCCCGATACCAGCGTAATCGGTGGCATTGCCCGAAACATTAACGCGAACAGCAGGAACCAAAACGCATAGCGGTGCGTGGACCGTGACAGGGCGTAACCGCCAAGCGTCCCGAAGGTCAGCGAGATCGTCACAACAAAGAAGCACACGATGAATGAATTAAGAGCAGCCCGCCAAAACTCTTCTTCGACAAACGCCCCATAATACCCGTCACCTGTAAAACTGCCGCCTGTCTCTGTCTGGGTCATGCCGCCAAAAAGCGCGTTGGCCCAGTTGGCCTTGGAGAAGAAGTCCCCTTCGACTTTGAATGATCCCCAAAGGGTCCAAATAAACGGGAATGCCGCCAACACCAGCCAAAACATCAGGAATGATGTGGCTAGAAACTTAACCGAAAGCGGTTGCGCTGTGGCTTTGTTGGCCATGATGTCGCCCCTTAGCTTGGTTTGGAAAAGTCGCGGTATGTGCGGATCAGCACAGGCGACAAGAGGATTGCGATGCCGATAATGGTCAGCACGGATGTGGCCGCCGCAGAGGATAGCAGGCGCGTTTCCCCGCCAAGATCGTTAAAGATAGCGTAGGACAGCGATGTCGCGTGTGCCTGTGCGCTGAACGATACGATCGGTTCGAACACCCGGAAGTTATCCATCAATTGGATCAGCGCCACGAAGGTTACCAGCGGGAACAGATGCGGGATCACGACGTAGCGGATGCGTTCCCAGCGGTTCGCCCCGTCGATCATCGCCG
Source organism: Yoonia sp. (assembly GCA_047629435.1). Classification (GTDB taxonomy): domain Bacteria; phylum Pseudomonadota; class Alphaproteobacteria; order Rhodobacterales; family Rhodobacteraceae; genus Yoonia. Next base: position 316,858 of record JBLHXF010000001.1, on the reverse strand, counting down.
CCTCTAGGCTGTCCGTGTTGACGGTTTGCAGCCCGGCGTAGAAGACGACGAATGCAAACGGTGCCGCGTGCCAGATGCCGTAGAACATGAGCATAATCCACATCAGCGGTGTAGATGCTTTAACCGACAAGTCCGGATTGTTCGTCAGCCATTGCAACCCTGTTCCGAAAATACCGCGTGCATCGACCATCCAGAACAGGATCAACGACCCCACCAATGGTGTCACAATGAACGGCAGGAGCGTCAGGAAAATGGTTGGTCCTTTCAGCGCCTTGGCCACGGAATTGACGGCAACGGCGATAAAGAAACCAAGAATAATAGTGAGCGGTGTCACAATGAATGTGTAGGTTAGCGTGAAGGCCATCGCGCTATAAAACGGCAAGTTCATCAGCGTATTGCCAAAGTCAGGCAGCCCGTCTGATTTCACCCACGCGGAGGCAACTTCGGAAAAAGCGAGGTGGTTCCGGTCCTTGTAAATGTCCAAGCCTGCCCATTTTCCAAGCGGTTTGTCCGCTTGCAGCGCTTGGGTGGCCTCTTGATCAATGGATGTGACGGGCGTGCAACCAAAGGGGCCACAGTTTTCAACCGTCACAAGAACCTGTTCGTGGGCAGTATACATTGATTGCGTGACCACGGAGACCACGGGCAATGCGATAAATAATAGCATGAGAAAGGCCGAGGGTAGGACGAACCAGAAGAAAGTTGAATGTTTCATGATAGGTCTCTGACTTTGTTGCGGCCATGGTTAGGGCGCGTTTGGGCCAGCGGGCCAGCCCAAACGCGTTATCGTCTTACTGCAAGAAGCCTTGCTCGGTAGCAGCCGCTGTATAAGCAGCCTCGATGTCCATCAGGGCTTGTTCTGCAGACTCGTTGCCCTGCAAGAAGTCAGCGATGTTATCGCCAGCCGCTGTGTGCAGCAGGCCCATGAATGGCAGCATTGGGTACGGGCTTGCGCCGGCTGCAACAGTTGCCAAAACGCCTTCGTTCACTGGCTGTGCTTCAAAGCCGTCCATCAACCATACGGCTTGGGACATGGTTTCTGCGTTCAGCAGCGCAGGGGATGTTGCATGTGCAAGTGCTTGGAATGTTGCTGCTGCATCTTCATCAGAAATGTTTTTCGCGACAGTCCAACCGTCCCACCACAGCGTGGATGCAGCATTGCCGCTGTCGCCAACTGTCAGTGGGCCACCTGCAACTGTGTTGGAGTAGACGGCCATTTCAGAGCCTTCATCGTCCATCAAAACGCCAGTCCGGCTGCCCCACATGTTCATCAGGGCTACGTTGCCTGCTTCCCATTCGGCGCTTGTCGCGTTGCTGTCGTGTGTCAGATAATCTGGGTTCATGTAGGCGGTCAGTGCCTTCATCATTTCCAATGCCTCAACGCCGTCTTCGTTGTTGATGGATACGGATGCTGTGCCTGTTTCAAAGAATGCGCCGCCAGTACCAAGGTACATGTTCACAAATTCTTCTGCGAGGTTCCAACCGGCTGCATATGCGCCGCCCACTGGGCTTTCCATGATGCCTGCGGCGCGAATTGCTTCGGCTGCTTCAAGAACGCCTTCGTATGATGTTGGCGCGTCCATGCCGATTTGTTCTAGCACGTCACTACGGTACACAAGGTGCTGTGCGTTTGCCATGAAGGCGACGGCCATGACTTTGCCATCAACTGTGATCAGCTGACGGGCAGGGATGTCTTGGCCATATGCAGCTACCAAATCGTCAAGCGGGCGCACGACGTCTTCGTTAATCAGTGCCACGATGGACGAGTTCGCGACCACTGCGGATGTGTATTCCGCAGGGTTGCCGGACATGCCTGCAAGGTTAATCTTTTGGTGATCGGCGGTCAGGTTTGCCTCGGCGTCAATGCCGCTTGCACACGCAATAGCTGCTGCTGCAACCGATTGGATCGCAGGGAATTCGTTGCCTACGATGTTCACGCGGCCTTCTGTAATGGCGCAAGCGTGGCCGTCGGCCATTGCGGTCGTACCCATAAGAACAGCAGTCGCTGTCCCTAATGTGGCAATCTTAAATACGTTCATAAGTTCACTCTCCGTTGTCAAAAGCGCCCCGTCTTTACGGGATCGTGTTTCGTAAGCGTGATTGGGGCAACCCGAATCACGAGTGCCTTTTGCATACGATTGCAATTTAACGAGAGAACAACCCAATCGTGCAAGGATTAATCTTGGGGATAGTCGTATTTTTATGTTTTTTAATTGAGGTATTGCGTGATCAATGGAATCGCGGCAGTATTTTGCAAACGTATGCAAGATGACTGATTCAGGGGGCGCCGATGGCCGAAATTCAATTGCGCAATATCACCAAGCGTTGGGGTGACTTTATTGGTGTTCATGATTTCAACCTTACGATTGCGGATCAAGAGTTTCTTGTGTTGCTTGGCCCGTCGGGCTGCGGCAAGACAACCACCATGCGGATGATTGCCGGCCTAGAGGATGCGTCAAGCGGCGACATTATTGTGGATGGCAAGCGGATCAATGATCTGGACCCCAAGGACCGCGATGTTGCGATGGTGTTCCAGTCCTATGCGCTTTATCCTAACATGAATGTTTACGACAACATCCGCTTCCCCCTCAAGGTCCGTAAAGTCGAAGGTGACCATGACGCGCTTGTGAAACGTGCCTCAGCCATGGTTGAACTGGATGAATTTTTGCACCGTAAGCCAGCCGAGTTGTCCGGTGGTCAACGCCAGCGTGTTGCCTTGGCCCGCGCTGTTGTCCGTGAGCCAAACGTGTTTTTGATGGACGAGCCGCTGTCGAATTTGGATGCTAAGCTGCGAGTCAGCACCCGTGCCCAGATCAAAAACCTGTCCCACGAATTAAAGACCACAACCGTTTACGTGACCCATGATCAGATCGAGGCGATGACCTTGGCCGACCGTGTTGTTGTCATGAACAAAGGAATGGTTCAACAGGTTGGTACCCCGACCGAGATATACGACATGCCGTCTAACACGTTTGTTGCTGGTTTTATCGGCAGCCCTGCGATGAACTTGATTGATGGTGAGTTAGTAAACGGCACGTTTACTACTGACAAAATGAGTATTTCGGGTCTGAGCACGGACGTGTCTGGTCCCGTAACGCTTGGTTTCCGCGCAGAAGATGCACAAGTGTCCGACGGTGCGGCGCAGGCTAATTCGGCGGTCTATTCACTTGAATTATTGGGCGAGGCCACGATGGTCACGATGCGCGCTGGTGGTACGATTTTGTCCATTAAGTCTGGCAAAGAATACCGCGTCAAAATTGGTGATCCGGTTTCGGCGACGATCCCCGCAGACGTGTGCCATTTGTTCAGTCGCGAGACCGGAGAGCGTATCTAATTATGGCTGGTGCGCGTCCCGAACAAGCGGTTCTAACCCGTGATACCGACATGTCGAAAACAGACGAGACCCGTGCCGTCATCGAAGGCATGGTTGATGGCCTGAACGATCATCGCATTGGCGATATTGGCGAATTTTTCGCCCAATCGTTTCGCTGGATGGGGAATGCTGGATGTGGTTCTAAGGCCGGGTTGCAGCAGTTTCAGGATAACTGGCAGAAGCCATTTCAGGCCGCATTCCATGATAAAACCTGCGTCGACGAAGCTCGTCTTTATATGGGCGAGTGGGCCGCTGCGTTTGGCCGCCAAGAGGCGACGCATGGTGGCACGTTCATGGGCATTGCCCCGACAGGTAAGCGTGTCGAAATTCGCTATATGGATTTTTGGAAGGTCGAAGATGGTCGCATCACTGACAACTACGTCATGGTCGATTTCCCCCATGTGATGGCCCAACTGGGCGTTGATTGTTTTAACGGCGAGGGTTGGGAAGCATTCGACGAAGGCCGCAAAACGCCGCCCGCCCCATGATTGTATTTTTGTTAAAGGACCGCGTATGACTGTTCGCCACCTCAAAACCGCCCGCTCTGCTGCTGATCGCGCTGATGATGACACTAAGGTCCGCGCCATTGTGGAAGCAGGGTTGAAGGATATTGATGATCGCGGTGATGCGGCTGTGCGCGCGATGTCGGAAAAATTCGATAGCTATTCACCACCGTCATACCGCCTGAGTTTACCAGAGATCGAGGCGTTGATGGCCCGCGTGCCGGACCGTGATATGTCTGATTTGAAGTTCGCCCAAAAGCAGGTGCGCAATTTCGCCCAAGCCCAGCGTGACAGCATGCTGGATATCGAGGTTGAACCGATGCCGGGTGTGATCTTGGGGCACAAGAATATCCCTGTGCAGTCTGTTGGCTGCTATGTGCCTGCGGGCAAATTCCCGATGGTTGCCAGTGCGCATATGTCTGTCGCAACCGCGTCTGTGGCTAAAGTTCCGCGCATCATTGCTTGCACGCCACCGTTTAACGGAGAGCCGAACCCAGCCGTGATTGCTGCCATGCATCTGGGTGGTGCTCATGAGATTTACGTTTTGGGTGGTATTCAGGCGATTGGCGCAATGGCGATTGGCACCGAGACGATCGATCCGGTTCATATGCTTGTTGGGCCTGGAAATGCGTTTGTTGCCGAGGCGAAGCGTCAGTTGTTTGGTCGCGTGGGCATTGATCTGTTTGCGGGTCCAACTGAAACGATGGTTATTGCGGATGAAACGGCGGCTGATGCCGAGCTATGCGCGACTGATTTGTTGGGGCAGGCCGAGCATGGCTATAATTCCCCAGCTGTGTTGTTGACCAATTCTGAAAAGCTGGCCCGTGATACGATGGCTGAAATCGACCGTTTGCTGACTATTTTGCCAACCGCTGACACGGCGTCTGTGTCGTGGGCGGATTACGGCGAGATCATTGTTTGCGATACATATGACGAGATGCTGGCCGTTGCCGATGACATCGCGTCAGAGCATGTTCAGGTCATGACGGATCGCGATGATTGGTTCCTTGAGCATATGACATGTTACGGCGCGTTGTTCCTTGGGCCGCGCACGAACGTGGCGAATGGCGATAAGGTTATTGGGACCAATCATACTTTGCCCACGAAAAAGGCTGGACGGTATACCGGTGGTCTTTGGGTTGGTAAGTTTCTGAAAACGCACAGCTATCAGAAGATTACAACAGACGAGGCTGCGGCTGAAATAGGTGCATATGGATCGCGGTTGTGTCTGCTGGAAGGGTTTGTTGGTCATGCTGAACAGTGTAATGTGCGTGTCCGCCGCTATGGGGGTGTGAACGTGCCTTATGGTGGTCCAGCCCCGCATAAAGACGATCTTGCATGACTGATCACGCCGCTCACCGTGCCCTGATCGCCCCTTTGCGGGCGGCAATGTATAACGGCATCGGTGTGCAGGATGCTTTGGCTGATGTGTTGGCTGACGATGCGGTTGTGCATATGTGCGCACCATTTGGCGACATCACGGGGGGCGCGTATTTTGATACCGTTTTTGCGCCCTTGGTTGCGGCCATGCCGGATGTTGAACGCCGTGACTGGATCGTTATGGCGGGGGCCGATGATCACGGGGCTGATTGGGTTGGCTGTGGTGGGCATTATGTTGGTAAGTTTGCGGCACCTTTCTTGGATATTCCCCCAACGCAGCGTTTGGCGCATATGCGGTTCCACGAATATTACCGGATCAAAGACGGTAAGATTGTTGAGATTCAAGCGATCTGGGACATTCCCGAATTGATGATGCAAGCGGGTGTATGGCCGATGACCCCAAGCGTGGGCCGTGAGTTTTGCGTGTTTGGCCCCGCGACAAGCGACGGTATTCAAACGGGTGTTTATGACGCGGTAACGTCGAAGGCATCAAAGACGCATGTTGTTGATATGCTGGCGGCGTTGACCCGCCATCCGGTTGAACCCGTTGACGCAATGGAGTTGCCACGCTTTTGGTCTGAAAAGATGAACTGGTACGGACCCGCAGGGATCGGCACCGCGCGCGGTATTGATGGGTTTCGAAAGCATCACCAAATCCCGTTTCTGAATGCGATGCCTAATCGTGGGCAAGCGGATGATGATCTGACGTTCCATTTCTTTGGCGATGGCAACTATGTCGGTGTCACAGGTTGGCCGGATATGATGCAAACGATCACACATGATGGCTGGCTGGGGATAGCACCCGCTGGGCAACGGGTTGCGATACGTAGCCTTGATTTCTGGCGTGTTGAAAACGGAAAAATCCGTGAGAACTGGGTTTTGTTGGACCTTATCGATATTTACGCGCAAATTGGCGTCGACGTGTTCGCGCGCATGCGGCAGCTGTCATGACGATTTTTCCGAGCCTAAATATGTCCGCCGGAGGCTCCGGCCTCTCGCCGCTAAGAAAGCCTAGTTTATGACCCTTCCCGTCACGCCAACATTCCGCCTTGATGGCAAACGCGCGCTTGTTGCGGGTGCATCAAGCGGCATCGGTCTTGCGTGTGCTGTGGCGCTGGGCGAGGCGGGGGCGGCTGTGACGCTTGCTGCGCGGTCTGCTGATAAGCTGGCGGATGCGGTGGCCCAGATGCGCAGTGCAGGCATGGTGGCGGATGCACTGAACTTGGATGTCGCAGATGTGGAGGCCACGGCGCGCGCCGTGACGGATGCTGGTCCTTACGATATTTTAGTCAACTCGGCGGGATTGGCCCGCCATAGTCCGTCGATTGAAACAACCCCTGCGGATTTTGATGCCGTGCAGGCGTTGAATTTGAAGGGTGCGTATTTTCTGACCCAAGCGGTCGCCAAGGGCCTGATCGCTGCGGGAAAGCCCGGCAGTTTGATGAATATCACAAGCCAGATGGCCCACGTTGGTGGCATTGACCGCGCTGTTTATTGCGGGACTAAGTTCGGCGTTGAGGGCTTTACCAAAGCGATGGCGATTGAGTGGGGCCCGTCGGGCATTCGCGTCAATACGGTTTGCCCGACGTTCATCCGGACCGCGCTGACCGAAGCCACGTTCCAGAACCCCGCGCGCTTGAAATGGATCGTTGAAAAGATCAAACTTGGCCGCGTCGGCGAAGTTACCGACATCATGGGCCCTGTTGTTTTCCTTGCCTCTGATGCGTCTGCGTTGATGACTGGTACGTCGTTGATGATCGACGGCGGTTGGACGGCAGACTGATGGGTGTTGTGACATCTCTTCAGGTTGCGGAACGGGCTGGTGTGAGCCAATCGGCGGTGAGCCGTGTGTTTACGCCTGGCGCGTCCGCAAGTGCCAAGACCGTTGAAAAGGTCAAGAAGGCGGCTGCTGAATTAGGGTACCGCCCCAACATGATGGCCCGCGCGATGATCACGGGCAAGAGCCGCATGATCGGCTTGGTTGTTGCCTATTTGGACAATCAGTTTTACCCACTTGCGTTGGAACGCCTGTCAAATGCGCTGCAGGCCAAGGGCTATCACATTCTTGTTTTCACGGCGTCCAATAACAATGATCACGTTGCCCGCGTTGTCCAAGAGCTGATGGATTATCAGGTTGAGGGCATTATTACTGCGAGCGTTGGCATGTCGTCTGAGCTAACCCAGCGCTGCGAAGATGCAGGCATTCCGATTGTTATGTTCAACCGTGGTCAGGACGGCGGCAATGTGTCGTCGATCACGTCCGCGAATTTGGATGGTGGTCGCAAGGTTGCCGAATTTTTGCTGGGTTGCGGCCATGAGAATATCGCCCACATCGGTGGCTGGCAGGGATCGTCCACAGGTCGGGATCGTCAATTGGGGTTTACCAAACGATTGGCAGAGGCGGGCATGACCACCCGTATGATCGACGGCATGTATGACCGCGAAACGGCCCGTGCAGCGACGCTGGATATGATGGACCGTCGCACTCCACCTGATGCAATTTTTGTGGGCAATGATCATATGGCGTTTGCCGTAATGGACTGTTTACGTAGCGAACTGGGCCTGTCTGTGCCAAATGATGTCGCTATTGTTGGCTATGATGATGTGCCGATGGCGTCTTGGGGGGCGTATGATCTGACAACTGTGCGTCAACCGGTGAACCGGATGGTTGATGCCACGATTGACCGATTGCTGACCCAAATAAATGATAAATCAGCGCCTGCGCGCGTCATTGAAATTGAAGGCGCGCTGATCCAGCGATCTTCTACTCGCAAACCAAAAGGACACGACCAATGAAGGGTTTTAGCAACCGCTGGACAGATTTCCCCGATTACATCATCGGCATCACAAAAGAGATTTGGGAAGAGCGCGGCATTGGCACGCTGAACCATTATTATTCTGACGATATTCCTGTGCGCACCCCGATGGGTGTAGCGATTGGCAACCAGACGACGATTGCCGCCACAATGGCCACGGTCAACGAATTCCCAAACCGCGAGCTTTTGGCCGAGGATGTGATCTGGTCCCATTCTGATGAGCATCAATATTTGTCGTCCCACCGTTTGTTGACTAAAGCCACGCACACCCGTGACGGTCAGTTTGGGCCAGCCACAGGCAAGTCTTGGGTTGCCCGTGTCATCGCCGATTGTGCGGCCAAAGATAACACCATTTATGATGAATGGTTGGTCCGCGACTATGGTGGGATTGTCCGTCAGATGGGCTTGGACCCGCGCGAATACGCTGCTGGGTTGATTGCGGACGAAGGTGGGCCTGCGTCTGCTGCCAAAATGTTCACACCTGCAATGGATGTTAATGGCGATTACAAAGGCACCGGTAATACCAACGAGTGGGGCGCGAAATATGCAGCCCTGATCCAGCGTATTATGGACAAGGATTTCAACGCAGTTGGCGAAGACTTTGACCGCGCTGTGATCGGTGAATATGCGGGTGGTAAGACCAGCATTGGCCGCGAAGGTTGTCTTGAGTTTTGGGTTGGACTGCGGTCGTCGTTCCCGAATGCTACATTCAAAATCCATCACCAGATTGGTATGGACGCTGATATGTTATCTCCCCGCGCCGCCATCCGGTGGAGCCTTGATGGTTTGCACGACGGTTGGGGTAGTTTTGGCAAACCCACGGGTGTGCCTGTGCATGTGTTTGGCATGTGTCACGCTGAGTTTGGTCCGTGGGGCCTGCGCCGTGAATTTGCGCTTTATGATGAAGTTGCGATCTGGAAACAGATTTTGATGCAAGCGGCCTAATGCCGATTTTGAGTATTTAGAAAAAAGCGAGGCGGGGGATAATCCTGCAAGGAGAGAAGATGACACCTGCTGAAATGGAAGCCCGTATCGTGCGCTATGGCGATCTGCGCCCGTGTAAGACTGCGTTTATCGATGCGCATACGCCGGGATCGGATCAAAAAGAGAACTTTACCATCATTGGTGGTGGCGTGTCCGAAAGCGCCGATCAGCATGTCCATATTGGCATCCCGCATGGGTTTAATATTGGTGCTGCTGGTCAACCGCCCAAGTGCCGCAATAGTTTGCATTCGCACCGTACTGCTGAGGTTTTCTTTGTGCTGTCTGGCCGCTGGCGGTTTTTCTGGGGTCGTTACGGCGACGCTGGTGAAGTCGTTTTGGAAGAGGGGGATATCATTAATATTCCCACGGGCATTTTCCGTGGGTTCGAGAATATCGGCACCGATTACGGGATGATCATGGCTGTGCTGGGTGGTGATGACGCTGGCGGCGGTGTGATCTGGGCCCCGCAGGTGATTGAGGATGCGGCTAATCACGGGTTGATATTGGGGGACAACGGCAAGCTGTATGATACCAAGAAGGGGCAAGCGCTGCCCGATGGCGTGGTGCCGATGCCTGTTTTGAATGAGACGGAGCTGGCTGGGTATCCCGAGTTGGATGCCGTTGACGTCATTCCGGGATATATTGCCCGTTACAATGATATGATGGGCATGGCGGGTAAAAAGCCTGCCATGGTCATCGGTGAATATGGCATGCTGCGTGATAAGCCTGGTTTCGAAGTGAGCTTTGTTACGCGCGGGTCTGCATCGACTGATATGCACAACCATGATGTGCCGTCGGTGTTGATGCCGATGCGCGGTCATTGGCGTGTGACGTGGGATGGCGGGGCCGCCACACTTGCCCCTGGTGACACGATGTCTGTGCCTGCGGGCGTGATGCACAATGCAGTGCCTAGCATGACAGGTGAGGCGTCGCTGTTTCATGTGGTTGCGACCGCTGACGTCGCTGGATCAACTTGGAAAGGTTCCTAATATGTCTAAGATTTTGACGACCCATGTGGGGTCTTTGCCGCGCACGCAGGATGTTGTGGATTTCATCTTTGCCCGCGAGAATGACACGCCTTTTGAACAGGCTGATTTTGATGCCTGCATGACCAAGGCCGTGTCTGAAACTGTGGCCAAGCAGGTTGCTGCTGGCGTTGACATCGTCAGCGATGGTGAGACGTCCAAGATTTCATATGCCACCTATGTCAAGGATCGCTATACTGGATTTGGCGGCGACAGCCCGCGCAATGCACCTGCGGATCTAAAGCAATTTCCATCGTTCTTAAAGCGTTTGGCCGATGATGGTGGTAGCCCACAATATGCCCGCCCGATGTGTGTGGGTGAGGTAAAGTCCAAGGGACAGGGCGAGTTGGAAAAGGATATTTCCAACCTGAAGGCCGCGATGGCTACGCATGGCGTTGATCGTGGTTTCATGAATGCCGCGTCTCCGGGTGTGATTTCGCTGTTTTTGCAAAACGATTATTACAAAACCCGCGAGGCGTATTTGGCGGCGTTGGCTGATGCGATGAAGGCAGAGTACGAGACGATTGTGGCCTCTGGTTTGGACCTGCAATTGGATTGCCCTGATTTGGCGCTTTCGCGTCATATGTTGTTTAATGATCTGTCGGATGATGAATTTATCAAGATCGCCGCGAGCCATGTTGATGCGTTGAACCATGCTTTGTCGGATATTCCGGCTGAAAAAGTCCGCGTGCATATCTGCTGGGGCAACTATGAGGGGCCGCATGTTTGCGATATCTCGATGGATAAGATGTTCAGCACATTGATGTCGACTAAGGCTCAGTCGGTTTTGTTTGAAACATCCAACCCGCGGCACGGCCATGAATGGGCTGTGTTCCGTGACCGTAAGGCTGAAATTCCTGACAATAAGGTGCTTGTGCCTGGGGTTGTTGATACCACGACCAATTTTGTGGAACATCCCGATTTGGTAGCCCAGCGGATTGATCGGTTTACTGATATTGTTGGTCGCGAGCGTGTGATTGCTGGCTCGGACTGCGGGTTTGGAACGTTTGCGGGGTACGGTGCAGTTGATCCCGATATTGCATATGCCAAGCTGGGTGCGCTTGCTGAAGGTGCCGCCCGCGCCAAGTAGGGTTGGACCCCGCGCCCGATCAGGCCATATGGTGGTTTGACGAAACCGGAGGCCTGAATGCTGAACCCTGTGACCCCAGAATTCGAAGCGCAATTACGTGGGCAATTGCCTGCGGCTGCGTTCAAAGATCCCGCGCCATATGTAACAGAGCCGCGCGGCCGGTGGCAGGGGCAGGGGTTTGTTGTGGCGCCCAGCAGCACGGCAGAGGTCGCCGTGGTGGTCAAAGCTTGCGCCGATGCGCGCATTGCTGTGGTCCCCTACAGTGGTGGCACTGGTTTGGTCGGCGGTCAGGTAATGGCGGACGGTCCTGCGCCTATTGTCCTGACGCTTGACCGTATGACCCGCATTCGTGATGTTTACCCGTCCGAGAATGTACTGGTTTGCGACGCTGGCGTGATTTTGGCTGATGTGCAAAAGGCCGCTGATGATGTGGGGCGCATGTTTGCGCTGTCGCTTGCATCCGAAGGGTCTGCGCGGATTGGCGGGCTTTTGTCCACTAACGCGGGCGGTGTGAATGTGCTGCGGTATGGCAATGCCCGCGCCCAATGTTTGGGGCTTGAGGTTGTTCGCCCTGACGGGACCATCTGGAATGGGTTAAGCCGTTTACGCAAAGATAATACCGGATATGATTTGCGCGATCTTATGATTGGTGCCGAGGGTACGCTTGGGATTATCACGGGGGCTGCGTTGCGCCTTGTGCCGCGTCCCGTGGCCACGGGGGCTGCCATTATGTCGGTCACATCGCCTGAGGATGCATTGGAATTGCTTGCCCTTGCGGGTGACATTCTGGGCGATGGATTAAGCGCGTTTGAATTGATCCACCGCCAAGGTTTTGATTTCTTGGCGCAGGTTGGACCGGATATCAAAGTGCCGTTTGATGTGGTGCCTGATTGGTCTGTGTTGTTTGACGTTGGCTTTTCCGCCGCTGTTAATCCGCAAGACGCGTTAGAGGCTTTGTTTGTAGCGGCACATGAGGCGGGGTTGGTTCATGGCGGTATGATCGCCCAATCAGATGCACAGCGCGACGCGCTTTGGCATATTCGCGAAAGCATTCCAGAGGCCAACCGTCGCATTGGATCAATCAGCAGTCATGACATTTCAGTGCCCCTGAGCATGATCCCTGAGTTTATTCGGCGTGGCCGGGCTGGGCTGTCTGAGATTGGCGATTTCCGGATCAATTGTTTTGGGCACATGGGCGACGGGAACCTGCATTATAACGTTTTCCCCCAGCAGGGCCAATCGCGCGGCGACCATTTAGATGCGCGCGATCAGGTTAAAACGTTTGTGCATGATTTGGCCCATAGCATGGGCGGGTCGGTGAGCGCGGAGCATGGCATTGGTCGGCTTAAGGTGGGCGACATGGCGCGGTATGGCGACCCTGCAAAGCTGGCGATGATGCGCGCGATTAAATCCGCGCTGGACCCGCGTGGTATTATGAACCCTGGTGCTGTGGTGCCGTCTGCGGATTAATCCCCTTCGAACGCGCATAACACGTGCACGTCCATACCCATTTTCTCAAGCCGTTTACGGCCACCTAGGTCGGGCAAGTCGATCACAAATGCGCAGCCTGACACGATTGCGCCCATGCGCTCAATCAGTTTGATCCCAGCCTCGGCTGTGCCGCCAGTCGCAAGCAGATCATCGACCATCAAGACCTTTTCACCAGCTTGCAACGCATCATCGTGTACTTCCATCACGGCCTCACCGTATTCAAGCGTATAGGCTTGTTCGATTGTTTTACCGGGCAGTTTGCCCTTTTTGCGGATCGGAATGAACCCTTTGCCAAGTTGGTGCGCGATGGCACCCCCAATGATAAAGCCGCGCGCCTCGAGCCCAACGACTTTGTCGATGTCCATGCCCGCGTAAGGTGCCAGCAGTTGGTCAATCGCGATCCTGAACCCGCGTGGGTCAGAAAATAACGTGGTCACATCGCGGAACATGATCCCTTCGTGCGGGAAATCAGGGATTGTGCGAATGTAGTCTTGGACGGTTTTCATGGGATTGGCTTTCATAGGACCCGTCCGGCGACGGCGTCGAGTTTTGCTAAAAGAGTGGGGTCCCGTTTATCCGGGGCGGTCATAATGGCGTGGGTCAGGGCGGTTTTGCAGCCCGTCGTGCAGGTGGCTTTAACCGCAGATAGGTCCTTGCAAAGCGCAATGACCAGATCGCGGGCTTTGGTGCCGTTGCCTTGCAGGGTTCTGATCACGTCGGATACGTCGACAGCCCCGTGGTCGGGGTGCCAGCTGTCAAAGTCGGTGATCATCGCGACAGATGCGTAGTGCAGCTCGGCTTCGCGGGCCAATTTTGCCTCTGGCATGTTGGTCATGCCGATCACGTCACACCCCCAAGCGCGGTACATGTGGCTTTCGGCCATGGACGAAAACTGCGGCCCTTCCATCGCTAGATAGGTGCCGCCGTTGTGCATGGTGACGCCTGCGGTTTGTCCGGCTTTTAGGCAGGCTGCTGAGAGCGTGGTGCAGGTTGGGTGCGCGACGCTGACGTGTGCGACACAGCCCGTGCCAAAGAATGATTTTTCGCGTGCAAACGTACGATCGATAAATTGGTCAACAACAACAAAGTCACCCGGTACGAGGTTTTCGCGAAACGATCCGCAGGCCGAGATGCTGACCACATCGGTGACGCCTAGCCGTTTGAGCGCATCGATGTTCGCACGGTAAGGCACTGTTGTTGGGCCGTGCACGTGACCGCGGCCATGTCGTGGCAGGAACGCGATGGGGAGGTCGTTCAGCGTGCCGGTTAGAATTGCGTCAGATGGCGCGCCCCAAGGGCTGTCAACTGACGTCCATTTACCATTTTGCAATCCGGGGATGTCATACAGTCCAGAGCCACCGATAATGCCAAGATGTGTTGTCATGCGCGAAGCCTTTGGGTTGTATAATGTGTGTCGGTTTCAATGTGGTGCAAGTCTTGCGGCTGCGCAACGGCGTTTGCGGGGGTGACAATTGGGGTTTGCCTTGGTAGGGGCGGCAATTGATTGAACACAGACGCAGGATACCCGTTATGGCACAGGCACTTTTGGCACGATTTGCAGACAGTATGTCGTTGCGCGACCCCGATGCGCCATTGACGCCCGGACGTATCCGTATCGAGATTTTGTCGGGCCTAACGGTCGCCTTGGCCCTGGTCCCTGAAGCAGTCGCATTCGCCTTTGTCGCAGGTGTGAACCCGCTTGTTGGTTTGTACGCGGCGTTCATCGTCGGTTTGATCACGGCCTTGATCGGTGGTCGCCCGGGCATGATTTCGGGTGCGACCGGTGCCTTGGCGGTTGTCATGGTGTCTTTGGTCGCCCAACACGGCGTTGAATATCTTTTCGCCACGGTCGTCCTGATGGGGCTGATCCAGATTTTTGTGGGCATCATGCGCTGGGGCAAGTTTATCCGCCTTGTGCCGCATCCTGTGATGCTTGGCTTTGTGAACGGCCTCGCGATTGTTATTTTCCTTGCTCAGATGAGCCAATTCCAAGTGCCTGGTTCTGCTGAAAGCGCAGGTCACGGCATGGCGAACGGCGAATGGTTGTCCGGTATGCCTTTGTTCTTGATGCTCGGTCTTGTGGGTGTGACGATGCTGATCATTTGGATCATGCCACGCATCACCAGTGCGATCCCTGCGCCATTGGCTGGTATCGGTATTGTGGCTGCGATTGTGATTGGGTTTGGTCTTGATGTCCCTCGCGTTGGCGATTTGGCGTCGATCCAAGGTGGCTTGCCACCGTTCCATATTCCGATGGTGCCGTTTAACTTTGAAACGTTCCAAATCATCCTGCCATATGCATTGATCTTGGCCGCGATTGGCCTGATCGAAAGCCTGCTGACGCTGAACTTGGTCGGTGAAATGACCAACAAACGCGGCGGCGCATCCCAAGAATGTGTGGCCCAAGGTATCGCTAACACAGTCACTGGCGTCTTTGGTGGCATGGGCGGTTGTGCGATGATCGGTCAGTCGATGATCAACGTAAAATCAGGTGGCAGGACCCGTTTGGCAGGCATTGCTGCGGCACTGTTCTTATTGGTGTTTATTCTGTTTGCGTCTGGCTTGATTGAGCAGATCCCGCTGGCTGCGTTGGTGGGTGTGATGTTCATGGTCGTGATTGGGACGTTCGCTTGGAACTCTCTGACGATCTTCCGTAAGGTTCCGGTGACGGACGCGTTTGTGATCGTTTTGGTCACTATCGTGACCGTGATGACCGACCTTGCGACAGCCGTTGTTGTTGGTGTGATCGTATCCGCGTTGGCGTATTCTTGGAACAACGCCAAGCGTATTTATGCGAGCACTGATATCACCGCCGACGGTGCCAAAGTGTATAAGATCAATGGCCCGCTGTTCTTTGGATCTGCTGAAGGGTTCGCTGAGTTGTTCCAGATCAATGATGACCCATCTTTGGTTATCATCGATTTTGCAGGCAGCCGCGTTGTTGACCAATCTGCGCTACAGGCGATTGAAGCTGTCGCGGGCAAATACGAGGATGCAGGCAAGCGCATACAGTTGCGCCACCTGACCCACGAATGCCACGAGCTGCTATCAAAAGCTGGTCACTTGGTTGTCGATAGTGACGATGATCCCGACTACGAGCTGGCTGTCGACTACGGCGTTAAAACCGGTATCCTTGGCGGTCACTAAACCCGCACTTATTCGCCCGGTCGCGTGAGGCTGAATGTCTCGCGCACCGTGGCGTAGTCTCGATAGCCAAGTCGTGCTAACGGGTTGAAGCGTGTTATATCAAACATCCCGTCTACCAAGCAATCATCGCGCATATGCACGCCTGTGACTTCGCCAAAGACAGCGAAGTTGGCCGCACCGGGCAATTGCACAATCTGTGTGAGCTTGCATTCTAGGGTCGCAGGGCTTGCCGCAACGCGCGCGCAATTGATTGTGTCACATTCCACCTTTTCCAATTCCGCCAATGCAAATTCGTCGGTGTCTTTGCCCCATGGCCCAGATGTCGCGTTCATGGCATCGCGCAACGCAAAGCTGACGATATTGACCGCAAACACACCTGTTTCGCGAATGTTCGCGACACTGTCTTTGGTGTCGCCACGGTCAGGCTTGGCTGACGTGGACGCGAACATCACCTGAGGAGGTTCATACGCAACTGCGTTGAAAAATGAATAGGGCGCCAGATTGTCGGACCCATCCGCGCCGCGCGTGGCGACCCATCCGATGGGACGAGGGGTTACAATTGCATTAAACGGATTATGCGGCAGCCCGTGTCCGTTTTTTGGTTCATAAAACATATCTTGCGCCTTCTAAATTGGTCCTTGCTTAGGTAGCTTCGCGCAAACACTTTGACCAGAGGGGCCAATGCAGACAGAAGCGATCACATTGGCCCCTGAGGTCTCGGATGACCGGTGGGAGGTTGAGGCGCTGTATGACCTGTGCTTTGCACCTGGTCGGTCGGCGTTGTCGTCTTACCGGTTGCGTGACGGTGTGGACCCGATTGCGCCACTTTGCCTAACTGCGCGTGATCGTGACGATATTCTGGCTGGGGCAATTCGGCATTGGCCGGTGCGTGTAGGTGGGCATTCTGTTGCCTTGTTGGGGCCCGTTGCTGTACACCCAACGCGGCAGGGCGAAGGGTTGGCAAGGCTGTTGGTTCACCGCGCATTGGATATTGCAAGTCAGCAAGGTTGGGACCGCGTCATGCTGGTAGGTGATGCGCCGTATTATGGTAAGTTTGGTTTCACTTTACTGTCAGACGTTCAAATGCCCCCGCCGACAAACCCGGCGCGCGTGTTGGGGATTGCCGTGCAAAGTGGTGCTTGGCATGGCGTGGCTGGTGTGGTGACAGCGTGGCCCGATTGAAAATCGCCCCACGCCCCCTTATCTATTTGGGATGACCAAAGATATTGTTCTGGCCAAAGCCTTAGATGACGATGCGACTGCCGCAATCGCTGCATTGGTATTCCGCCAACGCCGTGCGAATGGCGTCTTGATGAAAGCAATCAACTTTGTTGGTGGACAGGTCGAGGACGGGCTTAAGATGTTGCCCATCGCAGCCCGTGCCCAGATTGATGTGGCAGCGCGCCGCGCGCTAGAAGCCAGCTATGATGCCGCAAGTCGCAGTCGGACGACTTATGCGGGGTCTGATACGATGCACAAAGCATTGGGTGCAATTTCGGGTGCGCTTGGTGGGCTTGGTGGCTTGCCGACAGCCTTGGCGGAATTGCCTATTGCGACCACGGTGATTTTCCGCGCTGTGCAGGGCGTTGCGGCGCAATACGGCGAAGACCCGCAAAGTGATGAAACGCGCATGGAGTGTTTGGCTGTATTTGGATCAGGCGGTCCGGGGTCAGAAGATGATGGCGTTGATACATCATTCTTTGGTGCTCGCCTTGGCCTGACGGGGGCTGCGGTTCACGGATTGATCGGCAAAGTCGCCCCACGGTTTGCCACGGTGCTAACCCAAAAGCTGGCGTCGCAAGCGGTGCCGATTTTGGGTGCTGCCGCAGGCGCGGGCACGAATTATGCGTTTACCGATTACTATGTCCAGATGGCCCATGTGCATTTTGGCTTACGCAAGCTGGCTCGTGATCACGGTGAAAAGCCTGTTCTGGATGAATTCCACCGCTTACTGATTGTCCGCGATGTGCCAGTCAAACGTGCTTAGACCTGATAGACGAGCCAATCGGCGACCGCGCGCCGCACCGATTGGTCACCAGCCGCAATAGATGCGTCGATGATGCTGCGCACTTCACCCAAATCGACCCGCCGCAGCAGGTGTTTGACCGGACCAATGGATGCGGGCCGCATCGACAACGACCGGAACCCGATAGCCGCTAGAACCAACGCCTCAACCGGCCGGCCGGCATCTTCACCACAAAAAGAAATTGGTGTGCCATGCGCATTGCAGCGGTCCACGATATTGCGCAAGAATTCCAGAAATGCAGGGTTCAAAGTGTCGTACCGTTTGCGAACCCGCTCGTTTTCACGGTCAGCCGCAAAGAAGAACTGTTTAAGGTCATTGCCGCCTACGGACACGAAATCCACTTCTTTGAAAAATGCATCTGGTGCAAATCCCAATGATGGCGTTTCTAGCATCGCGCCGACCTTTAACTCGGACGGCAGCGGATGCCCCAGTTTGCGTTCGCGGATCATCGCCTTATCCATTTCAGCCTTGGCCGCACGGAATTCGTCGTATTGTGCGATGAACGGAAACATAACGGATAACGGTCCACCGTTTGCCGCACGGATCAAAGCCTGTAGCTGCATTCGCAGCACGCCCGGTTTGTCTAATCCCACGCGGATCGCGCGCCAGCCCATTGCGGGGTTGGGCTCGTCGTTTGGTTTCATATAGGACAACACTTTGTCAGAGCCGATATCAAGTGTTCGGAACGCGACGCGTTGCCCCTTGGCTGCGGTCAGGACGCGTGAATAAAGTGCGGAAAGTTCGGCACGTTTTGGCATTTGATTGCGCACAAGGAATTGGAGTTCGGTGCGGAAAAGGCCAACGCCTTCGGCACCGGACCCTTCGAGCGATGGCAGATCAGCAATCAAACCTGCGTTCATTTGGAGCGATAGTGTAACGCCGTCTTTCGTCTGCGCT
Source organism: Yoonia sp. (assembly GCA_047629435.1). Classification (GTDB taxonomy): domain Bacteria; phylum Pseudomonadota; class Alphaproteobacteria; order Rhodobacterales; family Rhodobacteraceae; genus Yoonia. Next base: position 298,126 of record JBLHXF010000001.1, on the reverse strand, counting down.
GGTTGGTCGCGGATCGATGCATACCGTTCCTGGGCCCGTGTCAGCATCGCGATTTTGTCGCGGAATGCACCTTGGACTGTCTCGTCGGGCCGCAGGTGCGCGATACCCTGTTCGCCGTCAACAAGGATGGTATCGCCGTTCAACGCCTCGCGTGTGATCCCTTTGGCGTTTATGACCAATGGGATCGCCCATGCCCGAGCAACAATCGTCGCATGGCTCCCGACAGAGCCTTGTTCCAGCACAATACCCCTGAGCGCCTTGCCGTATTCCAGCAATTCACCAGGGCCGATATTGCGCGCGATGAGGATTGGGTTTTCGGGCATGTCAGCGGTATTCGCGCCTTGGCCCGTCAAAATACGCAGCAACCTGTTGGACAGATCGTCAAGGTCGGCCATCCGTTCGCGCATATAGGCGTCGCCAGATTGTGACAGGCGGGCGCGGAACAGGGATTGTTCTTTTTCAACAGCGGCTTCGGCGGACAATCCGTTTTCAACGTCAGCTTCCATGCGGGCCAGCCACGAGCGCGAATTTGCGAACATGCGGTAGGCTTCGAACACTTTTTTCTGCTCGGCCTCGTTGTTTTTGTTGTCCGACAGCAGGTCGTCTAGGCCGACGCGCAATGTATCAACAGCTTCGCGCAGGCGTTGCAATTCAACGTCAGGGTCGTCAGAAATCGGGTTGGTCACGACCACACGTGGTTCGTGCAGGAAAACGTGCCCTTCGGATGCGCCTTCTTGGGCGATGGACCCTTTGAACATCACAGGTTGGGTGTGGCGCGCAGACAATGCTGCCCCTTCGCCAAGGAACGCGCCAAGTTCAGTCATTTCGGCCAGAACCATGGCGACGACTTCAAGCGCGTAAATCTCATCGGGGGAAAACTCGCGGGCTGCTTTGGATTGCACAACCAACACGCCAAGCGCATCGCCAAGCCGCTGCACAGGCACGCCGCAAAACGATGAATACCGTTCTTCGCCAGTTTCCGGCATATAACGGAAACCTTTGGCGCTAGGTGCATCAGCAGTGTTCACGACGCGGCGGGTGCGGGCAGTGCGCCCAACCAGACCTTCGCCAAGTTTCATGCGCGTTTGGTGGACGGCCTCGGCTTGCAGGCCTTCAGTCGCGCAAAGTTCGAGGGTGTCTTCGTCGCGGAACAGATAGATGGAACACACTTCGGTCTGCATCGAAGACGCGATCACGTTCACGACTTTGTCGAGCCGGTCTTGGCCTTCGCTGCTTGTCGCGAGCGCCTTGCGCAAGCGTCCGAGCAGTTTGCGGCTTTCTGTCTCAATACGTTCAGGCATTTTGCCCCCCTATTCCCTTCTTACGTGTGCGAACGGGGTAGGGGAAGCCGCCTAACTGACCGAAAGAACGATTTTACCGATGGTCTTCTTGGCCATGAACGATGTTTGGGCGGCATGGATTTCATTCAATGCATAAGTTTCCGCAATCAAAGGCCGAATTTCGCCGCGTTCAATGTAGCTGATTATGTCTGGCAAAATGTGGTCAGGTTGGGTGGTGGACCCAAGCAGAGACAGGTCTTTGAGGTACAACGTCCGCACGTCAAGCGTCACCATTGGCCCAGCGATTGCGCCAGATGCCACGTAACGGCCCATGGGTTTGAGCGCATCAAGCAGGTCTGGCCAGCGCGGTCCTGCGACCAGATCAAGCACCACATCGAATTTGTTTTCAGGCAGTGGATCGTCGCGGTTGAGCGTGTGGTCTGCACCGATGTCGCGCAATGCGTCTGCTTTGTCGGGTTGTGTGATGGCCCAGACAGTTGCCCCGCGTCTTTTCGCCAGTTGGATTGCAGCTGATCCGACACCTCCAGACGCCCCAGTGATCAGTATATCTTCTGCGCCCACGTTTGCGCGGACCAGCATCCCTTCGGCGGTGGTATATGCGCAAGGGATGGATGCCAGCTCGATGTCGGTCCAATCGGTCACGACAGGGATCGCGTCGATCGCCTGCGCGCTCATGAATTGCGCAAATGCGCCGCGGACCTCGGACCCTTGTGTAACTAGGCGGCTGCTGCCGTCGGCTTGGATGTGGTTCTGCATGGTGCGTGTCAAGACGCGGGAGCCGATGCGGGCTTGGTCGATGTTTTGACCAACGGCCACGATTTTGCCGCAGCAATCGGCCCCTTGGATATGTGGGAACTGTAACGCTTCGCCGTTCCATGTGCCGTCTTCATCTGCGTCCAGTTGTGCGCTACCAGACGTCGCCCCAGTGACAGATTTGGCGTACCACCCTGTGCGCGTGTTGATGTCGGTGTTGTTGACCCCAGCGGCACCCACACGGATCAACACGTCATCTGGCCCGACATCCGGCACTGGCAGGTCGTCGTGCCATTCAAGGCAGTCCAAACCCCCATACCCTGTAAGCGCGATGCCAGACATGGTGGCGGGGACGGTCATTTATGCAGTCTTTTCAAGCTCGAACGCATCATGCAATGCTTGGACTGCCAATTCCATATATTTGCGATCAATCAGCACTGACACCTTAATTTCAGACGTCGTGATGACCTTAATGTTCACACCTTCGTCGCGTAGGGTGGCGAACATTTTGGCGGCAACGCCCGCGTGGCTCCGCATACCGATGCCAACGATGGAAACTTTGGCGACGCCTTCATCAGCGACCAGATCGTGATAGTTGATGTCGTCGGCAGCTTTGGCCGCTTCCATCGCGGCTTGGGCGCGCGCGACCTGATCCACGGGGCACGAGAACGTCATGTCGGTGCGTCCATCCTCGGATATGTTTTGCACGATCATATCGACGTTCACGCCTGCTTCTGACAAAGGCCCAAAGATGGCAGCCGCAATGCCGGGTCTGTCGGCTACAGAGATCAGCGTCATTTTGGCTTCGTCGCGGGAATAGGCCACACCGGCCACTACGTTGGATTCCATAATTTCCTCCTCATGGCAGACAAGCGTTCCGGCGTCGTCCGATGGTTCTTCAAATGATGATAGCACGCGCAGGCGCACCTTGTACCGCATCGCAAGCTCGACGGACCGCGTCTGCAAAACTTTGGCCCCCAAGGATGCCAATTCTAGCATTTCCTCGAACGAGATTTTATCAAGCTTGCGCGCCTTGGATACGATCCGTGGGTCAGTAGTATAAACACCGTCAACGTCCGTGAAAATATCGCAGCGTTCTGCGTCGAATGCAGCCGCAAAGGCAACAGCAGTGGTATCTGATCCGCCGCGTCCAAGCGTTGTGATCCGGCCCTCGGGGCTGACACCTTGGAAACCAGCGACGACCGCAACACGCATACCTTCGCCAAATTTAGCATTAATATTGTCGGTTGGTATTTCTTCGATCCGTGCCGATGAATGCGCGGATGTGGTTTTCACCGGCACCTGCCAGCCTTGCCAACTGCGGGCGGGAATATCCATTTGCTGTAACCGCAACGCCATCAGGCCCGCCGTCACGTTTTCACCCGATGACACAACCGCGTCGTATTCGCGGGCGTCATAAAGCGGGGATGTCTCACTGACCCAGCCGACCATTTCGTTGGTCTTGCCCGACATGGCGGATACGATGACGATTACGTCATAGCCTTTGGCCACTTCAAGCGACACACGCTTGGCTGCGCGTGCGATCCGGTCAAGGTTGGCGACGGATGTTCCGCCGAATTTCATTACCAATGTTGGCATGGTTTACCTCACGTCTGATTGCGGTTTTGTCCTAGTTGGTCAGTCCTAAAACCGCAAGGTCATAAGGGGTGATCCCGTCCATCCCATGTCTCGAAACAGCCCGTTTTAGCCATGTTGAGGTCTGTAATTCGATCAAACAATCCGTTTGCTGATGTTTCCATGCTGATATCGGCGTCATCGCCGCCCATATCTGTGCGCACCCATCCAGGGTGATAAATGCCCACTGCAATCCCTTCGGATGCCAGATCATTAGCAAGATTGCGACCAAGGTTCAGCGCTGCGGCCTTCGATGCGCGGTAGGCATAGTTGCCACCTGTGGCCAAAGTATTGGATCCCATCTGGCTTGAAATAATCGCAATTTTGCCGTTTGCAGCGCGGACGTTTGGCAGCAATGTTCGGATCGTTTCAAACACACCTGTCACGTTGGCTGCAAAGGTGTCGGTGAACGTGGTCGCCGAATACGGACTATTCAAACCCCACCCTTTATCAAGCAGCACACCTGCGTTGCAGATCAGGTTTTGGATCGGTTTGCCATCCAGCGTTTGGGCCAATGCTGCAAAGGATGCCGCATCAGTCACGTCTAAATCCAACAGATTATCCGTCCCGCGCGATGTGCCAACGGCGTCCATCCCCACGGCGTGATATTTCGCAAGCAAGGCCGCACCGACCCCGCGATTTGCACCTGTGATCAACGTGGTCATCAGTTCACTTTCTTTGTTGGAATAAATGGCAAAGGCACGACGGGCACACCGTCTTCGATCAATTTGCGGGCCTCGGTTGCGTTCGCCTCGCCGTAGATCGGTTTGTCGGGGATGATCCCGTCATGCATATCGCGGGCTTGGGTTGCGAAAGATCCACCGACGTATTCGGAATTGGCCTCGACCTCGTGACGCAGTTTTTCCAGCGGTGTTGGGGGCGCTGTGATGCCGCCCTTTTTGCCGACAGCAGGTGTCATCAGGGTTTTGCTAATTGCTGTAGATCCGCATGATGTGCATGACACCATGCCAACGGACATCAGTTTGTCACAAGCGTCATTTGACGCAAACCAGCTTTCAAAGCTGTGGTCTTGGTCGCAAGTGAGGGTGAACCGTATCATGTCGTTGAAGGTAGATCATTGTGCGTTTGGTGCAACACCCAAACGCGCTGGGTCAAAACTGGCAATGATGTGTTTTAGTCCGGGTTCCTGCATTTTTGATGCCGCTTTTTTCAAGCTGACCCAGCGCCGTTTGCGGTCTTTTTTCTCGGGCCATTTCTTGGCGACGTCTGTTGCATGGATCGCGTAGACGACGACCAAAACGGGGGCAATCCCATCATCAATCGGCTTGTCATAGACATATGTGCCGACCGCATTCGGGAATACGTGCCCTGTGACGCCGGCCTCTTCAAAGGCCTCGATCGCCGCCCCATCATGTGCCGTTAGTTTGTGCGTCGGCCAACCTCGTGGTAAAATCCAACGCCCCGTGCCGCGCGTTGTCACGATGCAAACCTGCAGCTTTTCGCCCTTAAAGCGGTAGCAAAGTGCTGCGAATTGCGCCCGCACATCTGTTTTGCCTGCGCTACGCAGTTTGAGGGGGACGGGTTTTTTTGGCGTTTTGGGCATGGCATTCGACTTATGGCGGGATACATCTGGCGTATGACACATAGGTTCCACACCCACGCATCACATGCCACCCCCCGAATGATCGGGTCCGAGATTTATCGCCATTCGAATTATGGTGATTGGCATCCGTTGCGTGTGCCGCGCGTGTCTACAGTTCTGGATTTAACCCGCAGTTTGGGATGGCTACCTGCGGATCAGTATATCACCAGTCCGCGCGCGAAGCCGGCCACCTTGGTGGGGTTTCATACGGCTGAATACATCGCGGCTCTTGTTGCTGCTGAGGCTGCCGGTGCTGTGTCTGATGAAATTCGCGCCCGTCACGCCCTTGGCACGCCGTCCAATCCTGTGTTTGCCGAGATGTTCCGCCGTCCTGCAACGTCCGCTGGAGCTGCGTTGCTGGCGGGAGAGTTGTTGCGCGATGGCGGCGTTGTCTATGCCCCTGGATGTGGGACGCACCATGCGCTTCCCGATGCTGCCAATGGGTTTTGTTACATCAATGATCCGGTTTTGGCGATACAATCGTTGCGCCGCAATGGTGCGGCTCGTATCGCCTATATTGATATTGACGCGCATCATTGCGACGGTGTGGCTGCCGCGTTTGCGGATGATCCTGATACGCTTTTGGTGTCGACCCATGAGGAAAACCGTTGGCCACGAACGGGTGCCGTTACCGATGTGGGGGGGGGCAATATTTTCAATCTACCGATGCCTGCGGGGTGTAATGACGCCGATATGGCGTTGGCATTGGATCAGATTATTTTACCTGCCGTGGCCCAGTTTCGCCCCGATGCGATTGTGCTGCAGTGTGGTGCTGATGCGGTGTTAGAAGACCCACAATCGCGCATGGCGCTGTCGAACGTTGCACTTTGGGATGTTGTTGCAGCCTTGCGGCCCATGGCACCGCGGTATGTGGTGACGGGCGGCGGTGGGTATAATCCGTGGTCTGTTGGGCGTGCATGGACAGGTGTTTGGGCAGTTTTAACAGGGCAAGCGATACCGGATGTGTTGCCTGACGTTGCCCAAGACGTGTTGCGGAATTTACAGTGGTCAGACCCTCACCGAACACGGCACCCTCAAGCGCATTGGATCACAACGTTGCGCGATGACCCACGCAATGGACCTATCCACCCCGACATCCGCGCCCGTGTTAAATTGTTGGCAGCGCGCCTGACGGCTTGAACATGCGCCGCTGGCCCGCGATAGTCCGCAAATGAAACTGATCCTTTCTCTTTGCGCATCCCTGTTGGCAGCCCCTGCGCCGGCTGATCCGGTTGTCGTGTTTGCGGCCGCAAGCCTGAAGGAACCTATTGATGCATTGGCTGCTGAATTGGGCGATGTTGTCGTATCATACGGTGGCAGCGGCGCATTGGCGCGGCAGGTTTTGCAAGGCGCACCCGCGGATGTCGTGTTGTTGGCGAATGATGCTTGGATGCAGGAACTGCAAGCTGCGGGTGTTGTATCAGACATCGCAAATTTTGCGTCCAACAGGTTGGTACTAATTGGTTCGTCTGGATCGCCCGATGTGGCAATTGCGGATCTTTCGCAGGTCTTAGGCACAGATAAATTGGCGATGGGTTTTACGCGCGCCGTGCCTGCTGGTATTTACGGACATGCCGCATTGATGAACCTGTCGTTGTGGGACGTCGTCGCACCAAACGTGGTCGAAGTCGACAATGTCCGCGCCGTTCTGGCCTTGGTCGCACGCGGTGAGGTGGCGTTTGGCATCACCTATGCCACGGATGCAAATGTGTCTGATGCCGTGCGAGTGGTGGCCCGATTTGACGCCGATCTGCATCCGCCAATCCGCTACACGGGTGCTGTTGTGAGCGACCGACCAGAAGGGGTGGCTTTTTGGACCGCTTTGCAAGGTGTGCAAGGACAGGCGGTGCTATCTGATGCCGGATTTCTGCAGAGCGTGATCCCATGATATGGGCGCCTGTCATATTGTCGTTGCAGGTGTCTGCACTGGCGACGGTCTGTGCATTGCCGATTGCGATTTGGGTGGCTTTTATTTTGGCGCGTAAACGGTTTTGGGGGCATGGGTTGTTGAATGGTCTTGTTCATTTGCCGCTGGTTTTACCACCCGTAGTGACTGGGTATTTGCTGCTAGTCGTGTTTGGCAGGCAAGGGGCTGTTGGCAGCCTGCTGTATGACCTTTTGGGTGTGACGCTGGCATTCCGTTGGACTGGTGCTGCGCTTGCGGCTGGTATTATGGGGTTTCCGTTGATGGTTCGCGCGATCCGGTTGGGGTTCGAGGCTGTTGATACGGGGTTAGAGGACGCCGCCCGTACGTTAGGGGCCACGAACGTGGGCGTTTTCATCCGCGTGACGTTGCCATTAATTGCGCCTGCCATTATTGCGGGGGCTGTTTTGGGCTTTGCCAAGGCGCTGGGCGAATTTGGGGCGACGATCACATTTGTTGCGGCCATTCCAGGCCAGACCGAAACGATCCCATCCGCGATTTACGCAGCCTTGCAGGTGCCGGGGCAGGAAGGCGCGATCGTCTGGTTGGTGTCGGTGTCCATGGTGTTGGCCATGGGCGCATTGATCGCGTCTGAATGGTTGGCCCGCCGGATGGTGACCCGATGATCAGTGTGAATGTGCAAAAGCAACAAGGTGATTTCACTCTTGATGTTAGTTTTGATGCCCCGCGCGGCGTGACCGCGATTTTTGGACGTTCGGGGTCTGGTAAGACCACGCTGATCAACGCGATTGCGGGACTTGTGACACCGGATACTGGCCGGATTAGTCTGTCTGATCGCGTTCTTTTCGATTTGAGCCGGAACTTACCTCCACGCCGTCGAAAGCTTGGGTTGGTGTTTCAAGATGCACGGTTGTTTCCGCATCTTACCGTGGCCAAAAACCTGACGTTTGGTGGGCTGTATGATTATGACCGTATCATTGAGCTGCTCGGCCTTGGGTCACTTTTGGCGCGCAAACCTGCTGATCTATCAGGTGGTGAAAAGCAGCGCGTGGCCTTAGGGCGTGCGTTGATGAGTAACCCTGACATGTTGTTATTAGACGAGCCGCTGGCTGCATTGGATGCCCCGCGCAAGGCCGAGATTTTGCCCTATCTGGAACAGCTTCGCGATGATTTCGGGATGCCAATGATCTACGTCAGCCACGCGATGTCAGAAGTCGCCAGATTGGCCAATTACTTGGTTGTTTTGGATGCCGGAAAGGTTGTCCGCGCGGGCCCATTATCTGACGTCTTGGCACACCCCGCATCGGTCCCATTGTTGGGCGTGCGTGACGCAGGCGCCGTGATTGCGGCCAAGGTTGCGGGCCACGATGCGGACGATCATTTGACGCACCTATCCTTTGATGGGGGGCAGATTAGTTTGCCGGGGCATGTGGGCCGCGTGGGGCAAAATTTACGCGTCCGCATTCCTGCGCAAGACGTGATTTTAGCCAGTCAGGTACCTGCCCAGATATCAGCTCGAAACATTTTGCCTGTTACCGTCACCGTGATCGAAGAAGGGCGTGGCCCCGGCGTGGCAGTTGGGTTGATGGCAGGCAAAACACCGCTGCTTGCGCGGATCACCAAGGCCAGTCTGCGTGATATGAAATTAACCGTTGGCGCAGAGATTTTCGCGATTATCAAAGCAACGGCTGTTGCCCCCGAGGATGCAGGGCGTTGATGGCGGTCAGCGTACGAGCCGTTGCACCTGCATGATCGGCGTAAAACGCCGAGATTTGTGCATCAGTGACCATAGTCGGATGCGTCATCGCGCGGTGCAGATCTGCTGGCGTTTGTGTCACCGTACAGATCCCAGCCGCAATAGCCTCGACGACTGGGTATAAGATGGTCCATGTGAACGGCCCAACAACGACAGGTTTACGCAGCGCAAGCGGTTCAATGATGTTGTGCGCCCCTTTGGCCACGAAACCACCGCCCACAATCGCCCGATCACACAGCCCAAGATAAAAGTACATTTCGCCCATACTGTCGCCCAAAAGGACTTGGCAGGTGGGGGGCGTGTCGCTGCGTAGATTGGTGTCCAAAACCTTCGAGCGCCGCATGACGTTGAGCCCTGCGGCCGCGATCATATCGCCCACTTGTGCGAACCGTTCGGGCGCGCGCGGGACGTAGATGAATAGCTTGTTGGGCGCGGATTTGATCATATCGATGTAGATCGAGTCTTCGCCCTCGACCACGCTGGTCAAGGTGATGACCTCGCGTCCTTGGGCCAACCCGTCGCGCAACAAGGCTGCAGCATCCAGTTGATTTTGAGGTATGGGTTGGTCAAAGCGCAACTCGCCCGTGACACGAATGTTTGGCAATCCTGCGGCGGCAAAGCGGCTTGCCTGATCCGCTGATTTCACAAACCCGCCAGCAAACCCGCGGAATAAGCGCGCTCGTAGGCCTAGGCCGCGCTTGTCTTTGTCAAAACTCTTTTGCGGGTATTGTGCGTTGCACATATAAAGTGGGGCACCGTGTTTGCGCGCCTGCGCGATCATCATCGGCCAAACTTCGATCTCCATTACAAGCCCAAGACGCGGTTTGAATGTGTGCAGGAAACGGCGGTAGGCAAAGCCAAATTCAAGCGGAATCCAGACGACTTGTAAATGGCCTGAAGCGATCTCAGGACCGAATGACCGTTCGGCCTCGCGCCTGCCTGCAGGGGTGAAATGGGTGGTGACGATATGGTCGCCTTGATCCAAAAGAGCGCGAATAAGCGGTGCTGCTGATCGCATCTCGCCCATGCTGACGGCGTGCACCCACACGGGGTTTTTGACGTGCGATGTCGCTCGTCCAAACCGTTCGCCCATTTTTGCTGCATACATTGGGTCAGCGCGTCCGCGTTTGCGTAGGTAAATCCAAATGACAGGTAAAAGCAGCCACCACAGGGCGGCATAGGCCCAAAGCCCTGCACGCAAAATCGGATCAGGCCACCGTGTCATTTAGTACCTCTAAGGTCGTTAAGTTGTGCGGCCAGCGTGCCCAAATCTGTCTTTGCTTTCCCGATCAGCATCGCGGCTGATTGGGTCATGCTTGCTATGTTTGCCGTCGTCAACGCGGCCACGATATCAGCAGGTGTTTCGGCCCTGATGGCCCCACCGTTGTGATCAAGTTCTGCGTAGTCATAGGCGAAGTTGGCTGTCTGTGGGCCGTGCATGATCGCGCAACCGAGTGCCGCGGCTTCCCATGGGTTATGGCCCTGGATGTCGCTAAAACTGCCGCCGATCAGGACGGTATCTGCAAGCCTGTAGATAAGACCAAGCTCGCCTAATGTGTCGGCCACCCAGACGGGGCCGCTGGGGTACTGACCTTTGCTACGGCGCGCCAAATCTGGGGGAAGGGGCAGGGCCGGATCACGCGGTGCTATGATCAAAAGTGCGGTTGGGTCCTGCGCGCGCAATTGTATATGTGCAGCCAAAGCGATCTCGACATCTGGGCCATAGGCGGGGGCCGTCACCCAAATGCGCCGACCTTTGGTCATCCGGCGTAGCTTTGCGAGCTCGTTTATATCACAATCAAGCAATGGGACTGCGGCCTTGAGGCCTTGGATCACTTGGATGTTTCGGCCTGCGCCCAAAGTGATCAGGTGATCCGCTGTTGATTGGTCTTGGGCCGTCACGATCGCCATGCGCCGCAAGCTTGCACCGAAAACGGCTGATTGTTTGGCATGTTTTGCATACGACGTTGCATTCATGCGGGCGTTGATTAACGCTTGGGGGATGTCCCGTTCACCTACGTCATGGATAAGCCCTGGCCAGATGTCCTGTTCAGCCCAGATCACAAGATCAGGTCGCCAGAAATCCAGAAACGGCTGCGTATACCGCGGGCTATCAAGCGGCAGAAACTGATGGCACGTATTGGCAGGCATCTGTCCAGCGAACGCGGATGCGGCAGCAAGCGATGATGTGGTGACTAGAAACTCTAGTTTGGGGTCGATGGTTTGCAGGGCTGCAATGAGACCGCGCAGGGACATGACCTCGCCCAAACCCACGGCATGGAGCCAGATAAGCGGGCCAATTGGGCGCGGCAAGGACGGCTGCCCAAGCTTTTCAACCCAGCGTGTGCCATGTTCTTTGCCCCGCTTAAGCCGGGTGCGAAGGATGGCCCTTGCCACCAAAGGAATAAGGCGTCTGACCGCCAAATATAGGTTAAGCGCCAAGGGATTAGCTTGCGTCATGGAATGTTTTTTGCAGTCCGCCAGACCAAAAATCCGTAGACTGTATTACGGATGTAAATCGCGCTGCCGCACTACCGCCGCCAAAGGCGCTGTTACGACCGTAAGGTTTGCCCCACTGTTCAGACAGAAATGTTGCGATCCGATCGGTCTGCCCAGCACCTGCGAAAAACACGGACGGAGATTTGGCGCGGTTGGTCTGGCGTGTCCCAATGTCGAGGGATGCAAGTCCGATAAACGGCGCCTCGCGGACACCTGCGGACGAGTTGCCGACCATAGCGGACGCGTTCTTCATCAATTCAGAGAAATGCGCAAACCGCATGGATGGCAGGACCCGAAACCTGTCCGATGGTAAGGCGTCTATGGCCGTGAATATATCGGCAGAACCCGGATCATTGTTGGGGGCGATTACCACAAAGTTGCGCCCAGATGCATCAAGTGCGTCGAACAATGCACGTGCCTGTACGCCCATGGTCGCGGTTTCTGATGTGACGGGATGGAAAATGCAGATGCCATAGTCGCCTTCGGGCAAGCCGTAGCGCGCGCGAACTTCTGCTATGGTGACGCCGGACGGGCCACCATGAAAATCCAATTCGGGCGATCCGATGGCGTGGATTTTGGCTGCGTCTTCGCCCAAGGCCATGACCCGCTTAGCTGCATCATCTGACGATACGAAATGGTGGCTGGCCAGTTTGGAATTACAGTGGCGGTAGATTTCGTCGATAGTGCCTGACACTTCGCCACCCTCAACATGAGCGCACCGGATGTAGTTGGTGGCGCAGACCAGCGCGCAGGCCAATGCCTCGACCCTATCGCCATGGATCACAACCAGATCGGGTTTATGTTCAGTCACGAAATCTGAAAAACCCATAACGGTTTTGGCCAGAATTGTATCTTGCGGATCGCCTGCACGTTGGTTGAGAAACTCGTGGACAGTGACATCCGCCGTTCGGTGGACTTCGAGTTTTGTCAGCCCGTAGCGGTCAAGCATATGCATGCCCGTTACAAAGAACGCCACGTCAAAACCCGCGCCGCGTGCGGCCACAGCCAGCGGTTCAAGCTTGCCAAAGTCGGCACGGGTGCCTGTTACAAAGAGGATCGATTTTTTCATCCTATAGCGAATAGTGCCCGAAACCTTTTGCTGCAAGGGTCTTAGTCGCCGGACACTAGCTTCAAGTAGGCTTGCTTCATCTTTGTGCGCGCTTTCGTACAGGCCACGCGGTGGCCGGACTTTGATAGAGACTGGATTGGGATCAGGGTGCGTTCACCCAATCCATCAATCAAGACCAGACGGTAGCCCGTTTTTCGTTCACCGGTCACAATTGCATTGCGCAGACTTGGGTCTGAGACAACTACCCTGCTGGCCAAGACATCATCCCAAAGCTGGTCAATGGCGTCGAGTATGGCCTGTTCGTGCGGTGTATCATGTGCATGGTCCAGCAAATTGCGTGCAAGCGTGCCGTCTGCCTGGGTCATGGCCTCGAACCTTGCACCTGTTCCCAAATTTGTTTGAACGAACCCAACGAATTGCGTGGCAAACAATGGGACCTTACCTGTGCGTGCCACTGCCGCTGCAACCTCGTCGATTTCGACAAAGGAATGCATAAGTGGTCCAAACCGTCTGCGATTGCGCCGCAAAATGTTGTGAAGCCAGATGAGCGGCTTTGTCCTGAAGTCTTTATGTAGTTTGATCACCACCTTAGGGAGGTCTGGGTGATGATAGATACGACGTCCGCTGCCCTCAGCGATAAAATGGCTATCCGAGAGGACGATTTCAGGGCGAATTAAACGAGTGCTTGCTTGGTTCTGAGGCAGTGTCATATCTTGTCCTTACGACTGCTTTACGCTAGCTAGCATGTCATCAAAAAGCTGTTGCGTTGCGAGTTGCCAGTCGTCAAGACGCGCTGTGATGTTGGCGCTTTCGGTGGCAGATAGCGCCCAACGTGACGGGTCGAACAGGTCTAAATTGAGGCTGCCAAGGCCAACACAGCGATCTTTTGATAGACCGATATCCTCGATTAAAGCTTCGATTTTCCAGGAGTTCGAGTTGACCGCGACAAAGGGTGTTTGTGTTGCGATAGCAAGGCACACAGCGTGAAACCGGCCCGTCACACAAAGCGCCTTAGTGTTGAGCATCGTGACATAGTCATCTTGGTTGTTCAGAAACCGTGCAGAGGCGTTCTTGGACAGATATCGGCGTTGTTTCAGGCCCGCATATACTGTGCGAGCAGTTTTTCGCAGCCCTTTAAGATGAGGTGAGATGAATTTTAAAGAGGAAGTGACGGGCACAATTTCCGCGTTCGGAATGGTATTGCAGAGTTCGGCGAGACGGGCCGTAATGGCGGCGTGCACCGAGTCGCCGAAGACGATTCCATCACGTGGAACCGTGGCGGTTGGCAAAGGCTCGCTCATGGAAAGGTCACCGATAAACCGCACATCTTTGCGCCCAGTCGCCAGCGACAATGCGGCCATGGAGCGGCTGTCACGGCAACTTAGAATATCCGCGTCCTGCACGAGTGCTGTCCAATCTGCGGGGTTATCTTGCCACAGCGCGTTTATAAGCGCGACTTTGCCACCTGCCTCTTTCACGGCCTGTGCTGCTTCTAGCAACCACCGGCCACGTCGTGAGCCGTGATGAAGTGTGCCTTCGCCATTAATGATGAGCAGGTCGGCTGTTTCTACAAGCGTTTCATTCTGTTCGCGCCAGTCGAGCGATACCTTGACTGATCCTTCTGGCGTGATCCCGCGACGTGCAAGTTGGGTTCGAATGTTGGTCATCACCTTTGCACATCCAAAATGATGTCCGTTCACATCTGTGTCGTTGAGCAAAACAACCTTGGGCTTATCCATCCAAGTCAGTCCACTGTAGTTGAGTGTTAAGTGTGACCGCACGTGTCAGGGTTTTGCCGACCACTTTGTCAAAGTCATATCCAGCAATTTCACCGGAACCGGGGCGGCGTGCCCAAATGTCGGCTTCTGTAATAACGTGGCCCGCATCAAGATCCCGGTCAGCGACAACCGAGGATCGGGCAAAGGCATAGACGCCTTCTTCTGATGGTGTGCGTTGTTTGGGGTTGTGCAGGGCTGTGTGGATTTCGCGGCTGCGGTCGATGATATGCCGCAGCTCTGATGGGTCCATCGAATTGATAATATCAGGGCCCACGCGGTAGCGCGTATCGGTATAGTGCCGTTCCAGAATGCACGCACCAAGCGCCACAGAGGCCAGTGCCATTTCCGGCCCAATAGAATGGTCTGAGAAACCAACAACCGCATTGGGGAATGCACTTTTAAGATCAGTGACGCCTTGCAGGGACACGATTTCAGGTGGCGATGGGTAAAGGTTGGTGCATTCCAGCAGCGCATATTCAACGCCTGCATCGTCCAAGACTTTTACCGATGCGCGAATGCTGTCGATGGTTTGCATGCCCGTGGACATAATGATCGGTTTGCCCTTGCGGGCGATGTGCCGGATCAGCGGCAGGTTATCGACCTCGCCTGATCCAATTTTATAAGCTGGCACGTCGAGCGTTTCCAGAAAATCCGCAGCTGCGCGTGAAAACGGGGTGGAGATCCAGATCATGCCAAGAGATTCGGTGTAGTCTTTCAGCGCTGTCTCGTCCTCAGGGCCGAGCGCGCACCGCGCCATAACGTCCCAGATTGATACATCTGCATTGGGTGGAAAAATTTGTTTGGCCTCTTCGGTCATCTCGTCTTCGATGATGTGGGTCTGGTGTTTTATCATCTCACACCCAGACATCGCGGCTAGGCGTACCATTTGCTTGGCGACAGCCAGATCGCCGCCATGGTTGATCCCAATCTCCGCAATCACAAGCGGGGGATGAGATGGTCCGATTTTGCGGCCTGCGATGTCCATGGTGGGGCTCCTATTGGTGTTGTACCGTTTCTAGGTCGGGTACCGGACAGTTGCAATGTGCGTGTGGCTGGGCCAAAGGGTGCGTATGACAAAACGGATCTATGAAATTGAAACGGCAGCGGGCCGCAAGCAGGCACAGCGCCAGCTTGTTTGGTTGGATCATGGGATCCTACGGTATCGCTGGCATAATTTTTCAGAGTTTGCGTCAGGTGCGTTTCGGTCCAATCATCCGACGACAACCCGTTTTGAAGAGTATGCCGCGATGGGGATCACGACAGTCCTGACGTTGCGCGGCGCGAAACGTTTGCCGCAATATTTGTTTGAGGCGGAAACCTGTGCCCGTTTGGGATTGACGTTGGAGTGTGTGCAATTAGCGGCCCGTAGGGCGCCGCCAGCGGCTCGTTTGCAAATGTTGTTTGCTGCTTTTGACAAAATCGAAAAGCCGTTTTTGATGCATTGTAAGTCTGGGGCTGACCGGACGGGGTTGGCTGCGGCGTTGTATTTGCTTGAATATGGGGGCGCTGATATTGCAACGGCCAAGGCGCAACTGAGCTTTGATTTCGTGCATATTCGCCGAACTGCGACGGGTATTTTAGACCATTTTCTAGATACTTATGAGGCGCGGTTCAATCAAACTGGTATTGGTGTACGTGATTGGATCGGGACTGAATATAGTGCTGAAGACTTAACACTTAGCTTTGCGGCTAAGCAAAAAACGCTCCGTTTATGGCAGGGCTGGCGTTAACGCAGCCCTTGCTCAATTTGCCGCCCCAGCATGAATTCAACAATCTCCCAATCTAGTGGGCTGTCGATATCAAGACTGCGGGACTCTGGGACCTCATATGGAATTACGCGCCCTTCGAATAGGCTATCGGCGGTGCGTAAATAGTCGGATTTTAGTACGTAAACGAGTCCGACATGATCATAAACCTTTGGTGCAGCTTGCCGTGATAAAACGTGCCCAGGCAGGGGTTTGGACACGTGCAGCGACCCGTCGTCACCAGTTTCCAACATATTAAAATACGGGTTTTTGCGCGACACGCAGCACGACATCACCATGTCTGGTTGTGCGGAATTGAAAAGATCAATTGCGCCAGTGATGTCTTGCGGCAACCGCAAAGGGGATGTGCAATCAAGATCGACAAATGCAGTCACCGGCCCCGTTTGTTTTTCGACCTCAGCTAGTGCGTGTTTCCAGACATGAAATTTTCCGGCGGTGTCGTTGGCCAATTCCGCAGGGCGCAACCCGATATCAAGCCCGCCACGTTTCAGACCGTGTGCGTACATCGCTTCACTGTCAGTCGACACGACAACGGCGTCGATTTGGGAATGCTCAAGCAGCTGATCCAAGGACCAGTCGATAACGTGTTTGCCGTGCATCATGCGAAAGTTCTTATTCGGAACGCCCTTTGATCCTGCGCGTGCACCGATATGGCCAATGATCATCGTCGTATCCCTTGTTTTTAGACGTCGTTTTCTAAGACTTGGCTTGTGCGTGGAAATCGACCGCACTGTCTATAATACGCATCCTCTCGCAAAATAGGTATCAGGACATTCTAAGAATATCGAGTGGCCATGATGCGTTGAGAAACGACCCAACTTGCAATGACACCTTCCAGGCCAGAAAGATGTTTATCAATGCTCCCGCATCACCAGTTATCCTTGGATAAATTTCCATATATAAATCCCTTGATTAATCGTCAGGTATACCTGTAGTTTCTGTTATGACAGAAATTACAGATCATAACGAATCGGCGGCTAAAACCCAGTTCATTCTCTATTGGGGTGACATGGGCGGGCAGTGGGGCGTCAATCGGTCGGTGGCCCAAATTCAGGCGTTGCTATTTCTAAGTGCTGTGCCTTTGAACGCTGAACAAATATCAGACCAGCTGGGTATCGCACGATCTAACGTTTCAAATTCGTTAAAAGAACTGGTGTCTTGGAAGCTGATCTCGCGTATTCCGATGCCGGGTGATCGCCGCGAGTATTTTGAGGCGGAAACCGACGTTTGGGAAATTGCCAAACGGGTGGCGCAAGGCCGCAAAGAGCGAGAGATCGACCCCGCCATCCGCGTGCTGGCCGATTGCGTCGCCGCCGCACAAAGCGAAGACAAGCCCGACGTGGTTGCCCTCGCGCGGATGAAAGACATGCAAGAGTTTTTGAACACTGTTGATAGCTGGTACGGTCAGATGCTGACTGTACCCAAATCCAAATTGAACATCCTGCTAAAAATGGGGAATAAGGTGATTTCCCTTCTCTCGCTCACGGGCAAAAAATCAGAATAATACGCCAGCCGTATCCATGATCTGAATTTTTGAAAAGGGGACTGCCATGCAAATGCGTCCGTTTAACCACCCAGAGCTCCCTTGTGTTGATGACCGCTTCAGTAACCTTCTTGGTCAAGACAACTGGCTGAAATTGCCCCCTGCAATTCGCCGTCGGTTTGGCAAACGCGTCCGAGGTGGCGCCAGTGTTGCATATCAGGGGGTCGTGACTGCGATGCACATGAATTGGGCCGGCAAAATTCTGGCGCATGCTGCCCGTTTGATTGGCGCGCCATTGCCGTATGATCTGAGTTGCGTTGGTATGCCTGCCGTCGTGATCGTGACCGAAGACATCGCCGGAAATGGTCAGTTTTGGATCAGACAATATGGTCGAAAATCGGGCTTTCCACAGATGATCCACAGTTCCAAACGGTTTTCTGGACCGTCTGGTATCGAGGAATACATCGGGTACGGGGTTGGCATGGCTTTAAATGTCGCAGAGCAGGACGGCGCGCTTTTGTTCAAAAGCGATCATTATTTCATATCATTTTTTGGTCGCCATATGCGGATCCCCAATTTGATCGCTCCCGGTGAATTGGTCATCGGGCATCATGATTTGGGTGACGGTCAGTTCAGGTTCTCGCTGCGCCTTGACCATAAATTTCTGGGGCATGTCTTAAGCCAAGACGCCGTATTTGATGATCCTAAGGGGTGAACATGGACCAAGCAAAAGCAATCTGGGTGTTCGACAGTGTTTGTGTGCTGTGCAGTCGTGGCGTTCAATACACATTGAAGCATGAAAAGGCGGCAAGCATCAAGTTCGTCGCTATCCAATCGGATGAGGGCCGTCTGCTGGCCCAAACCAACGGCATTGACCCTGATGATCCGACAACATTCTTGTTCATTGAAAATGGGCAAGCATTGGAAAAATCGGATGCGATTATTGCATTGTCCAAGCACCTAAATGGTCCTGCACGGATTACCCCAATCCTCAAAGTGATGCCAAAGGTTCTACGAGACGCGGCCTACCTTTTCATTGCCCGCCATCGGTACCGGGTTTTCGGCAAGACGGGCCTTTGTATGGTTCCCCCCATCAATCAACGTGAAAGGTTCGTTTTGTGATGACGCGGCATGTTTTAATTATCGGTGGAACGGGCGTTTTTGGAAAACGCTTGGTGCGTCATCTGGCAAACTTTGATGGGATCACGCTATTTGTGTCATCGCGCAGTGCTGTCAAGGCGCAAGCCTTCATTGATACTTTGGTGAAGAGCCGCGCTGTGTTGCAAGCAGTCGCCTTGGACTGCGGTCAAAATTTGCAGGACCAGTTGAATACGATCCAGCCGTTCATTGTCGTCGACTGTTCGGGCCCGTTTCAGGGCGCAAGCTATGACACGGCAAGGGTGATCATTCGGTCTGGCGCGCATTTCATCGATCTTGCAGATGCGCGCGATTACCTCGTTAATTTTGCGTCAACTTTGGACGGCGAGGCAAAGCTCCAAAATGTGTCTGCTTTGACGGGTGCAAGCTCCACGCCAACGCTATCTACTTGTGTTGCCACGCATTTGACCCAAGGCTGGCACCGGGTTGATACGGTCGATATTTGCATTACGCCTGGTGGTAAAAGCGACGTTGGCCGTTCAGTGATAGAAGCAATCATGAGTTATGCTGGGCGGGATGTCCCCGTTTGGATCCTTGGGCAGCTGTCCCAGATCACAGGCTGGGGTGGCGCGCAAAACGTGGAAATACCGCAGCTTGGAAAACGCCGCGTCGCCGCCGTCGAAACATTTGACGCCGAATATCTTGGGCCGCACTTGAACGTGCAATCGCGGGTGTCGTTTTCGGCAGGTCTTGAATCTAAGATCGAACAGACGGGAATGGAGGTTCTTGCCGCATTGCATAAACTTGGGGTCATCAAGTCGCCCCAAAAGCTAATCCCTCTTCTTTTAAGGGCCCGCAAAGTCACCCGTATTTTTACGTCAGACGCAGGTGGTATGTTGGTGGGTATTTGTGGCATCGATGCGGGCGGCATCCCAACCCAAACGCGCTGGTCGCTGGTGGCCAGACAGGATCATGGGCCGTTCATACCAATCCTGCCTGCTGCCGCTGCGGTCAGAAAATTGTTGGATGGTGACATTCTGATTGGGGCAGGTCTTGCGCATAGCATCTTGTCATTGCCGGATATTCTTGCGCAGATGACTCTGTATGACATTGCAACACAGACGTCGCTAAACCAGACAACACTCAGCGTATTTGAAAATGCCCTTGGCCCTGACGTCTTTGGAATGCTGCCAAACGCAGTGCAAAATTTTCATCAAGCAACGGGTCCTACCGTTTGGTCCGGGATGGCTGACATCGTAAGCGGCCGTTCGGTCATGTCTAAAGTATTGGGACGTGTGTTTGGCTTTCCCCGCGCGGGCAGGGATATCCCATTGACTGTCAATATCGATCGCACGATATCTCGTGATGGCATCCCAATGGAACGATGGACCCGTCTCTTTACGGGGGCAAAAATGTCGTCAGTTCTGCAATATGATAGTGTGGGAGCCGTCACTGAGGCCTTCACGCCATTTATTTTCACGCTGCCTCTGGCGGCTGATGCGGGTGGCATATCCATGCCAGTTTCGGCGTGGCGGATAGGTAAAATAGCATTGCCTAAATGGCTCGCACCACGTTCTGAGGCAAGGGAGTTCATGGATGACCAAGGGCGGTTTTGGTTTGATGTAAAGCTGTCGGCGCCTTTGATCGGTCTGATTGCGCATTACAGGGGCTGGCTTGAGCCAAAAACCTTTTAGGCTATCCGCTTCGTGTCGGTTGAACCCATTTTGACCAAAGCTCCCGCTCAGTTTTAGAACCACTTTGAACGGGGCGTTCGGTGGTTTTTTATGTCGCGGGTAGGTGCCGTCTTCTGCGTTCGCCATTGGTTTAATACGTCGTCTTTGATCACTTGGAAGGGGTGGTGTTTGACCTTGTTGCAGATTAAGTCTGCGGAACTACTGTTAAATTAATTTCATTGGAATGCGCGCGGCGATGTCGCGATGCTCTTTTTCCGTTATTCATGAACCCTTGATCAGAGAACCAGTTATGACATCAGAAGGCACGCACCTCGACCCGGAAAACTGGGATGACTTTAGCCGCGACATGCATAAACTGATGGACCAGTGCCTGACAAGAATGAAGCAGGCCAGAGAATTGCCGTGGCAACCAAAGCCGAGCGATCTTGCGGGCCGGTTATCACTGGCCGACGCCGCGACTGGGGTTGGATCTGCGCAATCCTTGGGTCATTTGGCGGCTGACATCATGCCATATGCGACGGGCAATACACATCCAAAGTTCTTTGGGTGGGTGCATGGCGCTGGATTGCCGGTTTCTGTCGGTGCAGAACTTGTTGCAGCCACGATGAACAGCAACTGCGGTGGGCGTGATCACGGGGCTATTGAGGTTGAACGTGCCACGCTGAATTGGTTGCTTGGTGTGTCTGGAATGCCTGAAACTGCATCGGCCATTTTGACCACAGGTACGTCACAAGCGACGATCTTGGCGTTGACGGCTGCGCGCAACAGGCAGTTTGGGCATGATGTCAGAAAGACGGGTATTCAGTCGCTCCCTAAAATCGCCGTTTATGTGCGTCGCGGGACCCATTCGTGCATTGGCAAAGCGCTCGAGGCGATGGGGTACGGGACGGATGCCATTCATATCGTTGATACCGACGAAAATATGCGCATGGATATCGCGTCATTGGCGCAGGCAGTATCAGAAGACCAAGCAGTGGGCCGCGTCCCCTTGGCTGTTATCGGGACAGCTGGATCGGTGAACACAGGGTCGTTTGATAATCTGGACGCTGTTGCAGATTTTTGTGCCGCGCAAGATATTTGGTTCCATGTGGATGCCGCGTTCGGGTTTTGGGCAAAACTAGCCGATCAACCCTGGAAGCACCTGACAGACGGCATGGAACGGGCAAATTCCATTTCCTGTGATTTCCATAAATGGATGTCGGTACCGTATGATTGCGGTGCTTGCATGATCTACGATCGGACCCTTCATTTTGACACGTTCACGTCGCGCCCAAACTATTTGGAACAACAAGAAGAGGGGCTTGGCGGCGGCGATCTTTGGTTCTGTGACTACGGCCTTGAATTGTCGCGCGGGTTTAGAGCGCTGAAAGTTTGGACGGCGATAAAATCTATCGGAACGGATGCGTTTTCTGCGTCAATTACCGACAACTGCAAACAGACGTTGCTGATGGCGGACCTCGTTGAAGCGTCTGACGTGTTGGAATTGTCATTCCCAGTGTCTTCAAATGTGTGTTGTTTCTACGTAGCACATGGTGACGTGAATAAAATCGCGGCCGAACTTCAGATAAGCGGTGATGCTGTCTTCTCGACGACGTTCATCAAGGATAAGCCGTGCCTGCGCGCCGCACTTGTCAATCACCGCACGACGTCGGATGATATCCGCCAGTCAATCCGCGCTGTTGAAGATGCCGTTAGGCGCCATTCATAGGGTTTCACGCCGAAGGTTCGCTGATTTTCTGTTCTGTTTCGTTGCTTATTCCGTCTGAGCGCTACCTAAGAAAGATTAGGGGAGCTCTGGGTGATGAATTTTAGATATGCATTCGTAGTATTGGTGGCGATTTTGGCGCAAAGTGCGCTGGCGCAAGGCCGGGCCTCCGCAGTTGGCGTGCAGTCAGTCGAGCAACAGGTCTTTGCCGAAACAGTTCCTGTTTTTGCTGAGGTCGTGACCGCCAGAGATGGTGCAATTGCAGGCCGTATATCGGGCAATGTTGACCGCATGAATGTGTTGGCCGGCGACCGTGTTGCGGCAGGTGATCCACTGGTCGAGCTAAATGCAGAGCTATTGTCGATCCGGTTGGCGCAATCCCAAGCCCAGATTGCAGAGGCACAAGCCGGAACCACGACCGCCGCCGCACGTCTTGGACGGGCACAAATCGCCTTTGACCGTATCCAAGCACTAAGCGACACCGCGTCGTTTAGTCAGGGACGGTTTGATGATTTGCAGGCTGAGCTGTTCGAAGCTCGGTCATTACTTGCAGAGGCAGATGCAAGAGAGAAAACGGCTGAAGCCCGCCTTGCTGAGGCGCAGTATCAGTTGGCTCGCAGTGTTATTGTCGCACCGTTCTCTGGTGTAATCCTTGAAGTTTTGACCATTCCAGGGGCGTTTATTCAAGCGGGCACACCCGTCATCCGTATGCTCGACACCAGTGCGTTTGAGGTGCGGGCCAATGTTCCCGCGCGCTTTGCTGACGCGTTGCGCGCGGGGTCGGTCATGACCGCGCAGACAGACAGCGGGGAAGAAGTATCGCTGATGATGCGCGCCTCGCTTCCGATTGAAGACCCATCAACGCGGACCCGTCCGGTGCTATTTACGAACGCGAATATGGCGGACGGAATTTTGGTCGCTGTTGGGCAATCGCTCACCGTGGATATTCCCGTTGGTGAGGCACGTGAAATGCTGTCTGTTCCAAAAGACGCGCTTGTGCAGGCCCGTGGTGGCTGGACTGTTTTTGTAGCAGTGGAAAATAAAGCGCAGCCGCGCAACGTCACCATCGGCGTTCCAGTGGGCAATCGGTACGAAGTTTTGGACGGACTGCAAGCTGGCGACCTTGTGGTCGTGCGGGGCAATGAACGGTTGCGTCCGGGTCAAGATATTGCGCCGTCCGTTGTGGAGGTTAGCCAATGAACCTGATCCGATATTCCATCGACCGCCCTGTTGCTGTCGTTGCTGCTGTCCTTATTGCGGTCCTATTTGGCATGCTATCGCTATCACGCATTCCGATCCAATTGGCCCCCGATGTGCGCAAACCGATTGTCGTTGTAGAAACCAGCTGGCCGGGTGCCGCCCCGTCAGAGATCGAGCGAGAGATCGTAAACCTGCAGGAGGAAACTCTGCGCGGTCTTGACGGTCTTGAAATCATGACATCGCAGTCGCGTACTGGGCGTGCATCCGTGACGCTTGAATTCGCAGTTGGCACAGACATGAGCCAGTCGCTGTTGTTGGTGTCTAACCGGTTGGACCGCGTGGGCGGGTATCCCGCCGAGGCAAGCGAGCCGACGTTGAACACGTCGGGCGCAGATGACAGCCCGATTGCTTGGGTTTTGATGACAGCGCAAGACGGCAATACCCGCGCTATGGCAACTTACGGTGACTTTTTAGAAGATGTCATCAAAGACCGCGTTGAACGCATCGAAGGCGTCTCTGCCGTTAACGTTTTTGGTGGCACGCAGCGCGAATTGCAGGTTGTTGTTGACCCGCAACGGTTGTCCCGATTTGGCCTGACAGTGCCTGAAATCGTGCGGATATTGCGCACGGAAAATATATCGCTTTCGGCCGGTGATGTGGACGAGGGCAAACGCAGGTATGTTGTCCGCACGGAAAGCAGCCTGAATACCGAAGAAGCGATCCGCAATGTCGTGCTTCGCTCTGCTGTGGCGGATGGTGGCGCGGGCCGTGTGCGGATCATGGATGTCGCCGAAGTTTCATTTGCTTACAAAGAGGCGACAAGCCGGTTGCGGTTCAAAGGGCAATCCGGCCTTGCGTTTAACGTTGTGCGCGAATCCGGTGCCAACGTGATTAGTGTCATGGAAGAGTTTCGCACTGTGCTGGGAGAGTTGCAGGCGGGTCCGCTGGCGGATGTCGGGCTAGACGCTGAACAGGTTTATGACGAGACGATCTATATCCAAGGTGCTATTGATCTTGTGATCCAGAATATTTGGATTGGTGCCGCACTTGCGGCGTTTATCCTGCTGTTATTCTTGCGCAGTGCGCGTGCCACGCTGATCGTATCGCTGGCGATCCCAGTATCAATTGTTGCGACGTTTGTCGTCATGGCGCTAACTGGGCGAACGTTGAATGTGATTTCATTGGCAGGCATTGCTTTCGCGATCGGGATGATTGTGGATGCCGCCATTGTCGTCTTGGAAAACATCTTTCGTTTGCGCGAAGCTGGACACAGCAGGCGTGAAGCTGCGTATCTGGGTGCCAAACAAGTTTGGGGCGCGATCTTAGTTTCAGCGCTGACCACTGTGCTTGTGTTCATTCCGATCCTGATTATGCAGCTTGAGGCGGGGCAATTGTTCCGCGATATTGCAGTGGCGATTTCGGTCTCTGTTCTGTTATCTTTGTTGGTGGCTGTCACGGTTATTCCAGCATTATCCAGCAGATTGTTGTTGGAAGAAAACAAAAAGCCTATGCGCATTTGGGGCGTCGATCACGTCGCCATAGCGTTTCGCGATGCTGTGATGGCTTACGTGCGGATGACCGTGCGGTATCGGTCTGTGGGGATCATGATGGTTGCCGTGATTGCAGGCGGTGCAGCCGTTGCAAGTTGGACGTTCTTGCCGCGGCTAGAGTATTTGCCTGAAGGTAACCGCAATCTGGTGTTTGGCCTGATCATTCCGCCCCCGGGCTATAACCTTGAGACCACAGAAACGATTGCGCAGCGGATTGAAACTGTCGCACAACCGTTGTGGGAAGCCGCACCTGAATTGCAGACCGAAGATGGGACGCCCGCGATTGATAGCTTCTTTTTCGTGGCCACACCGGGCAATTCGTTTGTCGGGGCAGGGGCGGTTGATCCAAGTCGTGCCGCCGAACTGATCCCAGTGCTAAGCCGTCCGATATTTGCAGAACCCGGTACGTTCGGGTTTATGACGCAGCCGTCCCTGTTCGGGCGCGGTGTCGGCGGAGGACGCACGATCGAGCTGAATGTTTCTGGTCAGGATCTTGAGGTTATCTTGGGGGTTGCAGGGCAGGCCGCCGGGATCGTTTCGCAGATCTTGCCGCGCTCCGAAGGGCATCAATTTCGACCTATTCCTGGTCTAGAACTTGGTGCGCCAGAAGTCCGTTTGATCCCTGATCGTTTGCGGTTGGCCGACGCTGGACTTGATAGTTCTGCACTGGCAGCGACTGTTGATGCCTTTAACGATGGGTTGCGGGTCGCGCAGGTTACCATTGGCTCTGACCGTGTGGATTTGGTCCTTAAAGGGGACCCATCAGTCACTGCGGCAGCGCGTACGCAAGATATTGGCAACTACCCCGTTGTTACACCCGGTGGTCAAATCGTGCCTGTGTCGGCGCTCGCCGATGTTGTGCTCACGGCCGGACCAACCGAAATCCGGCATCGTGAGCGATTGCGCACAGTTACCCTAGAGGTGCGGCCATCCAATGATCTGCCGCTTGAACAAGCCGTCGAGATGTTAGAGACTCAAGTGGTTGCTGTTCTTGAGCAGCAAGGGTTGCCAAATGATATCCGGCTCAGCGTATCGGGCACGGCAGATCAACTTAGTCAGACTTGGTCGGCCATTCAGATTAACTTGATCGTGGCGTTGATCATCGTGTTCCTTGTTATGGCGATCCTGTTCGAAAGCTTCTTGCTGCCACTTGTAATTTTGATTGCGGTGCCTGTTGCCGCGGCTGGCGGTGTAGGCGGATTGGCGTTGTTGAACACGTATCAAACACAACCGCTAGATATGTTGACCCTCCTAGGGTTCATCATTCTTGTGGGGATCGTCGTGAATAACGCGATCCTAATCGTGCACCAAACGCTTTATCACCTTCGCGAAGAGGGCATGGATCCCGTCGATGCGATTGAAGAAGCCACGCGCAACAGGATCAGGCCGATCTTTATGTCGACCTTGACCAGCGTGATGGGCATGCTGCCGTTGATCATCTTTCCGGGCGAAGGGTCAGAGCTTTACAGAGGTCTTGGCGCTGTTGTTGTTGGTGGTCTTTCGATGTCAGCATTTCTGACGCTGTTGACAGTGCCACCATTGCTTCGGATTTGTATCCGAAAACCGACTGAGACTTTGGACTTTGAAAGCAATGCGCAACAAGCCTGATGGCTCTTAGTGCCAGTGCGAACCGCTTGTGTTGACAAAAAGGAACTTGCTGTAAGTTTATTTTTTTGTGCATGCTGTAAACTTAGCCCACATCGGTCTCGTCTAGACAGATGTGTCAAATTCTGCCGGTCACTCCCGTCAAACTTGCCCGAACAAATGATTGCTGACCTAGATGCCTTCAAATGCTGTGAAGGGAAATAACTGTTTTGCGTGCAATTATGGGCGTCACTGTTCACTCGGGATAGGGTCCAGAATATACCATACATGGTTGGTGAAATCGAACGTGAGACATATTTAAACAGATATTAAGCAAAGCAGTATTAGACAAGCATCAACCCGACGGGAGAATACTTGGTGCAGCTAATTTGGACGGCGTTTATGCTCAATTTCTTTGTGGTTAGTGCGCTGACCGCTGAGACATTCGAAATCTATATCGACGCTGATTATTCAATTAGTAGAGACGCTGCAGAATCGATTGAATTGGGGGTTAGCACTGCATTGTCCCAATCCGATTTTGGGTCAGATATTGAAATTATCCCCAAAAATCATCGCGGAAACGTAAGGCGTTCTTTCCGTACGATGAAAGAGTTTCTAAAGAACGACAGGGCATTGGTTATGATTGGTGGACTTCATTCCCCACCCTATCTGACTCACAGAGATTTCATCAATAAAAATGAACTTTTGCTTTTGTTGCCCTGGTCGGCGGCGGGTCCAGTAACCCGTTCCGCTGCTGGTGATCAAAACTGGATTTTCAGACTGTCAGTTGATGATTTCAAAACGGCGCCGTTTTTCATTCGCGAAACGCTGGATCACGGAAATTGCAAAAACTTAGCTCTGGTATTGATCGATACAGGGTGGGGGCGGGCCAATTTCACATCTCTCACTGAAGGTCTTGATAATCGCGCAGAAGGCATCGCCATTGTGCGCTTTTTTTCAGCATCGATCGGTGAAGCATCGGCCCAGCTTTTGGCCGAGGATGTGGCGCGTTCCGGTGCTGACTGTGCAGTTTTGTTAGCCAATTGGGATAGCGGCGCAGTGGTTGTCAACGCCTTGAGTAATCGCACACCTGACCTTCGAATTTTCAGTCACTGGGGGATTTTGGGAGGAGCGTTTGCAGAACAAGTATCACACGAAACGCGAAAAGGAGTTGATTTGCGCGTACTTCAAACCTGTGGACTTCAGAAGCAGGCAGATGGCAGTTCTATCTTATCAGATGCTGTCCGTGCCGCGGGTCTCGGGGGTGCGGCCCTGAACGATATACCGGCGTCGACGGGGTTTGTTCATGGGTATGATTTAACGCGCATCCTGATGGCCTCAATAAAACAGGCACGTGCCACCCCTGAATGGGGCGGGGATATCATAGCGAAACGCCGCGCAGTGCGCATGGCGTTGGAAAACCTGAACGCACCTATCCACGGTATTCTGAAATCTTACTCTGCGCCATTCCTTCACTACACCCCGGAAACGCCGGATGCTCATGAGGCGCTTGGTCTTGACGATCTTTGTATGGCGGTTTTTGAAGCTGATGGCCGCCTCAGCTTAACACAATAGTGCGGGAAATTATTTTGCTTCATACCCTCAAGAGCGACCCATCCCTGTTGGTGCGCCAGTTTTGGAGTCTTCTGTTTGGTGTGACGACTATGGCCGTTTTAGTGGCAGGGCTGGCATTATGGTCTACGGCCAATCCATTTCTCAGAAACCAGCAAAACGAAGCAATCCAGAAAAGCGCTGAGGATAGCGCCCGCAATGTCGAAATTATCTTGCACCAGCATCGCCAAATTCTTGCCTTCGTCGCCAGCCAGAAAGACATCATTTCCGTGTCGATGGGCTATGTCGAAAACGCAGATATCTTGAAATTATTACTGACGGATGCAGAGGTTCCAGAAAATCTGGTTTGGTTAGGGCTTTATGATGCTTTTGGTACGTCGCTGGCCGAACAGAAGATCACCAATGCTGGAAAATCGAGGTTCTCTAATGAAGACATTAATTCGCTGATTGCGCCAATCATCGATCCAAATGGCGAGATATTACAGTCTGTTTTACTTCAACAAGACGGGCCGTCTTTTTATCTCTTAATAGCGACACCTGTCCGCAATAATGGATTTACCGAAGGTGTTGTTGTCGGGAAAGTGGACCTCCTAATCGACGATATTTTCCCACCGAGTCCCATCATACGATCGGCGACAGTAATGGATGCAAACCTTGCGCCCACCTCAATGGACGACATGGACGAGATGCATTCGGCTGTTGCCAGTAGCAATCTTATCGTTTCAATTGTTCCAGATCGCGAACACGTTGCGCTGGCTGGGCGTCAGCTTTTGTTCAAAACCATCGGCGCAATTTCACTGGTCATGTTCACTGCATGCGGCGCTCTTGCGATTTTGGGGCGCAGACATATTATTGCGCCTCACCTAAAGCTCCAAGAGCAAAAGCGAGAACTCAACGAATTGGCATCGGTTGCCAGATTGGCGAGCGATTCAATTATAATAACGGACCTCGAAGAGAAAATTGTATGGACCAATCCAGCTTTTGAAAAGCTATCAGGCTACACTCTTTGTGAAGTGGTAGGGCGGCGGCCATGCGATTTTTTACAAGGTGCAAGAAAGACGTCTCCGTCATTAGACGCGCGTTTCGGTTCGGTCGGCGATGGGGTGCCGATCAAGACGATCATCGAAAATATTCATAAATCGGGGCACCGCTATTGGATTTCGTTGACGATCACGCCTTTAACTGACGAGGATGGTGCCGCCTATGGTTTCATGTCTTTTGCCAGTGACATCACCGATGCCAAGCACCAGCGCGAAGAGTTGATTCGCTCTAAGGATGAGACCGAGTTTCAGGCCATGCACGACTCTTTGACTGGCCTACCAAACCGCAGAGCACTTGACGCCGCACTTAAGGGACGATGTGCTTTTAACGCCGAGGTTGGTACGATGGTCCGTATTGATTTGGATCATTTCAAAAACGTGAACGACAATATGGGGCATGCTGCTGGTGATTTCGTTTTGTGTCAGGTCGCAGATATTCTGTCACGGTGCATCAGGAATAATCGTATTGACCGCCCCGCCGACTTAGCTGTTCGACTAGGTGGTGATGAATTCGTTATCCTGCTTGGTTTTGGCGCATCTGTCGAAACAGCAGGCGAGCTAAGTACCCGGTTATTATCCGAAATTCGACACCCGATGAGTTTTGAAGGGAAATCAATAAAAATAGGCGCAAGTTTTGGCATAGCCAGTTCGGATGACTGCGTAACAGCTGCAGAAGACGTTCTTGCTGGCGCAGATGCCGCGCTTTATGAGGCTAAGGAAAATGGCAGAAATAGAGTTTCTATCTATACTAAGGCATTGCATCGCACGGTCCAAGACCGGCGCGAAATGGCCCTTGAATTGCGGGTTGCTATTGAGCGCCGCGAATTTGAACCATATTTTCAGCCGCAATTTGATGCAAAAACTGATGCAATTTGTGGCGTTGAGGTGCTAGCGCGCTGGCCTTCAAAACGTCTGGGAATGCTAACACCCGATAGTTTTATCCCAGTTGCGGAACAATTGTCTTTGATGCCTGAGATTGACAAAATTCTCTTTGAAAAAGCTATTGAACAGATCATGCGACTACATAAAACTGGAATTTTTATTCCCCAGATATCGTTCAACGTTACGGCAGAGCGTTTGACGAGTGGCGAGCTAATTTCAACGATTGAAAGGTTAGGTGAAAATCGGCCCGCGATCGCGATTGAAATCCTTGAATCCGTACTTGTCGAAGAAGAATCCGACATTTTTCATTTTCAGGTTGATCGCCTAAGAGAGGCTGGCGTTGCGATTGAAATCGATGATTTTGGGTCTGGTCACACTTCTATTGTGGGGATTATGAAGCTTAATCCAGATGTGATGAAGGTCGATCAGCGCTTGATATTGCCCATAGTAGAATCTGAACAAGCAAGAGGCTTGTTGCAGCAAATTATCGGTATGGGTAAGGTTATGGGTTTGAAAGTCACGGCTGAAGGCGTGGAGACAGATGCCCATATTGCAATTGTGAAGTCGATGGGGTGTGATGTGCTTCAGGGATATGGTTTGGCCTACCCGATGCCGATTGACCTGCTAGAGGAATTCGTTCGAAGTCGAGAACATGCGGATGGTCATTTGATATCCGGGGCGAAAGCAGGTTGAGCGGACAAAGTTTTTACGTCTTGACGAAACGCTTCATGGTCCGTTCCGAAGGCATAGGAACTACGGGCTTCTAGGCACCAAATCTCTGTGGGCAGATTGTCGAGAGTACCGATCAGTCAAAGACACCCGCATATGCTGCGTCGGGCCTTAGGTTGGATTTCTGCATGGCCAATGCGTTTCGAGAGCAAGGGAAAACTATCGATCACAGCAGCGGATGCAGGCCTTCCGATCATGTTTTAGCAGCAAGCCATGATCGCTTATTATGCGTGAATTGTGCGCCATAATCGCCGTGGACAAAGCGTCGTTCTTCGTTGCTCCTAGCAAACCATATTGGGCTGCACCCGTTGGAATATAGTGACCATGTTGTTATTTTTAACAATTCAAGCCAGTAAAACACCTGTATAGCACTGTGATTTGGTCCAAACAATTTAAACATTGACGGTGAAATGTATTCGTATTTTGTGACGTGACTGGCAAGAATATTATCCTACCAGTCACTTTGGCGCGAAAGTTATGTCCTAGCTGTCAATGCGTCCCGCCATAATTGCGATGGCTTTCTGGTACACGCCAGCTGCGTTCCATTCTTGAATCACCGTAAAGTTTGGCTGGCCTTGCTGGTATCCCGCCCCAGGGCGCCAGCCTTTTTGACGTAAGAAATTGGCTGTCGATGCCAAGCTATCTGTCAGGTTTGTTAAATCAACAGTGCCGCTGCCATCGCCATCCACACCGTAACGCATAACATTTCCTGGCAGAAACTGAGTATGGCCAATCTCGCCGTGCATTGCGCCGACTGTATTGGCAGACAAACTGCCGCGATCGACAAGCTGAAGGGCTGCCATTGCGTGGCCGCTAAAAAATTCGGTCCGGCGACAGTCGTAGGCGAGGGTTGAAATCGCCGATATGACATTTGCATCACCCATAAAGTTGCCAAAACCAGTTTCCATGCCGTGAATGGCAACAATTACAGACGCAGGCACGCCATACGCAGCCTCAAGCGATGCAAAGAATGCTGTGTCGCGCGAAATGCGGCGTTTGCCTTGGGCCACAATTGTGTCTGCCCCACGAATGCGCATAAAGTCTTCGAGCGAATATCGGAACGATTTTTGATTGCGGTCCGCGCTAATAGTACGCGTCGCATATGAGGTTCCTGCCAAAGCTTGAAGGCCGCGTTGACCAACACCCGCTGCGGCGGCTTCTGCTGAAAACTGTTGCTTCCACTGATTAAACCCGCCCGCATCGTTGCCACACGTTGCAGCATTTGCAGAAGTTGAAATTGTCAGAGCTGTCAAAGCAGCGGCACATAATTTTGGCATAAAAACACTCACCCGGTTAAGAAACACATAGTCCATCCTAACAGGGTTACGGTGTTATCCAATAACAGATTTATAGTGGGGTTATGGGCCTGACTATTCTCGTCAAAAAGTCTTAATCTCGCGTGCCTGCGAATTTTTCTGCCCAGGCGGCGCGTTCATCATCTGTGATTTTGCGGAACGTGATGTCAGGTACGGTGAAGGCATGGCCAATTGGTAAGGCGGACACCGCTGCGGCGATATCATCGGGCCATTCGGCGTCCTGCGCATTCATTGCGGCCAAAATATCTGCGCTTGCATCTGGGATGAACGGCGCGGACAAGACACCATATAGACGGCACAGGTTTAGACCCATGCGCACTTGCATCGCTGCTTGATCGGGGTCGGTTTTGAACGTCGACCATGGGGCCACAGATTGCAGATATTCGTTACCCAAAACCCAAATGGCACGCAAGTCTGCCGCAGATTTGCGGACTTCCATGGTGTCCATGTGGCCTTGGTAATCGACTAGTTTGGCCGTTAGGTCTGCAATCAACTGATCTTCGGCAGGGCCGTAAGCTGGGCCGTCTGGAATTGCCTCAGAGAATTTCGATCGGCAAAATTTAGTGATCCGGCTCACGAAGTTGCCCAGTACGTCAGCAAGGTCTTTGTTCACGTCTGTCTGGAAGTTTTCCCATGTGAATTCAGCGTCTTGGGATTCTGGTGCGTGCGACAACAGCCACCAGCGCCAGTAATCTGCGGGCAAAATCTCTAATGCTTGGTCCATGAACACGCCGCGTCCGCGCGATGTGCTGAATTGGCCGCCATCATAGTTAAGATAGTTGAACGATTTTATGAAATCGACGAGTTTCCAGTCTTCTTTCATGCCCATGATCGTTACAGGAAAGCCAAGCGTGTGGAATGGGACGTTATCTTTGCCCATGAACTGGGTGTAGGTCACGTCATCCGCGCCCTGATCCGTCCGCCACCAGCGTTCCCAGTTGGTGCCTTTGCCCGCATCGACCCATTCTTGGGCACAGGCGATGTATTCGATGGGGGCATCAAACCAGACATAGAAAACCTTGCCTTCCATGCCTCGCCAATCGGCGTCGCCGTTTTTGACCGGCACACCCCAGCTAAGGTCACGCGTAATGCCGCGGTCTTGCAGGCCGTCACCATCTGTTAGCCATTTCTTGGCTATGGATGTGGTCAGGATCGGCCAATCGGTTTTGGTGTCGATCCATGCGGCGATGTCGTCTTTCAACGCAGATTGGCGCAGGTACAGATGCTTGGTTTCGCGAACTTCCAGATCGGTTGATCCCGAAATTGTGGACCGCGCATCGATCAAATCGGTCGGGTCCAGCTGTTTGGTGCAATTATCGCATTGGTCACCACGCGCGCTTTCAAAGCCGCAGTTGGGGCAGGTGCCTTCGATATAACGGTCGGGCAGGAACCGACCGTCTGCGTTGGAATAAACTTGTTCTTCCGTGACTTCACGGATCAGACCCATGTCAGACAATCGGCCTGCAAAGGCTTGGGTCAATGCATGGTTCTGCGGGCTGGACGAGCGGCCAAAATGGTCGAACGACAATTTGAAACCAGCTGCAATGTCGGCTTGAACGTCGTGCATTTCAGCGCAGTAGTCAGCCACGGGTTTACCCGCTTTTGCCGCCGCTAATTCCGCAGGGGTGCCGTGTTCATCTGTCGCACAAAGGAACAACACCTCGTGGCCACGCATACGCAAATACCGCGCATAAAGATCGGCAGGAAGCTGACTGCCGACAAGGTTTCCAAGGTGTTTAACCCCGTTGATATACGGAATGGCAGAGGTGATCAGGTGACGGGCCATTTGGGAAACTTCCTTGTAGGTTTGTGATGTTTTAACGGGGGTTTCCGCTGGTTGCCAGACGCCATGGCCATGCAGGGGTAGAAAAACCCAATGCTGGAGCATATTATCGGCATAGAGCAGAATAAAAATAATGAGGCTAAACATGAAAATTTCAGCAATTGCACTGGCCGTGGCCATGACCGGCAGTGCGGCACATGCGCAAGATGTCTATGCAGGTGTGGCATTCGACTACGGTAAACCCCACGCAGGCGACGACCAAACAGCGGCGTCTTTGATGGCGGGTGTATCTTATGACGTTGGCACATTGTCGTTTGGTGCGGAGGTCGAGTACGGCGCATCGGCTACTTTTGGTGGTGACTATGATACGGCCCGCTTGCGTCTGATTGGTGCTTACGACTTTG
The DNA here is from genome assembly GCA_047629435.1 of Yoonia sp. Lineage (GTDB taxonomy): Bacteria > Pseudomonadota > Alphaproteobacteria > Rhodobacterales > Rhodobacteraceae > Yoonia. Next base: position 264,041 of record JBLHXF010000001.1, on the reverse strand, counting down.
GCGGTGTAACTGCTTTGGCCAGCATCGGTGGCACCCGCTATGATGCTGGTGCGGATACATTCACTGGGTACAACTATGGGATCGGCGCGCAAGTGCCAGTCACTGCTGCGCTTGATGTGCGGGCCGAAATCATGCGCGATATGATGGACGATTACGGTACAAACGTCACAACGACACGTTTGGCAGCGATCTATTCTTTCTGATCGCGATCACGCGACCGTCCCAGCAAACGTCCAATGACGAAGCTGGTGCGCGGTGCATAAATATAGCGCGTCCGCTCTGATGGGGCGGCGCGCACCCGCATCCGGCTAAGGCCGAATACGACCAAACCGACGTGACCTATTGAGATGAACGTGAAAAGGGCACTTGGTCCGAATGCCGCGATTAGGGTCGATGTCGTGTATGGTGCTGCAATCGCCCCAACCGCATAGAAAAACATCAACGCCGCAGATAATTCGACCCGCTGGTCAGCGGTCGCAAAGTCATGCGCGTGCGCTGTTGCTACGGAATACACTGGAAATGTCGTAAGCCCGAACAAGGCAGCAGACCACATCACAGCAGTTGTTCCCATCTGAGCCGACCAAATAGTGAGTGTACATGACGCAATGGCCGCGATTGATAGACCAATCAGCACCCAGCGCCGGTCATATTTATCAGCGAGCCATCCCATTGGATATTGCGCAATGGCACCGCCCGCCACAAAGGCTGCCAAAAAGTATCCGATTTGATTGGCCGCTAATCCCACTTCTTGACCGTAAATTGGACCGACCATCCGGAATGATGCGCTAGACAGTGCCGCAACCAATACACCGGCCACTGCGAGCGGTGATGCCTTCCATGCAAGCAGCGGGCGCAGCCGTGTTGTCGCAGGGGTTGTGGGCTGTTGCACCTTCGTAAGCGTCAGAGGTAAAAGCGATGCGCAGCACAGGATCGTCAGAATATTATAGGCGATGTAGGTTTCCATATTGGCCAAAGCGCCAATCATAAACTGAGCTGCGAATGACGCGCCCATATCTGCAACGCGGTAGCTTGCCATGGCGCGTCCGCGTGTCTCGTTGGTGACTTTCGCCTGCAACCATGCCTCGATCACTGTATAGCAGCCTGCAACGCAAATGCCTGACGCGATGCGGAATATGGCCCAATAAGCCGGATCAGTGACCAAAACATGGGCCGCCAACCCGATAGCCCCCAACGCGGTAAAGCTCGCGTAAGCGCGGCTGTGTCCGACAGTGCCCATCAGGCGCGGGGCCCACCAACATCCGATGAAGAAGCCAAAGAAATGCGCCGATCCTAAGAACCCGACTTGGCCATTGCTAAACCCGGCGGACAGCCCTGTCAGCGCATCAAGCGGGCCAACACCCCCTGATGAAAGTTGCAAAAGTGCGACTGACAAAAACAGCGATCCGAATGAAATGAGCATACGCATGTTGCGACCCTGCGCCTGTGGTCTAAGGCGCGCAATGTGAAATCCGACACCCAATGTCGTATTGTGCCCCCTTGCTCTTGGTGTTCTGGGCGTTAGTTTCTCCACAACATATTTGAAAGGTTTTCCCCAGATGAAAATGATCCCGCTTGGCCGTACTGATATTCAAATCTCTGACTGGTGCTTGGGCACAATGACGTTTGGTCATCAAACGCCGCAAGCCGATGCGCACAAACAGATTGATATGGCGCTGGATGCTGGGCTGAACTTTACGGATACGGCTGAGATGTATCCTGTTAATCCGATTGCAGCCGAAACAGTTGGCAATTCGGAACGTGTGATTGGGGAATGGGTTAAGGCCACAGGTCGCCGCAATGACCTTGTGATCGCGACCAAAGTTTCGGGTGATAATCCAGGCTGGGTTCGCGATGGAAAAGGCTATGATGGGGCGATGATGGCAGGCGCGATTGATGCGTCGCTTGGCCGCCTGCAAACGGATGTCATTGATTTGTACCAGATGCATTGGCCGATGCGCGGGTCTTATATGTTCCGGCAAAACTGGACTTATGATCCGTCGGGCCAGAACAGGCAGCAAACCTTGGACCATATGATGGACGTATTGGGGGCATTGGAAAAGGCTGTGAAAGCAGGGAAAATTCGCAATATTGGCATGTCGAACGAAAGCGCGTGGGGCATGACCAAATGGGTCGATTGCGCCGAGGCAGCAGGATTGCCGCGCATGGCATCTGTCCAAAACGAATATTCACTGTTGTGCCGATTGTACGACACGGACATGGCTGAGATGGCTGTGAACGAAGACGTCACGCTTTTGTCGTTCTCACCTTTGGCGGCGGGTTTGATGACGGGCAAGTATCAAAATAATGCGGTGCCCGTCGGTAGCCGTTTATCAATCGGCGGCAATCTCGGGGGGCGTATGACACCACGGACATTGCCTGCGGTTCAGGCCTATTTAGATGTCGCAATCAAGCACGGTATCGATCCGGTGCACATGGCGATGGCGTGGCAACGGTCGCGGCCATTTGCTGTTTCTGCGATTTTTGGGGCAACTACAGCGGCGCAATTGGCCCATTTTTTGGAAGGACGTGATTTGGAACTCTCTGCTGACGTTTTGGCTGATATTGATCAAGCGCACCGTGCCAATCCGATGCCCTATTAAAAGGGGCGCGCACGCGCGCATTACATTTTGATTGGCTAAACGCAGATGGTCGGTGGCCTGGTCAATGGGGTAACTTCCTGTGGATATATTTGGGCTCGAAAAAATCTGGCGTCGTCTTGCGCTTGCTTAAAGAATCGCAGAACGTCTCATCAGATTATCTGGGAGGACCGTCGTGCCGCTGCAAATGAACCGTGAGGTGTTTATCACCGCCGCCGTTACCGGATCAGGTAGCACGCAGGACCGAAGCCCGCATGTGCCACGGTCCCCCAAGCAGATTGCAGAAAGTGCGATTGATGCTGCCAAAGCTGGTGCCGCGATTGTGCATTGCCATGTGCGTGACCCTGAAACAGGTGCGCCGAGCCGTGATCTTGCGTTGTACCGAGAGCTGACAGACCGCGTGCGTGACGCTGACGTGGATGTTGTGTTGAACCTGACGGCAGGCATGGGTGGCGACATTATCTTTGGTGGAATTGAGGCGCCGTTTCCGACGGTTGCTGGCACTGATATGGTTGGGGCGACTGAACGGGTGGCCCATATTGCCGAATGTTTGCCAGAGATTTGCACCCTTGATTGCGGCACAATGAATTTCGCTGAAGCAGATTATGTTATGACTAATACGCCTGGCATGTTGGTCGCCATGGGTCAGATGATGACGGCCTTGGGTGTGAAGCCTGAGATCGAGGCATTTGATACTGGCCACCTTTGGTATGCGAAACAGTTGGTCAAGGACGGCGTTTTGGACAGCCCCGCGCTTGTTCAGCTTTGCATGGGAGTGCCTTGGGGAGCGCCTGACGACCTCAATACGTTTATGGCGATGGTTAACAATGTGCCAGACGACTGGACGTTCAGTGCGTTTGGTTTAGGTCGGTCACAGATGCCATATGTGGCCGCATCTGTGTTGGCTGGCGGGAATGTCCGTGTTGGATTAGAAGACAACCTGATGCTCGACCGTGGTGTGCTGGCGACGAACGCACAATTGGTCGAACGCGCTGCTGGTATTGTCGAAAACCTTGGGGCGCGGGTGATTGGGCCGGATGCCGTCCGCAAAAAGCTTGGTTTGACCAAGCGCGCACCGGTCGCGAAATGAGAGCGCTTTGGGCAGTTGCATTCCTTGCGGCGTGTTCGGCCCCGTTTGAGGGCGAACAGATTGGTGGGTTTGGCGAAGTTTACCGCGATTTAGACGTGCCAATCGCATCAAAGGCCGTGTTTGATCCCACGCAATACCTTGGGACTTGGTACGAGGTTGCCCGCTATCCGGTTTTCTTTGAGCGCGGGTGTGTTGGCGTGACCGCAACTTACGGTATGCGAGATGATGGTGCGATTTCGGTGCTGAACATTTGTCGCAACCCCGATGGGTCTGTCAAAAGCCGGATCGAAGGCACTGCCGAGATTGTAGGTCCTGCACGCTTAAAGGTTAGCTTCCCGTCTGTCCCATTTGGGGCATCTGATTACTGGGTGCTTTGGGTCGATGAGGGATACCGCACGGCTGTTGTTGGGGCTCCAAACGGAAAATCAGGCTGGATATTAAACCGAGATCCGCAGATTCCAGCCGACCGGTTGAATGCAGCACGTGAAGTTTTGGATTTTAACGGCTATGATTTAGATCGATTAATGGAGGTGCCGCAATGAAGCGTTATATTTTTGGATGTGTATTGGCTTTGGCCGCATGTGACGAGGCCGCAATGTCAGCAGCCGTTGGTGGCGGCAGTGCTGGTGGAAGCGGGGGCTTTCGCGAGTTCCTCGTGATTGGGTCGTCTATGACGTTCGAGCAGTGCCGCGCGCGCGGCGGGCTGATCATTCGTGACAGCGGCAGCCCGATGGTTGCGTGTGATCCCAATGTTATTCGTGCGCCTGTACCAGCGGACGAGTTTGACAATCCGGCGTCAAATGCAGCAGCGTCTGACGCCTAAAAACTCAAGTCTGAAGGAGAACACGATGGGTAAATCGGCAGCCATAATCGGCGGCGGGGTCATTGGTGGTGGTTGGGCTGCACGGTTTTTGTTGATGGGTTGGGATGTTCGGGTTTTCGACCCTGACCCTGATGCGCAGCGTAAAATCGGTGAAGTTTTAGACAACGCGCGGCGGTCTTTGCCCGGCTTGTCTGATGTTGATCTTCCCGCAGAAGGGACGTTGTCATTTCATGACATCATGTCGGAGGCTGTGGACGGCGTTGCTTGGATCCAAGAAAGCGTGCCTGAACGTCTGGAGTTGAAGCGCAAAGTTTATCAGACCTTGCAGGAACATTGTCCGGTTGATGCGATTATCGGGTCGTCTACGTCTGGATTTAAGCCGTCAGAATTGCAGGGATGTGCGACGCGCCCCGAACAGATCGTGGTCGCCCACCCGTTTAACCCTGTTTATCTTTTGCCTCTGATTGAATTGGTTCCAACGGACCAAAACGCGCCCGAGATGGTGAGCAGGGCAAGCGATATTTTGACCAGTATTGGCATGTATCCACTGCATGTCCGCGCCGAGATCGATGCGCATATTGCTGACCGCTTCCTAGAGGCCGTGTGGCGCGAGGCGCTTTGGCTAATCAAAGACGGGATCGCCACGACCGAAGAAATCGACAACGCGATCCGCTATGGGTTTGGCTTGCGCTGGGCGCAAATGGGGTTGTTCGAGACCTACCGCATTGCGGGCGGCGAGGCGGGAATGCGCCACTTTATTGAGCAATTTGGCCCTTGCCTGTCGTGGCCATGGACCAAGTTGATGGATGTGCCTGAATTGACAGAGGAATTGATCGATACGATCGCAGGTCAGTCTGATGCCCAATCGGGCCATATGACCATTCGCGAATTGGAACGCACGCGCGACAATAATCTTGTGACAATCTTGCGTGGGCTTAAGACGCAAGACTTTGGCGCGGGCGCGTTGCTAAATGCGCAAGATGTCCGCCTGCGGCAACCAGCCGTGATGCCTGCTGATGCGTCCGCGCCGTTGGAAACTATTCGCCGTGCCATTCCGTTGGATTGGACCGACTATAATGGGCATATGAACGAGGCGCGGTATTTACAGGCCTTTGGTGATGCGACTGACCGGCTGATGGAAATCGTGGGCTGCGATGCGAATTATATTGCCAAAGGGGGCAGCTATTTCACCGCCGAGACCCACATCAGACACTTAGACGAAGTCCACGCTGGCACGCGCATTCACATTGATACCCAAGTCCTTGGTGGGGCTGGAAAAAAGATGCGGCTGTTCCACCGGATGTATGCGGATGAACGGCTTTTGGCGACGGGTGAACACATGATGATTCACGTCGACCTTGCAACGCGCCGCGCCTCTAATCCAGCGCCTGAGATTGCAGCCAAGTTGGGTCAGATCGCAGATGCCCATGCCAAATTACCAACGCCTGAAGGGGCTGGCAAGGCGGTCGGCGTTAAGTGACCCGCGCGTTGATCACCGCAGGCGCGTCCGGTATCGGGCGCGCAATGGCGCAGGCTTATGCAGACGCTGGGTTTGAAGTCTGGGTGACGGACATTGATACCGATGCCCTGAACGCCTTGCCGGATGCGTGGCGCTGCCATGAAGTCAGTGCAAATGACGAACCGGCCGTTGCTACATTATTTGTGCAGATCGCCGCGGCTGGTGGGCTTGATGTGCTTTGCGCAAACGCCGGCATCGCAGGGCCAACTGCGGCGATTGAAGATGTGGATCTGAATGACTGGCGCGCCTGTGTTTCTGTAAATTTGGAGGGTGCGTTTTTAGCCACCAAATACGCAGCCCCGCTGATGAAATCTGCGGGTAAGGGGGCGATCATATACACGTCTTCGACCGCGGGGATATATGGTTATCCCAACCGCGCACCTTATGCAGCCGCAAAGTGGGCTATCATCGGTCTGATGAAGACCACCGCGATGGAGTTGGGACCGTTTGGCATCCGTGCGAATGCAATTTGTCCCGGTGCTGTTGAGGGCGACCGGATGGAAGGTGTGCTTGCACGCGAAGCGGCAGCCAAGGGCATGACCCGTGATCAAGTCTATGAAGGCTACGCAGCAGGGACATCAATGCGCAGCTTTGTTGACGCCACAGATATCGCAAACATGGCCGTTTTCCTTGGTACGGATGTTTCTCGGAGCGTGTCAGGGCAGGTCATTTCAGTCGATGGTCACACGGAAAACCCCGACCCAAAGGTCTAGGATAACGCCGAAAGCAATGTGTTCAAGAACGGCCCGACACCCCGTGATGGAATTGATGCTGCGCGGACGAGTACATCAAAATGATCCGTCATTGCTGCAATCCTGTCGCGATCACGGAATACCAGATAGTTCTGGCCTAAATAGATCACGGCTAACAGCGGCCCAAAGACAGTGACAGGCGCTGAAAATAGTTGCCGTTGGTCAAACAAATGAAGCCGCAGTGATGGGTATAATTGCGTGTTCAAATCGCGCAGGTATTCCAATTGCGCACGACGCAATGCAATGGGTACGCCAGTATAGTACCCCTCGGCACGCGCAAAGCTGGTCAATTCGCATTCAGAAAATGCAATTTCATAGTCGGACCGTGCCTGACGCATCCATTCTAATCGGTCACGGCTGGCACCGACCGCTTGATCCGTCGTCTTGCCAAGCGATGGCTCGTATTCCCACCGCAACATTGCATCGGTTTTGAGCATATCTGGCAGACCGGCGGGGACATGCCTGATTTTGTAACCTTCTGCCTCTTGGTGCCATCCAAAAATCGCGTCATCAATTAGTGCGCGAGGGGCTTGGGTCATCGACATGGATGCCGCGACCAAATTCGCGGCTTGCTCGGGGCGGTCTGACAAGCCCAAAAGCCAATCAGCGCTGACGCCCAAAGCGGCGGCGCATTCGGCAACAAGCTGAGCATTGGGAAGCCGCGCACCTGTGTCTTTAAGAAGTTGGGATAATGTCGATCGATCTACACCTGCCTGTCGTGCCAGTTTGCTTTGATTTGATCCAGCAAGTGCGATCGCCGTTGCCAGCCTGCTGCGGAATAGGGCTGCACGCGCATTTTTGTCAATATTTGTCACCATTAGTGAAGCTTGTCACTTAACTGGATATTTGTGAACTACTGTCTGACTGCGCATATGGTTTAATGTGGGATAGGGCAGACCTATGAAACACAAATTCGCTTGGCCAACGCTTGCGCTTATTATCGTCGTCTACGCGGCTTGGGGCGCGCTGCTTTTCGTAGAGCCTTGGTGGATCGCTAGTCCGCTTTTAGGGACCACGATTGCCTTGCAGGCATCGCTGCAACACGAGGTTTTGCACGGGCATCCTTTTAAAAGTTCACGTAAAAACATGGCATTGGTCTGGTTCTCTTTGTCGGTTGTCATTCCGTTCACACGGTTTCGCGACATGCATCTAGCTCATCACCAAGATGCGTCGTTGACGGATCCTTACGATGACCCCGAGACCAATTTCCTTGATCCGGTGGTTTGGGATAAATTATCGCGACTGATGCAAGGCATGCTGTTGTTGAACAATACTTTGCTTGGGCGGTTGATCATTGGTCCTGTGATCGGGCTGGTCACGTTTGTCTTGGGCGAATGGCGCAACCGGACGCCGGCAACTATGCGGCAATGGCTTGGGCATTTGCCTGCTGTGGTTGGTGTGCTTTGGCTTGTAAGCACCAGCCCGCTGTCACTCTGGACATATGGTTTTGCGGTTTATCTGGCGTTATCTATCCTAAAGCTCCGCACGTTTTTAGAACATCAACCTGCTGCGCGGGCATCCCATCGCAGTGTGATTGTTGAAAGGGGAGGGTTATTTGGGTTTCTTTTTTTGAACAATAACTTACACGTCGTTCATCATATGCATCCCAAAGTACCATGGTACCAGTTACCGCAACTTTACCGTACTAATAAAGATCACTATTTGCGACGCAATGGGGGCTATGTTTACCCGTCTTATGGTGCGATTATGCGTGCCTATGCGTGGCACAGAAAAGATCCTGTTGCGCATCCTCTCTGGCAAAAGCGGCCAGAGGCGCGGTAAAAGCGGTCATGGAATTATGGATACCGATCACGCTTGGCGCAGCCTTGGCACAGACCCTGCGGTTTATGCTGCAAAAGCAGTTAAAGACCACGCATCTGTCCACCGCCGGTACGACATTTGCGCGGTTTGTATATTCGGCACCGCTCGTGGCATTGGTCGCGTGGACCTATGCGACGATGTCGGGGCAGGGCGTGCCAAATGTGCCCATCCAGTTTTTTGGCTATGCAATATTGGGAGGCGTCACCCAAATTCTAGGGACGGTTTGTGTGGTGGCGTTGTTCATGCACAGAAACTTTGCCGTTGGGATTACATTTAAGAAAACCGAAGTTTTGCTAAGTGCGCTTATCGGGTTTGCGGTGCTTGGTGATGTCATTAGCCTGCCCGCCTTGGGGGCTATTTTGATCGGATTGGTTGGTGTGTTGCTATTGTCTGATCCGCCCAAAGCACAAGGTCCTTGGCTGAAACGTGTGTTGAACAAGGGGACGGCGCTTGGCCTGATGTCCGGCCTGATGTTTGGCTTTTCGGGCAATGGATACCGTGGCGCATCGTTGTCTATCGCAGACGGTGATGTGCTGTACCGTGCTTTGATAACATTGGCTTTTGTCACCGCATTCCAAACGGCGGTTATGACTGTTTGGTTGGTCTGGCGTGAAAGTGGAGAGATCATGCGCGTGTTGCGGGCATGGCGGGTTGCTGGGCTTGTCGGGCTTGCGTCCATGGTCGGATCACTGTGCTGGTTCACAGCATTTACCTTGCAAAATGTGGCTTATGTGAATGCGCTTGGGCAGATCGAGTTACTATTCTCGCTGGTGATTGGCGCGTTCGTTTTTGGCGAAAAGATCGGTCCACGCGAATGGCAAGGCTTGCTGGTTTTGACAGCAAGCATCGTTCTTTTGGTGCTTGTCGCCTAAAGCGGTGATGCACCATCCAACCGATGCACCAGATGCTGTTCGTCGTCATTCGCAAAGAATGGGACCGATTTGGGCGGTCCGATTTTTGGCAAGTAGCCCATCAATTCAGCAAGCACGACTTGGGTGATAAACGGCAGGTCAAAGTCACGTGCCTTGGCCAACGGCACCCATTGCAAATGTGACAGCTCATCTTCGGCACCTGAAAAATCATCGGGATCGGTGCAAAGATCGTCTGCGTCCGCCAACAAAAACCGCGCGTCAAACCGGCGGGGTGCACCGGTTGGTGTCACAGCGCGAAAGAAAAATATCAGAGCCGCGGCGTTTGGAATGTGACCCGTGGCAGCAAACCCGCGCCAGCCTTGCGGCGGTGTGGGCCAAGGTGCAGCGTGCCCTAAAACCTGCCCCGTTTCCTCCCACAGCTCTCTTACTGCGGCTGCAGCAATCGCGGTGGGAGATAAGGTCGATCGATCTGAAAGGCGCGATGCGCAGGCTACAGGGAGGGCGGTTGTTGTTATCTCCGCATCGTTTGGGTCGATTGCCCCGCCTGGAAACACGAATTTACCGGGCATAAATGCAGCTGTCGCGCCGCGCTGCCCCATCAATACGGACGGTACCGTGAATCTGTTGCGCACGACAATGATCGTGGCGGCATCGCGAATGGGCGCGTCGGGTGTCATATTAGCCGTTGCCAAACCCATGCATCTTTTTGGACCACTGGATTGCAACAACAAGTCCTTTCATGCGTGGCAAAAGATATAACGAAAGCCCAACACAAATCACGCTAAACACTGTCGCCATCACCATCGGCTCTGGTCGAAAATTGGACCATGTGAAGTGGATAAGAACAGCAAGCAAATGCCCGACCACAAGGATCGTCAGATATGCAGGGCCATCATCAGCGCGATGATGATATAGATCTTCGCCACATACTGGGCATTCGTCCACGACCTTGAGATAGCCATCAAACAAATTCCCTTCACCACAATTGGGGCAACGGCGACGCAAGCCGCGCCACATGGCAGGTTTCGATGGGCGGTCGATAATAGTCTGATCAGTCATGGCGGCCTCGTTATGCAACGCTTTTGAGTAGATGGGCCTTTTATGCCCATTTGGAAAGCCCGATGCCGCCACTTGCGGCCCGATGCCGCAAGTAATCAAACTTTTTTCCAAAAAATTGCGACGGAAAGTTTTTGGTGCTGCGTTGAAGGAGGGTCAACAGCGCAAACAATGCGCAAACCTACAAAAGGAATACCAAATGAAATCGACAGTATTGATCGCCGTAATTGCTGCAGGCCTGACTTTGACCGCGATGGACGTTTCCGCTGAGGGCCGTGGCTCGCAACGCAACGCACCTGACTTCGCAACATTGGACACAGATGCAAGCGGCACGCTTACCGTGGCTGAAATCGAAGCCGCTGGTCAAGTTCGCTTTGACGCGATGGACACCGATGGAAATGGCGCTTTGTCCTTGGAAGAAATGGTTGCGGCCCGCGACAGCGATGCAACCGGCCGCGCAGCGCGGATGATCTCTCGGATGGACGAGAACGACGATGGTGAACTGCAGGCTGACGAGATGACCCGCCGTGGACCAGATGCGGACCGCATGGTTGCACGGGCTGACACCGATGATGATGGTGAAATTTCTGAGGCCGAATTTGATGCTGCCGCTGAAAAGCGCGGCGGGCGTGGGCACAAAGGCGGGCATGGCCACAAAGGCGGCAAAGACCGCGGTTAATAAACCAAAGGATGGGGCGCATTGGTGCCTCATCCGTTGCTGTGATGGATGAACGTGGATAAGATATTAACCTATGACCACCCAACTGGGATCTTGGCGCGACGCACCCGACGCCGCATTGCTGCTTGGCTATGCCCAAGGGGACATGGATGCTGCACGCGCGCTGACGGTGCGCGTATTGCCACGCGTTTTGGCACAAGCGACGCGCATGTTATCGGACCGAGCCGAAGCAGAGGATGTCGCGCAAGATGCGTTGATGCGACTTTGGAAAATAGCCCCCGATTGGCGTCAGGACGAGGCGCAGGTAACTACATGGTTGTACCGCGTTACGGCAAATTTATGCACCGACCGTCTGCGCAAGCGGCGCAATGTTCCGCTCGACGAGATTGCGGAACCTATCGATCCACAGCGCAGTGCGCCGGGGCAGTTACAAGACAAAGCACGGTTTTCAGCACTTTCAAATGCGCTGGCCCAAATGCCAGAACGGCAGGCACAAGCAGTATCGCTGCGCCATCTCGAGGGTTTGTCCAACCCAGAAATTGCTGAAATCATGGATATTAGCCTGCGGTCCGTCGAAAGTTTGACCGCACGTGGCAAACGGGCATTGACGGACATTTTGCAAGGGCGCAAAGCTGAGTTAGGATATGATGATGACTAAATCTGATAGCGATATGATTGATGACATTTTTGCGCAGGTGCGCACGCAATCGCCTGCGGTGCCTGATGACCTGATGGCGCGTGTTTTGGCAGATGCTGCTGATATGCTTGTGCAACCGGTAGTGGCGCCCAAACAGGGCCTTTGGTCTATATTTGTGGAATTGATTGGCGGTTGGCCGTCTGTAGGTGGGTTGGCGATGGCAGGTATTGCCGGGATTTGGGTCGGCGTTGCCCCACCCGCGTCCGTGACAACATGGACTGCTGATCTTATTGGATCTCCTGTTTCAATTGATTTGTTTAGCGACAGCAGCGATTACTTTTCGGAAAGCCTTCTTGATGGATAATAAAAAATCTAAACCTCGTTCTCTTGTGCGCATTGTGCTGGTTGCATCACTTGCGCTGAATGTGGCCGTGGTTGGGGCTGTTGCTGGCCTTGCCTTATCTGGGCGCAGCAACGATGGGCCACCACAACGGATGTCATTTGAATTTGGACCTTTGGGGCGTGTTCTGGACCGTGACGATCGACGGGCAATCAGTGCAGAAATGCGTCGCAACGGACCGCGACCATTATCGCGGAATGCTCGGCAAATGCAGTTTGATGCAATCGCACAGGCATTGCGCGCAGACCCATTTGACCCTGTCATGCTTACAGAATTAATCGGTGAGTTGCGGAATAGGTCAACGCGCGTTCAGCTGAATGCGCAGACTGCTTTTGTCGCGCATCTGGCGGCTATGTCTGCGTCCGAGAGAGCAGAGCTTGCTGATAAATTAGAACGCGATAAACGCTAGGATGCAAGCCGTTCGCTCATTGCGACAGTATCACGACCGGCTGACTTGGCTGCATAAAGCGCCTCGTCAGCTTGATTCCACATTGTGTCAATTTGAATGCGATCCAGCCGTTGAAGCCCGCCAATAGCAACGCCGACTGACATGGTGACATTCAGCTGAGGAAGGTCAGGCCCAAGTGTAAACGGGCGTGATGAGATTAGTCGACGTAACCGATCAGCCGCGAATTGGCCCTGCTCGTTATTGGCGTTGGGCATTGCGACCATGAATTCCTCGCCACCAATCCGCGCCACGAGGTCAATTGCGCGCAAATTTTCGCGCAACCGGTCGGCAATTTCCACAAGAACCTTGTCTCCTGCCGCGTGACCATAGCGGTCATTAATCGACTTGAAGTGGTCAATATCCAGCATCATCACGGCAAATTCGCATTGTGAAAGGCGCGCCTGTTCCGCCATGCGGGCCAAATGCGGTTCAACATAACGTCGATTATATAGCCCAGTAAGCGGGTCTGTGACGGCTGCATGCAAGCCGTCACGCACCGTGTCGCGTAATTTGTCATGTAACAGCTTTTGCCGCACCAGCGCTTTGGCCCGTAACACCATCTCACCGTCTGAGATGTCAATGCTAATGGCATCATCAGCACCAAGGTCCAAAACCATTGCTGCAATCTCGGGTTCATTGTGGGGCAATACAACAAATAGCGCCGACAAACGGGTTTCAGCCCGCGATCGTAGATCAGAAATCAGTCGGAACAGGCAACGGCCGCCATCGCGATCTTGTGTGCCGTCGATCACAAACAAGTCTGGAACGGGCTTTACGGAGTTTGCGAGAACTGTGTCGGGTTCCAGCCGCGTCACAGCGACAGTAAGACCACTGTCCAATTGGGCGGCAAGGGCGTCGCCGCTGACCGGATGGCGTGACAACAACGCCACAAGCGCTGTCGCATCAAAATTGCTTCGCGTGTCTTCAAAACCAAGTGCGCGGCTCGTACCATCACGGAGCATTAATTCATGACGCGCATGGCGTACGCGCAGCAACGACCGAATTCGAGCTAGCAAAAGCGCGTCGTTAATGGGGCGGGGTAGAACATCATCAGCACCCGCATCAAGCGCCGCAAACCGTGCCCGCGTAGTGTCTGCTACCCCGACAGAAATGATCGCAATCGCAGCCGTATCTGGGTTTTCTTTTAACTCGCGACAGAAACCATGGCGATCCTCGATAGGGTCCGACAAGTTAATCAAAATGAGATCAGGCTTTTGCCGCGCAATCGCTGCTTCGGCGTCTTTGCGTGATCCACATGCTTCGACACTAAATTGAGCGGCGAGCATTTTTACTTTCAATACGATTCTGTTCGTAGGAACAGTATCGACAATTAAAATGCGACCAGTCATATCTATGATCCTTCCATGTGGTTTCTACCACGCTGACAAAGTCACATTGGGGGCTAAAAGTTAAAAAACGGTTTCCGTTAGGGTAAGGATTCGATCATGTCACCAGAAAATGCGCAGACAATTGCCCTGCAAGCCCTTGGCTGGCTTGTTGGCAATGACGACCTTTGCCCCGTATTTTTGGGTGCAACAGGTGGATCTGTTGATGACTTGCGCACGCAGGCGACAGTCCCAGCGTTTCAGGCGGCAGTCCTTGATTTCTTAACAATGGACGACACTTGGGTGATGGAATTTTGTGATTTGCACGACTTAAAATACGACCAACCTCTGATGGCTCGCTTCGCATTACCGGGCGCAGAGGCCGTACACTGGACTTAAAGCTGAATCGTGATTTCGCCATCGGGGCCTGCTGCCCGGCTTTGGCATAAGATCATCGTAGTTTGTCGTTGGGCCTGAGACAGCACAAAATCGCGATGCTCGACTTGCCCATCGGTCACGGTGCATTTGCACACGCCGCACAGGCCGTCGGCGCATTTTACATCGACATGCACGCCAGCACGCAGTAGCGCATCTGATGCCGCCTCGTTCGCATCAACGTCAATTTTCCGCCCGTCTGGTAGATGTATAGCAAAGGGAAAATTTTCATAATCGGGTGCTTCTGGAACGGCAAAGTATTCCAAGTGTCGCTGGTCTTCTGGGAACCCATTCTTGGTGGCTGCCTCCATCACCGCCGTCATATAAAGGTCAGGACCGCAGGTATAAACATGCGCATCGGCACGGGGTTTTAGCGCGAGGTTCAAGTCAGCCCGCGATCCTTCATCACTGATATGAAGATGAATATGGGCAGTCCAAGGTTGTTTTTCCAATAGGTTGATAAATCCAGCGTCGGCCCGATTGCGCGCACTATAATGCAAGTCAAATGGGCGCCCTAATGCGTGCAACCGGTGGGCCATTGCGATCATGGGTGTAATGCCAATCCCGCCGCCCATCAGGTAGCTGTGCGTCGCGTCTTCGATCAGCGGGAAATGGTTGATAGGTTTAGACGCGAACACGCGGCGGCCCTTTGTGAATATGCGGTGCATAAGCTTTGATCCACCGCGACCAGCGTCCTCTCGCAAGACGGCAATCTGGTATGACTTGCGGTTCGCGGGGTCACCTGACAGCGAATATTGGCGGAAAAACTCGGGGGCGACGACAACATCGATATGCCCGCCAGCTGTGAATGGCGGCAAGTCCGCGCCGTTTGCATCGGACAATTCGTATAACGTGATACTGTCGGTCAACGGATCAGATTTGGTCACGATCAACTGCAAGACAGGGATATCACCTGCCTGCGCCGTATAGACATGCTCGGGTTCGGTGCCCGCGGCACGACGGGTACGGTGCTCATCGGCGGTGATCATCTCGCCGTAAGCTTGAATGCCCGCCTCGCGGTCCATCGGGAATGGCCAAGGGTAGGGTGGTGGTGCTAATTGTGCAGGATATACGGCCAGTGTTTGGTCCGAAAATTTTAGATCGAGATCGAGCTGTAAGTCGCGTGCATTCACCGGATCGCGGGCAGGGCGGTATGCGCCGTCATCGACCATTTCGAGGTCCCACCACCATTTTTTAACAGTGTTGATTGACCCATTGCCGAATTTATCATCCAAGGATGCCAATGCCTTGGCCGCTTGCGGGACTGCCATGGCTAGCTTGCGAAATGGGGCTTCTGCGAATAACCCTTCGAGGTTCCAGGGACAGGTTTTCATACACCGCCCACACATCGCGCCATTCTTTTGGCTGACGCGGTAAGTCGTACATTTTTGGCTGTCAGATTTCCAAATCTCGTACCCGTTGAACATCAACTTGGGGCCAGCCGTGATCGCACCTGACGGGCATTCGCGGGCGCATTTGTTGCAAGCCTCGCAGAATTTTTGCAGGCCGAAATCAATAGGTTTGTCATGGGTCATCGGCATGTTTGTGGTGACAATGCCAGATTTTAGGCGCGGACCAAGGAACGGGTTCAGAATCACCTCGCCAATGCGACTGACCTCGCCCAGACCGGATAGCAATAACAGTGGCGGGTGCAAAACTTCGTCATCCATCACCGAATGAACGCGGGCGGTATAGCCGAGGTTGCGAATATGTTGGGCCAACACACCGCCCAATAACGAGAACCGAAGGTAAGCACGCATCGATTGGGCGCACGCGATCCAATCATCGCCGGACGCACCTTCCATTGTCTCGTGACCTTGGTCGATAATCATTGAAATTGCGTTAGCGTGGTAAGGCGTGATCGCCTCGCCTGTCGCGTCGTGGCTGTAGTATGCGTAGTCTGGGCAAGCAGACAGGCCGACCGCATCGACACCAAGGAAATAAAGTGCAGCCTTGATGTTGGATGCATTTTTTTCAGGATTTTCCGCGCTTTTTTGCGGCACCGCGTCACCATCTTGCAAAACGGTCAATGCCCCCAGTGACGGGCGAAATGCAAACGCACTTGCTGACTTGCGCATGTAGTTACCGTTCTTTGTGGCCTCTTGCACAGGTTTTCCCAGATCGCCGAACAAGGCGCGGGCGAATAGATTTGCGCGTTTGGGGACGCGGGCCACATTGGGCGTATCGATATATGTGGTGGGGTCGTCCACCCGTTTGAGTGTCTCAAACGGGTGCGGACCAGCTTGAAAATCACGCTTGGCATAGATGTCAGCGGTGCGGGCTGATTTGGCATGATCGCCTGTGCCCATACGGTAGCTGGCGGGCGGCTTTTGCCCCGCGACAATTGGCAGATCTGGGGCAAAGTCCAATGTAGTTGTGACAGCGGCCAAGCCAAACCGATCACCCGTGAACGGATTGACCAGGCTGCCATCTTGCTGTGCGACAAGACCCGCAGATACGGCCAATGTACCCAAATGCACGTCACTGGCAGCCATTGAATGGGCCCGCGCATCGTGTCCCAATGTGCGGATATAGCTGGCCAATGTGACAGCGGTTTCAATCCCGCGCAAACAACTGCGCTGGGGCAATGCATCTTTGATCCAGTCCGCGCCATCCTCGTTTGCACGGGGCGCACGCGGGTTGGCATATAGAAAGACGACTGCGTGGGTGTGATGATGACAATCAGTCGGCGGCAGTGCCATGCTTTCGCGCAAACCAGCCATAATGACGTCGATACCAGCCGCCAGCGTTTTGGGCTGCATTGTGCGCAGTTTATCGGCCAAACGGTCAACATCAGGGTTGATAAGCGGTGCGACTAACCATGCGGTTGCGGGGATTTCACAGGTTCCAACCATATCGGCATCGCAAAAATACCCGAATGATTTGAGATGATTGGCGCGTTCCAGCAAATCGTCCGGAATTTCAGCCGTTTCTTTTTTGACCATTCCGTCGCGTGTGGCATCCAACATCGCTTGGTAATCTTGCATCGCATTGACGATACTTGCGGGATCATCGGCACGCCGGAATGATAGCCCTGTCATGGGCGCAAGCTGCGACAGATCACAGGTATCCATCCGTTGAAGTTTTTCCAACGGATAGGGGCCAAGATGCATGGGGCGGGAACGGTAAGAGCGGAGTTTAAGCATGATATTGACACCGTCCGCTCTGCGTTGCTTGGTGTCAATAACGACACTGCCCAAAAGGACTGCAAAATGATCAAAGGCATCATCTTTGACAAGGACGGCACCTTGTTTGATTTCAACGCAACATGGGGCCCGTCGACACGGGGCATGATCGCATCTGAAACAGGGGGTGATCCGGTCCGTATGGCTGAAATGGCCGATGTTCTGGGTTATGATCTGAAGGCTGGCGTATTCGTACCAGGGAGCCTTGTGATCGCGGAAACTGTATCAACCGTTGCGGACGCGATGCTCGGTTTGCTGCCCGATGTGACAAAACCCGAATTAATGGCCCGCATGAAAGCTGCGACCAAACACGTGCCGCAAGTGGAACCAACGCCGTTACGTCCTGTTTTGGATGCGCTGCACAGCATGGGGCTGACCCTTGGTGTTGCCACAAATGACGCAGAAGAACCCGCGCTCGCGAACCTTGCCCATGTCATCGATAAGTTCGCATTCATTGCAGGTTTTGACAGCGGCTTTGGCGGTAAACCTGCACCGGGTCAATTGTTGGGATTTTGCGCCCAAACAGACCTCGACCCCACGAACTGTATTATGGTCGGCGATAGCTTGCATGACCTCCATGCGGGGCGTGCGGCAGGTATGATGTGTGTCGGCGTGCTGACGGGACCTGCGGAGCGTGCTGAACTTACGCCGCATGCCGACGTTGTATTGGGTACGATTGCGGAACTGCCAACGTGGATCATGGCGCAAAACGCCAGGTGGTAACAAAAAACGACAATTTTTGTCGCAAAAGTGATGTGAAAACACCCCAAGCCTGCCAAGCTTGATGAAATGAGTTTGAGCAAGAGGCAAGATCATGGGTGATACACCACGCAAACGGGGCGGTGGCCGTGCAGGGAACGCAAGCCGCAGAGGCACCGCTGTAATCGACCAGATGCCGTGGCGTGTTCCCGTGAATATCGACAACCCAACTGAACCGCTTGGTCCCGAAGGGATTGCCGCGATCCATAACGGTGCGATGACCATCCTCGAAGATATTGGCATTGAGTTTTTGAACGAAGAAGCTTTGGCATTGTTCAAAAAAGCAGGCTGCACCGTCAATGGAACGAACGTGCGCATGGGCCGTGATTGGGTGATGGAAATGCTTGGCCACGCGCCTGCAAAATTCGACATCACACCGCGTAATCCTGACCGTAAGATCACCATTGGCGGTAAACATATGGTATTTGGCAACGTATCGTCGCCGCCGAACTACTATGACCTTGAAATTGGTAAAAAGGTATCGGGTAACCGCGAGCAATGCGCCAATTTGCTGAAGCTGACGCAGTACTTTAACTGCATCCATTTTGCGGGCGGGTATCCGGTTGAACCTCAAGATATCCATGCGTCTGTAAGGCACCTTGATGTTGTTTACGACAAACTAACGCTGACCGATAAATCGATGCACGCTTATAGTCTTGGCAAGGAACGTGTTGAGGATGTGATGCAAATGGTGCGCATCGCGGCAGGGCAAACCGAGGAAGAATTCGAAGCCAAACCGCATATGTATACCAACATCAACTCGACCTCACCGCTCAAACACGATGTGCCGATGATCGACGGGTGCCTGCGCTGCGTTCGGCGTGGACAGGCGGTCGTTGTGACGCCGTTCACTCTTGCTGGGGCGATGGCGCCAGTAACGATGTCAGGCGCAGTCACGCTGTCGATTGCGGAAGCATTGGCTGCCATTGCGCTGTTCCAATACGTGCGCCCCGGTGCGCCTTGCGTGATCGGCACGTTCACCAGCAACGTCGATATGAAGTCTGGCGCACCAGCTTTTGGCACACCAGAATACATGCGCGCCACCCAAATGACGGGGCAGATGGCGCGGTTTTACAAGCTTCCTATGCGGGCATCCGGTGTCTGTGCGGCCAACGTTCCTGATGGACAAGCCATGTGGGAAACATCCAATTCGCTTTGGTCCGCAGTGCAATCTGGTACGAACATGGTCTATCACGGCGCAGGCTGGCTCGAAGGGGGGCTAATTGCGTGTCCGGAAAAGTTCATCATGGATTGCGAGGTCATCCAGATGATCCAACGCTACATGGAGCCAGAAATCGTGGCGACGACGCCTGACGACATTGCCATTGACGCTATCCGTGAAGTCGGGCCAAACGGGCATTTCTTTGGGATACAACATACCCAAGACAGGTACGAGGATGCATTTTATGCACCCATCATATCCGATTGGCGTAACTTTGAAGCATGGGAAGACGCAGGTGCCGAATGGACAGCAGAACGGGCGCACCACAAGTTCAAAGAGATCATCAACACCTTTGAAGCCCCGGCCATGGACGCAGGTATTCGCGAAGAATTGCAAGCTTTTGTCGCAAAGCGGAAAGAAGAAGGCGGCGCGCCGACTGATTTCTAAGAGTTATTTGCCAGTGGCACAGGCCGTTACTGTATCAGCCATCGCTTGCAGCGTGTTGATATAGTGATCGGCTCCAACCGGACTGACAGCTCATGATCATGGGCACCGCGTGAAGTCAGCAATTTCTGCCGCCAAGCGGTCCGTACCAAACGCGATGTGCAAATGACGCCTGTGTACTTATGCACGCTCGTGATTTTGTTGAAAGAACAGGCCGTCATCGACGCAAGTGATGTGCCGACGCGCCGGGACGCCAAAGAATTTGGGTCCAAACCATCCGTGGACAGGCGCAATCTTGCACATTGTCCAATCCGCCCGTGCAAACCGGTTTGCAAATTGAACACAGAGTGATCGAACCCGATGAGTTTTGTTGGACCAAGGGGGCGACACGGATGTGGCGTCGCACGTAATGATGACGGCAGGTGTGCCGGATACCCGAACCGCCAAATAGCCCAATTGTTGGGCGCGCAATTCCAACGGTTCTGCCCGCGCGTGCTGGGAAAATCCGATATTTTGATGTCGGGCGAGGCGGTCGAAGGGTTTGACCGACCCGGACCGAGCCAATTTTATTGCCAAATCAAAGATGTGCGTCGCAACGTTAGATGCGCCATTCTAATGGTCAATCACGCATTGCACGTCGTCAAGAACGTGTCATTTTTTTGAATGGTGATACGTGCTGTGAAGAGACGCCTGACCTCGTCTAGACAGCACCGGCGAATTGCGAATTGTCTGGCACTGGCACTGGCGCTGGCATTGGTAAAGGTGAAGCGCTGGCACCTTACCGTTACGCACACGACTATCAAGATCATAAGGGTGCGCAGCAATGATTGATGACATTATGATCCTGCGGCCCATGCGGCGGTATTTGGCGTGGCGAGGGCGCTGATGTTTACTTGGTCGATCTTTTGGGTGTGGGGCTTGTGGCTGTTGCGCTAATCTTAGGGCAACCGGTCGATTTGAATGCTTATTTGTTTGGGGGTGTGCGGACCGTTACGCGCAAGGATACGGCGACAAAGGTTGTGGGCGCTACTGATTATTTCCGCCGCTGCCGCATACGGGTTTTCGTGGACACCTGAACAAATAGCTGACTTGGCTGCTGTGCCGGGTGGAACAGTTGTAATCAAGTTGTGGTAGGTTGTGGCCTAGACGTCCAGCCAAAGCGTGACAGGGCCATCATTCACCAGTGAGACCGCCATATCGGCACCAAATTCGCCTGTGGCAACTGTGATATCCAATGTCTTAATATCGGCGATAAACTGAAGGTAGAGCGCGCGGCCTTGCTCTGGTGGGGCCGCCATTGAAAAACCTGGCCTGTTGCCGCGTGATGTATCCGCTGCAAGCGTGAACTGGGACACGATCAGCGCAGAACCACCGACGTCTTTCAGCGATAGGTTCATTTTTCCGGCGTCGTCTTTGAAAATGCGCAGCTTAGAAATCTTGGTAGCAAGCTGCGCGGATTGGACAGGCGTGTCATCTTTCATCGCGCAAACCAACACGAGCAACCCTTGATCAATCGCACCAATCGTTTGACCATCGACGGTCACGTTTGCGCTGGTGACGCGTTGAATCAGTGCTCTCAAAGTTCGGATGCCCAAGGTGGGTTGGCGCCCGCGCGCGATACAGTGATGGCGGCAACCTTTGCGCCAAATGTGGCGGCCTGCGTCAGGTCGGACATCGTGGCACTGGGCAGGGCCGCTTTGGTCAGCAGGCCTGCGGCGTGCAAATCGGCCATAAATCCTGCGCTGAATGTATCGCCTGCACCGACAGTATCCACGACTTCTGCCTTTTGAGCAGGGACGTTGGCCGTGCCATCGCGGGTCAGAACGGTGACGCCTGCTGACCCGCGGGTCAGCAAGATCACTTGCACGTTTGTTCCGTCAAACAAAGCGGCAGCATCTGTGCCGCCAGTGATCCATTCCAAATCTTCATCGGATGTTTTGATGATGTCAGCCTTTGCAAACATCGCAGCCAGGCGGGCGCGGTAAGCAGCCTCGTCGGTTATGAAACTTGGGCGGATATTGGGGTCGATCATCGTGACGGCCGTATCAGACACGCGGTCCATCAATGCGGCATAGGCGCTTGCGCAAGGTTCCACGACAAGGCTGATCCCGCCAAAGAACACAGCGTCGGCCTGCGTTTGGGGCAGATCAGCAGGCTCCAACATGCGGCCCGCGGTATTTTCATCGTAAAATGCATAGGAGGCATGGCCATCGGTGAGAGTGACAAACGCCAATGTCGTCGGGCGATCAGCTATGTGTGCAGGGCTGCTGTCGACTTTTGATGCGGTCAATTCGCTGCGCAAAATGTCGCCAAATAAATCTGATGATAGACCAGAGAAGAATTGCACTGGTGTATCTAGCCGACCCATCGCGATGGCCGTGTTAAACACCGATCCACCTGCATGAGGGGCAAAGGCAGCGCCGCCCGTCGTGGCCTCTCGCGGCAACATATCGATTAAAGCTTCGCCTGCACAAAGGATCATTTTAGGTCTCCGTCATTTACTGACTGTTAGCGATAACATATCCTGCAATAAGCGCAACAATCAGGCCAAGCAGAACTGCAAATGTAATTTTCCATGCGGAATAGGGGCGTTCGCCTTGCACGCGGCCGGTGCGGCCATTCACGACAAACCGAAACGCACGCCCTCGGTATTTATAGGCCGCCAACCAGACGGGCAGCAGGATATGTTTGAACGTCACATCGTCCACAGCAGTATCCACATTTGAAACGCGTTGCTCGTCGCCACCAATGTCATATTTAACATCACGCAAGATCATCCGGTCCATGAAATCGCGGGCCTCTGTGAAGCCGTCGACCAATTCAACTTGATACCCTTCGGCCCGAAACCCAGCCAGATAGTCGGGTTTATAAGGTTCCAGCGCGGATAAATCCCAAGGCTCTAATCCGTCGGTATATTTTTTGGGCAGGCTTTGGGACGCCAGCACCAGTACATCGTCAAAGAACCGACCAACGCGACCCGATGCGGCGCGCCAGCGGGTTTTTCGGACGCGGACTTGCTGGCGTTTGCCATCGCGCATGACCGTGCGGGTTTCGTAATAATGGGTGCCGCGTTGGCCGCTATATCGGCTTTTGGTATCGGCATCGAACGTCCAATAAGGGACATAGATCCCGTTCATCTTGCGCCCCTTGCGGGCGTAATCCATCAGGCCGCTTGGGGCGAACCACAAGCTGCCAAGCCAGTCGGTTAGTGCCACACGGGCCGCAGCCTCGTCCATTGCAAAGGGCAGCAATCCGCGTGGTTTGATATGGCGGTGCGTGCCTGTTCCACCGACCACAGGTGTCGCACAGAACGGGCATTCAGCCGCGTGCATATCCGCATCAAATTCCGTCGTTGCCCCACAATTTGGGCAGGTTGTGACACGGGTTTCCTCAATCTCCTCTTCGGACAATTGGTTTGCAACCGCGGCACGAAAGTCTAATTCTTTGATGCCGCCGTCCGCTTGGCGGGTGCCTTCAATAGGTTGTGCATTGCCACAATGATCGCACTGCAATTGATATGCAGTGGGATCAAAACGCAGATCAGATCCGCAGGTGTCGCAAGGAAAACGATGTTCAACAGTCATAGGTTTTTATGCAATACCTTCAGGTTTTTGATCTACGGTGGTGCATTAGCCGGCAGGCGGAGGCGGGGGCATGACAGTGAACAACTGCGCCAATTCCGACACATCCTCGGCGCGCTTCCAGCCATCTTGGCCTTGGGTCCAAACCATGCTGTCGCGGCTCATTGCGCTGTCGGTGACCTTGCGGCCCATGGCGGCCTTGGAAAATGGTCCTGTGACATCGCCTGCGACGGCAATATGCCAGACATGTTCAACTGGTGGTGGCGGCGGTGTTGGTACAGCGCCCCAAGGGCCCTGATTTTGCATCTGACCCGCCATCGCCATGCCCATTCCCATGCCAAGACCAGCACCCATACCGCCCCCGCCATTGGGATTGTTTGCCGCTGCTGTCATTGCTTCCGATGTGGAATATTGCATGAAATTGCCCAGATCGCCTGCAATGCCCATAGACGTCCGTTTATCCAACGCGGCCTCAACCGCGGGAGGCAAGCTGATGTTTTCGATATACAGTTCGGGGATTGTCAGACCGTATTGGGCCATTGTGGCGGAAATAGCTGTGGCAACAAGTTTGCCCAAATCAGCTGTATTTGCCGCCATATCCAACACGGGAATGCCAGATGACGCGATCACGCGGCTGAATTCTTGTACGATAATGTTGCGCACCTGATAGCTGATCTCGTCCATGGTAAATTCACCGTCGGTGCCGACGATTTCGCGCAGGAAAACAGCTGGATCGGATACTTTGACCGTATAGGTACCAAACGCCCGGATACGGGTTGGGCCAAATTCGGGGTCGCGCAACATGATTGGGTTCTTTGTGCCCCATTTCAGATCGGAAAAACGGGTTGTGTTGACGTAATAGACCTCGGACTTGAACGGGCTTTTGAAGCCGTGATCCCAGTGGTTCAGCGTCGTCAGGATCGGCATGTTGTTGGTTTCCAACATGTACAAACCGGGTGTGAACACATCGGCAAGTTGGCCTTCGTGGATGAACACGGCAGCCTGACCTTCGCGAACGGTCAGCTTGGCACCGTATTTAATCTCGTGGGCTTCGCGCTCGAACCGCCAAACCATTGTATCGCGGGTGTCGTCTGTCCAGTGGATGACGTCGATAAACTCACCAGTTAGAAAATCGAAAATGCCCATGTGTTCAGGCTCCTTTGGTCAAATGTGGGGTCAGCTTGCGCTGCCGCCTGTCAATTCAGTTGCGATTTGGCGCACAATCGGTGCCGCCTCGGCTGCGTCCATGCCGTTGCGCAGCCGCGGATCGTACAGCATGCGTAGCAGCATTTCATCATGTGTGGTCAGCAAGCCAAATTCTTCGTCATCGTTAAAGATCGACGGGCGGGCGGCAGGGCTGTCGTTGGGTAGGCCAAGACCCTGGGCCAATTCTTCGTGAATGCATGATTTTCTCAGCAGATCAGGATGCTCGCCACGAATGACGGCAATGGCTTTGGTATAAGTCGACTTGCCAGCTTCCGAGAACGCAACAACGATGCAAAGCTGATTGGCTGGTAGACCAAGGATGGCGCGCATGGAGCTTGGTGCGATGCCAGGGACCAATTGGCGCAAACGGGCTTCTGATCCGCGACGGTCTCCTTCGTTTAAAAACATGACGTGAAAATTTGGATTAGTGTTCGAGACAGTAATCGGATGGCCGGTTATGCGCGCTAAGCGACTTGCATACTTTGCAACCTCTGCACGGTCGATTGCGCGCTGATCGGTTGGAATCGTGTCACCAAACTCAACAGCCATACGCACAGGGCCATTCCAACGGCTTAGCTGGGACGCGGTCGCACGCGCACGCAGCAGATCACCGTCGCTGACATATTCATCAAACAAGGCGATCCGCACAAAATTGCGTGCAAGCTGGGTGTCTGTGTACGGCGTATCTGGGCCGCCACCATCAACGCGCAATAGGCCACGACTAACCAAACCGTTTTCGATCCGCGTGTAATAAGTACGCAATGCGTCACTTCGCGCCGATGGGGTGTTAATGACCGGAGTGGGGGGGGCGATCCTGACTTGCGGACGAACGGCCGCCGCCTGCACATTCGTTACAGGTTGCGTCGCACATGCAGACAGTGCCATCAGGCCCGCCAGTAGAAAAGAACCGCCCCGATGCATCATTTATACGTCCGCCGCTGTGCCGATGGTATCGCCAGTGCCGGTCTTGCGGGCCTTGGCAGATGCCAATGTGTCCTTCAGCTCTGTTTCCATCTTTTTCAACTCGACCTCGGCCTCAGCGCGGTTGCGCTTGCCTTCATCCGCGATCTCAAGGCTTTCGTTGATTGTGGCGATCAAGTTGGCGTTGGCATCTTTCACAGCGTTGATATCAAACACACCGCGTTCCATTTCCTGGCGAATAACCTTGTTGGCATCGCGCAGGTTTTGGGCATTGGATGTCAGCAACTCGTTGGTCAAATCGTTGGCATCGCGCACTGCTTCTGCGGCCTCTGCTGAACGTTGGATTGTCACGGCTTGGGCAAGTTGCGTTTCCCAAAGTGGGACAGTGTTCACAAGCGTGGAATTGATCTTGGTCACCAATGACTTGTCATTTTCCTGCACAAGGCGGATCGACGGCAAGGATTGCATCGTCACCTGACGGGTCAGTTTCAAATCATGAACGCGGCGTTCCAGATCATCACGGGCAGACCTCATATCGCGCAATTCTTGGGCCATCATGACGGCCTTATTCTCGGCGGCCTTTGAAACCTGCAATTCCTTTTTTGGAATAACTTTGGTGTCCAGCTCGTCGAGCTTGGCTTCGCCTGCTGCGATATAAAGCGCCAGTTCGTCGTAGAACTGCAGTGTCTTATCATAAAGCACGTCTAAGCTTTCGATGTCTTTCAGCAGCACATGTTCGTGGCGCAACAGATCATCGGTGATGTTATCGATCTGGCCTTGAACGTCTTCAAATTTGGCTACAAATTTGGCCATTGGGGCCGCACGACCAAGCAGCTTTTCCCACCAAGACCGTTGGCGACGTACGTCTAATTCGGACACAGAAAATCCGCGAATTGTGCTGACGATGTTGCGCAAGCTGTCACCCGCAGGGCCAACATCTTTGTTGCGCACGCCGGCCAACATGGCTTGGCTGATCTCTTGCAATTCTGCCTGTGCGCCAGATCCAAAGGACACAATCGAATGTGTGTTAGTCATGTCAACTTCGGCCATGCGACGCTTAATCTCAGCGGTCGTCGGCTTGTCAGCCGCAGCGATTGTAATCAGCTCGCCCTTCGGTTCTGCCAGCACAACAGCTGTTACTTTTTCAACATCGGCCAATGCGGCCTCGGCTTTTTTACGTGTAATCTCAGACATATTCTGTCCCCTTTATTATTTCAGGCTAACGCCTTCGTCGTTTACTTTATGCTCACGCCTTCGCGCTTCAAACGGTCGCGCAGCACTTTGATTTCAATATCCATGTCACTTTTGTCATCTAGCAACATCTTATTTGTACGGGCCGCGAAATTCTGCTCAAGGTCGCCAAGCAGCGCCTCGTAATCAGTGCGGGCCTCTGCGTTCTTTGAGCGGCGGTAGATATCGACAAACTTGATCGTCGCGTCCTTAGCACCCATCAAATAGACGCCCAAATACTTGCGGGCGCCTGTCAAGTCGCGCGGGTCTTCTTCGACCGTGCGGATCATTTTGCGGGCTGCAGTTTGGAACGCGCCAACACGCACGTCGAGCTTGCGGTCGCCTAATCCGCCGATCTGGTCTTTCATGATCAACAAATGCGCCTCGGCCTCGTCCACGACGCGGGCGACGCGGTCTTGTTGAAATGTATCAATGCCTTCCATGCGTTTGTCACGCATCGGGTCCAGCCCAAATGCAGCGACATGCACGGCAATGCCAGCGACGCCGTACAACAAGGCCGCTGAAATACTTGCGTGGTGGGCATATGATGCCAGCGCGACACCAACGCCAGTCAAAGCAGACGCCATTATCTTGCGCGGGATGGCAGGGCGACGTGCGACCTTGCGGGCGTTATACGCGGCCTCTGCACGCAGGCCTTCACCCAATAGCCAAGCGGACCCAACCAACGCGCCCGCGCCAACAAGCCCAGTGATCAAGGACACAGGCCCATCCGAAAACGTCGTCGCCACCAGCACAATCGCCGGCGGGAACAACACGCCAGCACGACCAGCGCTTGCATCTACCTCGCGGTCGTCGATCACAACTTCAGATGCGCCGGACCCATCAGGGCTAAACTTACCACCAAACTTCTTAGCCATACTACAGCCCCCCCAACCAGCCGGAAGTGACGCCGTAAAGCAGCACGATCAGAACGACATATGCGCCGCGTTTTATAGATTTAGACATATCGTCCCCCTAAACTAAGCAGTTAAGCACAAATGCGCCCGATTACGAATGTTTCTGCAGTGCCTTGCGTTCGGCGTTTAACTTGCGTGAATAGCCGGATTGAATGATTTCCACTGCGACCAGCACAACCACCGAGAAGTAGAAAGTCGACTTGGACATCGGGATGATTTCCTTGCCAAAGACTTTGATATTCAGCGCCTCGTTATGCATTGCGTGACCTGCTGCAGGACCAGCTTCACCCAACAATACAACGCCAACGATCAGCAAGATGAACAAGCCAAGGACCTCGTACATGCGGTTCTTTTCCAAGAACCGTGTGACGCCGTCTGCCAGTAAAAGCATGGCAAGACCGGACAGGATAATTGCCGTGGCCAAAATTGGGAACACATCCGTAATTGCCAAAGCAGACAGCACGCTATCAAACGAAAAGATCAGGTTCATAATCACGATCATCATGACGACCCGCGTCGCTGATTTGCCAGATTTACCCGAAACGTCATGGTCCAGTTTATCAAACGACAGCATATGTCCGATCTCTTTTACGGCCGTGTACATGATGAAGATACCGCCGATGATAAACACGCAGGTGGCAAAGTTCACGCCGCCTTCGATGACGCCGACCCAGTTAAAGATATGGAATGGTGCAGACATCGCATCGATGAGTTGGATCATTGTGAACAGCAAAACGACCCGCAATGCGACCGCAATTAAGATGCCCCACATGCGCACAGATTTTTGCTGCGCGACAGGCGCGCGTTTACTCTCAATTGAGATATAAAGCAGGTTATCAAAACCCAAAACTGCCTGCAAAAAGCAAAGCATGATCAGGTTGGTCGCATTTTCGAGCGTTAAAAGGTCGGCCACAGTCGTTATCCCCAGTTAATTTGTTGCCCTTAACTTGCACAACGTGGGGGTGGGCGGCAAGGTTCAACCTTAGCGCTTTTTCCCCGCAGGTGCGTTACGCTTGAGCCGATTGACGACGCGGCGCTTTGGCGCGGGCTCTGGACGGGCGCCAAGGCCAAGCTGGTCGCGGACGACGCGGCTTTTGACTTCCTCAACGGACCCTTGCTTTAGATCACCCAATTGGAACGGGCCATAGCTGACACGGATCAAGCGGTTCACGACCACGCCGATGGCTTCCATCGTGCGGCGAATTTCGCGGTTTTTACCTTCGCGGATCGACACTGTCAGCCATGCGTTTGCACCTTGCTGGCGATCAAACGTCACAATCATTGGTTGGTAATTGATACCTTCGACAGTGATACCTGCGCGCAGTTCGTCCAGACGCGCCTCGGATACGGACCCGTTGATGCGCACGCGGTAACGGCGCAACCAGCCAGTGGATGGTAATTCAAGCTTTCGTTTGATTTCGCCGTCGTTTGTCAGCAACAACAACCCTTCAGAGTTGATGTCCAAGCGACCAATCGACATGACACGCGGCATGGTATCGGGAAGCGCGTCAAATACAGTTTCGCGGTCTTTTTCATCGCGTTCGGTTGTCACCAAACCAGCAGGCTTGTGATAAATCCAGATGCGGGCCTCTTCGGGCGCGCCGACGCGTTTGCCGTCGACCACGATTTTGTCCTCGGCGGTGACGTTCAGGGCAGGCGATGTGATCGTCTTGCCGTTGACTGAAACGCGGCCTTCTTCGATCATTGTCTCGGACACGCGGCGGCTTGCGATGCCTGCGCGGGACAATACTTTGGCGATACGGTCGCCCTTTGGGGTGTCATTTGTCATATTAACTGCCTTACGGGGCGGGCGCGTCCGGCGCAATCGGCTTTGTACCCGCCAAAGACGTCGCACAGCCGAAAAAGTGACGTTTCATCGTGACGTTCAGGCCCGCGCTGCGCAATGCATCCGCCATATGGGCACAATTGCCAAAGTTTCGGGTGTAAGTGCCAATCATGCTAAAGTCTTGGGCGCCTTGCAGAAATAACCGTTCCAGCCGGGGCAGGAGGTGGTCAAGGTAGGCGCGATAGAACGGGCGGAGTAGCCACCCTTTGGGATCAGACGCTTCGATCAAGGAAAAGCAGCCACCTTCGCGCAAAATACGGGCGATTTGACCAGCAAGCACAGTTTGCTGGTGCGCATCAAAGGTTTTCAGCCCGAATGTGGCTACAACCATATCGGCAGAATGCGCTGACAGGTCAGTTTCCAGTGCGTTTGCTTTAAAATGGGTAATCTGATGGGACCGCGTTTGATGCAGCTGGGCTATTGCCTGCGTGTGCATCGCCACCGATATATCGATTGCAGTGATCTGGGCACGTGGGAATGCATCAAAAATATGCGGCCAAGATTCGCCAGTCCCTGCCATAAGATCAACGATTTGCGGGGATCGATTTACGTGCTTCGTCACTTGACCGTCTTGGATGCGTGCAATTTGAAATTGTCCACGCAGGCGGTCGACGCATTGGCGTCGCCAAAGCCAAACAAACCCAAACGATGATACCGCGCTCCACCTGCGATACCGGGGCGAGCAGCGGTCAAACAGGGCGGCAACATAGGCTGGATCATAGATATTGTCGGTCATGATGTTATCTTGGCTGCGCATTTGTGGGGTTGCAAGGCAAGGCCGTCATAAGGCATGAAAACCTATGACATTTACCAGCCATATGGATGCGGCCATGGCCGAGGCAATCGCTGCGGGGGACCGTGGTGAAGTGCCTGTTGGTGCCGTTATTATAGGACCGCAAGGGGTCGTGTCTCAAGCGGGGAACCGCACGCGAGAGCTGAACGATCCAACTGCGCACGCTGAAGTTCTGGCGATCCGGGCGGCGTGTAAAACATTGGGCCAAGAACGGCTGGCGGGTTACGATCTTTACGTGACATTAGAACCTTGTCCAATGTGTGCCGCTGCCATTTCTAACGCGCGGATCGGGCGGTTATATTACGCAGCGTCAGACCCGAAATCGGGCGGTGTTGCGCAGGGGTCGCGCGTATTTTCCCATGCGCAATGTCATCACAAGCCTCAGGTCTATGACGGCATTGGGGCAGCCGCATCAGAGGCGTTGATACGGGATTTCTTTGCGAAGAAGCGGAAATGATTTGCGAAATTTCTGCATATGCCGCTTGATAACGGGCTTTTAACAACATATTCCATTTTTGAAATGTTTAACCTGTTGGGATGACCAAAATGCAAAAGCGAACAGTTGTACTGGGGGCCCTTGGTGGCGTCGTGCTGATTGCGGGTGGTGTGTTTATCGGCATGCATTCCATGGGAGGAATGCATAATGCGATGTCGAACCTGATTGGCGAAAAGATGATGCACAATGTCATCGGCACCCCGATGTTGAACGGCGTCAACACCGAAGAGAACGAAGTTGCTGAATTGCGTGCCATGTTTGAGAACCACAAAGACCTAACACGGACCGTCGACAACCTACCCAACGGCATTCGCACTGTGACCGAAACGGATAACCTTGATTTGCGCGATCTGCTGGTTAGTCACGTCGTGGGCATGATCCAGCGCGTCGATGAAAAGCGTGATCCGCAAATCCCTATTCAAAGCCAAACCTTGGACGTTTTGTTTCAAAAGCCAGACTCGATCGTGACTGAGATTGAAATGACAGCCACAGGGATCGCCGTTGTGCAAACATCAGATGATCCTGACGTCGTTGCCGCCTTGCAAACGCACGCCGCCGAGGTCAGTGATTTGGCGGCGCGCGGGATGCAGTCGGCCCATGACGCGATGCAAGCCCGCGACCATTAGGGGCGCGTGACCGCCTTGTATAAATGCCATGTTGCATGACCCAAGACTGGCATCGCGATGAACAGGCCTAAAAAGGCCGGAATCATTGCGATGATCGTGACTGTTCCAATGAATGCGCCCCAGCCGAAATAGATGAACGGGCGCGCGCGCACGGCTTGGAATGATGTGATCATCGCGGTCACAAAATCCACGTCGCGGTCAAGAAACATGGGCATGCCCAGCACCGACAACGCGAAAGTCAGGCCCGCGAAAGCCGCGCCAATAATGGTCCCAAAGCTTAGCATTTTTAAGCCGTTGGTGGAAAAGTAAACTTCTGTGGAATCTGACACGTTGGTCATCGGCGAGAGCCCTAGAAAAAGAGCGAAAATCATATGACCAAGAAAAAACCAAAACAGAAATAGAATCACAAGGATCACTGCAAGCCATGGCAATTGCCCAACTTTATGCGCCCAAACGACACCCGTGATCTCGCGCAGGTTCAATGGTTCGCCCGCTGTACGTCTGCGGCTGGTCTCATACAGCCCAAGGGCCGCAAATGCCCCAATAAGTGGAAAGCCCATGACCGCCAGTACCAGCCAAAACGTTGTGCCTGTGGTATAGGTGATCCATGCCATGATCAGACCTACAAAGACATAAAAGCTGGCGAAAAACAGGCCGGGGACAGGGGCCGCGGCAAAGTCTTGTGCACCCGCGCGCAGGCTTTCGCGGATGTCTGTGGTGGTAATTGGCCGGACCGATGGCGCGCCGTTTGGTCTGTCGTGCATTGCTGTCCTCCCTTATGTCTTGTTGGGGAATTGGACCCTGATGTGGCCGTTGCTGCAATGACATGGATCAAGGTGGTGGATACAAAAAATGGCAGCGCGGGGCTGCCCATTTCAAATAGCATATTTTAAGCGACTTATGCTTGTGTTGGAATCCGCAGAACCTGATCAGGATAGATCCTGTCTGGGTGCGTCAGCATTGGCTTGTTTGCCTCAGAAATCGCATAGTTGGCAGATGCATTGCCCATGGTTTTATGTGCAACAGCGGGCAATGTGTCGCCCTTTTCACGGAATGGAACGCGGTGCCCTCGGTCAGAATTATCTTTTTGCAGGTTTCTTGCCAGCACCATTTACAAAGCTCCAAAGCCCAATGTCTTAAATCCTTCTAATATTCTGTTTCAGCGATATTTGCCGAAAGCATATGATATCGGGGTACTTTGCTGCAAAACGCCAACGCGCGTAATGACTAACCCGGATCAAAATCCCCCCTCTCACCCTTGCAGGGCGGGGGCAGCGCGGGTAAACGAGCGGTCAAACTTATCCCCCGTTCGGAGGCCAAACCATGTCAATCGACACCGAAACCGCCCGCCGCGTCGCCAAATTGGCCCGCATTAAGGTCGAAGACGATGCGCTGCCGGCGTTGGCGCAGGAATTTTCCGCCATTCTGGGCTTTATCGAGCAACTTAATGAAGTTGACGTTGATGGCATTGAGCCGATGACCTCAGTCACTCCGCAGCGCCTAAAGCGCCGCACGGATGTTGTGACCGATGGCAACCAACAAGCCGCCGTGATGAAAAATGCCCCCGATGCCCGTGAAGGGTTTTTTGCTGTGCCTAAGGTGGTTGAATAATGACTGATCTGTCCAAGCTGACTATTGCCTCTGCCCGTGATGCATTGCGCAAAGGTGATGTGTCTTCCACCGAATTGACCAACGCCTATCTGGGCGCGATTGAAGGCGCCGGTGCATTGAACGCTTTTGTTCATCACACCCCCGAGATTGCAAAAGCACAAGCCGCAGCCGCTGATGTCAGGATTAAATCCGGCGATGTGCCTGATATGTGCGGTATTCCACTGGGTATCAAAGATTTGTTTTGTACCAAAGGTGTGCCATCGCAGGCCGCATCAGGCATCCTTGCAGGCTTCAAGCCGGAATACGAATCCACAGTCACAACGCAGTTGTTTGACGCAGGTGCCGTGATGTTGGGTAAGCTGAACATGGACGAATTTGCCATGGGGTCGTCGAACGAGACCTCCGTTTATGGCAACGCTGTGAACCCTTGGAAATTTGATGATCGCGCGTTGACACCAGGTGGATCATCCGGTGGGTCCGCGTCCGCTGTTGCGGCTGATCTTTGTCTTGGTGCCACGGGTACCGATACTGGCGGATCTATTCGTCAGCCTGCTGCCTTCACTGGTATCACTGGGATAAAACCAACATACGGCCGCGTGTCTCGTTGGGGGGTCGTCGCATTTGCGTCGTCCCTTGATCAGGCTGGTCCGATGACCAAAGACGTGCGTGACAGCGCCATTATGCTCGAGGCCATGTGCGGTCACGACCCAAAAGACAGCACGAGCATGGACTTAGCAGTGCCAAATTTTGAGGCTGCTTTGACCGGCGACATTAAGGGAAAAGTCATTGGTATTCCAAAAGAATATCGCATGGACGGTATGTCTGCCGAGATTGAAAAGCTCTGGGAAGACGGCACAGCAATGCTGAAAGACGCTGGCGCTGAAATCCGCGATATCACGTTGCCGCACACCGAATACGCGCTGCCAGCGTATTACGTGATTGCCCCAGCCGAGGCATCATCTAACCTAGCGCGTTATGACGGTGTTCGCTTTGGTCACCGTGCCAAGCTGGCCGCTGGTGACGGCATCACCGAGATGTATGAAAAAACCCGCGCCGAAGGTTTTGGTGCCGAGGTCCAGCGCCGCGTAATGGTGGGGACATATGTTCTGTCCGCTGGTTTTTATGACGCCTATTACAACCGCGCCCGCAAGGTCCGTGCATTGATCAAGCGTGACTTTGATCAGGTCTTTGCCGCTGGGGTCGACGCGATTTTGACGCCCGCGACTCCGTCTGCTGCGTTTGGATTGGGCGAAATGGTCGATGCTGACCCGATCCAGATGTATCTCAACGATGTGTTTACCGTGACGGTCAATCTTGCTGGTTTGCCCGGTATCGCGGTACCTGCTGGTGTGGATGCCAATGGTTTACCGCTTGGCCTGCAGTTGATTGGCCGTCCGTGGGAAGAGGGCGATCTGCTGAATGTCGCCTATACGCTTGAACAGGCTGCCGGATTTGTAGCCAAACCACAAAAGTGGTGGTAAAGCCCGTAAAAACGTTGGTTTAGGATAGATCATGGACGTGAAGACACTTGGATTTGCAGTTATTGGAATGGTCCTTTTGCAGGCCTGCAGCCCGCCTGTTCCTGCCAGCAACGCAGGGCCGGGGTTTAACAACGCCGCTGATTTTGCGATGGACCGTGCCCGCCGTGATGCCGTATTAGCTGCGTCTGGATCCACAACATTTGCCGCTCCTGCACCTGTGCAAACTGGCGCGATTGATTTGGCCGCTGCAGGCATTGGTCAAACCGCCCCCATCGGTGCACCATTGTCGGCGATGACGCCAACTGTTGCGGCTCCTGCACCTGCCAGCAACAATGGTGCTATCTCGGACGAACAAGACTTTGATGCTGTTGCCAACCGCGAATCGATTGCTTCGGATGCGCAACGCCGCGCGACCCAAGCAGCAGCTCGCGAGCAAATCCAGCCAACGGCATTGCCGACCCGCCCTGCAAACACGGGCCCCAATATTGTTGAATACGCACTAAGCGCGCCCAACCGGATGGGCCAAGAATGGTACTCACGGTCAATTTTTGCTACCAAAGGCCGGTTCCAACGTAATTGCGTAAAGTTTACGTCACCTGACGCTGCACAGCGCGATTTTTTGGCAAATGGTGGCCCTGACCGTGACCGCAAGGGCATCGATCCGGATGGTGATGGCTTTGCCTGTGGCTGGGATCCAGCGCCGTTTTTATTGGCGGCAGGGCGCTGACGCGTCTGACTCACTCGTCACCTAACTTCGGGCCGCGCAAGGCTGGGTCTGTGCCGTCAATCATCGTTATTCACTATACGGCGATGCCTGATACGGCGGCGGCATGCCGGACGCTACGTAATCCTGACAACGAAGTATCCGCCCATTACCTGATCGCTCCTGACGGCGAGGTCATGTCGCTTGTGGCCGAGGACATGCGGGCTTGGCATGCGGGCGCTGGGCGGTGGGGCGATGTCACTGATATAAACTCTGCTTCTATCGGGATTGAGCTGTCGAATGATGGTTACTCGCCATTCTCGGCCCCGCTTATGGACAGCCTCTGTGATCTGATCGCGGGTGTGATGATCCGTTGGGATATTCCCGCGCACCGCGTCATAGGCCATTCTGACATGGCACCTGGTCGCAAAATTGACCCAGGTGCGCGGTTTGACTGGCAACGCTTGGGGCGGATGGGCCTGGCTGTTTGGCCTGTGCCCGTTGATCCGGCGCCATTGGGCCAGTTTATGACGCTGATGCACCGCGCAGGTTTTACCGCCACGGATGACCCTGATCTCGCGCTACATTGTTTTCGTTTGCATTACCGCCCGCAAGTGCATGGTCCGTTGGATGTAAGCGATATGGCCTTGCTCACGGACTTGGCGCACCGATTCCCCGTTGACGCAAAGCCTGCCACCACGTAGCAGCGGCAACGCGGGTGGTCGGATGGTCGCGGGGTGGTAACACTTCGAGGAAAGTCCGGACTCCATGAAAAGCACGGTGCTGGGTAATACCCAGCGGGGGTAACCCTAGGGAAAGCGCCACAGAGAACAAACTGCCTTCTATATGGAGGTAACGGTGAAAAGGTGGGGTAAGAGCCCACCGCGGATGTGGCAACACAGACGGCATGGCAAGCCCCGCCGGGAGCAATGCCAAATAGGGGTCTCGTGTCGCTTGCGGCGTGGGTGCTTGGACCACAGAGACCCGGGTTGGCAGCTAGAGGCTGGTTGGTAACAATCAGTCCAGATGAATGATCATCTCGGGGCGGTAACGCCCTAGACAAAATCCGGCTTACAGACCACCCGCACTTTTCTGCGCTCTGGGCCGCCGTTGCGGCGCTTTGCGGTTGACTCGGGACCGTACGCGGGTAGAAGACAGCTTAATTAGATAGACGCGCCGCGCATCGCGTGGCCCTAAACCCAAGAAAGTGATGAGACATGGCGAAGCCTACCACCATCAAAATCCGCCTGAACTCCACTGCGGGGACTGGCCACTTCTACGTAACTAAGAAAAACGCCCGTACCATGACAGAGAAAATGGTCGTTCGTAAGTATGACCCAGTTGTACGCAAGCACGTGGAATACAAAGAAGGCAAGATCAAGTAACTGATCGCTTCTTACAAGAATTTTAAAAGGGTCGTGCAGAAATGCGCGGCCCTTTTTGCTATCGTATGCCTGCGGCTATAGCCTAGCCAATCGACAAAAAAATGGGGCCGGTGCATCAGCACCGACCCCGCTATTGTTTCAAACCTGTCGGTTTGATTATTCGCGGCCACCCATGAACATCAGCAAGAATTGGAACATGTTGATGAAATCAAGGTAGAGGCTGATTGCGCCCATGACGGCCGCTTTGCCCAACCATTCGCTGTCGCCGTGTTGAGCGTGTGCGATATAGTCGTTCTTAATCTTCTGTGTGTCATACGCCGTCAGACCCGCAAAGATCAGCACACCAATTGCCGATATCGCGAACATGATCGCAGGGGACTGCAACCAGATGTTCACAACCATTGCCACGATCAGACCAATAACGCCCATGATCAAGAAGCCACCCCAACCAGAAATATCTTTCTTCGTGGTATACCCATAAAGCGACAAACCAGCGAAGGCGATTGATGTGATCAGGAATGTCTGTGCGATTGAAATCCCCGTGAACACAACGAAGATATAAGACATTGAGATGCCCATCACTGCGGAGAACACGTAGAAGAACAGCTGTGCGCCAGCGGCGGACATGCGGTTAACCATCGCGCCAAACGCGAAGATCATGATGAGCGGTGCAAACATCACGATGTAACGTGTCATGCCCGTGAACAGGGTTTGCATCAATGCTGCGTTGTTGCCCACGGCCCAAGCCGCTGCAAACGTGAGCAACAGACCCACGGACATCGTGCCGTAGACTTTATTCATATGGGCGCGAAGCCCTGCGTCGATATCCGCAGTGCGGACATTGCCAGCTGTGCGGATCGTATCAAATTGAGCCATTTCAGACCTCCCGTAAGCGCATCGGCGCCATCAGCGGCGACCTTGCTAACAATATTGGCTGAAATGGCTCCGTTTTCAAGAGGATCTGCGCATTCAAGTGCCGAAAACCCTTATGATTGTGTTGGAATGTCGCGGTTGGGTCACCGTGTCCAATGCGCAGGCACGTCCCAGACAGGTCGGTCAGCCTCTGCCGCTGCTTGTTTTGCGCTGATGCCGACATCGCAAAGCTGCTGCGTGTCCAATTTTGCCAAATCGCGCCGTTGCCGTCCAAGAGCGCGCCAAGTGGACAGGCGTGCCCAAAGATTGGTGCGGGGGCGTGGGGTGCAAGTGTTTAAGCTCAGGTCTGACATATCATGTCCTTTCGTGATGTGATTTCTGTTTCGTATTTGAATGCTTGATGTATTGCGGTTTTCAAAATATAAGTGAAACGAATACTTGTTGGGTAATGCATCAGGAATATTGATATGGCGCGAAATTTGGATTTGACGGCTCTGCGGTCGTTTGTGGCGGTGGCAGACGCGGGTGGGGTCACAAGGGCAGCAGGGTTTCTGAACCTGACTCAGTCCGCTGTCTCAATGCAACTTAAAAGGTTGGAGGAGGGGCTTGGCATAGCGTTGTTAGATCGGTCCGCCCGCACCATCGCGTTGACCCCAATGGGTGAACAGCTGCTGAGCTATGCGCGCCGGATGCTGGAATTGAACGACGAAATCTATGGCCGCATGACGTCAACTGATTATGAAGGCGAGATAACTGTTGGTGTCCCGCATGACATTATCTACCCAGCTATTCCCCAAGTTTTGCAGCGCTTTGCCCAAGCTTATCCGCGTTTGCGCATTAAACTGATATCGTCCAATACCAATTTGCTCAAGGCACAGCATGCCCGCGGCGAGGTAGACCTGATCCTAACGACAGAACCCGAAGGCACGCCCGGCCA
Source organism: Yoonia sp. (assembly GCA_047629435.1). Taxonomy (GTDB): domain Bacteria; phylum Pseudomonadota; class Alphaproteobacteria; order Rhodobacterales; family Rhodobacteraceae; genus Yoonia. Next base: position 225,431 of record JBLHXF010000001.1, on the reverse strand, counting down.
TCAGACCCTGACCACACGCAAAATGGTTTGGATAGGAGCACCAAACGGGCAGGCGGGGCGGATGCGTCCGTTGCGTTTGGCATTCTCAAACCTTTGTTTGTTCCGCACAACTGCGCAGCGCAGTTTGGATATGGCAGGGATTTCTTGGGAGATGGCTGTCGAAGGCGACGGTCAAACCGCGATTGAGGCGACAGTCAGCGCGGACTTGGCTGTGCATGCAAGCCTTGAAGGCACTGCGCCGACCTTTCTGTCGCAGATTGATGCCAGTGCTGGCTTGCCGTCCTTGGGTGAGATGGAGATTAACCTTTACCGTGGCGACGCGGGCGCAGGCCCTGCGATGGATGATCTCGTCGCGATGATCACGTCAGCTTACCGCATGGGCCAATTGCCTCAGGTCGTGTCTGCCTGATTTGACTTAGGATTGGGGCCCCATCGTTACCACAACTTTGCCAGTGGACTTGCGAGACCGGAGCAATTCAAGCGCATCGCCTGCTTGGTCCAGCGGCAAGACATGGCTGACGTGGGGCTTCAATGCGCCGGCAGTGAACATGTCCATCAGGGTATTGATGCTGTTCATAACTGTCTTTGGTGCAAATTTTAGATATCCGCCCCAATAGAACCCAAGCACGTCGATATTTTTGACCAAAATGATGTTGGCAGGAATTGGCGGTACGTCTCCACTGGCGAATCCGATGACGATCATACGTGCCTTTGGTTTGCAGGCCCGCATCGCAGATTTGAACCCGTCTCCACCGACCGGATCATAGACGACATCGGCCCCGCCCAATGCCTTAACTGCCTCGGTAAAATCACCCTGCGTGCTGTCGATAACGTGATCTGCGCCTGCGCTGCGTGCAACCGCAAGCTTATCTGCGCCACGCGCGACTGCGATGACTGTGGCACCTAATGCCTTGCCTATTTCAACTGCAGTAAGTCCTACACCACCTGCTGCCCCCAAAACCAAAAGTGTCTCACCCTTTTTCAAATGGGCCCGATCTGTCAGCGCCAAATGGGATGTGCCGTAGGCCACATAGAACCCAGCGGCGATATCCGCAGGCATATTATCCGGTACGGGCAGGCAGTTTGTAGCTGGAAAAACGCCAAATTCCGCCAAGCCGCCCGAGCCCCCGAAAACTGCAACACGTGTTCCAATGGCTGGCATATTGATGCCATCACCGTGGGAAACGACCGTCCCGCATACCTCCATTCCCAATGAAAAAGGGGGTTTTGGCGTGTCTTGATAGGTGCCTTTCGCCATCAGCAGATCGGCAAAGTTTAGCCCGCATGCGTCAATTTTTAAAAGAACCTCGTCTTTGGCAGGAATCGGTTGTTTAATATCTGCGAGCCGCACACCGTCAATAAAGTTATCCACTTGAAATGCGCGCATCTAAAGCCCTTCTGCCAATTTTTTGACGTTCAAAAATAATTCCTCGTTATTTTATTGGTACGATCTGGGGCAATTGTCGATCATATTCGGCCTTATAAGTAAGAAATTAGCTTTTGACCTGTCTTAAAGGTCAGGTCGGACCCTGCAACCGTTGCGTGTTTTATCACAAGGGTGGCAAAGAGGAGTACGGCAAGCGATTGCACAACCGTATGGTTATTTGTCGCTTCGCGAAAAGTGAAATATATATGTTAGGAATAGAGTGATGAAGCATCTTGTTGACGTCCATGTTGGGAAACGTATCCGCCAACGTCGCTGGATGAATGGCACCACCCAGCAGCAGTTAGCCGAGGCCGTTGGGATCAAATTCCAGCAAATCCAGAAATATGAAACAGGTATGAACCGCGTGAGCGCATCCCGTCTTTGGGACATCGCAAACGTGTTGACCGTACCTGTGTCATTCTTTTTTGAAGGCCTGACAGAAGAAGCTGTCCAAGCAGGTGAAGGCGAAGTGCCGAGCGATGTTTTGACAGACAAAGAAGCGTTGGAGCTATTGCGGTCCTACTATGCCATTCCCGAAAACCAGCGCCGTCGCTTGTTTGATCTGGCCCGCGTATTGAGCGAAGCGCCCAAGGCTGCTTGACCAGCGGGGCGTCTGCGCGGTACCGATTGTGTAACAATAATATGCAATCGGGGATGCAAAATGCTCTCAATCGACAAAGCAACGCAAGAAGACATTGTCCGCGTCGCGCACCTGCTAGCAGATGTAGCGCGCGTTCAAACGCTCCGGTTATTCCGTGTTCCGGGTCTTATGGCCGATAACAAAGCCAAGACCGACGCCCCGTTTGACCCTGTCACCGAAGCCGACCGTGCAGCTGAAGCCGCGATGCGCGCAATCCTAGAGGTTGAGCGTCCCGATGACGGTATTTTGGGTGAAGAGATGGGGACAAAGGCAGGCACGTCTGGCCTGACGTGGGTGCTTGATCCGATTGATGGCACCCGTGGGTTTATCAGCGGCACGCCGACGTGGGGTGTTTTGATCGCCGTATCAGATGCCTCTGGCCCGCAGTTTGGCATCATTGATCAGCCTTATATCGGAGAGCGGTTTGTCGGCGGTTTTGGTCACGCCACATTGACCGGTCCGCATGGCGTAACGCCGCTTGTCACCCGCACCCGCACCCATTTCCCTGATTCGATATTATTGACCACGTTCCCCGAAGTAGGCACGCCGCTTGAACGCCGCGCATTTGAAGCGGTGTCCAAGGCCGTGAAACTGACCCGCTATGGAATGGATTGTTACGGCTATGCATTGCTGGCCGCAGGGCAGGTCGATCTGGTGATCGAGGCAGGTTTGCAGCCCTATGATATTCACGCCCCAATCGCAGTGATCAAGGCCGCTGGTGGCATTGTGTCAAACTGGCAGGGTGGTGCTGCCCATTTGGGCGGCCGGATTGTTGCTGCTGCAAATGCTGATGTACATGCGGTGGCATTGGCCGTCTTGCAGGAGGTTATTGATGGCTGATGTCGTTTTGCGCGGCGCGGATGTTGTTCTTACAATGGACGACGCTCGCAGTCGTCTACACGGCGTTGATATTCATCTATCTGGCGGTGTTATTTCAGCCATCGGGCCCGATCTAGACGTTGCTGGTGCGCAAATTGTCAATGTTGCGGGCTGTGTCGTCACCCCCGGTTTGGTCAATACCCACCACCATCTTTACCAGACGCTGACCCGCGCGGTTCCTGGTGGCCAAGACGCGCTTTTGTTTGGCTGGTTGCAAACGCTGTATCCAATTTGGTCGCGTTTTGGCCCAGAAGAGATGTTTATTTCTGCACAGGTTGGGCTCGCTGAACTGGCACTGTCGGGTTGTACGATGACGTCTGATCATTTGTATTTATATCCTAATGGGTCGCGGTTGGATGACACGATTGCGGCTGCATCTGAGGTCGGGTTGCGGTTTCACCCGACACGCGGTGCCATGAGCATCGGGATCAGCGATGGCGGTTTGCCCCCAGATGCATTGGTCGAGGCCGAGCCTGCCATTCTGGACGACTGTATTCGCGTCATTGATGCGTTCCATGACCCAAGTGAGGGCGCGATGGTTCGCGTCGGTGTTGCCCCATGTTCCCCGTTTTCTGTCAGCCGTGATCTGATGCGTGATGCGGCCATTTTGGCCCGTGACAAGGGCGTCATGATGCACACCCATCTGGCTGAAAATGACGAAGATATTGCATATTCGCTCGCGAAGTTTGGCTGTCGTCCTGGGCAATACGCCGAAGACCTAGGGTGGACCGGTGATGATGTTTGGCATGCTCATTGCGTCAAACTGGACGGCCAAGAGATTGATTTGTTTTCTAAATCCGGCACCGGTGTCGCGCATTGTCCGTGTTCGAACTGCCGTCTTGGGTCAGGTATTGCCCCTGTCCGTCAGATGCGTGATGCGGGCGTAAAAGTCGGCCTTGGCGTCGATGGGTCTGCCAGCAATGACACCAGTAACCTTATCGGAGAGGCGCGCCAGACGTTCCTGTTGCAGCGCGTCCAAAACGGCGCCGATGCAATGTCCGCTGATGAAGCGCTGTTTATTGCCACCCGTGGCGGTGCGCAGGTGCTTGGGCGAGCGGATTGTGGCCAGATCGCTGTCGGTCAACGCGCAGATATTGCGATCTGGGATGTCACTGGCATAGAAACCGCAGGAAGCTGGGATCCCGCTGCATTGGTATTGGCAGGCCCTAATAAAGTTCGTGACTTGTTTGTCGAAGGCCGCCGCATTGTTGCTGGCGGTCATATGATGACGGTTGATTTGGGTGCCGTGATCGCCCGCCAAAACACATTGGCCACAAAGTTGGCGATAGGATAATTCATGCGCGCATTGGTAGTAATTTTGGGGCTCGCTGCTTGCGTGCCAATCCCTGTCCCTATTCCGATGGTGTCTGTTTCCGCGCCGCAAGTCCGGACTTTGGCTGCAAGCTCAGCCCCTGATGCTGGCTTTGATGCGCAGTTAACGGCCGCGCGCGGCAGACCGATTGCGCATAACGCACAATTGGCGGCTGTGGCGCGTGCGCATGCGGCCGATATGGCTAGGCGTGGCTATTTTTCACATAATTCGCCTGAGGGTTCCACGTCTGGCGGGCGTGCTTCAACTGCTGGTGTTCCAGCCTGCGGCATCGGCGAAAACATTGCCCAAGGGCAGACCTCTTCCACTCAGGTATTTGCTGGCTGGATGGCGTCAGGTGGTCATCGCCGCAATATGCTAAACCCACGCATGGCAAGCTACGGCCTTGGCCGTTCTGGCGACACATGGGTGCTGATGCTGTATCAGCCCTGCTGACGCACACCTGCAATCCACACATCGCGTATGGCCCGATCATCACCCATCATGATGGTCGGGAACAGCGCATCCCAAACATCTGTTGCCTGCGCATGCCGTTGCGCGATGGCCAGCGTGGACGCAAGGTTCAGTACGGTGATATCTGCGGCTGCCCCGGCACCTAGATGTCCGATTTCGCCTGATTTGTGCAGGGTGCAAGCGGATCCCTCGGTCGCCATCCACATCAATTGTGCAGGGTGTAACGCCGTGCCGCGCAACTGTCCGATCTCGTAAGCCGCAGCCATTGTGCGCAGCATCGAAAACGATGATCCGCCGCCTGTGTCTGTCGCCAATCCTGTCCGGATGCCACGCGCAGCCAACCCAAGCGTATCGAACAAGCCTGAACCGATGAACGTGTTGGATGTGGGGCAATGAACCAAGCCTGCGCCGACCTCGGACAGGCGATCAATTTCACGGGGTTCTAGGTGGATCGCATGCCCATATATCCCCTTGGCGCCCAACAAACCGTGTGTCTCGTAGGTATCCAAATAGTCGCGAGCGTTCGGGAATAGACTTTGGACCCATGCGATCTCGTCGTGTTGTTCCGACAGGTGCGTCTGCATTAAACAATCAGGGTTTTCGGCCCAAAGCGCGCCAAGCGCTGCCAACTGATCTGGTGTTGAGGTCGGTGAAAACCGCGGTGTGATTGCATATGTCGCCCGCCCATTGCCATGCCATTTATTCAGTAAGGCTTTGCTATCATCATAGGCTGATTGCGCAGTGTCGCGCAGGGTGTCTGGCGCGTTGCGGTCCATGCAGGTTTTGCCTGCAACCACGGCCATGCCGCGTGTAGCGGCCGCATCAAAAAACGCATCCACGCTGGTCGGATGAATTGTGCAAAAACTCGTTAGCGTTGTAGTGCCATGCGCGATGGCCAGATCACAGGTGCGGTTCGCGATTTCGGCGGCGTAATCTGCATCGCCAAAGCGGCTTTCTTCGGGGAAGGTATAGGTGTTGAGCCAATCGATCAGCTGCTTGCCCCAGCTCGCGATCATCGCCGTTTGTGGGTAATGCATATGCGCATCGACAAAGCCTGCTGTGATCAGGTCGGTTCCATAATCGGTAATCTGGGCATCAGGGTGCGCAGTTTTAAGCGTGCTTGCGTCATCCACAGCCGTGATCTGACCGTCCATAATCAGCACACCACCAGCCGTGTTCACATGCGCACAGTCTTCCCATGCATCAACCAATGGCTGGCCTGTAAACCGCAGGGTCGTTCCCAATAAAAGCTGTTTTGTCATGATATCACCTTAGGCTGCGCAGCCCCGTGCTGCAAATCGCCCGAATTTGGCTTACCCCCGCTTGTGCGAGGTTCGCAAGACGTTATGTTGCCCAAAAGCATACAATGGGGGCTTCGCAATGACAGATGTACCTGACGACACCGACGACGAGGCCTTTGGTGTCACGGACCGTCTGATTGCTGATGTCATGGACGCCGTTGAGACCGGACAATCCGTCTATGTGCAAGCCTTGCTTGATCCGCTTCATCCCGCAGATATTGCCCACCTGATCGAACAGATTGATGGCCGTAAGCGCCGTGATCTGTTGAATGTGTGGAAAGGGGGCATGGACGGTGACGTCCTGTCCGAGCTGGATGAAAAGCTCCGTGAAGAGGTCATCGAGAGCCTTGATGCGTCCGAATTTGCCGACGCTGTCCGCGAATTGGAAACCGATGACGTTGTCGATCTGGTTGAATATCTGGACGAGCAACAGCAAGAAGCTGCACTGGATGCGTTGGATGCTGGTGACCGTGTCGCAGTTGAACAAGCGTTGTCCTATCCAGAGGAATCTGCTGGTCGTCACATGCAATCCGAATTGGTCCGCGCGCCGGATCATTGGACGGTTGGCGAAGCGATTGATTTCTTGCGATCCGATGGTGTCGACCTGCCGGATCAGTTTTATCACGTGATCCTTGTTGATCCGCGGCTCAAGGCTGTGGGCTACGTTACGCTTGGGCGATTGTTGTCATCGCGCCGTGATGTTGCCTTGTCGGATATTGTTGAAGACACATTTCGGACATTCCACGTCAACCAAGACGTCGAAGAAGTTGCGCAAGCGATCAACCACTATCACATGATTACCGCACCCGTGGTTGACGACGACGACCGTCTTGTGGGCGTCATCACCATCGATGATGCGATGGTCTTTCTAGAAGAAGAAGCCGAAGAGGATATCTTGCGTCTTGCTGGTGTTGGTGAAGGGTCGTTGTCGGACCGCGTTATTCAAACAACCCGCCAACGGTTTCCATGGTTGGCCGTCAACCTTGTGACCGCAATCTTTGCGTCGCTGGTGATATCAATATTCGAGGATACGATTTCAGGCTTTGTGGCTTTGGCCGTGTTGATGCCCATCGTTGCATCCATGGGCGGAAATGCAGGTACTCAGTCGTTGACCGTGGCCGTACGTGCGATTGCAACCCGGGATTTGACCGGATCAAACGTCTGGCGGGTTATCCGCCGTGAAGCCCTTGTTGGGTTGGTCAACGGTATGATCTTTGCTGTCGTCATGGGGATCGTGAGTGCTGTTTGGTTCGGCATCCCAATGCTTGGCGTCGTGATCGCCGTGGCGATGGTGATCAACATGGTTGTCGCGGGGCTTGCTGGGACAATGGTGCCGGTTATGCTTGAACGGGTCGGCGTTGATCCTGCGCTTGCATCTGGTGCGTTTGTGACCACCGTAACGGACGTCATCGGATTTTTCGCATTCTTGGGATTGGCATCGGCATGGCTTCTTTAACTGAACGCAAAGACGCAGCGCGCAAAGCGGCGTTTGCCCGCCGCAAGGTCGCGCATGACGCCCGTATTGGCACAGCCGCGCATCTAAGTGTGTTTCTGGCAGGGCATCGCGGTGTGCCGCTTGCGGGATACATGGCGATGCGCACCGAAATCGACCCAACCCCCGCGATGGAAGAGGCGTCTGCGCATGGTCCCGTCGGTGTGCCAGTGATTATTGGGGCCGGGCAGGCACTAAAATTCCGCATTTGGGAGCCCGGGGTCGAGATGATCGCAGGCGAATTCGGCGCGCTAATTCCCGCCGAGGGTGATTGGATGACCCCTGAAATCGTCGTTGTACCATTGGTCGCGTACGATCTGACGGGTGGGCGGCTTGGTTATGGCGGTGGGTTCTATGATCGGACGCTCGAAGGGTTGCGCGCCCATCAAGCTACGCTTGCAATCGGCTTTGCCTATGCCGCGCAACAGGCCGACAGCATCCCGCTGGAACCGACTGATCAGCCATTAAACCTGATGATTACGGAAATTGGACAGACAAGTTTTTGATCAAGCAGCGGAAACCCAAATTTGGTCTAGAAGAAATGCGCAGTTGCCCGTAACAGGGACCTATGAAGATACTTTTCCTAGGTGATGTGATGGGCCGCGCGGGCCGGACGGCGGTGGTTGACCATCTGCCACGGCTGCGGCGTGACTGGAAACTCGATTTCGTCGTGGTCAACGGTGAAAACGCGACGGGTGGCATGGGGCTTTCGGGCGCACATGCCAAGATTTTGCTGGATGCAGGCGCTGATGTGCTGACGCTTGGCGACCATGCGTTTGATCAAAAAGACATGATGACCTTTGCGACGCACGAGCCGCGCATCATCCGTCCGCTGAATTTCTCAAAGGCTGCACCAGGCGTTGGCGCGCGCGTGTTCCCCGCGACGCAAGGCCGCAAGGTCATGGTGACCCAAGCGCTGGGTCAAGTATTTATGAAACGCCCCTTTGATGATCCGTTTTCGGCGCTTGATACCGTGTTGCGCCAATACCCGATGGGTGGCGCTGTGCAGGCGAGCCTTGTGGATATTCACTGCGAAGCCACATCTGAAAAGATGGCCGTTGGTCATTTTTGTGATGGCCGCGCCAGCATCGTTGTTGGCACGCACACCCATGTACCAACAGCCGATGCAATGATCTTGTCTGGCGGTACTGCATTCCAATCTGATGCGGGCATGTGCGGCGATTACAATTCGGTCATTGGCATGGATAAAGCAGAGCCTTTGCGCCGCTTTATTACAGGTATGCCAAAAGAACGGTTTACGCCCGCCGCAGCAGAGGCGACGTTGTCGGGCCTTTATGTGGAAACCGATGACCGTACAGGCAAGGCCACGCGTATCGAAATGGTCCGCCAAGGCGGGCGATTGTCTGCCGCTGGACCTGCATGAACGAACGCGCCCGCCTAACGGTTATTCTGGTGTTTCTTGGTGCTGGTTGGGGCATGACCCAACCGCTGACCAAGATCACTGTAATAGCTGGGTACCAACCGTTTGGCTTGATTTTCTGGCAACTTGCGATTGGTGCTGCGCTGACCAGTGCCTTGTTGCTGATCCAGCGCAAATCGCTGCCGCTGTCCGCTAAGACTGTCGCGTTTTTCGCAATGATCGCGCTGATTGGGACGCTGATCCCGAATACGGCCAGCTACCGTGCTGCGTTTTTCCTGCCTGCGGGTGTCATGTCGATTGTGATTGCGACGATCCCGATGCTGGCGTTCCCCATCGCGCTTGCGCTGGGCACTGATTGGTTCAGTTGGCGACGCATGGGTGGGCTTTCATTGGGCCTGTTGGGTGTTGGACTTATTGCATTCCCCGAGGCCAGTCTGCCAGACCGCGCGATGGTTGCGATCCTGCCTTTGGCGTTGATAGCACCGCTTTGTTACGCTGTTGAAGGAAACGTTGTGGCTAAATGGGGTACGGGTGGGCTTGATCCTGTGCAGTTACTTTGCGGTGCATCGTGGCTTGGCATGGCCGTGGCGTTGCCGATTGCACTGTGGACTGGGCAGTTTATTGATCCGCGCCCACCTTACATTTTGGCAGATCTGACGTTCTTTATGTCATCTATCATTCATGTGTCTGTTTATATTGTGTTTATCTGGCTGGTGGGTCGCGCGGGCGCTGTTTTCGCAGGGCAGGTGTCTTACCTTGTCACCGGATTTGGCGTTATCTGGGCGATGATCCTATTGGGTGAGCGGTATTCCGGCTGGGTCTGGGCTGCATTGGTGTTGATGTTATGCGGGATCGCTCTTGTGCGCCCACGTCACGTTGATGTTAGTCTGGACACATGATTGATCTGATTACCCTGTCGCAGGTGCAAGGCGCTTGGCTTACATTGGCGGTTGTTGCCGTGATGTTCGTGATGTTCCTGCGCGAAATCTATCCAACCGAAGTCGTGGCCCTGATTGGTGTGTCCACATTACTGGTCACAGGCGTGTTGTCGTATGACGATGCAGTCATGGCTTTGGCGAACCCTGCGCCGTGGACGATTGCGGCGATGTTCATCATCGTGGGGGCCTTGGTCCGAACAGGCGCATTAAATGCGTTTACCCATATGGTCGAACGCCAAGCGGTTAAAAACCCAGCGCGCGCAATCGGTGGGTCGCTAGTATTTGTGGCCTTTGCGAGTGCAATTATGAACAACACGCCGCTGGTGGTTGTGATGATTCCGGTCTTTGTACAACTCGCACGGACTTTAGGAACATCGGCGTCTAAATTGTTGATTCCGCTCAGCTATGCGGCAATTGTTGGCGGTACTATGACCCTGCTGGGGACCTCGACCAACCTGTTGGTTGACGGTGTGGCCCGCGCCTCTGGGATGAAACCGTTTGGCATTTTAGAAATTCTGCCAGTCGGCTTGGTCGTTGTCACATGGACATTTATTTATCTGTATTTCGCAGGCCCGCGCTTGCTGCCTGATCGCGCAAGCATGGCGACTCTGTTGTCGGACAGGTCCAAAATGCGGTTCTTTTCAGAGGCCCTTATTCCACCGCAAAGCAACCTGATTGGCCGCGATGTTACCAGCGTGCAATTGTTCAAACGCGATGGGGTGCGCCTGATTGATGTTATCCGTGGGGATGCGTCGTTGCGGCGCGACCTGCAAGCGGTCGTATTGCAAAAGAATGATCGCGTCGTGCTCCGTACAGCCATGTCTGAATTGTTGTCCCTGCAAACAACACCAGAATTGCGCCGTGTCGATCAGGTGTCCGCAGTTGAAACCACAACCGTCGAAGTGCTGATTACGCCCAACTGTAAAATGGTTGGACACACGCTTAGGTCGATGCGCCTGCGGCGTCGCTATGCAGTTTATACGCTGGCCGTGCACCGTCGCGATACGAATATTGGACGGCAGATGGATGATCTGGTGGTCCGCGTGGGCGATACACTGCTGCTCGAAGGTTCGCCCGAAGATATCTCGCGATTGGCGGATGATATGAACCTTGGCGATGTGTCCAAGCCGTCAGAACGCGCCTTTCGTCGTGGTCGTGCGTGGGTTGCGATTGTGACCTTGCTGTCGGTCGTTGTTCTTGCGGCGTTGAACGTAGCCCCCATTTTGATGCTTGCCATGGTCGGGGTTACGGTTGTTTTGATGACAGGCTGCATCGACGCAGAAGAGGCATTTTCATACATCGATGGCCGTCTGCTTGCGTTGATATTTGCGATGCTTGGTGTCGGGGCGGCCCTGCAATCTTCCGGCGCTGTTGAGATGATCGCAGACGCCATATCGCCTGTCATGACCGTGCTGCCGCCGTTCTTTGTGGTGCTGGCGGTCTACCTGTTGTCATCGCTTCTGACTGAATTGGTCAGCAACAATGCGGTTGCGGTGGTTATGACGCCCGTGGCGATTGGACTTGCCACTGCACTTGGCGTCGACCCGCGCCCATTGGTAGTTGCTGTGATGATCGCAGCAAGCGCCAGCTTTGCCACGCCAATCGGGTATCAAACCAACACGCTTGTTTATGGTCCGGGTGGGTATAAATTCGCGGATTTCCTGAAATTCGGTATCCCGCTGAACCTGTCGCTTGCACCGATCGTAAGTTTCGTGATCCCGATGATCTGGCCGCTTTGACTTTTCCGAAGCAAAAATATGTCCGCCGGAGGCAAGGTTTTGGAAAAAGCCAAACAACAACACTCGCTTGAACCACGCCCCCGATGTGGCATAAGACGGATCAAACACACGACGAATAGGATATAGACATGGCTGGCCACTCCAAATGGGCGAATATTCAGCACCGTAAAGGGCGCCAAGACAAGCTGCGCTCGAAGCTGTTTTCAAAACTGGCCAAGGAAATCACCGTGGCTGCCAAGATGGGCGACCCTGATCCCGATAAAAACCCACGCTTGCGGATGGCTGTCAAAGAGGCAAAATCGTTGTCTGTGCCAAAGGATGTGATTGATCGTGCAATCAAGAAATCCGAAGCGGGCGAAGGTGATAACTATGACGAGATCCGGTACGAAGGTTACGGCCCGAACGGCGTTGCTGTGATCGTCGAGGCGATGACCGACAACAAAAACCGCACTGCATCAGTTGTCCGGTCAACGTTTTCCAAGAACGGCGGCAACTTGGGTGAAACTGGATCAGTTGGTTTCATGTTCGACCGCAAAGGCGAGGTGGTTTATCCCGCATCTGTGGGCGACGCAGACACCGTGATGATGGCCGCAATTGAAGCAGGCGCCGATGACGTGCAGTCGGACGAAGACAATCACGTCATCTATTGCGAAGACACTGACCTGAACGATGTGGCCACGGCACTGGAAAAAGATCTTGGCGATTCAGAATCGACCAAGCTGATCTGGAAGCCCAACATGACCACAGAGCTGGACATCGATGGTTTCACCAAGTTGATGAAGCTGTTGGATATTCTGGAGGAAGACGACGACGTGCAGCGTGTCACAACGAACATGGATGTGTCCGACGACGTTTTGGCGTCTTTCGAAGGCTAAACAGCGATTGCATTGTGGGTTTTTGGGCGTGGTCAGTGAAGGCCGCGCCCTTGTTATTTGCCGCACTGCCTGTCACGGATTGGACATGCAACACGTCCGCGCCTCACGCCCAGTAATGGGTATATTCTGGATGGTCCTGACGGGCCTGATGTTTGTCGCAGTGACGGCGATTGTGAAATACGTAGGCTCTGATCTGCCTGCCGCCGAGGGCGCTTTTCTGCGGTATTTGTTGGGCCTTATTTTCGTTATTCCGATGATCCGCCCGATCTTGCGTGCCCGTTTGGACAAACGGCAAGTCATATTATTCAGCCTGCGTGGCGTTGTGCATACTGGCGCGGTTATCCTTTGGTTCTATGCTATGTCGCGCATTCCATTGGCCGAAGTGACTGCGATGAATTACCTCAGCCCTGTTTATGTGGCCATTGGGGCAGCACTTTTCTTGGGCGAACGCCTGCCGCCGCGCCGCATGATTGCTGTGGGGGTGGCCTTGATCGGTGCGATGATCATTTTACGACCCGGCATGCGCGTTCTTGATCCTGGTCATATTGCGATGCTGTTTACGGCACTTGGGTTTGCTGCGGGCTATTTGATTGCCAAACAAATGTCCGGCGAAGTATCCGCTGCTGTCGTTGTTGGCATGCTGTCGATCACGGTTACAATCGGGCTGGCACCGTTTGCTTATGCGGTTTGGGTGACGCCGACATTGCCCCAAGTCGGATGGATGTTCTTGGTCGCCTGCTTTGCAACGGCTGGCCATTATACAATGACTTTGGCCTTTGCCGCAGCCCCGCTGACTGTGACGCAACCCGCCACATTTCTACAGCTTGTCTGGGCAGTTATCTTGGGTGCGGTGATGTTTGGCGAACCAATTGATGGTTGGGTCATTCTGGGTGGCGTGGTCATCATGGCATCAGTGAGCTTTATCACATGGCGCGAAGCCGTCGCACAGCGCAAAAAGCGGCTGTAAATTGCTGCTTTATTTTTATTGATTGACGAGTCAATAAAAAACAGAAATATTCATGCCTGTCTTTGATGGGGTGAATTATGCCGAAATTAGGAATGGAACCAATCCGCCGCGCCGCGCTTGTCAAAGCGACGATCGCGGAAATTGGTGCAGCTGGATCGCTGGATGTCACGGTAAGCCGGATTGCAAAACGTGCGGGCATGTCGTCTGCATTGGCGCATCATTATTTCGGTGGCAAGAACCAGATTTTTGAAGCGGCTATGCGCCAAATTTTGCGCGATTATTCTACCGAGGTACGCACTGCTTTGGCTGCTGCCACCAATCCTGCGGGCCGTGCCCATGCCATTGTGCGCGCCAACTTTTCCCAGTCTTGTTTTGATCCTGCCACGGTGTCCGCATGGATGACGTTTTATGTGCAAGCCCAAACCAACCCGGACGCGCTGCGATTGTTACGCACCTATCAGCGCCGATTGCGGTCAAATCTGACCCATGCTCTACGTCCGCTTTGCGATGATCCGCGCGGTGTTGCCGATACAATGGCCGCATTGATTGACGGCCTTTATATTCGTGCAGCATTGACGGCCCCCGATGCAAACCCAGAAAGCACAGCCTTGGCTGCCCTTTCCACGTTGACCAAAGGTGCCGCATGACCCAGCCAAATATTCTGATCATCATGGTGGACCAATTGAACGGAACGCTGTTTCCCGATGGTCCTGCTGATTGGTTGCATGCACCAAATCTTAAGGCGTTGGCTGCGCGGTCAACACGGTTTGCAAATGCATATACCGCATCGCCGCTGTGTGCGCCTGCGCGGGCTTCGTTTATGTCTGGTCAATTGCCAAGCAGGACTGGTGTCTATGATAATGCAGCTGAATTTGCGTCGTCGATCCCAACCTATGCACACCACCTGCGCCGTGCCGGATATCAGACCTGTTTGTCTGGTAAAATGCACTTTGTTGGCCCTGACCAGATGCACGGTTTTGAAGACCGCTTGACGACTGACATCTATCCTGCCGACTTTGGCTGGACACCAGATTACCGCAAGCCGGGTGAACGGATCGACTGGTGGTACCACAACATGGGGTCTGTCACGGGCGCTGGGGTTGCCGAAATTTCCAACCAAATGGAATATGACGACGAAGTAGCATATCACGCGACCCGCAAGCTTTATGACCTGTCGCGCGGAGGCGATGCGCGCCCGTGGTGCCTAACTGTCAGCTTCACGCATCCACATGATCCGTATGTCGCCCGCAAGAAATACTGGGATCTGTACGAGGATTGCGAACATCTGATGCCCGAAGTGGGCCCGATCCCGTATGCGGATCAGGACGCGCATTCGCAACGTATTTTGGATGCCAATGATCGCGATAATTTCAACATCACAGAAGATCACATCGTCCGCGCCCGCCGCGCATATTTTGCAAACATCAGCTATATCGACGAAAAGGTCGGCGAGATTTTGCAGACGCTGAAAGACACGCGCCAAGAAGCCAAGATCATCTTTGTGTCTGATCATGGCGATATGCTTGGCGAGCGTGGGCTGTGGTTTAAGATGTCGTTCTACGATGGCTCTGCGCGTGTGCCTTTGATGATCTGCGCCCCTGAAATGGAAGCTGGCTTATCGACAACACCGGTCAGCAGCATTGATATTCTACCGACGCTTTGCGATTTGGCGGGCGTGGATATGGACGAGGTCATGCCTTGGACCGATGGGCAATCCATTGTGCCATTGGGGCAGGGTGGGGAGCGAGCCGAACCTGTTGCGATGGAATATGCCGCCGAAGGATCGTATTCCCCATTGGTGTCGCTGCGGTACGGCAAATGGAAATACAACCGCTGCACGCTTGATCCGGATCAGCTGTTTGACATGGATGTCGACCCCCACGAGCTGACCAACCTTGCGGATCACCCTGATCATCAAGGTACGGTCACCCAACTGCGCGCCAAATCCGAAGCCCGCTGGGACCTCGATAAATTTGATGCGGACGTGCGTGGGTCGCAGGCTGGCCGCTGGGTCGTCTACGAGGCGTTGCGCAACGGGTCTTATTATCCGTGGGACTATCAGCCGCTTCAAAAAGCGTCCGAGCGGTACATGCGCAACCACATGGATCTGAATATCTTGGAAGACACCAAACGTTTTCCACGCGGCGAATAATTCGCTTCACTTTACGTCCCTTGGAGGGCCAGCGAAATGCAAACACAACCTCAAGCAAGCCACTTCATTGACGGTAAATATGTCGAAGACACTGCTGGCGATCCGATCCCTGTGATCTATCCGGCAACTGGTGAAGTCATTGCAACCGTTTACAGTGCGACCCCTGCGATCATCGATCAAGCGCTTGCATCTGCGGCGCGTTCGCAAAAAGAATGGGCCTCTTGGACCGCAACAGACCGTGGCCGTGTGTTGCGCCGTGCCGCTGATATTATGCGTGACCGGAACCATGATTTGTCGGTGCTTGAAACCTATGACACTGGAAAACCCTATCAGGAAACGTCAGTTGCGGACGCAACGTCAGGTGCTGATGCATTGGAATATTTTGGTGGTTTGGCAGCCAGCATAACGGGCGAGTATATCCAGTTGGGTGATGATTTCGTCTACACACGCCGTGAACCACTTGGCGTGTGTGTGGGAATTGGCGCTTGGAATTACCCGACACAAATCGCTAGCTGGAAAGCGGCCCCTGCACTCGCTTGCGGGAACGCGATGGTGTTTAAACCGTCTGAGACTACGCCACTTTGCGCGCTCAAAGTCGCGGAAATTTTGTTTGAGGCGGGCGCACCTGCTGGCGTCTATAACGTCGTGCAAGGGTATGGCCAAGTTGGTGCATCCTTGATCACCGATGACCGTGTCGCCAAGGTGTCGTTGACCGGTTCGGTCCCAACGGGGCGCAAAGTTTATGCGGCTGCGGCCGAAGGCATTCGCAACGTCACGATGGAATTGGGCGGCAAATCCCCGATTGTCATTTTTGACGATGCCGATCTTGAAAATGCCGTGTCTGGCGCGATCTTGGGGAACTTCTATTCCTCTGGCCAAGTCTGTTCAAACGGCACACGCGTGTTTGTGCAAAAGGGCATCAAAGAAGCGTTTCTTGCCCGTATGGCGGAACGGCTTAAAGGCGTCAAAATGGGCGATCCACAGGACCCAGACGTAAACTTTGGCCCGATGACATCTGAAAAGCAGCGCGACATCGTTGCAGGCTTTATCGAAAAAGGTGTGACCGAAGGCGCGCGTTTGATCGCAGGAGGCAATACCATCGAGGGAGAAGGATTTTACATCGAACCCACCGTCTTTGCGGATGTCACCGACGACATGACGATCGCGCGCGAAGAGATTTTTGGCCCCGTCTTGTCTGTCCTTGATTTCGACACCGAGGAAGAGGCGCTTGCGCGTGCCAATGACACGATTTTTGGTCTGGCCGCAGGTGTGTTCACCGCTGACTTGACCCGTGCGCACCGGATGGCCGCAGGGTTTGAGGCAGGTACGTGTTACATCAACACCTATAACCTTGCGCCTGTTGAGGCCCCGTTTGGTGGGTCCAAGCAATCGGGTGTTGGACGTGAAAACTCTAAGGCGGCGATCGAGCATTATTCTCAGATTAAGGGTGTTTACGTCGCCATGGGCGATGTGGAGGCACCGTTTTGAACCCCGACTATGTAATTATCGGAGCAGGGTCTGCGGGCTGCGCGATTGCGTACCGTTTGGCCGAGGCGGGCAAGCAGGTTCTTGTTATTGAACATGGTGGGACCGATGTTGGGCCGTTCATTCAGATGCCAGCCGCGTTGTCGTACCCAATGAACATGAAGATGTATGATTGGGGCATGTCGACGGAACCTGAACCGCATCTGGATGGCCGTTCCTTGGTCACGCCACGCGGCAAAGTGATCGGTGGATCATCGTCGATCAATGGCATGATCTATGTGCGGGGCCACGCCCACGATTTTGATCACTGGGCTGAAAGTGGTGCCACAGGTTGGGCATATGCTGATGTGCTCCCGTATTTCAAACGTATGGAACATTGGCATTCAGGCGGTCATGGTGGTGATAAAGCATGGCGAGGACGCAAAGGCCCGCTGCATGTCACGCGTGGCCCGCGGACCAATCCGCTCACGCGCGCCTTTGTGAAAGCAGGCAAAGAGGCCGGTTATCCTGTCACGGGCGATTACAATGGCGAGCAGCAAGAAGGGTTCGGTCCCTTTGACGCAACTATTTGGAAAGGTCGTCGTTGGTCGGCTGCAAATGCGTATCTGCGTCCTGCGTTGAAGCGTGAAAATTGCACTTTGATCCGCGCCTTTGCCCGCAAAATCGTGATCGAGGATGGTCGCGCCGTTGGGGTTGAAGTCGAACGCGGTGGCAATATCGAAGTTATTCGCGCCAACGTTGAAGTTATCGTTGCTGCGTCATCCTTGAATTCCCCCAAACTGCTGATGTTGTCTGGAATTGGTCCTGCTGCCCATTTGGCTGAACATGGTATTGATGTGGTCGCTGACCGTGCGGGTGTTGGTCAAAATTTGCAGGACCACCTTGAACTTTACATCCAGCAGGCCGCAACCAAACCTGTGTCGTTGTTCAAGCATTGGAACCTGTGGGGCAAGGCGATGATCGGTGCGCAATGGCTGTTTACGAAAACAGGATTGGGTGCGTCGAACCAATTTGAAAGTGCTGCATTCGTGCGGTCCAAAGCGGGCGTCGAGTACCCAGATATTCAGTATCACTTTTTGCCAATTGCCGTTCGATATGATGGCCAAGTCGCGTCTGAAGGCCACGGATACCAAGCCCACGTCGGCCCGATGCGGTCCGTGTCACGTGGTGAAGTCACCCTGCGATCCGCTGATCCTGCAGACAATCCGCGCATTCAGTTTAATTACATGTCGGCGAAATCCGATTGGGAAGATTTCCGTACCTGTATCCGTCTGACTCGAGAGATTTTCGGCCAAGACGCGTTTGCGCCATATGCTGGCAAGGAAATTCAACCTGGCAAAGATGTGCAGTCAGACGCGGCGCTTGATGATTTCATCCGGGAACATGTGGAAAGCGCGTACCATCCGTGCGGCACCTGCAAAATGGGGGCGACAGATGATCCGATGGCTGTTGTCGATGCCGAATGCCGCGTTATTGGTGTTGAAGGCTTGCGTGTGGCCGACAGCTCGATCTTTCCACGTATCACCAACGGAAACCTGAACGGCCCCTCGATTATGGTCGGTGAAAAGGCCGCAGATCATATCCTTGGTCGTCAGCCGATTGCGCGCTCAAACGATCGTCCTTGGATCAACCCAAACTGGGAAACATCACAGCGCTAGTCTGATGTGCCTTCGACGGTTGCTTGAAAGTTGTCAAAGAACTGGTCTGCCATTTTGCGGGCAAAGCCCCCGATGATCCGGCTGCCAAGCTGGGCGAGCTTTCCGCCCACTTTGGCAGTCGCGTTGTAGGTCAATTCGGTGCCTTCATCGATGGCCCGCAAGGTCACGTCTGCACCGCCTTTGGCGAAGCCTGCGACGCCGCCTTTGCCTTCGCCGACGATAGTGTAGGACGTGCCAGCGATGACATTTTCTAACGTAACTTCGCCGTGAAACGTGGCTTTTACTGGTCCGACTTTTTGTTTCACAGTAGCTGCAAACCCTTCTTCAGGTGAACCGGTCAGTTCCTCGCATCCGGGGATGCAGGCTTTAAGCGTATCTGGATTGTTCAGATGTGCCCAAACGGTGGCGGTATCTGCTGCGATAATTTTTGTGCCAGTCAATTCCATGCGGATGTTCCTTTTCGTTGATGTCAGTTGGCCATGAACGGGTTGGGCTAGTCAACCTGATAGGGCAGCACGCCGCGCAGATCAGGGTCAACGCGTAATCGCCGTTCCAATGGTGGAACTGACCGTTGGTGACAGCTTTTTCGTTCGCAAATTCGGCATGAAATCCCGATGGGGGAATAGGCGTCGGGGGCTGCACGGTCCATGTGGTCGGCGTAGACAAGCGCGTCAGCGTGCCGGACTTCGCAGCCTAATCCGATGGCATAACGGCGTGTCGGAGCGTTAAAAGCACCACCTGATTTTGACACGTCCCGCGCAAGACAGAAATACCGCACCCCGTCAGGTGTTTCCGCCAATTGCCGCAAGAATTGTCCCGGTGTCTCAAACGCTGCATGTACGTTCCACAACGGACATGCCCCGCCATATCGCGCGAACTGCAATGTTGTTGCCGAATGTCGTTTTGTGATGGTGCCAGCTTGATCCACACGTACGAAAAAGAACGGAATACCTTTGGCTGTAGGGCGTTGCAGCGTTGACAGCCGGTGGGCCACTTGTTCAAGGGATGCCCCGAACTGGGCAGATAGGATTTCCAGATCGTGCCGTGTGTCTTGGGCTGCTTGCAGGAACGCGGCATAGGGCATGAGTGCCGCGCCCGCAAAATAATTGGCAAGACCAACAAGTGCGATGCCGCGTGCCTCTGGAGATTGGAAACGTGCAAGGTCGAGGGTCGCGTTGAGCAGTTTTTCTTGACTGATCAACGCGAGTTGTAACAGGAGCTGAAAGGTTTGCGATGCAGGTGCAGCACCACTTGAAAGAGCTAGCGTTTTCGTCACTGGATCATAGTGACGCAATGGCCCAGCCGCATTGCGCACAACTGTAACGCCCAGGTCAGCCAAGGCCTGTTCAGCGGTTTGTCCAGTGCTCGCAAACCGTTCTGCTGCGCGGTCCACTGCATCAATGTAATTGTCGCAATAGTGAAAGAAGTCGCGGACCTCTTCCCATGGGCTGGGAGCGAGGCGGGTGTCTTCGCGGCCCAATGCCTCGTCAAGGCTGGCAAGCCGTTCGTGGGTTTGTCGGTAGGCGGCGTGTAGATCAAGAAATGCGCGGGCAAGTATCGGTGCATTGGCCGCCGCGAGCCGCAGATCCGCCAATTGTGGCGCATCGCCAGTGAATACAGGGTCGGCAAGGGCCTCGCGCATGTCGCCCACCAGCCGTGCTTCGTCGCCTGATTGTAATTCGGTCACGTCGAACCCGAATTCTTGCGCCAATCCCAGCACGACAGATGTACTGACGGGCCGGTTGTTGTTTTCCATCTGGTTGAGGTAGGGCAGGGACACGCCAAGTTTTTGGGCAAACACCTTCTGCGTCAGCGCAAGCCTGCCCCGAAGCTCTCGTAACTTGGCACCAGCATAGATTTTTTGAACGGCCATCAGGGCACCTTTGCAAACTTAGCTAGATCCTGTGTAAACCCTGCAAATCTTGCCCGCAAGGATCACGCAGTTTTTGTGCCACGCCAGATGACGAATAGCACGCACAGCAATGATGCGACGGCGGTGCCAAACATCAGCCATTGCATAGGCAATGCGCCTGTTTCGGGGGTCAGCAGCGTGCTGGCATATTGCGCCAACGCTGCCCCGCCGCCAACCATCAACGCGCCGCCAAGCCCCGACGCGGTGCCTGCCAAATGTGGGCGAACTGATAGTAAACCTGCGGTGACATTTGGTAAGGCAATCCCATTGCCAAGCCCAAGGAAGCTGCAAAACCCAAAGAAAATCAATGGATGCTGGATACCGACAAGTGCCAGTGCCAATGATGTTCCTAAACCCGCGATAATGATGGTCGTTCCAACGATGGCCATTCGGTTAATCCCGAATTTGGCGGAATACCGTCCGGACAGGAAATTTCCCATCGCATAGCCAATGGCTGGTGCACCCAAGGCGATTCCTGACCACAGTGGTGACAATCCAAACACAGTGCCAGCAATAAACGATGCCCCTCCCAATAATGCGAAAAACGCGCCGGATGCAAAAGCAGCACAAAGCGCGTAACCCCAGAACCGTGGTGACGCAAAAAGTTCGGGGTAGCTGCGCACTTGATCGCGAAATGACATGCCGCCTTTGGCCAATGTCTCGCCTTGGTCAAAATATGTAATCGCCAGAACGCCTATGCCGCAAATCGTTAGGAACAGAAACGTTGCGTGCCAGCCGAACAGCTGATCCAGCGCACCGCCGATCATCGGTCCGACCATTGGGACCAGAGCCATGCCCATCGTGACATAGCCAATCATCGATGCCGCTTGGTTTTGTGGGACCATATCGCGGACAACAGCGCGCGACAGGGCAATGCCTGTGGCCACGGCAGCCTGAAGCATGCGGAAGACCAAGAATGCCGTAATGGACGTGGCGAAATATGTACCAATACTCGCGATCACGAAAATAACGAGTGACCCGAGAACGACAGGTCGCCGTCCGATTTTATCTGAAATCGGCCCAATCAGGATTTGTAATCCGGCTGTCATAGCCAGATACCCTGACAACGCGAATTGCATTGTCGCATAATCAGTCTGAAAATAGTCGGTCATTGCCGTCAGTGACGGCAGGAATATCGACATATTCAACGCCGAAATCCCAGCAATCAGGATCAGCGTGATAATGTGTGGCGGGGTGCTGCGGTCTAGAAACCGGACGGTAGGAATGTTTGACATATGCTAGACTTAGGGCGCGATAAGTAGGGTGTCCATTGGTAGCGGTTGGTATGGCCAAGGTTAGCAAATTTGCAAAATTACAAATTAGCAAACTGCGCGATTTGCAAATATCCCTTTTCTCGCTTTCCCTAAGTTCGCCCGCGGGCTAACGTCAGGTAAATTGAAGGGACGTGTCATGGATGTTTTGCAAGAGCTTGAAGATCGCCGCGCCGATGCCCGCCTTGGTGGGGGTGAACGTCGCATCGCTGCCCAGCATGCAAAGGGTAAGTTAACGGCGCGCGAGCGGATCGATCTATTGTTAGATGATGGATCGTTTGAAGAATTTGATATGTTCGTTGCCCACCGCTGCGTGGACTTTGGCATGGAAAAGCAGCGCCCTGCAGGGGATGGTGTTGTGACCGGCTGGGGCACGATCAACGGCCGCATGGTTTATGTCTATTCCCAAGACTTCACGGTGTTTGGGGGGTCCCTGTCTGAAACCCACGCCCAGAAGATTTGTAAGATCATGGATATGGCGATGCAAAATGGCGCGCCGGTGATTGGCATCAACGATTCCGGTGGTGCGCGTATTCAAGAAGGCGTCGCATCCTTGGCGGGCTATGCCGAAGTATTCCAGCGCAACGTCCTTGCGTCTGGTGTCGTTCCGCAGATCAGCTTGATCATGGGGCCATGTGCGGGTGGCGCCGTGTATTCGCCAGCGATGACTGACTTTATCTTCATGGTAAAGGATAGCTCGTATATGTTTGTGACGGGCCCTGATGTGGTCAAAACGGTCACAAACGAGATTGTGACAGCAGAAGAATTGGGCGGTGCGTCTACGCACACCAAGAAATCATCCGTCGCTGATGGCGCGTTTGAAAACGATGTGGAGGCTTTGGCCGAATGTCGCCGCCTGTTCGACTATTTGCCGCTGAACAACCGTCAAAAAGCACCAAAGCGTCCGTTTTTTGACGATGTGAACCGGATCGAACCAAGCCTTGATACGTTGATCCCCGACAATGCCAACACGCCATACGACATGAAAGAGCTTATTCATAAGCTCGCGGATGAAGCCGATTTTTACGAGATCCAAGAAGATTATGCCAAGAACATCCTGACAGGGTTCATTCGCATGGAAGGGTCGACCGTCGGTGTCGTCGCCAACCAACCAATGATTTTGGCCGGCTGCTTGGATATTGATTCGTCCCGCAAGGCGGCACGATTTGTCCGGTTCTGCGATGCATTTGAAATCCCGATCCTGACGCTGGTCGACGTGCCCGGGTTCCTACCCGGAACGTCGCAGGAATACGGCGGCGTAATTAAACACGGTGCTAAGCTTTTGTTCGCCTATGGTGAAGCAACGGTTCCTAAGGTGACTGTGATTACGCGCAAGGCATATGGCGGTGCATATGATGTGATGTCGTCCAAGCATCTGCGCGGCGACTTCAACTATGCGTGGCCAACTGCTGAAATCGCCGTAATGGGTGCCAAGGGTGCGACAGAGATTATTCACCGCGCCGATTTGGGCGATGCCGAAAAGATCGCGCAGCACACGGCAGACTATGAGGACCGGTTCGCCAATCCGTTTGTTGCTGCTGAACGTGGCTTTATCGACGAGGTGATCCGTCCGCAATCGACCCGCAAGCGTGTTTGTCGTGCCTTTGCATCGCTGCGTGGCAAATCGCTGCAAAACCCGTGGAAGAAACACGACAACATCCCGCTCTAATGTTGGCTGGGTACTTTTGATCAAAATAAGGACGAAATATTGCGCAGTCTTACGATCATAGCAGTACTCTTGGCGGGGCCTGCGGCCGCGTTTGAGGTTACAGTGCCGTCTGGTCACGAACTGTTGTTGTTCGACGTGATCATGGAGCCGCCGATGGGTCGGTTCCGGTTTTTGCTGCCAGCAATTGCTGATGGTGTGCCATTTTCTGATTTGGTTGATGATTTTGACTATCTGTGCGCTCAAGTGGCCCAACCTGCCTTGGCGCAGTCAGATGTGGGTGTCACTGAGGTTGTTATTTCTGTATCCGCCACTGAGGTGCCGTTTGGGACCGCCACAGATGTGGTGCAGTATTTTCAACCCTACCGTCTAAAAGATGGTGTTTGCATTTGGGACGCTTTTTAAGATGGAAAAACACAGAGGGTTTCCAGGCCGTTTGGCTGGAACAGATTTTCAATTCACAATCCGACGCGGCCACAAAGATGGTGCGACGGAAATCACGGAACGCATCCGTTATCCTGATCGGCGACCGCCGGACCGTCGCGCGGATGCTGGCTTCATGCAGGCATTGTATGATCAGTTTGGGACAGAACCGTTTGAGCGCGGCAATTTGGACGCGGGCCGTCTTTGTTGGTTGTTTGGCCGCGAAGTGATCCCAGCGGAAGACCCGTTTGATGCATCTAGCTATTATGCGCTGTTGCGGATCAATATGAAGGTCGCTGCAGTCAGTTTTCCCGAATTGCGCGAACGCTGATGCGCGGTTTGCTGCGCATAACGTCCTCTTGTGGGCAGGAAATGGCCCAAAATCGGGGAGAACCATTTGGTTGCTTTGGCGAACATGGAGTTTTGTGCAACGGTTACCCTGCAGCCGTTAGCAAGATCAGCCAACGGTCTGTAATTTGTCTACGAAGTTACCCTTCCCCTGACCGGTGCGATCCTTTTGGGATTGTACCGGTCACCCCTTTTCTAAGGACGGCGGAATACTGCTTTAATTTGACGGACTATGTTGCGTTAAACGCAAGAAGCGTTAATCATACCCTAAGTTCACATAAAACAGGGGGCATTTTTTCATGCTTAAAACATCTTACATCCTCGCAGCGACTGCATTCCTTGGCCTCACGGCTTGTCTTGATAACGATGCAGAACGTGCGCTTGTTGGCGCTGGCGTTGGCTGCGTTGCTGGCGAAACTATCGGCAACAACAACTGCGTCGAAGGCGCACTTGCTGGCGGCCTTATCGGCGCACTTGCCAACGACCTCTAAGGTCACACGCCTAATCTATTCGATGAAAATAAATGAAACCGCCGCCGCAGGACACCCCTGTGCGCGGCGGTTTTGCTTTTGAAGGACGTCTGAAATGTTCAAGAAAATTCTGATTGCCAACCGCGGTGAAATCGCTTGCCGTGTCATTAAGACCGCCAAAAAGATGGGGATCAAAACGGTCGCGATCTATTCGGACGCGGATCGCAATGCGCTACATGTGAAAATGGCAGACGAAGCGGTGCATATCGGCCCAGCCCCTGCAAATCAATCTTATATCGTGATTGATAAGGTCATGGCGGCGATCAAACAGACCGGCGCAGAGGCCGTGCATCCAGGATACGGTTTTCTTTCCGAAAATTCCAAATTCGCCGAGGCGTTAGAGGCCGCAGGCGTTGCATTCATCGGCCCCCCGAAGGGCGCGATTGAGGCGATGGGCGATAAGATCACGTCCAAAAAGCTGGCCCAAGAGGCAAACGTATCAACTGTGCCCGGATATATGGGCCTGATTGATGACGCCGAACATGCTGTCGTGATCGCGAACGAAGTCGGCTATCCGGTGATGATCAAAGCGTCCGCTGGCGGTGGTGGTAAAGGCATGCGGATCGCATGGAACGACACGGAGGCGCGCGAAGGCTTTGCATCGTCTAAAAACGAGGCAGCCAATTCGTTTGGCGATGACCGTCTTTTCATCGAGAAATTCATCACCCAACCACGCCACATCGAAATTCAAGTGCTGTGTGACAAGCATGGCAATGGCGTCTACTTGCACGAGCGCGAATGTTCTATTCAGCGTCGTCAGCAAAAGGTCATTGAAGAGGCGCCAAGCCCATTCCTTGACGAAGAAACCCGCGCAGCCATGGGTGCGCAGTCGGTCGCTTTGGCGCAGGCCGTTGATTATTCGTCGGCAGGTACCGTTGAATTCATCGTCGACGGCGACCGCAATTTCTATTTCCTTGAGATGAACACTCGCTTGCAGGTCGAACACCCAGTAACCGAGCTGATTACGGGCGTTGATCTGGTCGAACAAATGATCCGCGTGGCTTACGGCGAGACGTTGCCGTTCAAACAAGACGATCTGAAAATCAACGGCTGGGCGATGGAAAGCCGTTTGTATGCCGAAGATCCGTATCGCGGGTTCTTGCCATCTATTGGTCGCCTGTCGCGTTACCGCCCCCCCGCAGAAGAGGCGATGCCAACACGCGCTGTGCGCAATGATACGGGCGTGTTCGAGGGCGGTGAGATCAGCATGTATTACGACCCCATGATCGCGAAACTATGCACATGGGCCCCAAATCGTGCCGCCGCGATTGAGGAAATGCGCCTTGCCTTGGACGCTTTCGAGGTCGAAGGCATCGGGCATAACTTGCCGTTTCTTGCCGCCGTGTATGACCACGAGAAATTCATTTCGGGTACGATGACCACCGCGTTCATTGAGGAAGAGTTTCCCGACGGTTTCCAAGGTGTCACCTTGCCGGACGCGGACTTAATCCGCATCGCAGCTGCCGCATCAGCGATGCACCGCGTCGCCGAAATTCGCCGGACACGCATTTCGGGACGCATGGATAACCATGAACGCCATGTTGGTGCTGATTGGAATGTCGCTGTGCAGGGCCAGTCATTTGACACGGTCATTGTTGCGGACAAGCTAGGTGCCGATGTCACGCTTGCTGGTCAAACGATCCGTGTTGAAGGCGATTGGACACCGGGCGACATGCTGGCGCGAATGACTGTCGGTGGTGCTCCATTGGTCATCAAAATCGGTAAAATTTCTGGTGGGTTCCGCATCCGTTACCGTGGCGCTGACCTTAAGGTGCATGTACGCACCCCGCGTCAGGCCGAATTGGCGATGTTGATGCCGGAAAAAATGCCGCCAGATACGTCCAAGCTGCTATTGTGCCCAATGCCGGGTTTGATCGTTAAGGTCGATGTGGTTGTGGGCGACGAGGTTCAGGACGGCCAAGCGCTTTGCACCGTGGAAGCCATGAAAATGGAAAATATTCTGCGCGCAGAGAAAAAGGGCATCGTGTCCAAGATTAATGCGGCAGCGGGTGATAGTTTGGCTGTCGACGACATTATTCTGGAGTTTGAATAAGCAATGGCCCCGATCACACGCCAGTTTTTGATCTGCATTTTGTCTTACGTCATAGGTCTCGTGCTTGCGACAGGTGCACTGTTGGGGGTTGTTGACCTGACCACAGTTGGCTTGGACAGTGGTCTGCCAACGGTTGCAATGCTGACGCCAATGATTGCGGTCGTTGGCTTTTGGGCGGTGACCCGTATGGCAGGTGTGCCGCTCGATCCAATGCGTACGTTTTTGTTCGGTGGGATCGCGATTTATAGCTTGTTGTACCTGTGCGGCCGCCTTGTGGCGAACGCGTTTATGTCAAATCAAGGGGCGACAATTGTCGGTGCGCTTGCATTGTTTGTGCTAGCATTCATGATGATCCGCACGTCTGCGGACGGCGATATCTGATGAATTATTCGAGGTTCAGCTTACGCCGATCGATGATTTCTTGTTGGCGCATGGGCATTTTATCAATGGTTCGCGACAATTCACGCACATCGTATGGCGCGGGTTTGCGCATCGCGGTGCGTCCGTCTTTGCCGATCAGGGTCAGCATAAACGCACGTGGTCGCAAGGCGGTGCGCAATGCACTGGGATTTTGCGGATCCGTATCCGTGATGATGATAATATCGCGTTCCGCCAACTCTTCGATCCGGCTCTGGAGCAGATCAAGTTGTTCAATGAATAACGGGTCCAGCGGACTTTGGGCGAACACAACCAACGGACGCACCTGCCAAACAAAATCTGACGGGTTGATGTCGGCGGCGTCAAAAATCTGGGTCCGGTCTGCATCCCATGCCTCAAGCACGGTGTCTGCGGATACGGCCGAGGCCAAGGTCGCCACAAGGGCGCTGATCAATATACGTTTCATAAAATCCAATATAGGTCGTCTGATCACAAATACGAACAGCCGTCTTCGAGATAACTATAATTTTATCGCGCAGCCTGCTTAGGTAGGTTTTGGCGCTGTCGTGCAACGCACAACATATGAGGGATATCACATGGAAACGAACAAAGACTGGGCTGATATCGCGGCAAAAGAACTGCGCGGCAAGCCACTTGATGATCTGACGTGGAACACGTTGGAAGGGATTGCGGTCAAGCCGCTGTATACTGCCGATGACACCGCTGATTTGCCGCATATGGGCGGTGTCCCTGGTGCCGCACCTTACACGCGCGGTGTGAAAGCCACGATGTACGCAGGCCGCCCCTGGACGATCCGCCAATATGCTGGTTTTTCCACAGCAGAGGAATCCAACGCGTTCTACCGCGCAGCTCTTGCAGGCGGCCAGCAGGGCGTTTCCGTCGCCTTTGATCTCGCAACCCACCGTGGCTATGACAGTGATCATCCGCGCGTTGAAGGTGATGTCGGCAAAGCAGGCGTGGCGATTGACAGCGTTGAGGATATGAAAATCCTATTCGATGGTATTCCGCTTGATAAAGTGTCTGTTTCCATGACGATGAACGGCGCGGTTATCCCGATCCTTGCGAATTTTATTGTCGCTGGAGAAGAGCAGGGGCACGACAAATCCGTCCTAGCTGGTACCATCCAAAACGATATCCTCAAGGAATTTATGGTTCGCAACACCTACGTTTATCCGCCGGAACCATCGATGCGGATCATTGCGGATATTATTGAATATACCTCCGCGGATATGCCCAAATTCAACTCAATCTCGATCAGCGGTTACCACATGCAAGAGGCAGGCGCGGATTTAGTCCAAGAACTGGCATTTACGCTGGCTGACGGGCGCGAATATGTGCGTACTGCTATTGCACGCGGCATGGACGTTGATGCATTCGCTGGGCGCTTGTCGTTTTTCTTCGCGATCGGCATGAACTTCTTCATGGAGGCCGCTAAACTGCGCGCGGCCCGTTTGTTATGGTCACGGATCATGGCAGAATTTGAACCCAAGGTCGCAAAATCATCGATGTTGCGGACCCATTGCCAAACCTCTGGCGTGTCGTTGCAGGAACAAGACCCTTATAACAACGTGATACGCACTGCCTATGAGGCGATGTCTGCCGTCCTTGGCGGCACGCAATCGTTGCACACCAATGCATTGGACGAGGCAATCGCGTTGCCGACTGATTTCTCCAGCCGGATCGCACGTAACACCCAGCTGATCTTGCAAGAAGAAACCGGCGTCACAAACGTGGTCGACCCATTGGCAGGATCGTACTACGTCGAAAGCCTGACCCACGAGCTGGCCGAGGCGGCATGGAAGTTGATCCAAGAAGTCGAGGAAATGGGTGGCATGACCAAGGCCGTGGCTTCTGGCATGCCCAAGCTTAAGATTGAAGAATCCGCCGCCACTCGTCAGGCGAACATCGACCGCGGCATCGAGGTCATCGTTGGCGTTAACAAATACCGCAAAGACAACGAAGATCCGATTGATATCCGCGATATCGACAATGATGCTGTGCGTCTGTCCCAAATCGCGCGCATCGAGAAAACCCGAGCGACCCGCGATCAAGCCGCTTGTGATGCGTCACTTGCCGAGGTCACGCGCCGCGCCCATGAGGGTGGAAATCTGCTCGAAGCCGCTGTCGAGGCATCGCGCCACCGCGCCACTGTTGGGGAAATCAGCATGGCCATGGAACATGCATTTGGCCGTCACCGCGCCGAGGTTAAAACTCTCGCTGGTGTGTATGGCGCCGCATACGAGGGCGACGCGGGCTTTGCTGCGATCCAAGACGCTGTCAATAAATTCGCAGATGACGAAGGCCGTCGCCCGCGCATGCTTGTTGTGAAAATGGGCCAAGACGGGCACGACCGTGGGGCTAAGGTGATCGCGACCGCGTTTGCGGACATCGGCTTTGATGTGGACGTGGGGCCATTGTTCCAAACCCCTGCCGAGGCAGCACAGGATGCGATTGACAACGATGTGCATGTCATTGGCATCTCGTCTCAGGCGGCGGGTCATAAAACGCTAGCGCCGAAATTGGTCAAGGCGCTGAACGATGCAGGTGCAGGCGACATTCTTGTGATTTGTGGTGGTGTGATCCCGCAGCAAGATTATCAATTCTTGTATGATGCAGGTGTGAAAGCAATCTTTGGTCCAGGGACCAACATCCCTAAAGCCGCCGAAGATATTCTTGATCTTATCCGCGCGGCACGAACCTAAATACCGTTTCTAAAAGCTATTTTGCTTTACTTCTGGTTGGGGCAAAAGCACCAATAGATCATGACTTATACGCTTGATCATATTGCCGTCGTTTGCGCCGACCTGTCCACCGGGGCGGATTGGCTTTCAGAAAAACTTGGTGTTCCGCTGCTAGATGGTGGGGAACACGCCCGATTTGGCACGCATAACAAATTACTTGGGTTGGCTGAAGGGTTATACCTTGAGGTGATTTCGCCCAATCCAGCGGCTCGAATTGATGGACCGCGTTGGTTCAATCTAGACCACGCGCCGGCCAAGCCCCGTTGGGGGAATTGGATTTGCCGGGCAGATGATCCTCATGCACTACCGGATCTCACTGGCCCCGCAATTTCTATGGCACGTGGCGGCTTGGAATGGGAAATCACGGTTCCTGACGACGGCAGTTTGCCAATGGATGGTGGGTTCCCGACGCTTATCAAATGGGCAGATGAAACATCACATCCAGCAACGAGCTTGCCCAACAGCGGATGTCGCCTTGTCAGGTGGGAAGTTCAGCATCCCCAGGCAGACCGCCTGCGTAAAATGTGTCCGATGCGTGATGGCTGCGTTGTGTTCACCGTGGCAGATGCGATTGGGTTTAGGGCCACCTTTGAGACGCCAACCGGCATAAAAGTGATCTCATGATCCGGCCTGCCAATGCCCGCGATGCATCCGACATTGCCGCAATCTGGAACCATGCAATTCGGCATACTACGATCACGTTTAATCCAGTTGAGAAAACGGTGCCTGAAGTTGCGGAACTGATGACGCATGATGCGCCTTGTCTGGTGTTTACCGACGGCCCGCGCGTGCTTGGGTTTGCGCGATATAGTCAGTTTCGCGGCGGCGATGGGTACCGATTTAGTGTGGAACATACAATTATGTTGCACGACGATGCGCACGGCAAAGGGGCAGGGCGAGGCCTTATAGATTCTCTTTGCACACATGCCAAAGATGCGGGCAAACATACGATGTATGCGGGTGTCAGCGCCGAAAATCAGGGCGCAGTGGATTTTCACACAAAGATGGGTTTCACCATTGCCGCCGTTCTGCCAGAGGTAGGGCACAAGTTCGGGCGTTGGCTCGATCTGGTGCTAATGCAAAAACGCCTGTGATAGGCTAGGTTGGTCGACATGTCACTTTGGACACGCATATCTGCTGCGATTGCGGCGCTTGCCAGCGGCGAAGGCCTGTCGGCAGTGTTCGACCAATTGCGCACGCCGCCAGACCGGACTGTTGCGTTTACAATCGCGGTGATTGCGCTTGGGGCCAAGATGGCGAAAGCTGACGGTCAGGTGACCCGCGACGAGGTGACGGCGTTTCGCGAAGTGTTTTCGATACCCCCTGAAGAAGAAGCAGGGGCCGCACGTGTGTTCAACCTCGCGCGCCAAGATATCGCAGGGTTCGAGGATTATGCCGCCCGTATCGGTGCGATGTATGCCGATGATCAAGCCCCGCTGTGTGATCTCATGGAAGGGTTGTTTCACATAGCACTTGCGGACGGTATTTATCACCCGAATGAAGACGAGTTCCTGCACCGTGTCGCAGACATCTGGGGTTTTGATGAGCGTCGCTTTGCCCGTATCCGCGCGCAGTTTGTGCCTGATGCGGACCGTGATGCCTATGACGTCATCGGGGTCGAGCCGGATATGCCGATGGCTGAGATTCGGGCGGCGTGGAAGGCCCATGTGCGCAATAATCACCCCGATATGATGATTGCGCGCGGTGTTCCGCAAGAAGCGGTCAAGATGGCCGAAAAGCGGATGATCGCGATCAACAAGGCATGGGAAACGATCCAAATGGACCGCGCGTCATGAGGATTGGCACGTATAACGTCGAATGGTTTGATCGGCTGTTTGATAATGAAGGTAACTTGATCGATGACGATGGGTGGTCATCACGGTGGGGCGTAACACGGGCGCAGCAAACCGCAGCTTTGGGTCATGTTTTCAGTGCGATGGACCTCGATGTTGTTATGGTCATCGAAGCTCCAGACAGCAGTCGTAAACGTGATGGGGCGCTGGCGCTAGAGAATTTTGCGGCGCGATTTAATTTGCGTACGCGCAAGGCTGTGGTTGGGTTTAAGAATGACACACAGCAGGAAATTGCGTTGCTTTACGACCCTGATGTCGTGTCGGCGGTGCATGATCCGATCGGTGAGCCGACGGGCAAAAAGGGCAGCAGCAAAGCGCCGCGTTTCGACGGCGTATTTCGCATTGATGTGAACACTGACGCGTCGCCAGAGCTGATCACCTGGAGCAAACCGCCGCTTGAAGTGGCCCTGAAAATCCCAACAGGTCGCGTGATCCGGTTGATCGGTGTGCATGCGAAATCCAAAGCGCCGCACGGTGCTCAAAACGATGCAGAAGCCCGCACGATGTCGATTGAAAACCGTCGCAAACAATTGGCCCAATGCATCTGGTTGCGTCAGCGGGTTGATAGCCATTTGGCCGCAGGCGACGACCTGATTGTACTGGGTGACTTCAACGATGGACCGGGGTTGGACGAATACGAGGCCTTGTTTGGACGGTCGAGCATTGAAGTTGTGTTGGGCGAGGCTGATGCGCTGCAATTATTTGAACCGCACGCACGTATCGCACTTGGCCGTCGTATGGGGGCAATGCCGTCGACATCGCGTTTCAAACGTCGCGACAAGCCGTACCTGAATGCACTGCTCGACTACGTCATGGTGTCGCCGAGTTTGCATAAACTGGAACCGGATTGGCAAATCTGGCATCCGTTTGACCACCCCGAATGCTATAAAGACGTTCCATTACGAGAAGCCTTGCTAACAGCCTCCGATCACTTCCCTGTCGTGATGGAATTGACGGTCTGATTTGGCAATCCGACAAGGTGGCCTTATATAAGGCATATGAAACAGATCATCACAGCGACATTCATCGCGGCCATGGCCGTATCCCCGCTTGCAGCGCAAGACGCAGAAGAGCCATCAGTTTCCGAAGGTTTCAGCTTAATGGAAGAAGGCGCAAAACTGTTGCTGCGCGGCCTGATGAACGAGATGGAACCTGCGCTTGACGAAATGGGCGAGGCCAAGACCCAATTGGGCGCAGAGATGGGCCCTGCGTTTACTATGCTGCTGTCTCAGATCGACGACATGCGCAATTATGATGCGCCAGAGGTCCTGCCAAATGGCGACATCATCATGCGCCGCAGAGATGACGCCCCGACCTATGAGCCAGACCCTGAAACAGGTGAAGTCGACCTTTAAGTTATCTTTGCGAACCGGACTTTGGACGTGGCATTGAGTGCAGTCGTAAGCGATGCAAGCCGTGCTTCTGCGACTTCACCAAACAATGGACGGGCCTCAGGAGCGAGTATCAGAGTAAGCTCGCGCTTTTTTGGTTTCCATTTCAATTTACCCGGTGCGCGGTCGGTATCAAGCCATAGCATTGCACCCAGGCGCATCGCTTTACCCAACACTTCGGCCTGTTTGATTTGCTCGATGCTTAGCATTTCGTAAAGCGGATCAAACCGCGTGCCATCACGTTTGTTGGTGTAACGGTTCATCAATGCGAGCCCCAAAAACACGCGCTCAGAATGCTTTAGCCCGCCCAAGTTGGCGCGTGTGGCGTTATCAAACACGACCTCGCCACGGTAGTCAGGATGCGCCCGCCAGCTGACGTCGTGTAGCAATGTCGCGGCCTTAATGATCCGTTTGCGTTGCCAATTGGCGCGTGGAAAAAGCGGCATCACAAAGTCGTAAAGCAGACGCCCGAAGCCGGGCAGGCGGGCATCTTTGCGTTCTGCAAAACGGCAGGCTTCAACCAGAGGGTCACGATTGCGCAGCTCGTCGGGCATTTGTTCGTACAGCATTCCCTCGCGAATACCGTAGGATGACACGGCGACGTCCTTGGGTTTGAATTTGCGCATCAGTTCCTTAAGCACAATGATCGCCTGCGGTACCAAGGACATGCGACTGTCCGAAATCCCGCAACGGTGGCGCAGCTCTGTCGGGTCAGATGCGGCGATGTAATCGGCAGTTTTGCTGATATGGCGGGCCGTCATGCGGTATTCGTGCAGCACTGTCAGGGGATATCCGCGCCTGTCCATATCGATACGGGCAATTGCACGCCAAGACCCACCGACAAGAAACAACCGCATCTTCGTCTCGCGGCCCATTTGTTCATGCAGATCATCCATAGTGGTGCGAACATAGGCCTTCATGGCCTTTTTGCCGCCCTTGATTTCGCGCAGTTTGAGGGGGCCAAGCGCGGATGTGACTCGCGTGCCGACCTCGCCGTCTGCCAGATCTGCCAGCTCCATCGACGAGCCGCCAATGTCACAAACGAGCCCATAAGATTTGGGCCACCCAAGCAACACACCTTGGGCAGATAAACGCGCCTCTTCGCGGCCATCGATGATCCAGATTTTGATGCCTGTTTTGGCCAAAACTTCATCGCGAAAGTCTTGGCCGTCAGACGCTTCACGCACGGCGGCTGTCGCGACGGCTGTCACAGGTGTGATGCCCATGCCTTCGGCCAACGCCGCAAACCGGTGGATTGCAGATAGTGCACGCACGCGGCCTTGTGGGTTCAGATGGCCGGTTTCCGACAAACCTGCCCCCAAGGCACACATGATTTTTTCGTTGTAGAAATACGCGGGCGACCGTGCGGCCCCGTCAAATACGACCATCCGTACAGAGTTAGATCCGACGTCGATTACGCCAACGCGGCCCAAGCCCAGTGCCTTGGCATCTTCAAATAACGGGCGACCAAAGCCGTGCCATTCATCTTGCATTTTATGTCTCAGTCATCTGTGTGTGTCAGTTGCGGCACGTCAGACGCGCCTGCGGACCCGCGTCCTGATAACGACGGGTTTTCCATGAAAAAGCGGTGGCAATTAAACGCAAACTTATCGTCTGGTACTGGTTCGCGGGTAAACCTGCCTTCAGCGGACATGACCCAGCTTTGCGCGACATCGGCCATGTTGGCCGCCATGACTTGACTGACAATCTGTGCTTTGACTGTTTGGTTCACGATTTCGATTAATGTTTCAACACGGCGGTTAAGGTTCCGGCCCATCCAATCGGCCGAGCTGATATACACCTTAGCCTTTTTGCTGGGCAGAGGTTTACCATTTGCGAAACAGACGATCCGGCTGTGTTCCAAGAACCGCCCAACGATTGATTTCACACGGATATTTTCGGACAAACCCAATACGCCGGGGCGCAAGCCACAGATGCCGCGCACGATAAGATCGATCTTTACGCCTGCCTTGGATGCAGCATACAGCGCGTCAATCACGTCTTCTTCGACCAGCGAATTCATTTTGGCCCAGATGAACGCAGGCTTGCCAGCAATTGCGTTTTCGGCCTCGGCTGCAATACGGGCGAGCAATGTTTCTTTCAGATCAATCGGCGCGATTGCAAGGTTTTCCAAGCTATCTGGTTGGGCATATCCAGACAAATAATTAAACACTTTGGTCGCGTCGCGGCCCAGTTTGGCATCGCATGTAAACAGCGACAAATCGGTATAAACCCGCGCTGTAATCGGATGATAATTTCCCGTGCCAAAGTGGGTGTATGTCACGAGTTTTTCGCCCTCGCGGCGGACGACAGTGCTGATTTTTGCATGGGTTTTATAGTTCAAAAAGCCGTACACAACATGGGCACCCGCACGTTCCAGCCTGCGCGATTGGCGAATGTTTGCAGCCTCGTCAAAACGGGCTTTAAGCTCAACCAGTGCCGTCACTGATTTGCCATCTTCAGCAGCTTCACAAAGCGCTTCGACAATCGGGGATTTTTTGGAGGTGCGGTAAAGCGTTTGCTTAATCGCAACCACATTGGGGTCGCGCGCGGCTTGGGCCAAAAACCTGACGACCATATCAAATGTCTCGTAAGGATGGTGCAGCAACATGTCTTTCTGGCGGATCGCGGCGAACATGTCGCCTTCAAAATCCTGGACACGTTCTGGCACGCGCGGGCTAAACGGGGGCCACAAAAGATCGGGGCGTTCATCAAGCACCAGTTCACCAAGGTCGGCAACACCGATTAACCCGTCAACCTCGACCACGGCGTCATCAGTCACATGTAATTCGTTCATGATCATGGACCGTAAAGAATCCGGTGCATTTTCAGAAATCTTAAGGCGGACGACCTCGCCGCGGCGACGACGTTTCAGCGCGACTTCAAATTCGCGCACGAGATCTTCGGCCTCGTCTTCGACCTCCAGATCACTATCGCGCAGAACCTTGAAGGCGCAGTTACCTTTGACTTCATAGCCAGGAAACAGGCGATTGACATGCAGCAGCAGCAATTCTTCGAGCGGCAAGAAACGATGACCGTCGACGGATGGTAATTGGATAAAGCGATCAATTTGCGCGGGAACAGGTAGCAATGCTCGCAAGCTTCGCTTGCCGCTGATTTTTGACAATTGCAGCGCTAACGCGAACCCCTCGTTAGGCAGGAACGGAAACGGATGTGCGGGATCAATGGCCAAGGGCGACAGAACCGGAAACACCTGTTCTAGGAAGAACACATCAAGGAAAATCTTGTCATCATCGGTAAGGTTTTCGCGGGTCAGGAGGTGAATGTTCGTCTCGGCCATTTGGGCATTAAGCGCGATAAACACGGCCTGTTGGCGTTGCATCAGTTTGCGGGCGTTGGCGTTGATTTGCACCAGCTGATCAGCCGCTGTGAGACCGTCAATGGATGGCGTGACATTTCCCGCCAGCGCCAATTCGCGCAGGCCCGCGACGCGCACAGTGTAAAATTCATCCAAATTAGTCGCAGAAATTGACAAAAACCGCAATCGTTCCAACAAGGGGACGCGTGGGTTTTCGGCCTCTTCCAACACACGCCAGTTAAAGCGCAGCCAGCTAAGTTCACGGTTCATGAACCGTGCTGGTGATGTCAGATCGATGTCCAACGCGGTGGGCGCGGGGATCGGGCTTTCTAGAAAGTTTGCTTGCATCATAACGCCTTATGTCATGCAACTGTCGCGGAATTGTGACGACTATCGCGTGTCTTGGTCCATGTTGTCCAGCAGGGATGCGGCCAAGGCGCGTCCAACGGGGCGCCCTTGCGCAAGGCTCTGGGCGTCAAGGCGCGCAACAATGTCCGCTGCCGCCGAAAATGACCGTTCAATACGAGGCACCAAATAGGCCACAAGGGCAGGTGGCGGCATTATCTGGCGGTCTGCCATCAGCTTCATAATCAAGGCGCTCAGCAGGGCATCGTCGGGGTCGTCGATGGTGGCTAATGTCGTGCCTTGCATCCGGCTTTTGAGGTCGAGTAAAGTTAGGCCCCAATCACGCGGTGCTGTTTGTGCGGTCATCATTAGATATCTACCGGAGTGACGTAGGTGGTTGTAGAGATGAAACATGGCTTCTTGGTCTGTGCTTGGCAATTGGTCCATGTCTTCAATGATGATCGACCATTCAGGCAAATCAGCAGGCAAGGCCGTTGCATGATAGATCGTTGCATTCAGCTGCCCTTGGGCGACGCGGCACAGATGGCTTTTGCCGCTGCCAGTTGGTCCGGTGACAATCAGTTTACGCTCTGGCCAATTGGTCGGGGTTCCGACCATCGCATAGGCCTGCGCATTGGCATCTGACACGAAGAAATCATCAGCCCCAAGGGCCACGCCCACGGGCCAATCAAATGTCAGTTGGGTGTTCATGGTGCTAGTCCTGTTTGCCCCGATACAGAAGGCTATCTTTGTATTGCTCCATCCCGTAACGGGCAAAAACGCCGATCATGGCGGCAACTGGAACAGCAACCAGCATGCCGACGAAACCAAACAGGGATCCAAAAACCGACAAGGCGAAAAGCAGCCACACTGGATGCAGGCCGACCGAGTTGCCAACAAGCTTTGGTGTCAGAACATTTCCTTCAAGGAACTGGCCAATCATGAAAATACCGCCAATGATCCCAATCGATAACCAGTCGCCCCAGAATTGGAATAGTGCAAGCCCAATGGCCAAAACGCCCCCAATCAGCGCGCCGATGTACGGAATAAACGAAATCAGACCTGCCACAAAGCCAACGACCAGTCCAAAATTCAGCCCCGCCAACATCAATGAAATTGCATAATAAGTGCCAAGGATAAGGCAAACAGTCCCTTGCCCTCGGATGAATGATGCGAGCGTGCTATCAACCTGAGCCGCCAAGCGCCGCACAACCGGCAGGTGATCGCGTGGCAACATGTCGTCTATTTTGGCGGTCATATTATCCCAATCGAGCAGTAGGTAAAACGCAACGACGGGCACGACGACCAGAAAAACCAGCATATTGATTAGGCCCAAAGCGGACGACAGTATGCCGTTGACCAGTTCACCACCTTTGGATTGAATGGTCTCTCCGATTGAAATCAGCTGCTGACGGATGGTGCTCGTTTCATCCATCAATTCGGGGAACCGATTGGTCAGCGCTGTTTGCAGACGGTTAAACAGATCAGGGGCTGTTTCAATCAACTGGGCGGTTTGTTGAATAAGCGTCGGAATTACGAGCAGGAACAGCAAGATAAACGTCAGCAAGGCGACCAATGTGATCACGGCCACCGCTGCAACACGGCTTAGGCCCATCCGTTCTAGGCGGTCGGCAATCGGATCAAGGCAGTATGCAATCGCGCCGCCCAAGATAAACGGCAAAATCACATCGCCCAATTGCCAAAGCAGGATCAGGATCACGGCAATCGTAATACCCCAATATTTGGCTTGGTCTTTAATGGGTAACGCCATCTGCTGCAGTCCTTGTGCTTAAGTTACACAACAAATGCGGCAAATGGCGCTGGTCTTCAAGAGTGGGCGGCGCAATTCATGCACCGCCCGATGTTTGGCTTATTCGCAAACAGGGGCTGTGCCTGGCAGCAAGACTTTGTCGATCACGTGGATCACGCCGTTTGATGCTTCAATATCTGCGATTACGACTGTTGCCATTTCGCCTGTACCATCGGCGATTGTGACGCCCATGTCAGATGTGACGCAGATGCTGCTGTCGGCCATAACTGTGCCCACAAGCGATGAGCCTGCAGCCAAATCTGTCGACATTACTTTGCCAGATACCACGTGGTACGTCAGCACATTGGCCAAATCACCCATGTTCTCTTCCATCAGCAATGTTTCAACAGTGCCTTCTGGCAGAGCAGCAAATGCGTCATTCAATGGCGCGAATACTGTGAATGGGCCTTCGCCGGACAGAGTTTCCACAAGGCCAGCTGCTGTGACGGCTGCGACGAGTGTTGAAAAACGCTCGTCATCTGCGGCGATGTCTACGATTGTTTGGGAATGGCCGTCTGCGTGGACAGCGCCGCCAAGGGTCAACATTGCAGCTGTTGCCGCTGCGAGTGTCTTAAGATTGGTCATTTGAGAAATCCTTGTCAAAGTGTTCAAGCGTTGTTGCTTATGGTCTTTCTACGCAACCAAATGCGGGTTGGATCTGTCGTTGAACAATATGTGATTGGTGCGAAATTTTTGATCCAAAGCAGGGGCTTAAACGTCGCTGTGTAATCGTCGAATTGATGTACTGATCATCCAAAACGCAAAACGCCACCTGCCTCAACCTTTGTATGCCTATGGGCACAGAAGATGTGGCAGATGGCGGTTGTCGTACAAATTAGGTGGTGCACATCATGCACCATCTGTGATCGTGTTTAGTGGCAGGCTGGGCGTGTGCCTGGCAGCAAAACTTTGTCGATTACGTGGATCACACCGTTGTCGGCAATGATGTCTGCAATGATGACAGTGGCCATTTCGCCTGTGCCGTCTGCGATTGTGACGCCGCCACCGGCTGATGTGATGCAAAGACGCTCGGACGCCAGAATTGGCTTAAAGTAGTTGGACCCAGCTGGGAAACCAGCTGCTGTAATTTTGCGGTCGTCTACATGGTACAACAATACGTTGGTCAAATCGCCTTTGTTCTCTGGCTTAAGCAACGTTTCAACTGTGCCTTCTGGCAGGGCTGCAAACGCATCGTTGATAGGTGCATAGACTGTGAATGGGCCGGGGCCGGACAGAGTTTCGGCCAAACCTGCGGCTGTTACTGCGGCGACTAATGTTGTGAACCGGTCGTCAGCGACGGCAATCTCGACGATATTGTCGGCTTTTACAGCACCGGTTAAAGCGGCAGTTGTGGCTGCGGCGGCCAAAAGTGTTTTCATCATAGTCATTGTAGTCGTCTCCCTGTGGGGTCTGAAGCGTTGTTGCTTATGGATTTTGTACGCGCCCTTGGACGGATTGGATGTGTTGGGTGACAGACATGTCAGATGCGTGAAATCTTTGATCCAAAACGCAGTTGGGATCGTTTCAAACGCTTGCCACCGCGCGCACGCGCCCCTAAACCTGTTCCGACCCTACTAATTTGCCAAAAGGCCCCTGATCACATGCGTATGAGCCGTTATTTCCTGCCCGTCCTCAAAGAGACCCCCCGCGAGGCACAGATCGTGTCGCATCGTTACATGTTACAAGCAGGCATGATCAAACAAGCAAGCGCGGGCATCTATAGCTGGCTGCCACTGGGCTTTAAGGTTCTGAAGAAAATCGAAAACATCGTGCATGAAGAGCAGGCGAAGGCTGGCCACCATGCGATGCTGATGCCAACGATCCAATCTGCGGACCTGTGGAAAGAAAGCGGGCGCTTTGATGCATACGGCGACGAGATGCTGCGGATGAAAGATCGCGGTGGCCGCGATATGTTGTATACGCCAACGGCTGAAGAGCTGATCACAGATGTTTTCCGTGCGCACGTGAATTCCTACAAAGACTTGCCGCTGACGCTTTATCAAATCCAGTGGAAATTCCGCGATGAAACCCGTCCACGCTTTGGTGTGATGCGGGGCCGCGAATTCTATATGAAAGACGGCTATAACTTTGATCTGACAAAAGAAGACGCGCTGCACGCCTACAACCGCCACCTCGTGTCCTACCTGCGGACCTATGAACGCATGGGCCTAAAGGCGATTCCGATGCGGGCAGACAGTGGCCCAATCGGCGGCGAAGATACGCATGAATTCCTTGTCCTGGCGGAAACTGGTGAAAGCGAAGTGTTCTACGATAGCGCCGTGACTGACCTGACATTCGGCGACCGTGAAATCGACTTTGATGACAAAGCGGCCTGTGCGGCAGTGATGACAGAGTTCACAACCAAATACGCCCGTACCGATGAAACCCACGAAGAAGCGCTGTTTAATGAAGTACCAGAAGAACGACGCAAGACGGCCCGTGGTATCGAAGTTGGTCAAATTTTCTACTTTGGCACCAAATATTCCGATGCCTTGAACGCCGCTGTCGACAACGGCAAGGGCGAAAAAGTGAACGTGCACATGGGGTCTCACGGTATCGGCGTGTCCCGCCTGCTGGGTGCCATCATTGAAGCATCCCATGACGACAAAGGCATCATCTGGCCTGAAGGCGTCACGCCGTTCCACGTTGGTATCCTTAATATGAAGTCCGGCGACGAAGCCGCCGATGCCGCCTGCGAAGACCTGTATAAGCAGTTCATCGCCCTCGGCCTTGATCCACTTTATGATGACCGGAATGAACGGGCTGGGGCCAAGTTCGGCACAATGGACATGATCGGCCTGCCTTGGCGGATCACAATCGGTCCGCGCGGTTTGAAAAACGGTGTCGTCGAAGTCACATCGCGCCGAACTGGCGAGAGCATCGAGATGACCCCTGCCGAAGCAGTCGCCAAAATCGTCGCAATCTACGCAGATATCTAAACGGCGCTTTGCCGCGCTTCTGAAACCTTGGCCAACATCTCGGGCGGGGCGACCCGTAAATAAGCGCGGCAAAGAACCACGACAGTCAACATGCTGACAAAAAACCAACCGAACTGCATGCAAATGTTAAAGATCAGTTCGACAACATTAATTGTGGTCAGCTGTATGTACTCAGTTCTTTCCAAGCTAATAGTGATGGCCAGTAAATTAAGACGCCAATAATCACCGGTCCCGCAACAGCCAGACTAACTCGCAGGCCACCCGCAATTGATATCCAAGTTGTCTTTGATCACAAAAAGCTGATTTTCGGATTATATTGGTCCTTCGCTGCTGCTGCGGTCGGTGATGTGCCGAAAAGCGAAGGTGCAATAAACTACACAGTCAAGACGACAGGCATCAACACAATATATCACGCATAAAACCCTACTGTCAGCAGGGTGATGATTGTGGAAACGGCAAGCCCTCCAATGAAAATCATCAACGAGGCCCAGCGAAAGGGGCCAAAGGGCGGGTGATTTCGAGATTTCCCAAACAATGGGAGCTTTCCGCCAAGCAAAACAATTTGGTGGAAAAACATCAGCACAATGATCTGCACGATAAATGTGCCTGTACCAGGAAAATCCCAGATGGCCTCTGCAACAGCGGCGAACGCCATCAAAATCGCATGACGATCATAAGGCCGATGTTTCTGCGAAAATGCTGCCCGCGCGTCTTTTAGATATCGATCAACGAATACCTTTGGAGCAACAGGGCAGATTTCTGCGCAGTTATTTCGCTTAATAAAAATCGGGGTCCCGCTGTAATGCTGGACGTGATACTAACTTTCAAAAGATACCTACCAGCGCAAGGTCAGAGCAGATGCTAAAAATTCTTTCCATCGCAGGTGGGCTTGCAGGGGCTGCTAGCCTCTCGCAATATCCTGAATTTTCACAGCAATATATTCAGCGACTTGGTGGTCAAGTTGATGCGTTATCTGAAGTTGTGGCTGATTTTGAAGCCTCCGCGCTGCGATCTGGGCTGACCCGCACCCAAGCGTTTGATCAGATGGTTGGCACGCCGTTCTTAGAAGATCGGCAGGCGGATATGCGCGGCACCTTCACCCGTCATGCAGTTTTGTCGGATAACCTTGCGCAATTGCGGGGTGCCACTGCCATGCAACGGCTGGCGATGCCGCGCCGTTTGATGGACCCGGAAACCTTATCGCACACTTGGGACGATTTTGCGCCAGCCGTACCACTTAACGCACCAGGGATTGTGGCCGCTGGTGCAGGTTTTGTTGGTGGTTGGTCCGTGATGATCATGCTTTTGGCCTTGTTGAAAAGTATCTTTCGCAGGCGCCCAAGCAAACGAGACGTTGTGCATTTCGATCGACAGGAACCGGCTATGTCCCGCGCGCAGCCCCGCAAAATCCACCAGACGACTTGGCGAGAGCCATAAACCGCGTCAGCGTGACCGCGCTGGTCCCTTGACCATCTCTGTTGCGCACAGCACGTTGCAATTTGAACAAAATCAGGACGCTCCATGGCCAGTACCGCCCCCTTTGCTAAATTTGAATGGATGATTGCGTGGCGGTATATCCGTGCCAAAAGGGCCGAGGGCGGCGTCAGCATCATGACGTGGATTTCGCTGATTGGCGTGACCCTTGCCGTTTTCGCCCTGATTGCAACGCTTGCTGTCCGGTCGGGCTTTCGGGCTGAATTTGTCGATACGATCCTTGGA
The DNA here is from genome assembly GCA_047629435.1 of Yoonia sp. Lineage (GTDB taxonomy): Bacteria > Pseudomonadota > Alphaproteobacteria > Rhodobacterales > Rhodobacteraceae > Yoonia. Next base: position 181,996 of record JBLHXF010000001.1, on the reverse strand, counting down.
TCAAATGCGCACGTGACCGTCTATCAGCAGACCGCTATCGAAGGGACGAACCAAGTCCTGCGGACGATTTCTGACTATGAAACGCTCGCGGAAAACCTTGGTCAAGTTGATGGCGTGATCCGTGCGGCCCCGCTGATACGCGGTCAAGTCATGGCAAACCGCACCAACCGGAATGCTGGAATAGAAGTTTACGGTATCGCGCTCGAAGACCTCAAAACCATCCCGCGCATTGCTAACCCGATTGAGTCCCAAGGCAGCATTGAACGTTTCAATGATGGTATTGCCATTGGGTCAGGCGTGGCGCGTGAGTTAGGCGCAATTGTGGGTGACCGAATTAAGGTGATCAGCCCTAACGGCGTGCGCACTGCGATGGGCACCAGCCCGCGCACCAACGCCTATGAAATCGTCTATATCTTTACCGCTGGACGGTACGACATCGACAAAACGCGGGTTTATATGCCGCTGGCCGAGGCGCAGAATTTCTTTAACCGCGACGGGCTTGTGGACGAAATTGAGGTCATGGTTGCGGACCCAGATGCCGTCGATGACGTGCTGCCAGACATCTTGGATGTCGGCGGAGCAGGTACATTAATTTGGACATGGCGAGATAGCGCGGGCAGTTTTCTGCGCGCACTTTCGGTGGAAGACAACGTGATGTTTGTGATCTTGTCGATCCTTGTGCTGATCGCATCGATGAACATCATTTCGGGTCTGATCATGCTGGTCAAAAACAAAGGCCGCGACATTGGTATCCTGCGCACAATGGGCCTGACCGAAGGGTCGATCTTACGTATCTTCTTTATCTGTGGGGCAGGGATTGGCACTGTTGGCACGATCCTTGGCGTGATTTTTGGTTGCTTGTTTGCGATCTACATCGATACGATTTTCAGCTTTGTGAACTATGTCGCTGGCGGCGGTGTCTGGGACCCGTCGATCAGAGGTATCTACGAGTTACCCGCACAATTGCGCCTGCGCGATGTGATCTCTTCTGTGACCTTGTCGCTCAGTCTGTCCTGGATCGTTACAATCTTTCCCGCGCGCCGCGCCGCACGTATGAACCCAGTAGAGGCGCTGCGTTATGAATGACCCAATCCTGACCCTGACGGGTATCACCAAAGCCTATAATACTGGCAAACCCAACGAAGTCGCAGTGCTGCAAGGTACTGACCTCATTGTTCAAAAGGGCGAGGTCGTGGCCCTTGTCGCCCCGTCTGGCGCGGGTAAATCCACGCTGCTGCATATCGCAGGGTTGCTCGATACGCCTGATGCGGGAACCGTTGCCATCGCGGGTCGCGACATGACCAAGCTGTCTGACCGCAAACGCACAGCTGTCAGGCGCAATGATGTGGGGTTCATCTATCAATTCCATCACCTGTTGCCCGAATTTACGGCGCTGGAAAACATCGTTCTTCCACAGCTTGCGAATGGGGTCAGCGAACGTGACGCAATCACACGGGCCCAAGATTTACTTGCACGCGTGGGTATCGCTGAACGGGGTGACCACCGTCCTGCGGCCTTGTCCGGAGGCGAACAACAGCGCGTCGCCTTCTGCCGCGCGCTGGCCAATAAACCTCAGCTTTTGTTGGCCGATGAACCGACAGGCAACCTGGACCCCGACACATCTGACCGCGTGTTTGACGCGCTTATGGAACTGGTGCGCGGCACTGGCCTTGCTGCCGTGATTGCCACCCACAACCTTGACCTTGCGGCGCGTATGGACCGTATGGTCCGCATGAACGCCGGAACATTGGAAACACTATGAAGATTACCGTCCAAGAAATTGAAAAGAAAAGTAAAGCTGCCTTACTTGCTCATGGCGCAGCAGACGCCCAAGCAGGTCATGTCGCCCGAGCAGTTGCCCGTGCCGAGGCTTTGGGCAATGTCATCTGCGGGCTTTATTATCTGGAAAGTTATTGCACCCAGCTCGCCTCTGGACGGGTCAATGGGACCGTCGATCCGGTTGTAACAAAACCGCGTGGGGCGGCTGTGATGTCGGATGCCAAGTTTGGTTTTGCGCAGCCTGCTTTTGCTGCAGCCCTTGATCTTGCGGTTGAAACGGCGCGGACAAACGGTGTCGCAACTTTGGCCGTGGCCAACGCGCATACCTGCACGTCGTTGGGATTCTTTACGGAGCAAATTGCTGCGCGTGGCCTGATCGCAGTCGGCATGACCAACGCATCACCCGTCGTGGCACCTCCAGGTGGGAACGCGGCAGTGATTGGTACAAATCCGATTGCCATGACCGTTCCGGGGGACGGCGAGCCATTGATGCATTTCGATTTTTCTACATCCGCTGTGGCGTTGGGCAAGATCACAATGGCCAAAGCGGCGGGCAAGAAAATCCCACTTGGCTGGGCCGTGGATGCAAATGGAGACCCAACAACTGACCCAGATGCGGCCCTTAAAGGTGCACTGGTAAGTGCGGGGGGATACAAAGGCTGGGGCTTTGGCCTCATGGTCGAACTGCTTGCCGCAGGTATGACCGGATCGGTCAATTCGTTGGATGTTAAGGGGCTGAAACTGCCAGACGGTGCGCCGCACGGACTTGGACAATTCTATATCTTGATGGACCCCGCAACATACGGCGACAGTTTCCGCGACCGCTTTGCACGGGTCGCGGATGCGGTCGCGGCGCAAGATGGTGCGCGCATTCCGGGTGCCAATCGCACTGCCATGGATGTGATCGATGTGCCAGACGCGCTTTGGGGGCAAGTCACGGCGCTTGCCGGATAAAAAGATGAAAGGGACGGGCATGCTGTGCGCAGTACTCGCAATGTTTTTGACCACGGCATGCAACGATCGCAGGCCCGCACCGACAACGGAACCGTATCTGATCCACCGTGATGGGGGTGGGCAGATTATCAGCGCAGAGGCAGACCGCGCACGCCTTTTGGCATGGGGTGGTCAGGTCGAAATCCGTGACTACTGCGCGTCGGCCTGCGTCATCTTCACGACACTGCCCAATGCATGCTTGGGCCCCGCGTCCAAAGTCGGGTTTCACAGCTCGAACGTGAACGTTGGCCCCATCGGCAATCAACAAATGGCGCGATATTTGCGCGGCGAGGTCAAGGCAAAGTTCCTCGCGGAATGGCAATACGTTCCGCAAGATCAAATGCATTGGATCAGCGCGCGTGACTACGTGAAGCTCGACCCTTTGGTAAAGCTTTGCGAATAACTCACGGTTGGCTAACAATTCTGTGACATCGCACAACTTTACGGGCGTCGCTTGCGTAGATCGGGTAATCACACATCAACAACTGTTGAAAAGGATATTAACCAATGCGCGTTTTACTTTCCGCCGCTCTTGCTCTTGTCACCACCGCCGCCCACGCAGGGCCTGTTAGTTTTAGCACTGGCTGGGCCGAACAGAAACTGTCGCTGTTCTCGTCCAATGACTATGCGTTTGGGAATTCCTTGAGCATGACGTCAAACGGGTCCGTCAGCATCGCATGGACACGCGTTGCCCAAGGCGACTGGGGATCAAATAGCGCATCTTGGGATTGGTCCGTCAGCCAATCGGTGCCAGCCACCGACCTGTCGCGCAAAGGCGGGGATGACCGCAATATCTCCGTTTACTTCGTGTTTGTACCCGCCTCTGTGGCACCGTCCCTTGCAGGCGCAGGCATCCGGTCACTGTTGGGCCGCAGCGACGTGCGCGTCGTCCAATACGCTTGGGGTGGCAATAACGCCGTCGGCTCTGTGCTCAAATCCCCCTACGGTAAATCCGGCACAGGCGTGACGATCCCATTGCGTAATGCTGGCACAGGGTCCGCGTCTGAAAGCGTCAACCTAAGCGCTGACTTTGCCCGTGCCTTTGGCGGTGAAAAAGGCGCGTTAATCGGTCTGGCCGTCTCAGGTGACAGCGACGACACAAATTCGGTCATTCAGGCGGCGGTAAGCAACCTAAACCTGCGCTGATTGATGTAGGTCATTGAATCGAACACCTTTCGCCCGCTATGTTGATAAAAACAGTAATCAGGCGGGGGGCAGCATGCGTACAATCATCATCCTAGGGGCATTGGCATTAGCAGGCTGCGTGGACGCGCCCGAACCTGACGGCAAACAAGCGTTCATTGAAAACTGTGCGTCGTGCCACGGGTTAGACGCCAAAGGGTCCGGCCCGATGTCGCGTAACCTAATCCAAATGGCCCCTGACCTGACGACCCTCGCATCGCGCAATGGCGGCATATTCCCCCGCGACTATGTGATGAGCACCATCGACGGACTGGCCCGCGCGCCGCATTTTTCCGGTGCCATGCCAGAGTTCGGGGCAGGCGACATGGGCGACACAATCATCGTAGAGCGCGATGGGTTGGGCACACCCGTACCAAGCGAGTTGCTGATGCTGACTGAGTATTTGGAAGAGCTTCAGGGGTAAGTGGGAACTCGTTTGTCAGTTTTGTTCTGAGACCAACTTAGCGTCGAAATCTTTATCAATACTCTTGATGAAACGCAAAACTGCACTGACCGCATCAAATATGAAACGAGCTTCTTGCGGTGGTAAAAGTATATTGTCATGAGCCAATGAATGATTGTTTCGAACTTCATTGAACTTTTCAAAGACCGAAATTGAATAACGAATAAATAAAAGTGACATTTCAGTTAGTTCAGCCTCGGCTTCCAATGCCTTTTTGTATTTCCCGACCAAACTGTTCAACGGCTCGGATTTGGCATTTTCGATTTGACGAATATCCAATAAATGGCGGAATTTTTTGATACAAAAGAGGTGCAGTCGATCCACCGCTGCGTCGGGTTTATCGGCGCGTATGTCTCGTTCAATCGATTGAATTAAGGAATGCAGTGATTTTGATTCGTCGAAACTTGAGAAAATCTCGTGATCGATTTCGGGTTGGTCACCTTCCAGTCTTGAAACTACTTTGAAATAAGTCTGGCTTACAATTGTTTCGGTTTCTGGATCTTTTGGTTCGCCATAATTAGGTAGTGTTTGGCGAACTTCCCAAAGGTTCTTCAATATTACGGCGGCTTTGGCCCCAGTAAATCCCTCCAAGATCGACCGCAATCTTATAGCTTTACTGTTCCCATTCCGCGCATAGGCAGTGGAGTAGAATTCAATTCCAAATTCGTCTTCGAAATGCTCTTCTATCGTGCGGTTGCTAAAGTCTAGTAGGTAGCCACCTTTCATATCGAGCGCTGTTTCAATTGATCTCTTTTCCGATCTTTTTAACTCCGCGTAGGAAACCATCTAAACATCCAGCTCCTCAACAAACTGCGCATTCTCTTGAATATACTGGTACCGCAGTTCTGGCTTTTTGCCCATCAAACGCTCAACCAGATCGGCTGTATCGCCGGGTTCGTCGTCGTGGATTGTGACGCGGATCAGTTTGCGGGTGGTCGGGTCCATTGTCGTCAGCTTCAGGTCTTTTGCGTCCATCTCGCCCAACCCCTTAAACCGCTGCACGTCGATAGTGCCCTTACCGCCAAGACCCTTTTTCATCGCGGCTTCTTTTTCGACATCATCTTGCACGTAAATCCGGTGCGCGCCTTGGGTCAGGCGGTACAGCGGCGGGCAGGCCAGATACAGGTGGCCTTGGTCGATCAACGGGCGCATCTGCGTGAAAAAGAACGTCATCAACAACGCCGCGATATGGGCCCCGTCGACATCCGCATCAGTCATAATAATGATCTTGTCATAGCGCAGATCATCGACGTTAAACTTGGTGCCCATGCCAACACCCAACGCCTCGCAAAGATCGTTGATCTCGGCATTGGTGTGAATTTTATTGGACGCAGCCCCCAGCACGTTCAAAATCTTACCCTTAAGCGGCAAAAGCGCTTGGTTCACACGGTTACGCGCGCCCTTGCCAGACCCACCAGCGCTGTCACCCTCCACGATAAAAAGCTCCGTGCCTGCGCGGTTCTTGCTGGAACAATCGGTCAGCTTGCCGGGCAAACGCAGCTTTTTCGTCGCCGTCTTACGCGCGGTTTCTTTTTCCATCTTGCGACGCAAGCGTTCCTCAACGCGTAGCACCAGAAAATCAAGGATCGCACCCGCCGCTTTGGTATCGGCAGCCAACCAGTTGTCAAAGTGGTCACGTACGGCCAAATCGACCATGCGTTGCGCGTCCGTCGTGGCCAAGCGGTCCTTGGTCTGACCCACAAATTCCGGCTCGCGGATAAAGCATGACACCAGCGCACAGCCGCCCGTCGTCAAATCTTCGCGCGTGATCTGTGCGGCCTTTTTGTTGTTCACACGCTCGCCGTATGCTTTGACGCCTTTTAGGATCGCGGACCAAAATCCGGTCTCGTGGGTCCCGCCCTCGGGGGTTGGGACGGTGTTACAATACGATTGGATGAACCCGTCGCGCGCAGGGGTCCAGTTGATTGCCCACTCGACTTTGCCGGGGACTTGGAATTTGTCGACAAACGACACGGTGCCCGCAAACGGGGTCTCAGAATAAACCGTTGCATCGCCCAAGGTGATGTTCAGATAATCAGCCAAACCACCGGGAAACTTGAAGGTCGCCGACAGCGGTGTTTCTTTGTCATCAATCTCGGTCTTCCAACGGATTTCTACGCCAGAGAACAAATAAGCCTTGGACCGCGACATCTTAAACAACGTCGCAGGTTTCAACGTCAGCTTACCGAAAATTTCAGGATCAGGGTGGAACGTCACAGCCGTGCCGCGCCGGTTAGGGGCCGCACCGATCTTGGCTAACGGCGCTTGTGGCACACCCTTGGAAAACTCCATCATGAACAGTTCTTTGTTGCGCGCAACTTCGACCCGTAGATGGTCAGATAGCGCATTGACCACCGACGAGCCAACACCGTGCAAACCACCCGACGTCTGATAGCTGTCACCAGAAAACTTACCGCCCGCATTCAACGTACAGAAAATAATCTCAAGCGCGGATTTGGTCGGCTGCTTTGGATGCGGATCGGTCGGAATACCCCGTCCGTTATCGCGCACAGTGCAATGGCCGTTGGCGTGCAGCTCAACTTCGATCCACGTGGCATGCCCTGCGACCGCTTCATCCATCGAGTTATCGATGATTTCAGCCACCATATGGTGCAACGCGCGCTCATCCTTGCCGCCGATATACATACCGGGGCGCAGGCGGACGTGTTCCATATCCTCCAAAACCTCAATGGATGAAGCGTTGTAGTCGTCGGGGCTTGTGGTGGACAAAAGGTCGTTCGCCATATGCTCTGCTCATTTTCTTGATGTTTGCATCAGTATGACAGGCGGCTTGCGGCGGGGAAAGAGGCATCACCCATTGTAGGCGTGCAAACCGTGGGTCAAAGTGAACGGGAACAGTGGGGGACACGAAATGCGTATTTTTTTCACAGGCGGCAGCGGTAAGGCAGGCAAGTATAGCGTGGCACATTTGCGGGCCCTTGGGCATCATGTGGTGAACGCCGATCATGTATCATCAGGCAACACAGGACCAGAACTGCTTCTTGATCTGACCGATAACGGTCAAGTCATCGGGGCCATGTCGCAGTTTGTAGATTTCCACGAATTAGACGCGGGTACCGGCGTGCCGAAATACGATGCCGTCGTGCATTTTGCAGCCACACCCCGCGTGATGATCGGCACCGATGCTGAGGTATTTCGCATCAATACCCTATCGACGTACAATGTGATTGAGGCGGCGGTGAAGCTGGGTATACCAAAGGTGATCTTTGCCAGCTCCGAGACGACATATGGCGTGTGCTTTGCGGACGGTGAAGTGCTGCCCAACTATCTGCCAGTTGACGAGGACCACCCGACGGTGCCGCACGACAGCTATGCGATGTCCAAAGTTTGTAACGAGGCCACGGCGCGGTCATTTCAGGCGCGCACAGGGATCGACATTTATGGATTGCGGTTGAACAACGTGATTGAACCGCATGAATACGCACAGAATTTTCCAGCGTTTATGGATGATCCAGCAAGCCGCCGGCGCAATATATTTGCATATATAGATGCGCGTGATTTGGGGCAGATGGTGGAACGGTGTTTGGCTGTCGACGGTTTGGGGTATGAGGTGTTCAACGTGGCCAATGAAGATTGTTCAGTGGAAATATCGAGCGCGGATGTCTGCGCACAGTTTTACCCGAATGTCCCGCTGCGTCGCGACATGGGCGCGTTCGAGACGTTCTACGACATCACAAAAGCCAAACAGATGTTGGGGTTTGCGCCGCAATACAGTTGGCGTGATATCCTAAAAGGATGATGGGTTAAAACCCATACTACGCTTCAGAAATCTGGACGAGCAATGCGGTCAGCGGGGCAGCTTGTTTGCAGGCCGTCAATATCGCGCCGCGTAAATCGGCAGGTTGTCCGATGTCCTTGGACCCCACGCAGCCTTTCATTCGCAACAAATGTGCAGCGGGGTGATCGGCTGGATACGCAGCTGGCACACGCTTAAGCGCAGGTTCGCGCAGCCCAAAACCGTCCGACGCAATACCGCCCATGATCCCCAGTATACGCTTGGCGTCGAGGTCCACAAATTTGCGCCAATCTTCCAGTACCGGTTTGTCGAACCCCATCATGCCTGATCCAACGGTTACATAATCCACACCGATCCCAAAGAAGACCACGGGGTTTTGGCGCCCGCCGCCTTCAAGCGTCCACATCACATGCAGGTGTGTTTTGTAAGGTGTCTTGTCCTTGGAAAACCGCACGTCGCGGTGCGGGCGAAACAGCTTGGGCTTCACAGGCGTATCAACGAGGTCTGAAATAGCGGGCGCTAAATCATCCATCAGGGCCAATGCCGCAGGCTTTAGCACATCATCATAGGTCCCGCGATTTGCATCCCACCAGACCTTCGCGTTGTTGGCGGCAAGGGCTTTATAGAACGCTTGCGCAATTCGGATCAGGTTTTCTGACATGGGGGTCTTTCGCATGGCTAGACGGGGAAGCGGATCGCGCCTAAGCCTAGAAGCATGGAACTTTATGCACAAACCTATTCTGAACATCGGCGCGCAATTTGGGTGCTTGGCGGCCCTTTGATCGCATCGCAAGTGGCGCAGTTTTTGATCCATATGACCGATACGATCATGCTGGGGTGGTACGACGTGACGGCCCTTGCGGCGGTGACGCTTGCGACGACGATGTATTTCGTAACTTTCATTGTTGGTGCCGGTTTTGCATTTGCTGTGACCCCCATGGTGGCTGCTGCTGCAGAGGCAGGCGACGACGTTCAAGTCCGCCGCGTCACGCGCATGGGGTTGTGGCTGTCGATTGCCTATGGGTTGCTATTCACGCTGCCGTTTATGTGGTCGGAATCCATCTTGTTGGCCATCGGCCAAGATCCAGTTGTTGCAGCCATGGCGCATGATTATCTGGTTATTGCCGCATGGCAGATGGTGCCCGCATTAATGGCGATGACGCTGAAATCCTATTTGGCGGCACTTGAGTATACGGCGATCATTTTGTGGGCGACACTTGGGACGGCATTGATGAACGTGGTCATCAATTACGCGCTGATTTTCGGTAACTTTGGCGCGCCCGAAATGGGTATCCAAGGCGCGGCAATTGCATCGTTATTAGTGACAATCGCTACGCTCGTGATCTTGGTGCTATACGGCCTGCGCAAGCTGCCAGAGTACAAACTGCTACAAAACGTCTGGAAACCAGACGGAGAAATTTTGCGCCGCGTCTATCAACTTGGGTGGCCCATCGGGTTGACGTCCTTGGCCGAAGGCGGGTTATTCACGGCAAGCGCGATTATGATGGGCTGGATCGGCCCGATTGAACTGGCAGCCCACGGCATCGCCATTCAATTGGCAAGCCTGACCTTTATGGTGCATCTCGGGTTTTCTCAGGCGGCCACCATACGTGCGGGTCGAGCAATGGGGCGCGGAGACGAAGACCACCTGCGGCGCGGGGCAAAAATGGCCATTGGGATGTCGACTGTCTTTGCCTTCGCGACGATGGCGGTATTTTTGTTGATCCCTGAACCGCTTATTGCGGTGTTCATCGACCCGAATGAACCTGAAAAAGAAACGCTGCTGCGCATCGGCATCTCACTTTTGGCGATGGCGGGATTGTTCCAAGTCGTGGATGCGGTCCAAGTCCTCGCACTTGGCCTGTTGCGCGGCGTGCAAGATACGGCCGTACCTATGGTGATCGCGACAGTCAGCTATTGGATTGTCGGATTGCCCGTCAGCTATGTGCTCGCGTTCACGTTTGGTTTGGGGGGCGTTGGCATTTGGTTGGGGCTTGTTGTGGGCCTGTCAGTGGCCGCGGTGCTGATGATGTGGCGGTTCTGGAAACGGTCTGTGTTTTTGACCAAAGCCTAACCGTTCTCAGCCTCGTGCTGCTTCATCAATCGGTCGGCTTTTTTGCGGACCAATACAGACCGCAAATCATGCATTGCCAGCAATAGTGCATCTGTGATGTCGTCCAATTGGGCCTCGGACGCCTTGGATTGGACCCACTGGGTAGTGACATTCATATAGTCCACAGCGCGGTGAATATCGTCGATATCGCGTTGGGCGAGCAAGAGGACACGCTTGTCCAGCCACGCTTGAATAGCGGCAATATCTTCTTGTGTTAGATCGCGGTCGCCATGCGGCTTCACCTCGCCCTTATTGACATTCACCAGCGCAATTTGGTCCATTTCAATGCGACGCTGGCGGTTTTCGGTATCAACCCGAAATACCGCAGCTCCATTTTCACGGATGCGGAAGTAATAATCTGGTAATTCAGCGCCCATATCGCCCCCTTGGTTGAGTGAACCCTAGCAAAGACAATCGCTTAGGTCAGCCCCTCGCAGAATGTAATGATCCGGTTGCAGGCTTCGGTCAGGGCATCGTTTGATGTGGCATAGCTGACGCGGAAATTAGGCGACAAGCCAAAGGCGGCACCGAACACCACCGCAACGCCGGTTTCCTCAAGCAAAGCCGTGGCAAACACCTCGTCATTGATCATCTTGGTGCCTGCAGGGGACGTCTTGCCAATGCAGCCTGCGATCGACGGATACACGTAAAAAGCGCCTTCAGGTTTCGGGCATACGATGCCAGGTGCTTTGTTCAGCAGGTCCACAACAAGATCACGGCGGGTAACAAACAACGCGTTGTTGGGCGCTAAAAATTCCTGTGTGCCATTCAACGCCTCAACAGCAGCCCATTGGCTGATTGAGCAGGGGTTCGATGTTGATTGGGACTGAACCTTGCGGATCGCTTTGATCAACATCTCAGGACCAGCGGCATAACCAATGCGCCAGCCTGTCATCGCGTATGCTTTGGACACGCCGTTCATGGTCAGTGAGCGGTCATAAAGCGCGGGTTCAACCTGTGCTGGGGTGCAAAATTTGAAATCATCGTAGGCCAGATGCTCGTACATATCGTCGGTCAAAATCCACACGTCAGGATAACGGACCAGCACATCGGTCAGCGCCTTGAGTTCATCCCACGAATATCCAGCACCAGTTGGGTTGGATGGAGAGTTGAACAAGAACCATTTCGTCTTGGGCGTAATCGCGGCCTCTAGATCTGCGGCGGTGATTTTGTAGCCGTTTTCCATGGCACCTTCGATAAACACAGGTTCGCCGCCGCCAAGCAGGACCATGTCGGGGTAGCTGACCCAATATGGGGCAGGGATGATGACCTCGTCGCCTGCGTTCAGGGTGGCCATGAATGTATTGTACAAAACCTGCTTGCCGCCTGTGCCCACGGTGACTTGGGCAGGGGTATATGTCAGATTATTGTCGCGCTTGAACTTGGCGCAGATCGCTTCTTTCAGCTCAGGGATACCATCAACGGCCGTGTATTTTGTTTTACCCGCTGCAATGGCTGCAACACCGGCATCTTTGATGTTCTGAGGGGTGTCAAAATCAGGCTCGCCCGCGCCAAGGCCAATAACATCGCGGCCAGCGGCTTTAAGTTCTTGGGCTTTCGTGGTCACAGCAATCGTAGGGGACGGCTTAACGCGGTCGAGTGTCGCAGACAGAAAGGTCATGTTGGTCATCCGGTGGCAAAATTTCACTAGGCATGTCATAGGGTGTGCATCGGCAGTGACGCAAGTCAGAAGGACATTGATATGACAACTTCCACGGGTGACGAAGGCTGGTTCAGCGAAGAATCAGCGACTTTTGGCGACAGACTTGCGGGTGCACGTGAAGCAGCAGGGCACAGTCAAGCCACACTGGCCAAGCAGTTGGGAGTGAAAACCGTCACCATGCGGGCTTGGGAAAATGATCTTAAGGAACCGCGAGCGAATAGGTTGTCGATGCTGTCTGGTATGCTGGGCGTTTCACTGGTTTGGTTGCTGACAGGCGAAGGTGACGGCCCTGATGAGCCAACAACTTTGCAAACTGATGATGCAGATATTGCGGTGATCTTGGGCCAGATGCGCAAGCTGCGGACTGAAATGGCGAAAGCTGCACAAGACATGGGGCGGCTTGAAAAGCAGCTGCGCCTGATATTACGGAGCTGAACATGGATGAAACACGGGATGTAATGATCAAACGGATGCGGATGCGGTCAATGCGGCGCGGGATCAAAGAAATGGACCTGATCCTGTCGGATTTTTCGACACGCAAATTGGACAGTATGGATGACGCAGGGCTTGCGCATTACGATCGGCTTTTGGCCGAAAATGACCACGATCTGTATGCATGGGTCGGCGGTACTGTACCTGCACCTGCCGAATATGCAGACCTTATCGTGCAAATTGGGGCAGGGGCCACGGGGCTAACCAAGCCGTCTGTGAATTAAAACAGTTTTGACTTAACTGAATTTTCGTAAATCTGGTTCAAACCTATCTTCGATTAGCAATTGTCGGAGAATTTGAACCATGAGCATTCACAGTGACGTAGAGCCAAGCGACGAAACCGGTGGGACCGCACATGCGGCGGCCTTTATGAACAGTTATCTAGATTCGTTGACCCTTGTGGAACGGCTTCACCGGCTTTTGTTAGACGTGATTAAAGATGAATTTGAGCGGCTAGGGATGCTTGAAATCAACGCGGTGCAAGCGCTGCTGTTATTCAACGTCGGCGACAACGAGGTGACAGCCGGCGAGCTCAAAACACGTGGTTATTATCAAGGGTCCAACGTCAGTTACAATTTGAAAAAGCTGGTTGATACGGGGTTCATGCACCACCAAAGGTCCGAAATTGATCGCAGATCAGTGCGAGTCAGCCTGACGCCAAAAGGACGCGAAGTCCGTAAAATTGTGGGAGAGCTTTTTGCGACCCACGCGGCAGGATTGATGGGCAAAGGCGTGCTCGATCACAAAGGCATCGACGATATTACAACATCGTTGCGACGGGTGGAACGGTATTGGACTGAACAAATTCGATACATCTATTAACGGGGGTTGATCCAAAGGGGCCGCTGCCGCGGCATGTTTGATATTGGCAAGTGTGGGGTGATCGTCTGGTTATCTTGTGCTGCACCAATCGCAATTGACTGCAATTCGCGTAGCAGTTTACGTTCCATTGCATTGGCGTAGTCTTCAAACCCTAAGGCAACTTCGACAAATGCGTCCGGCCCCCGCACGACGTATTCGCGGAAATAGGATGACAATTCTTTTATGTTTGCAGACCTTTCGTCGCGGTTAAATTGATCCGTCGATCCAATGGCCAGCGCGTTGACTGTGACAGTGTCTGGGATGTCAGGTGGTGTGATATCTTGTGGACGGGGTCCAGTGTTGGCCTGACCATCCCCCGACAGATCAACCGTCTGCTTCCAGCAGTGGTTCCGACTGGTAAGTAGATTGCCTGCAAATATCATAGCGGACCCAATCGCCGTTGTTGGATCCGCTGCTATTCGCGGTGTCGTGCGCAACTTATTTGCTGCTGCGACTAGCGTGGGGTAATCCGCAATTGTGATCCATGGCAGGATGACAAATTGATGCGACGGACCACTCCATTCAAAAACCACTATATCAATAGGGGCTGTGTACTGGCGGATCAAAACCTCTGTCACGGCGGGGGATAGTAGCGCTGTTGCCAACCCGTTACGCTGCAGTTGATATTCGGTGGCATCCACTGACCCTGACACATCTAAGCCAAGAACAAGCGCCTGCCTGCAAGCAGCGTCAGCATTTCCAGCCCACAGTGCAAATATGAAAATAGCCCGCTTCATCCTTTTGGCGGGTGGATTTGAGATGAAGACCCCATGATCATTGATGTTAGTTCACGCAACAATTTGCGGCGCATCGCAATGGCATATTCGTCAAATCCGTTAGCAATTTCTACAAATGCTGCTGGACCGCGGATTACCTGGTTTTTGAAAAATGGAATTAAGTTTGTTTCGCCTTCAAAATCAGCGGCATTTACGACCAGTCCATTGACTGTCACGCCATCAAATGGAAATGCGCTGTAGGCTTCAATCGGGCCAAACCCATCATTATTCACACCGTCGCCAGCGATATCAATCGTCTGGGTCAGGCAACTTGGCCCACGGTTCAATTCGGTTGCTGCATACCCAAGCGCATAGCCCATTGCGGTTGGGAAATCATCATGCAGCCGCGTGCTGGCAGCGATGTCTTGGGCCACATCAAACAGGACGTTGGGGGTGTCAATTATTGTCCAATCAACTAAAATCTGCTGATTGTATCGGCCCGACCATTCGAAAACATAAAGGGCCACCGGATCTGCGCTGATAAAAAACGCAGCTTCGACATCGGGATCAAGCAATGCGCTTGCCAATCCCGCACGTTGCAATCGATCCTCTGATGCATCCACGGACGATGAAACGTCAATCGCCAGCACCAATGCAAGCCGACAAGCACTAACCGGACTAGCCCAAAGCCATCCGGTTAGTGCCAGAAAAGTCGCGTATTTTACCAATGACCCGTGTTTTGCATGCTTGCCCAAGGCTCGGAAGGTGAAAGATCGTCGCCCTCTTGCAGCAACTCAATCGAAATATTGTCAGGTGATCGGACAAATGCCATATGCCCATCGCGCGGCGGACGGTTAATGGTGATCCCATTATCCATCAACTTTTGGCATAGCGCATAAATGTCTGATGTGCGGTACGCGAGGTGGCCAAAGTGCCGGCTGTCTGACGGCAGTTCATCATCGCCATCCCAATTATAAGTCAGTTCAACAGGGCAGTCTTCTTGACCAGGAGGTGCCATGAAAATAAGACTGAAACGGCCGCCTTCGCTATCTATCCGGCGTGTTTCGTGTAAGCCAAGCAATTCAAAAAACGTCATCGTTTTCTCAAGGTTTTTGACACGGACCATGGTGTGTAAATACGTCAGGCTCATTTTGTGCTCCTCGCAGTTAACGAAACGTTAGCACGTCCTGATGTAAGGGCAACTTCAGAATGAAGACCGCAGATCAAAACCCATGCTGCTATAGTCGCGATCAAATAAGTCGACATTGCTTTTGTTGCGCTTAAGTCGAACGTTCATCACAGGGCGGAATCCGTAAAGTTCCCAATTTGTGAATTCGACGGACATGCTCACGGCAATAGATTTATCTGCGCGGGGGCCAGACTGATATTGTGTTGCATCAAAATCCCGCGTTTCGGCATCAACGCCAAAGCCAAAGCGTAACCCATAAAAGCTATCGGCTAAATTATAATTAGCCGTATATCTGACCGCCATATAATCGCTGTCGGGCGCATCTGATTGAGTCTGATTTACGCCAACCCCAAAGGATAGCGTGTCATTATTCTGTAAGCTGCGTCGCCAGCGTGTATTTAGCGCAACTGTTGATACCAGCGGATTTTCTTCCAAACTGATACGTCGGCGCGCACTGAGTGATACGTAAATTTGGTTTTCAGGATTAATCTTGAACGATTGCCCAACTGATCCTTCGGCAAACCGTGCGTATGGGTCCCCACCGTACCAAGTTTGGCCGGCCTTCAACGAAAAATCAGTTGGCCGCGCGCCTTCTGATAAAATACGCCGATGCCTTACTCCAAATGCCAATGTAGCATCGGAAAAATCCCGACCACGCGCTTCAGGTGCTTGGGCCTTTGCCGAACCACTAAGAACATATGTGCGAACGTCAGCCGATGCTGTTAGGAATGTGACCGCTGTATTCGATTGTGACAGGCGATATGTCGTGTCTCCACCAGCGGAAATCTTCATACCGGATAGGGCGCGACCTTCGCCATCGAGCGCGAAAAGACCCGGGAAATCAAAAAGAGACACTTTTTCATTGGCGCTGCCGTTGTTGATGTTGCTTGATGGGGTTGCGCCAAAGCGAAGTGATGACGACCAAGGATTGCGGTTGCGCAAGAACCGATAGTCTTCGGCAACATTCTGGGCAGTTGCCGCGTTGGGCGAAAACTGACGAGCACGGCGCAGCCATAACTGAGCCAGTGTATCGCGCCGCATCTGAGATGCCGCCAAAGCAGCCAGCCGCGCAGATGCAAATTTGTTATTCCGGTTTTCGCTATTAAAATATGCGCTGCGGGCGAATTTTAACCCACTGGTAAAATCGTTTTGGGAAATTGCTGCTTCGGCTGCTAATCTTAGCGCAGCAACATCATTGGGGTTACGTAGCAACAGCGCCGTTGCCACGCGCGCTGCTTCACTTGCATTGTTGTCACGCAAATAAGATACGCCAAGCGCATAAAATTGCGACGGCGTAAACGTAGCGCCATCTTCGGATTGCGCAGCCGCTGGCGATGCTAGTGCAACGCAGACGGCCAACGCACCCGAAAATCTATTGAATGACATTGGCTTAACGGTACAGAATGAAGCCACCAGTTTCTTGCGCGGTGACCTCTTCATAGCGTGGATCGTCCGATTCTATGACGATTACACCGACCAGCTCGCCTCCTTCGCCAGTCGTCATATCGCCTGCAATAATCCCGTAGTAAGTACCACTTTCGTATTCGACAAAGGATCCTGTATCTGGGTCGAAGATGACATTGTTGAGTGTTCCGCTGATCTCTCCGTTATCCGACAGGCTTGGAGCCCCCTCTTGGATGACAAAGTTGATGTCTGGCAAAGCCAACTCGCCAACTCCACCGAGCGGAATTTCGAGACCACTCAACGCAAAGGCTTCTCTATTTGCGATAGTTCCTTTGACGGCATCATTCGCGTTGAAGTCGCGGAAATCGATATCAACGGTCATGTCACCGCGCGTAAGTTCCATTCCGCCGAGCCCGTTAAAGACACGAATGCCTGCGTAATCACCTTGAAAACGGGCTTGGCCAGATATTGGCAATGTGACGCCGCCATTGCGTTCATATACAAAACCACCAAACCCATAGCCGTTATAAGCACCTGTCCGAACAATTGCAAAACTGGTGCGGCGTTCTCCGCCTTCGATATTGTCGCTGACACCTACAAGGGCACGGTAGGGTGTTATCTGGGGAATCGTATCTCCAGTCAACGAATCAACGGAAGTCGCTGCACCCTCGTACAGTGCAAAGCCGTTCAACGAACCGACTTGGTTATCGCGCGTGTAAACATTCGCGCCATCAAAACCAATGTTGTCGACGTTGAATGTGTCCGCTGACGCATTGTATGTCACCGAAGTTACCAATCCGCCGCCCGCACCATCACGCGCCTCGTAACGGAAGATATCACCATCTGCTGATGGCTCATCTGTCCCTGGCGGAAGCTCCGTACCAACATCAAGCGCACTGGTATCCTCTGCCGCCTCATCAGTTGTCGTGCCTGTTGTATCGTCGTTTGTGGCCGATTCATCAGTCGTCGCGTCGTCGGCGGCACCAGTATCGGTAAACTCAAACGGTTGTTCACCGCTACAGGCCCCCATCAGGGCGACAATTGAAACTGCGGTAATAATGCGGATCATGGAACAAACCTTGGTTACGGGAATTTAGAGGATAATCCGGATCGGGCGGCGCGGAGTCAATGGACAACCCCAATCCATCATCGGATTTTTTGCGGATATGGATCGTCTGTCGCGTCAATCCGCAAGATATAGCAAAATATAGCAAAAAGTGTCTCTTTTGCGGAACGGGTACCCCTTGCCGCTGAGCCGAGCATCACTCACAAAATCAATGCCCAGCGGTCGAATCTGCAATTGACCTTGTCCGCAACGGTGTTTGCGAATTGGCTCGCAACTGTAAAGCGGTCGTTGCGACATCGTAGATCGCGGGCCAAAGGGGTACTTATCTGGCAGTGGTGCTCGACACAGCCCAAGTTCAAAAACGCAGTTTTTTGTGGAACGACAAGCGAACGTTCACCAAATAACCGACGCCCAATCCTTTCAATTAATCGCGCACCTTGTGGCCAAAAAATAAGCTAAATACGAAGCGTTAACAGGCAATGAAGCGGCCCTCAAATATTAGTCACGTCGCGAACGGACGCAACGATTCCCATACTTTGTTCATCTTCGATCTAATCATCCGCCGATCAGGCTGGGCGAGTAATGCTTTGTCGCTGAATAGTGCGCCGCGTTACGAATAGATCGCCCCTCGGTGCAATTGCATAACATTTCAGACTTCGACATAATGCAAATATATTAAGTCGAGCGAAAGATTGGGAAAAAATTGCAGCAGTATCACGATGCATTACGCGCAGTACTCGCGTCCGGCGAAGAATCCACTGACCGGACAGGAACGGGCACGATTTCCCATTTTGGCCTCCAGTCGCGCTACCGGATTTCGGATGGTTTCCCGCTAGTCACAACCAAGAAATTACATCTGCGCTCAATCATACACGAGCTTCTGTGGTTCCTATCTGGCGACACAAACGTGCAATACCTGCGCGATAACGGGGTGTCGATTTGGGATGAATGGGCGGATGAAAACGGCGACCTTGGGCCAGTCTATGGGCATCAATGGCGGGCGTTTCCGGCGCTGTCGCCAACTGACCAGAGGCAAGACGGGCAGCCGCTATTCCTTGGCGCAAGCATCGACCAAATCACGCAGCTTATCGACACAATCAAAACCAACCCCGACAGCCGGCGGATGATCGTTACAGCATGGAATCCGGGCGACCTGCCAAACATGGCGCTTCCGCCCTGCCACGCGTTATGGCAGGTCCGGGTGCAAAACGGCAAACTACACCTGCAGCTCTACCAACGTTCGGCGGATATGTTCCTTGGGGTGCCGTTCAACATCGCGTCCTACGCCTTGTTGCTTGTGATGCTGGCGCATGTGACCGGATACGAGCCGGGTGATTTCATCCATTCGCTTGGGGACGCACACATCTATTCCAACCACACCGATCAAGTTGACCTGCTCTTGTCGCGGACCCCAAAACCGCTGCCGACCATCACGATTAAGCGGGACGTGACATCGATCTTTGATTTCCGTTTTGAGGACTTCGAAGTCACAGGCTACGACCCAGACCCCGCAATTCGCGCACCAGTGGCGGTATAAAACATGATCACACTCATCGTGGCGCGCGCCAAAAACAAAGCGATCGGCCGCAACGGAACAATCCCATGGCAAGTCCCCGAGGACCTCAAGTTCTTTCAACGCGAAACGCTTGGTGGGGCACTGATCATGGGGCGAAACACATGGGACAGCCTGCCATTTAAGCCGCTGCCAAAACGGCTGAACATTGTGGTGTCGTCCAATCCAAACGCAGGCGATATCGTGGTGCCAACAGTGCAAGCCGCCGTGGCCCTCGCATCCGAGCAGGGATATCAGCGGATCTACGGCATCGGCGGCGCAGGCATCTACCGCGAAATGCTGCCGCTGGCCCAGCGGCTGCTCATTTCAGAAGTCGACATTGACGTCCCGGACGCCGACACGTTTTTCCCCGATATAATTGAGGACCAGTGGACGGTGATCAACAACAGATCGCTACGTGACGAAGGGCCAAGCTGCCGCGTGTTTGAGTATTTGAGTCTTTGAGTATGGGTATTTTGATTTGAGTAACAATTCCAGAAAATTACAAGTTTTTATATCGAGTACATTTGAAGACATGAAAGACGAACGACAAGCTGCTGTTAGTGCTGTCTTGGAAGGAGGGCATATTCCAGCAGGGATGGAGCTATTTTCGTCAGGGAATGAAACACAATTGGAGACGATCCGTCGTTGGATTGATAACAGTGACGTCTATCTTCTTATTTTGGGTGGTCGCTATGGCTCAATCGAACCAAATTCAGGTAAAAGTTACATCGAAATCGAATTTGACCAAGCTGTTGCGCAGGGAAAGTCGCTTTTTAGCATTGTGATAAATGAGGCGGCGCTTGAAGCAAAAACAAAAAAGATGGGCCTACTAGCGATTGAACGAAAAAATGGTGAAAGCTATGAAATATTTCGATCTAGGGTGTTGTCGAAGACTTCTGGTTTTTATGATGACGCCAAGGACATAAAGTTAGAAATACTTAAGAGCTTGAAAGAAAAATCAGACGACGTAAGCCTCTTAGGGTGGATGCGCGGCAGCGCTAAACATTCCGATCAACACTTTCAAACCGAAAGGGAGGATGCTGACCTCCTAAATGGATTTAAGCAAAGTGACGCTTTGGAAAGATATGAGATTGAATATCCAGCTATGCCCTCCGTTTCAGAGCGCATAGAAATCGAAATTGAGTCACCATCAGGAGGTTATGGGGGCGATCCAATTCAAATTAGTGGATCATGGGCCGAATTTTTTCCCTTATTTGCGGCTAGTTTACAAGCTAATTTCTCCGACTGGGATAATGAGTTCTTTTTTGCAGTTCGAGAGCGCGAAAGTAGGGAGGCACTTGCCGCTTCGATTTTAGGCGCATTGAAGTCTGATGGGCATTCGTCTGCAAGAGTTACTAGTGCAGATTTTGAGAGATTGCAGGCGTATTTTATTGAGGCTGGCTTAATGTTTAACGGTATTGGTCGGGAGCCGTTTACTGAAACAGGTCAAAAACTGGCTAGGAGGGTGAAAATTAACATTCTCGACTTTGGCAAAAGATTAACCGTCTCGAAAGGAAAACTCCCAAATTCCATGAACGACGAGATACCATTCTAGCTTGCCCAGCTCTGCTGGACAGCGCCCGGACCTCCCCCATGGGGAGGGCGCTTCGCACCCACCCCGAGGCCCAAGCGCTACCGCACTACAAACCTGTCACTTGGTTTCCGCCCTGGGCTCCGCCCATTCGAACCTGACTTGATCCACAGGATCAACTCCGAGACGGTTCTCACCCCCCCCTGCGCTTACGCGCGTTCGGCCCTGAAACTGTCCTCAACAGTTCCCAAGACGGGCCTCCGCCATCATCAGAAAAATCGGGCAAAATTCTCCCCTGATGCACAATCCTGCCATTGTTTAGACAGACCAGTACGAGATGTTGGAAGGATGACAAAAATGTTTGATATGACACACGCACCGCAGCCGGTTTATAACCCGCAGCAACACGCCGCCCCTACACAAGCAGAGGCGGCAAATCCGTTATTTCCGCTGACCCCAAATCAGGTCCGCGAACTGCTGTCATAACTTATGCAAAAATTATCGCCTATTTCGGGGTGATCGCACCCGCCATCTGGCGTCCGTCGCGTCCCTCGGCCAACTCATAGTCGACCTTTTGATCGTCCGACAATCCGGTCAAACCTGATTGCTCAACAGCAGAAATATGTACAAACACATCCGCGCCGCCGTCGTCTGGCGCGATGAAGCCGAACCCTTTGGTTTGGTTGAACCACTTCACTGTACCACTTGGCATATCGTCACTCCATTTATTCAATCGTATTGCTAAACCTAGCGCGATTGGGCAAAAGACAACTGCAACTTAAGGGGATAATGATGCGATTTTTTGGCCTAAAATCATGTGACACGTGCCGTAAGGCGCAAAAGTCGATTATTGCCACTAATCAAGATCTTACGGTCATAGATGTCCGCGCAGACGGTGTATCCGATGCCGACCTAGACCAGATCATCGCGCAGTTCGGCGACACAGCCCTTAACCGCGCATCCACGACATGGCGCGGCCTGTCGGACGCTGAAAAAACAGGCGATCCGCGCGCACTACTTGCTGCCAACCCGACCCTAATGAAACGTCCCGTGATCGAAAAGTCGGGCGTCTGGACCATCGGCTGGAAACCTGACGTTGCGGCCCAAGTCCTTGATGTTTAGGCCCAACCTGACTACGTCATCTTAGAATATTCAGGAGAATAAAATGCGCAATGCAGCAATGACCCTCGGCCTCATCGCAGGCCTAATGGGCATCTTTGTCGGTCTTTTTGGCTTCGGTTATTCCGAACTCGCTGCCGCACGTCCCGAAGTGAATGAGTTTTTCAGCCTGCAAAACCCTGGCCTGATCCGGTTCGCCAGTTTCGTCGCGCCGCTGTTGGCCATTGCTGGCGGCGCCATGGCAAAAGCCCGCGCGCTGTGGGGCGGCGGGCTGATGTTGGTGGCAGCATTGCTGTTTTACGTGGCGTTCGGTTTTAACGTTGGCACCATGTTCCCCATCGGCTTTGCAGCCCTTGGCGGTCTATTGGGTGTCGCTGCCGGAAAGCCGGATGAGCCTAAGGCGCATTTCTAAAGAAGCGGTCGAGCGACAGTGGCCCAGCCCCTTTGAAGACCAAGATCAGCAGCGCTAATATCCAAAATGCGCGCTGATCTGCGATCAATTCGCCGGACGCTTTGTTGAACCAAGCCCCCAGTTCGCCACCGTGGCCAAACAGGTCGGTCAGTGATTGCACGACGATAAAACCAATCATCGCGATAGATGACAGGCGCGTCAAAAGCCCCACGACGATCAGCAGCGGCAAGACGAATTCAGCGATCGTGCCGCCGGTGACAACAGCCCAGTGAAAGATATTTAACTGCGACGTGTCATAGCCAGTCGCCTCGAATGCCTTTGGGAAGATTTGCGCATATGCACCTGATCTTGGGGCTAAAAAGCCAAAGAACCCATCGCCTAGCTTGGTCATGCCAGAGTTCCAGAAATACAGCAGCAGAACACCCGCAAATGTCAGGCGCGACAGGGTCGGCATGACGACGTCGCCGATTGGTTCAAGCTGGTCGGTCAGACGGCGATAAAGTGCAAACATGGGGGGTGGCCTTTCAATTGAGGGACGTAACAGCGCCTTGGCTTAACAAGAGGCCAAGCGTTGCACCGAGGTCGAGATCGCGCCCAGCCGACGACATTGCGACGCCCAAGGTGTCACCCTTGTCTAAGACGGTGATGCAGGCGGCGCTGGCCGGGGTAATCAGGTGTTGGATTGGGTCAAACGCAGGGCGTGTGATGACCAAGGATTCAGGTTGCATTGCAGCCTTTGGCGCGTCTGGCACGGTGTTCGCGCGGTAGATGCTAAAAACAGGATATTGGGACGTGATGACAGTTGTAGCAGGCGCCAAGGTGAGCCGCGCACCCATCAGCTTGTCAGGGGCAAGCGCGCCTAGGGCGGCTGCATCAATCGGGTCTGCATCAGCGGCGTGATAGGCGTGACGCATGGCGAGTTCTAACGTGGCCATGTCGGACAAATACGGCAGGGATTTTGCAGGATCAAACCTGCGCAAAAACTTTGGCATCATATCGCCATAGAACATCATCAACGGCGATGTGGGCGGATGTTTGCGTAGGTAAACGCCTGCCATGGCACGGAAAAATTTGTCGCCGACGAGTTTGCGTATCACCGGAAACGCGGATTCGAGCGCGTCCGATAGGCTGACAGCGACGTTGTTGCGGTATACGTCAAACCTCTTGGTTGCTTGACTGCCGTCAGGGTTCACAAGTCCGGCGGGCGCAGGCATCGTGGGGTCGAAAAGGCCCTTGCGAAATTCAGTTTGTGAAACGGTCATACCAATGCCAATGCGCCATCTGCGCGGATAAGTTCAGCGGATAATACATCCCATTCCGGCACATCATTGTCCCATTCGATCAGCAATGGCTTGGGGCCGGATCTTACGAGCGTATAATCGAGCAATGCCCAAACTGGATCAACCACGGCTTTACCATGGCTGTCGATCAGCAGGGGGGCTCCTGTTTCATCTTCGTCCTCGTCGTGGCCACCAAGGTGCATTTCACCAACGGCGTGCAGGGGGAATGCGTCGATATAGGCTTGGGGTGACGTTTTCAGGTTCGTGGCGCTGACAAACACGTTGTTCACATCAAGCAACAGGCCACATCCAGTGCGCTTGGCGATCTGGGCAAGAAATTCTGTTTCGTCCATATCGCTTTCTACAAAGGCCAGATAGCTGGACGGGTTTTCCAGCAACATTTGACGGCCAAGAGTGTCTTGGACTTGGTCAATATGGGACGCGACACGCGCCACAGTGGCTGCGGTATAGGGCAGGGGCAGCAGGTCATTCAGAAAATGGGTGTCATGGGTCGACCACGCCAAATGCTCTGAAAAACTAGCTGGGTTCAGCCAATCAACGAGATGTTTCAGGCGGGCAAGGTGATCGGCGTCAAGTTTACCGACCCCACCAATCGACAGGCCAACGCCGTGCACTGAAATTGGAAACTGTTCGGCCAATTGGCGAAGCTGTGCAATTGGGCGTCCACCGTCACCCATATAGTTTTCGGCGTGGACTTCGAGCCAGCCAAGTGGTCCCGGATTTTGGATGATATCCATGTAGTGCTGGGCTTTGTACCCAACGCCAACACGAGGGGGAAGCATGTGGGGCTGGGTCGCATCAAGCATGGGTATCACCGAAAATTCAAGACTGGGATGGGATAGTAAGATGGACATAAGCCCACCTTACCATATTTTTACTTACGCAGGGATGTCACGCTCAAGAGCGGTCAAAGAACCGGAACGCTCTGGCATGTCGCCCATTGCTTCGATCATTGTGGACTCGCATGTGCCTTCTGGCACAAGCGTCCAAGCGTTGCCCTGATAATCAACAGTAGATGTACCAGCACATGATGTGCCCGGGCCAGCGGCACAGTCGTTTGCGCCTGCAAGGGAAACGCCGAAGCATTTTTCGTCGCCAGCAGCGGCTGCGTTTGTTGCAAGACCAGCAACAGCAGTTGCGACAGCGGATGCGAGGATGATTGTGTTTGAAATCTTAGACATGAGTAGTTTCCTTATAGATCATTAAGTTAATCACATAAACGCTTGGTTGCGTTGTCCCAACACTAGCCGCCCTCGGGTCGCCAAATCCATTCACAGGGCCGTGCATCGCGGTTCCGTGAGGTTATGTCATCGGATGCCGCACTGCGACATGCCGCCACAGCCCGCAACTCCCTGAAAAACAAAGAACCCGCCGGTGGTGACACCGGCGGGTTTGTTACAGGTTCCAGCGCTGGAATGTTACAGCTTGTCTGGGGGCGTGGCAGCGATACCCAGCTCTGCAACAATTTCTGTAAGAGATGTTACAGAAGTTTTGTTTTCACCCAATCGCCGCACGCTGACAGTTTTTTCCTCAACCTCACGTGCACCAAGTGCCAGAATGAACGGCACCTTACCAAGGCTATGCTCGCGGACTTTATAGTTGATCTTTTCATTGCGCAGATCGACCTCGGCGCGAACGCCGACTGCCTTTAGTGCGGCTACGACTTCATGTGCGTAGTCATCAGCGTCCGATATAATCGTTGCCACAACCACCTGACGCGGCGCTAGCCAGACAGGAAGCTTGCCTGCGTGCTCTTCGATCAAGATGCCGATGAACCGCTCAAACGATCCCAAGGTCGCGCGGTGTAACATGAACGGTTGATGCTTATTACCGTCTTGCCCAACGTAAGATGCATCAAGCCGTTCTGGCATGTTGCTGTCGACTTGAAGCGTCCCACATTGCCATTCACGACCAATCGCGTCTGTCAGAACAAACTCAAGCTTGGGCCCGTAAAACGCGCCTTCGCCCACCTGAATGTCAAACTCATGCCCAGCCGCGCGGCAGGCATTGCCAAGTGCAGCTTCAAGGTGATCCCATGTCGCATTGGAACCGATCCGCTTTTCAGGGCGGGTGGACAATTTGATGGCCCAGTTCGTGAACCCAAGCTCGGTATAGACCGAGTCGAGGAACGCGATGAATGTCTCAGTCTCGCTCTCAATCTGCTCTTCGGTGCAAAAGATATGGCCGTCATCTTGGGTGAAACCACGCACACGCATGATACCGTGCAGCGCGCCCGATGGTTCATAGCGGTTGCATGATCCAAATTCGGCCATGCGCAGCGGCAGGTCGCGATAGGATTTCATGCCTTGGTTAAACACCTGCACGTGACATGGGCAGTTCATCGGCTTAAGCGCATTGATCGTTTTCTCGCGTGCATGATCTTCGTCGACTTCAACGATGAACATGTTGTCTTGATAGCTTTCCCAATGGCCGGATTTTTCCCACAATTGGCGGTTCACAACTTGCGGTGTGTTCACCTCAACATAGCCACCAGCGCGTTGGCGGCGACGCATGTAGTCTTGCAGCTCTGTATATATAGTCCAGCCGTTGGGGTGCCAGAACACCTGACCAGGGGCCTCTTCTTGCATATGGAACAGGTCCATTTCGCGGCCCAGTTTACGGTGGTCGCGCTTGGCGGCTTCTTCCAAACGGTGAAGATGCTGCTTGAGCCCCTCTTTGTTGGTAAAGGCAGCACCGTAAATACGCTGCAACATTGTGCGGTCGCTATCGCCGCGCCAATAAGCACCTGCGATGGACATCAGTTTGAACGCGTCCGCAGGGACTTGACCAGTATGCTGCAAATGCGGTCCGCGGCACAGGTCTTGCCAGTCGCCGTGCCAATACATGCGCAATGGCTCGTCGCCCGGAATGCTTTCGATCAATTCGACCTTATATGGCTCGCCTTTGTCCTGATAATGCTGGATCGCGCGGGCACGGTCCCAGATTTCAGTCCGCACCGGCTCGCGCTTGTTGATGATCTCTTTCATCTTCTTTTCAATCGCAGCAAGGTCGTCGGGCACGAATGCCTCTTTGCGGTCAAAGTCATAGTACCAGCCGTCTTTGATCACCGGACCAATTGTGACTTGTACATCAGGCCAAATTTCTTGCACGGCGCGGGCCATGATGTGGGCAAGGTCGTGACGGACCAATTCCAACGCAGGCTCTTCGTCCTTCATGGTGTTGATCGCGATGGCGCTGTCAGCATCGATTGGCCACTGCAGGTCGTGGTGGGCACCGTTCACAGTTGCAGAAATCGCCTTTTTGGCCAAGCTGCTTGAAATGTCAGCAGCCACGGCGGCGGCGGTTATGCCAGCATCATATTGACGTGCATTGCCATCGGGGAATGTAAGGGAAATTTGGGCCATGTTTATCTAGGCTCCTCGTCTGTTTAGCGCCTACTAAGCGCTCGGTTGCGGGTTATGTACGGCCTAAATGGCTGTCGGCAGCGCGACTGTCAAGAATGTGCCATAGCGATATAATTCTATAGCGTAAGCCAAAATACATGTGCGTCGTTATATGCTGCTAAACCTAGAAGTTTCGGCGCAACTTTTTATTGTATCTTGATCGAATTATGCGATCCTAAGTAGCAGAAATTTTTTAATTTATGGACTTGGAGGTATGGAGAAACGACTCTTGTTCCGACGGTAGCAATCGCTTTTGTGACAGCATGTGGAGGTACTACAACTCCTGTGGGCTCAATGGGTTTTAACGACCTTATTGATTACTATTCTGATTTGCTGGATGCCGCATTTGAGGCTGTTTCCACAGAAGACGCGGACTTAAGAACCAATGGTGAGGCCGGATACCAAGGTTTTTTGACAGTTGGAGAGAATAATACCGGTGACGGTGACGCTAATCCGACGTACGTTGCCGTTGGCGAAGCCAATGCCACCGTAGATTTTAAATCTGGTGATGTGTCTGGAGCTGCCAACAACTTTTATGAGATTGGCTTAGCGACGCTGGAATTTGATGACGAAGATCAGGACCTAAGTGAAATAGGCGCGCCTGCAATTTCCCGTAGTCTAGAAGTAACATTGAACGGCACAAGTATTTCTGGTTCACTCATGCATCTTGATGGCGAAGAGGCGATGTATGGCTTGGCGGTGCAAGACGTCGAATACAGAGGAAACGACGCTGAATACCTCGTCGTGACAAGCTGTGGAACATCGTCAGCTGCAGGGCGCAGTGATATTGATGCCTATGGCAATTTTTTCGGTGTTGAGACGGCTGCAAGTAACTAACTATTTCCTTTTTAAGGATGAATGGCCGCAGCGTTTGCTGCAGCCATTTTTGTTGTTATGAAGGGCTTCTAATTTTCTGGAGTCTGAAATGCCTAAAACCTTTGTGACACCCCAAGGCCGCCGCATTGCTTATCATCTCACTGATGGAGATAGCCCTGTGGTTGTATTTCTTGGCGGCTTCAAATCCGACATGGGCGGCACCAAAGCGGTGCATCTGGAAGCATGGGCCAAGGCACAGGGTCGCGCTTTTTTGCGGTTCGATTATTCAGGGCATGGCGAAAGCTCTGAAGCATTCACAGATGGATGCATTGGCGATTGGTTTGAAGATGCCTGCGCTGCCCTTGGCTTGTTATCTGGTCCGCTTATCCTTGTCGGGTCATCCATGGGCGGATGGATATCCTTATTGGTGGCGCGCGCCACGCCAGACCGGATTGCCGGATTGGTGACAGTCGCCGCGGCCCCAGATTTTACCGAAGACAGCATGTGGGCCGGATTTGATGCGACCCAAAGAAACCAGTTGGATGATCAAGGGCAGGTTGCGTTGCCGTCCGATTATGGAGAGCCCTATATTATTACCAAAAACCTGATCGAAGACGGGCGCGATCATTTGGTTCTGCGTGATCCGCTGACGCTGCCGTTTCCCGTTCGGTTTTTGCAAGGAACTGCGGACGCTGATGTCGACATGTCTGTAGCACTCCGGTTGCTCGACCATGCGCAGGGCCCCGATATGCGCCTGACGCTTGTGGACGGGGCGGATCACCGGTTTTCGGATGATGCTTGTCTTGATCTGATCACAACTGCTGTGGCGGAAGTAGGATGCGTTTAAACACATCTTACGCCACGTCTGGTTTTGAGAAAACGCGCTGACCGCATAGCGTGTCAAAAATCGTCGGGGAGGACGCGTGTTGGCATTATCATTGGGACAAAAAGCAGGCTGGGGACTGGCTGACATGGGCGTCGTCGTCTTTGTCGTGGTCAAACAGCTGCTTATCCTCACATTTCTAACCAGCTATCTGGGTGTGCCCGTCGCGATTGCCGGTCTTGTCACAACGGCCGTACTTGTTTTTGACATGATCACTGATCCGCTTGTGGGTTACCTTTCTGACCGGACGCAAAGCCGATTTGGCAGGCGCGCCCCTTGGATGTTTGTTGGTGCGCTTGTCATGGCTGCGGGTATGATCGGTATCTTCGCGGTTCCGACGTCTTTGGCGTTGATTGGTACCATGGCGTGGGTCATCGGATTTTTTGGCTTGGCCACAATCGGGTTCACCATGGTCGCAATCCCTTACGGTGCCCAAGCTGGTGAGATTACCCAAGATCCCGCCGAACGGTCAGCCATGACAGGCTGGCGTATGGGGTTTGCCAGCATCGGTATCTTAATTGGTGGCGCGGTTATCCCCGGACTTGCAGGCAGCATGGGATACGCCAATGCCGCAATAGCCGTCACCCCGTTGATCGTGGGCGCGATTTGGCTGTCGCTTTGGGCGACACGGAATGCCCCGCGGATCACCAAAGCGGCCACCGTCGATATGAGAAGTATGTTTGGGTTGGTGTTCGCCAACCGCGCTTTCATGGTGTTGGTCATCCTTTACGGGGTGATGACGCTGGCAATTGCGCTGATCACAGCAGGGCTGCCATTCGCCGCGATCTATCTGATCGTAGATAGCGGCGATACGGCACTGTCTGGTGCCGCAAAGGCGCTAAGCACGCTGTCGTTAATGTTCGCAGCTTTCGTCGTGGGCTCGATCATCAGCCAAGCGGGCTGGGTATTCGCATCCGGGCGCATGGGCAAAGCCGGCGCATTGGTGCTGGGCTTGTGCCTCTATGCGGTGCTGCTTTACGCACTTTATACTGCGCTGCCGTCGGTCAACGTGACCGCAATCGCGGGCTTGTTCGTGCTCGCCGGTATGACTAACGGGGCCTATCAGCAGATCCCTTGGGCAATGTATCCTGACCTGATGGATGTCACCCGCGACCAAAGTGGCGTGGCAATCGAGGGCGCATTTTCCGCCGTTTGGTTGTTTGGTCAAAAGTTGGCTAACGCGATTGCGCCTGCCGTACTGGGGGTCGTCCTTGCGCGGGCAGGATGGCAAGAGGCGACTGGCGAAATCGTTACTCAAACTGATGGTGCCTTAAACGCCTTGCAGGTGTCGATCACGTTGATCCCTGCGGCGATACTTTTGTTTGCGGTTATTGGACTGGTCGGGGTTTATCGCCCTATGGCCAAACGTGTCCTTGGTTGATCGGGTGGACATAGACGAATGGCTCGCGGTGCAAGAAGCCGCAGTGCCCAATCTGCGACCCGCGTGTGCCAAAACTGTTGTTTGGGCTGGCGAAAAGGGCGTGCAAACGGATGTTGCCGTTGTATTTATCCACGGCTTTTCAGCCACCTACCATGAAATCCGTCCGCTGCCTGATCTTGTTGCCAAGGCGCTTGGGGCCAACTTGCATTTCACGCGCTTGAACGGACATGGCCAAGACGGCACTGCTATGGGAAAGGCCACCTTGCATGCATGGCGCGCGGATGTGGCCGAGGCGCTGGATGTAGCGCATATCATCGGGAAACGGGTTCTGATCATTGGGTGTTCAACAGGGTGTACGTTGGCTGCTGATGCCTTGGCCAATGGAACGGATGTTGCGGGTCTGGTGTGCGTGTCGCCGAATTTTGGTCTGACCCACCGTATCGGACAAGCCCTGCTTGATCTGCCGTATGTCCGACATTGGGGGCATCTGATTGCGGGTAAAAACAGATCATTTGATGTGCACAGTGATGCGCACGGGGCATATTGGACAACCAGTTATCCAACCCGTGCGGTTTACCCAATGGGTGATGCAGTGCGGGCGGTCCGTAGCGCTGATCTATCGACTATCCGAACCCCTGCATTTTTCGCGTATAATCCAGCTGATCAGGTGGTCAGTGCAAAACAAACGGAACGTGTCATGGCGCGGTGGGGCGGTCGGGCCGTGGGTCACAAGCTTATCCAAGGGCCGGATGACGACGCCATGGGCCATGTGATGGCGGGCGATGTATTCAGCCCCGCGCAGACAGAGCCGCTTGTTGCAGCGATATTGCGCTGGTTTGAGGCCAACAATGGGGCTTAACCCCTTGCGATGCTGCCTTTGATTGGCCAAAGTCCTTTTAAGAACGGCAGGGGCAAATCACAATGGAACATCAAAGGCGCTGGGCATGATTGAGCCGTTGGTTTTGATCCCACCCATGATGTGCGATGCGCGCGTGTTTTACGCACAGTTTGCCACTTTGTCGGCTGAAATTCCGATCACCTTCGCCCCGATTACGGGTGGCGAACGGATGGAAGAGCTGGCCTCGCAGATCCTGACATGGTTGCCGCAAAAATTTGCATTGGCGGGCATGGGTATGGGGGGCATGGTTTCGATGGAAATTCTGCGCCGCGCCCCAGAAAGGGTCACGCGGGTTGCTTTTATTGCCACGAACGCTCAAGCGGACACGCCTGAAATTGCAGCACTGCGCGAGCCGAATATTATTGCTGCAAAATCAGGTCGGCTTGATGATGCGATGCAATCAGAAGCGAACCCAGCATGGCTGTCGCCGGGGCCATACCGGATGGATGTGGTGTCATTGCTATCGGACATGGCCCACGCGCTTGGGCCTGATGTCTACGTGCGTCAAAGCCGCGCGATGCAGCGGCGCAAAGATCAGCAAAATATCATGCGCCGGATTAAGCAGCCTGCGTTGGTAATGTGTGGGGACCATGACGGGCAAAACACGCTGCGTCGTCACGAATTTATCGCCGAATTGATCCCTTATGCCAAGCTAGAGGTCATTCCAAACGCGGGCCATATGCCCACGCTGGAAAATCCTGATGCAGTGACAGCGGCCCTGCGCACATGGATGCATCAGCCGCTGGTATTGCGTTAAGCCGCTGCGTTCTTATTTGCGGCCTTTGGTTTTGTTTCGCCAGAATTGGCATCAATAAAATTAAGCACAAGCGGGCGGATATTTTTGCGCCAGCTGCCGCCTGCAAAAATACCATAGTGACCTGCACCCGGCTCTAGGTGTGCGGCTTTTTTGCTGTCTGGAAGGCCGGTCAGCAGATCAAGTGCAGCCAGACATTGGCCTGGAGCCGAGATGTCATCGTTTTCGCCTTCAACAATTTTAACCGCCACGGTTGTGATCTTGCCAATGTCGACCTTGCGACCAGCAACGGTGAAATCATTGCGCGCGATATCGCGGTTTTTGAAAATGCGTTCAACTGTAGAAAGATAGAATTCGGCGGGCATATCCATCACGGCCAAGTATTCGTCGTAGAAAGCGTTGTGCTTGTCGTGCTCTGACGATTCGCCCTTGGCAGCACTTGCGATTTGATTGGTGAAGGCTGTTTTATGGGTTTCTGAATTCATGGAAATAAACGACGCAAGCTGCAAAAGGCCGGGGTATACCAAACGCCCGACGCCTGCCTGTTTGAAGCCGACGCGCTGAATCATTGTCTGTTCAAGTTGCCCCATCGTGACTGAATGACCAAAGTCGGTCACTTCGGTTGGATTTGCATTCGGGTCAATCGGGCCACCAATAAGCGTTAGCGATTTTGGCTGTGCCTTTGGATCTTCTTCGGCAAGGTATGCCGTGGCCGCCAACGTCAATGGCGCAGGTTGGCAAACAGCAATGACATGGATGTCGCTGCCCAGTTCCTTCATGAAATCAACAAGATAGAGCGTATAATCTTCGACGTCGAATTTGCCTGCACTGACCGGAATGTCGCGTGCGTTATGCCAGTCGGTAATGAAAACCTCACAATCGGGCAGCAGGCTGATCACGGTTTTACGCAACAAAGTGGCGTAATGACCCGACATCGGAGCCACGAGAAGGACGCGGCGTTTGCGGGTGTCCCGGCCGGGCATTGTGAATTGGATCAGATCGCCAAAAGGGCGCTCAA
The DNA here is from genome assembly GCA_047629435.1 of Yoonia sp. Taxonomy (GTDB): domain Bacteria; phylum Pseudomonadota; class Alphaproteobacteria; order Rhodobacterales; family Rhodobacteraceae; genus Yoonia. The sequence continues at coordinate 149,246 of JBLHXF010000001.1, read as the reverse complement.
CAACCGTTTTCACAACGACGGGAAAATCTTTGCCGCTTTGACCTGTGACCGGTGGAATGTTCCAGTCAGGTTTAACAACCATGCGGCTGAATGTGCGTTCCGTCACCTCGCCCCATGCCTTAAGGTAATCCATCGCAGGATTGGCCCCAAATGACATTGCAGGATAGCTGGCAAAGGCCCGCGCTGATGCGCCCATCCACTGATTGGTGTTACGGATGCTTTCCATCAGGTCGTAGGTCATCATATACTTCACGTATCATCTCCTGCGGGTGCGCTGTATGCCATGATGGCAAAATGCTGCACCTGCAAAGTAGGCACAAAGAGGTTCACATGACAACTCATGATTCCACGAAAGACGCTGAGACGGGTCAAAACCTTGAAAAACTTGAAGCAAACCTGCAACGAATTGAAGAACTATCGCAGCGATTGATGTCAGCAATGAGCAATGGCCGCAAAATTCCGACGTCATTACAGGGGCCGAACCCCGATTTATACATGAATGCTGCGAGTGCATACATGTCCGAGATGATAAACAATCCAGCCAAGTTGATTGAAACCCAAGTCGCGTTTTGGGGCAAATCGGTGAAACATTACGTGGAGGCCCAGCATCTGCTGGCACAAGGTAAATTAGAAGCGCCCACAGACGACACACCGCCTGACCGTCGGTTTTCTAACGAAATGTGGGATACGAACCCCTATTTTAACTATGTTAAACAGCAATATCTAATGAACGCCGAAGCGATCCAGCAATCGGTTGCTTCAATAGACACGCTTGATGCGGGTGAAAAGCGCAGGCTCGAATATTTCAGCCAGCAGATTATCGATATGATGTCACCGACCAATTTTTTGGCGACAAACCCCGAGGCGCTATCACTGGCAGCTGAAACTGATGGCGAAAGTCTGGTGGCCGGACTTGAAAACCTTGTGGCGGATTTGGAAGGGAACAACGGCGATCTTGTTGTGACCCTTGCTGATAAAACCGCGTTTCAGGTTGGTGAAAACCTTGGGACAACGCCGGGTAAGGTTGTTTTCCGCAATCATATGTTCGAGCTGATCCAATATGCGCCGACGACGGAAAAAGTGCATGAGACGCCGCTGATCATTTTCCCACCGTGGATCAATAAATTTTATATTCTGGACCTGAAACCACAAAACAGCCTGATCAAATGGGCCGTAGATCAGGGGCATACAGTGTTTATCGTATCGTGGGTGAACCCTGATGCGAGCTACCGCGGCACGTCCATGACGGATTATGTGCAGGATGGATTTCTAACGGCGTTTGAGCGCGTCAAAGAGATTTGCGGCGTCAGCCAAGTCAACGCGGTGGGTTACTGCATCGCTGGTACGACCTTGTCGCTGACATTGGCGCTTATGGCGCAACGCGGGGATCATTCGGTGAAGTCTGCAACGTTTTTCACGACGTTGACTGATTTCTCGGATCGGGGCGAGGTTGGCGTGTTCTTGGATGATGACTTTGTTGACGGGATTGAGGCCGAAGTCGTTGAAAACGGCATTTTGTCGTCATTCTATATGTCGCGCACATTTAGTTTTTTGCGGTCGAATGACCTGATTTATGGGCCGGCGATCAAAAGTTATATGTTGGGTAAGGCGCCGCCTGCGTTTGACCTATTGTACTGGAATGGGGACGGGACCAATTTGCCTGCGACGATGGCGGTCGAGTATTTGCGCGAATTGTGTCAGGGCGACAAGTTCGCGACCGACGGTATGAAAATTGCGGGTACCACGGTGCACCTGTCCGAGGTCAATGTGCCGATTTGTGCGATTGCCTGCGAGACGGATCATATTGCAGCATGGAAAAGTAGCTTTCGCGGCGTCCAAAAGATGGGGTCGGGGGATAAGACGTTTATCTTGTCTGAATCGGGACATATTGCAGGGATCGTAAATCCACCAACCAAGAATAAGTATGGGCATTATACCAATACCGACCTTAGTTTATTACCAGAAGACTGGCAGGCGGCGGCTGATAAGCATATTGGGTCTTGGTGGCCGCGCTGGGGTGAATGGCTTGCTAGTCAGAATGATGCGATGCAACCTGCCAGAGACCCTGACGCCGTAGCGCATGATGACCTTGGGGATGCGCCGGGCACGTATGTTGTAAGTTAAGTTAAATATGCAGGTGCGGAAATAATTTATGCTGCAGTGCAGAAAAAGACTTGAAATGCCGCACTGCAGCATGTATCTAGGGTTCAGAAGAAGAAACGCGGTTCCTCCCGCCGCATAACCCTAAGGACTTATACAATGACAAAATCACAAGACTTCACAGCTGTTTTCAAAGACATGATGGGTTCTTTCCCAGTTGACACAAAAGCAATGGAAGACGCGTTCAAGTCGCAGTCTTCATTGGCTGAAAAAATGTCCGCCGTTGCGCTGGACGCTGCAAACAAATCCACAGCATTGTCCGCAAAATGGACAACAGACACACTGGGTAAGTTCCAGTCTGTTTCCACTGCAAAAGCAGAGCCTGCTGATTACGCAAAATCCATGTCCGATTTCGCAACAGCATCTGCTGAAGCGGCTTCCGAGCACATGGCTGCTTTTGCTGACATTGCGAAAAAGGTTCAGACACAGACTATGGAATTGGTCATGGCTGCGGGCAAAGACATGTCCGAAGAAATGACAACTGCTGCGCAAAAAGCGACAACAGAAGCAACTGCCGCTGTTAAAAAAGCTGCTGCAAAGTAAGTAACCAACGGTTTATCTGACAAATCCTCCCTGTACTGTCAGAAATACCAAAGGCGGATCGTGGTTATCACGGTCCGCCTTTTTGCGTTTCTGGCGGGTGTTGGGTTAAAACCCATCCTATACGCCTGCGTCTATTTGGCTTTCTTTTTTCGCACATGCCGCATAGGCTCGCTGCATTGCAACATGTCTTGGGAGTAGACACCGTGGCTGATACCAATAAACCGCTGTTGATTAAGCGTTATGCAAGCCGGCGGCTGTATAATACGGAAACCAGTGACTACGTCACATTGGAAGACATTGCGTCGTTTATCCGTGATGGGCGCGAAGTCCAGATTGTTGATCTAAAGTCTGGTGACGATCTGACCCGTCAGTATTTATTGCAAATCATCGCCGAACACGAAAGCCGCGGCGAAAGTGTTTTGGGTGTCGATATTCTGACCGATCTTGTGCGCAGCTACACGACCCAAGCAACGTCTGTTGTTCCGCAATTCCTGACAGCTAGTTTTGAAATGCTTCGCAATGGGCAATCCAAAGCGATGGGTAAAATGACCAAAGCGAACCCAATGGCAAACATGCCCGGTTTCGAGGCAATGCAAGCACAGCAGCAGGCATTCTTTAAGGCCATGACGAGCGGCGTCATTCCGGCAAAATCGGAAGCCACCGCACCTGAGGCACCTTTGGATGATCTTGATACGATCAAACAGCAGCTTGCTGAAATGCAGGAAAAGCTATCGAAAATGGGCAAGTAGCGCCCTGTTCCAACCAAAATGACTTTGGTGGGGTGGGCTTAGGTCCCCCTAGTCAACCTCTGCAAATACCCCGTCGATTGCCTTTTCAAGCTTACCGAACATTTCATCCATATGCGCGGGCGTCATGATGAACGGTGGGCAGAGCACGATGGCTTGACCCAGTGGCCGACAGATCAATCCTTGATCGGTACACGCGTTTGCAATGCGTTCTGATACTGACAGCGATCCGTCAAATGGTGTTTTTGTGTCTTTGTCTTTGACGGCCTCCAATGCGCCCATCAGGCCCTTGCCGCGCCATTCGCCGATGTTCTTTTTCTCAGCCAAGCGCGCCATGCCTTCTTCAAAAAGTGGCGTTAGGGTGCGGACATTTTCTGCCAAACCTTCGTTCATCACCACATCAATTGCCTTAAGCGCAATGGCGCAGCCCACAGGGTGGCCTGATGCGGTAAACCCGTGCGGGAATTCTTCGATCGCCTCTGAAGCGGCTTGTAAGCGATTGGTTAATTCAGGCCCCAAAATCACAGCGCCCATCGGGAAAAAGCCAGCCGTCAGGTTTTTTGACGAAATAATCGCATCAGGCACAAAATCATAGGTTTCGCAGCCCCATGTGTTGCCTGTGCGCCCAAAACCGGTAATGACCTCGTCGGCAATCAAAGGGATGCCGTATTTTTGCAAAATTGGCTGTACGGCTTGGAAATATCCGGCAGACGGTGGAATAACGCCACCCGCACCCATGACGGGTTCTGCAAAGAACCCGGCAATGGTGTCGGCCCCTTCACGCAAAATCGTTTCTTCAAGCTCTGATGCCATGCGCGCGGTGAATTGTAATTCTGTTTCACTCTCAAGCCCGAACCGCCAATAATGCGGGCAGCTAAGGTGAATGAACCCGTCTAACGGTAGGCCAAAAACGCTGTTGTACGGCTTGCCGGTCATCGACGCACTGACAGCCGTGACACCGTGGTATGCATTGATGCGGGTCAGGATCTTACGTTTTTGTGGATTGCCTTCAGATCCGTGCATGAACCACAACATCTTGACCATTGTGTCATTCGCTTCGGACCCAGAGTTGGTGTAGAACACCTTTCCATCGCTGAACGGTGATACTTCAATCAGCTTTTCGGATAGCATCACGGTTTGGTCTGACATCCGGCCAAAAAACGCATGGTAGCCAGCGAATTGATCATACTGTGCTTTGGCAGCGGCAATTAGGCCAGGGTGGTCAAAACCAGCAACCATGTTCCAAAGACCGGAATTGCTGTCGAGGTATTCTCGCCCGTGTACATCATAAACGTATGGCCCCTTGCCGTGGGTTAAAACAACGCTGCCGCGTTCTTTGATCGTTGGCAGGTCAGTGAAACCGTAAAAGGAATGCGCATCAGCGCGCTTTTCCCAAGAATTCGCAGATGTATCGGACATTGGTGGGCCTCAGCATTGATTTATCAGAACGCTATACCTGATCTCAAATCCCCGCAATCGTGATTAAATCCCAAGCCTGTCGCGCATTGCATACCATGTCATTGCGAGCGTCAGCATTGGTGCGCGGAAAGCACCACCACCAGGGAAACTGGGGGTAGGTAGGGTGGCCAAGATGTCAAAGCGACCCGCTTGACCTGCGACAGCTTCGGCCATCAGTTTACCTGCAAAACCTGACAACGCGACGCCGTGCCCAGAGAAACCAGCGGCAGATAGAATGTTAGGTGCGATCCGTTGAACAGCAGGCAGGCGCGACATTGTGATCCCCAAGGTCCCACCCCAAACATAATCAAAACTTTCGCCTGACAACTGCGGAAAGAGGTTGACCATGCGTGCATGCAGCGCCGTTTGGATGTCAGATGGAAAGCCCATTGAATAGCTTTCGCGCCCGCCAAACAACAGTCGGTTATCCTCAGATAGACGGTAGTAATTCACAACAAATTTGCTGTCTGCCACAGCGATGTCGCGTGACAATACGTCGGTTGCCTTGTCACCTAACGGGGACGTTGCGCCAATGAAGCTGTTGATTGGCATGACTTTTGCGGCGATCTTTGGTTCGATCCCGGGCAAATATCCATTACCTGCGATGATCACATGGGCTGCTTTTACCCGACCATTGTTTGTGCGGACAATTACGGGGTCACCCTTTGCGATATGATGAACCTCTGACCGCTCGAATATGCGGACGCCTGCGGCTTTAGCGGCACGCGCCAACCCTAAAGCATACCGCAGCGGGTGAATATGCCCGGCACCCATATCAAGGGTACCACCCTGATAAAGCGGTGTTTTAACAATCGATTGCATGGCATCGCGGTCGAGCGTTTCGATCTGGTCGTAGCCGTAATGCTGGTTGAGATACGCAGCTTCTGCGTCATCAGCAGCAGCCTCTGACGCACTATAGGCACCGTGTGCCACACCTGCCGTGTAGCGTGCATCGGGCGCATGGGCTGCCGCCAAGCTGCGCAAATCTGACTTGGCCTCTTCCGCCATATCCCAAAGGTGTTTTGCAGGGCCATCGCCCAGCTTAGCGGCCAACCATGATTGGCTTTTGTTATAGCCAGAACTGACTTGTCCACCATTGCGCCCTGATGCGCCAAAGCCCACGCGGTGGGCGTCTAGCACTATAACGGACAGTCCTTTTTGCGCCAGATGCAGGGCTGCGGAAAGGCCCGTAAACCCCGCACCAATCACACAAACATCAGCGGTCGTTTCCCCGTAAAGCGGTGGACGCTCTGCGGGAATGTTAGCCGTTGCTGCATACCAGCTTTTGGGGTGCTGGCCTGCGCGATCATTGCGGTAAAGCGGGTTCATACGTTGATCAGCAGGTGTTCGCGTTCCCATGGGGAAATAACTTGCAGGAACTCGTTATATTCGGCCCGTTTGACGATGGAATAAACACGAACAAATTCTGGGCCAAGGATTTCATGTATTTGCGCCGCTTCGTCGAACAAATCAAGTGCTGCGTAAAGCCCTTGAGGGATCTCATCCTCGGCATCATAGGCGTCACCTTGATACCGTTTATCGGGGCGGGTTTCGTTCATCATACCCAAATACCCGCAGGCCAATGAGGCCGCGATGCAGAGGTATGGGTTACAATCCATGCCTGCGAGGCGGTTCTCGATGCGCCGTGCTTCTGGTGGTGACAACGGGACACGAATACCAGTTGTGCGGTTGTCGCGGCCCCATTCCAGATTGATCGGGGCAGCATGGTCGCGCACGTACCGCCGGTAGCTGTTCACATAAGGGGCCATGACTGCAATGACAGACGGCATGTGTTCTTGCAGTCCGCCGATAAAGTGGAAAAATGCATCGGTTTCACCGCCCTGAGCGCCGGTAAAGATGTTGTTCCCGTCTGTGTCCAAAATCGAATGATGAACGTGCATCGCGGACCCTGGTTCGCCCTCAATCGGTTTGGCCATAAACGTTGCAAAGCAATCATGCTTGAGCGCGGCTTCACGGATCAACCGCTTAAAGTAAAACACCTGATCTGCAAGCGCCACTGGGTCGCCGTGGCGCAAGTTAATCTCAAGCTGACCTGCACCGCCTTCTTGGGTGATGCCGTCAATCTCGATCCCTTGGATTTCAGCGTATTCATAGATGTCGTCGATGACCGGGCCATAGTCGTCGACTGCAGACATTGAATAGGCTTGGCGGCCCGCGGCAGGACGGCCCGTGCGCCCCATCATCGGTTCAATCGGTTTGGCAGGATCGATATTGCGCGCAACCAAATAGAATTCCATTTCTGGTGCGATGACAGGGGTCCAACCTTGTTTGCGGTAAAGATCGACAACGCGCTTAAGAACGTTGCGTGGGGCAAATTCAACAGGGTCGCCCTTTTGATCAAACGCATCGTGGATCACCTGCAAGGTGCCATCATCCGCCCAAGGGGCCGCACTGGCTGTTGTCATATCAGGCTTCAATGTCATATCAGGTTCGGTCCAACCTCCGGGGCCAGCGGCCTCGCCCCAATCACCTGTAATTGTTTGGAAAAAGATCGAATTTGGTAGGTGGAAATATGGCTGCTTTTCCCATTTAGATGCGGGAACTGCCTTACCGCGCGCAATACCGGGAAGGTCGGCAATCACACATTCGACTTCATCAAGGCGGTTGTTTTCAAGATATTTGCGGGCCGCTTCTGGGATGTCATTGATCCAGCTCATGATACGCGCCTTTCGCGGAAAAACTGGGTAATTATCGCGGCCAGTTTATGGTTGGCATTGGGTTTGCCCATGTTCGATTGCACGGCATCCAACAGTGGGTCGGGCACCACACCGGGACCTTTTAATTCGGCCAATCCAGCAATCATCTGATCACCAAATTCAGGATGCGGTTGCACGGTGAACGCTTGGCTGCCGTATACGACGGCAGCGTTTTCGCAAAAGTCGTTGCTGGCGACAGATTTCGCGCCTGCAGGGAGGGCCACAACCTGATCTTGGTGCCATGCATTCAGTGCTAGCTCATCGTCGCCCCATTGGTATGTTTGGCGCCCAACAGCCCAACCACCATCAAATTTCATAACCTTGCCGCCAAGCGCTTGGGCGATGATTTGGTGGCCAAAACACACACCAACCATGGGAACGTCAGCGGCTTTGGCATTGCGAATGAAATCTTCGAGCGGTGGGATAAACGCATGATCTTCATAGGCGCCGTGCCTAGACCCCGTGATCAGCCAACCGTCGCAGGTTTGCACGTTTGCGGGGAACACCATGTCGACCACATTAAAGGTGTCAAATGTGAATCCCTCACCTGCCAAAAAACGCCCAAACATGGCATCATAATCACCAAGCTGCGCTTGGATTTCATCTGGCGCGTGGCCAGTTTGCAAAATGCCGATTTTCATAAGTCACCGTGTTGGTTGATTTGTTTCAGCCTAAAGCGCGGGTCAGACCGTGTCGAGGTAGAGATCAAGCTGTTCTTCTGGTGTCAGCTCTTTGAAATGGGTCATTTCTTGCCGTTTGGTGCGCAGCAAATTGTCCACCAATTGGGTACTAAAAATGCGGCGCGACAACGGGCCTTGATCAAATGCTGCAATGGCGTCGACCCATGTGCTGGGCAATTGCTGCAACTTTTGATCGTAAGCGCTGCCTGTAATCGGGGCCGGTGCCTGCATTTTGTCCTCAATCCCGATCAGGGCGGACCCAAGCACGGCGGCCAAGAACAGGTAAGGATTCACATCGCCGCCAGCAACGCGGTGTTCAATGCGCCGCGCCTTAAAATTGCCGCCCGGGACACGAATGGATGCGGTTCGGTTATCGTAGGCCCAACAAATAGACGTTGGCGCATGTTGACCGGGGACTAACCGTTCATAGCTGTTTCCGTGCGGCGCGAAAATTAACGCAAGTTCGGGCATACCGGCAAGGCACCCCGCGATCGCTTGCTTTAAGATGTCAGACCCTTCAAACGTATCGTTGGCAAAGACGTTGTTGCCATCTTTGTCGAGCAAAGAAAAATGGGTGTGCAGGCCGTTGCCCGCGTAATCTTCATAGGGTTTTGCCATAAACGATGCGGCCATACCGTGGTTACGGGCCAATCCGCGCACGAGCATTTTGAAAAGCCATGCGTCATCTGCGGCTTTTAATGCGTCTGGGACGTGTTCAAGATTGACCTCGAATTGACCAATACCACCTTCGGAAATAGCGGCCTCTGCGGGGATGCCCATCGCGTCACAGGCATCGTAAAGATCGTTAAAGAACTTATCAAATGCATCAAGCGCGCGCAGCGACAGGATTTCGGCACCTGCGCGACGTTTGCCGGACTTGGGTGATTTAGGCTGACGGATTTCGCGACCACTGTCGTCGATCAGATAAAACTCCATCTCGGTCGCAACAACAGGGGTCAGACCAAGAGCAGTAAATTTAGCCACCACATTGGCCAACGCATGGCGCGGGTCACCATCAAACGGCGTTCCGTCTTCATGGAAAGACCATAGCGGCAGGATCGCAGATGGGGATGATAGCCACGGCATCGGAACATAGCCGCGATCAGTCGGAAGCAAGACGCCATCCGCATCGCCAGATTCGAACACCAAGGGGCTATCGTCGATATCTTCCCCCCAAATGTCGAGGTTCAGAACAGACAGTGGAAACCGTGTGCCTTCTTCCTCCAGTTTGGCGGCAAACCTACGTGGAACACGCTTGCCACGTGCTTGGCCGTTAAGATCAGCCGCGCCACACCGGACGTTGCGTACTTCGGGATGGTCGTCGAGCCAGCTCATGGATTACCTAATAATTTGAGGGCGGAATTTTATTTTTGCACGCCGTTCTTGGGGCAAATGGCGGTTAAGCCGTGCGTTCACGGCACCAAAAATCGAAATGACGATCAGTGTCAAAATGATGAAGTACATCGCCAGAATAGGGTAGGGGACAAACGGGTTGAACGTCTTATCCGCAAAATAACTTGCGTAATAAAGCGCGTCACCTTTTTGTTGTTTTGCCGGAAAACCGCTGAAGAACACGAGCGTCGTGGCATGGAACAAAAAGATGGCTTCGTTGGTGTACGCAGGCCATGCAAGCCGCAGCATCGTGGGCCATATCACACGGCGAAATCGCGACCAGCCTTGCAGGCCGTAAGCGTCAGCGGCCTCGGTATCGCCCTTGGGAATGGACTGCAGCGCACCATAGAAAATCTCGGCTGTGTAGGCCGAGGTGTTGAAAAACAGCACGACAAGTGCGCCCAACCATGCGGATGTCAGCGGCGAGAAAAATGGAATGGCGCCCTTGAGCGATAAAAACAGGAAGTAGGCAAAGAAAAACTGGATGAACAGCGGGGACCCACGGAACAAAAAGATAAACCAATCGGCTGGTTTGCGGAACCAAGCAGAGCGGGCAGCTTTGCCCAATGCCAACGTCGTCGCGAGGAAAAAACCAGCGAGTAAGGCGCAAACACCAAAATAGATGTTCCAGATCATGCCAGACCCGATCAGCGTGAACTGTTGGCACAATGTGAAATCTGTGCGCGGCAATAGGCGTTCACCAATCCCCTGGGACCGCAGGCCGTAATCCATGATGGTCTGGAAACACTCTTCCATTATGCGGCCGCCTTGCGTTGCGCTTCACCGCCAGCGGTGGCTTGGCCATGGGTGAGGCGGGCCATGATCCGGTCCAAAACGAGTTCGGATACTTTGGTGAAGCACAGATAAAAGACGAGTAGAAAGAAGAAATACCACATGCGCCAGTCAGGGTGCGGATAGTCGGTAAAGCGCGGTGTTTTGGTACCACCAAGTTCACGTGACCAGTAGACGATGTCTTCGACGCCAAGCAGGAACAGCAATGGGGTAGCTTTGATGAGTACCATCCAAAGGTTCGACAGGCCTGGCAAGGCAAAGACCCACATTTGCGGCACAAGCACGCGCCAGAATGTTTGGCGGCGGGACATGCCGTAAGCTTCGGCCGTCTCCAATTGCCCGTGGGGGACGGCCCGCATCGCACCGAACAATACGTTTGCAGCAAATGCGCCAAACACAATTGAGAACGTTAGGACCGCGAGCATAAATCCGTATGTCTCATGGATCCACTGGGGGGAATTGCCCAAGGGCAGTTTGGCCGCGGTGCAGACGACAAAATCATTGCCTTGGCGCACTGATTCAGTCCAATCTGGGCATTTCCACTTGTGGCGCAGATATTCGAGGCCCTGATCAAGCGCGATGACGAAGAATAGGAAGAATGCGATGTCGGGGATGCCGCGTACAATCGAGATGTAAGTTTTGCCGAACCAGCGCAAAGGCGCGATATGACTGCGGGCCGCCGATGCGCCACCAAAGCCAAAGGCCAAGGCAACAGGAGCCGTAATCGCAAGCAGCAAAAGCACAGTGCCAAATGACCAATACAGCCCCATATGCTTGCCCGTGGTCAGGTAGCACGACAGCCAAATGTAGCCTTCAAGGGTCGATGGATCAGCGCAATATGAAAAAATGGGGGCACCCTTGGCCTAGGTTGGTTTTGCGTATTTAGAAAAAAGCGAGGCAGGGGTGCGCGCCCCGATCCTAAGACCGGAGCACGCAATTTGGTTTATTCAAAAAGGCCGGCGTCTGGCAGCCACTTTGTGATCAACGCGTTCAATGTGCCATCTGCTTTCATGGACATGATTGCAGTGTCGAACTTTGCTTTCAGGTCTTCGTCGGACTGGCGCATGCCGATACCGATGCCGCCACCGATCATGACCTCCTGAGCCACCATGGACAGTTCGGCGTCTGCTTCTGCAATTGGCAGAAGGAAAGATTTGTCAGCAAGAACCGCATCAGCTTCGCCATTTTTCACGGCTGCAACTGTTTCATCCGGTGTTGCGAATTCCAAAAGAGTCGCACCTGTGGATGCCACATAAGCCGCTTGGATCGTGCCTGCTTGTGCTGCAATCACGCCTGTTGTCAGGTCTGTCGCATCGTTCATTGTCAAGAATGACGATGGATCTGGCAGTGTGTACTGCTCGGAGAACGCGATGACTTCCATGCGCTCGTCTGTGACGGACATGCCAGCGATAATTGTGTCATAGTTGCCGGACACGAGGTTCGGGATAATGCTATCCCACTCGTTTGTGACCCATTCACAAGTCAATTCAGCACGCAAGCAAAGCTCGTCGCCCAATTCACGCTCAAATCCGTCAACTTCGCCTGCGTCGTTGAGGAAGTTATATGGAGGGTAGGCGCCTTCTGTGCCCATGCGGACAACGCCGTGTGCATCTGCAAGTGCAGCGCCAGCAGTCAATGCGAGGACCGCAGTCGTAAGGATAAGGTTCTTCATCAGTATTCTCCCGATTTTGATGATATTAAGTCGGCTGCGTTGCGGATAGAAATCCGCGCAACCGGTCGGTTTTTGGAATTCCAAAGAGCGTCTTTGGGGGGCCTTCTTCTTCGATCTTCCCTTGGTGTAGGAAAACCACATGGTCGCTCACGTCGGCAGCAAGCCGCATGTCGTGGGTGACGATGATCATTGTGCGTCCTTCAGCGGCCAAGTCTTTGATGACTTTGATGACCTCTTGTTCCAATTCAGGATCAAGCGCGCTTGTGGGTTCGTCGAATAGCAATGCCTTTGGTTCCATGCACAGCGCGCGCGCGATTGCGGCACGCTGTTGTTGGCCCCCAGACAACTGGGCCGGGAACACATCGCATTTGTCGCCAATGCCGACCTTTTCAAGATATTTGCGTGCGGAGGCTTCGACTTCGGCGCGGTCCCGTTTCAGGACAGTGATGGGGGCTTCCATGACGTTTTGAAGGATCGTCATATGCGCCCAAAGGTTAAACTGCTGAAACACCATAGATAGATTAGTACGAATGCGGGTGATTTGCGCGCGGTCAGATGGGTGACGGTTAAGGCCGGTGCCTTTCCATGTCACGGGTTCGCCGCAAAACAGAACGTCGCCTTGTTGGCTATCCTCAAGTAGGTTCGCGCAGCGTAAAAGCGTGGATTTCCCAGAACCAGATGATCCGATCAATGTTACGACATGTCCGGCAGGTGCAGAAATATCGACACCTTTCAATACTTCCAGCGTCCCATAGGACTTATGCAGGTCGCGGATTTCGATGACAGGTGTGGCAGTGGTCACTGGGTTTGCAACTTTTCTTTATTCCACCACGAATTAGGGCCTATTTCGACAGCGTTTGCAACTGGCGGATACGACTTTCCGCAGCGTTAGGCGTCAATTGTTTGAGGCAAAGACGGCATGGGCAGGTCATAGTCTGCGGCTGGCAAGGATACGATTTGCTTCAGACCAAGCGATTCTTGGCCGTCCGGACCCAAATCGGCAATCGCGTTAGTAATCGCAGCGAAGTAAGGGGCGGGATCTTGGTGCGGACGGGTGATGAAGGTCATGCAAGGCGAATGGCCAGTGACCCCGACGACCCGCAGGTCCTTGGTCATCGGCATATCGCGTTGTTGCAGCGCCCATGTTTGGGCATCAATTGCAGCGATGTCTGCACGGCGATCCGCAATCATCATCACGCTGCGGTCATGAGATCCAGTCAAAATCGGAGCGCGGAACATGCTGTCATTGTCTTTTGCCCATGCCTGCGGCGCGCCGTATCCTGAATGGGACATGAGGCTATTGGCTGCAAAACGGGTATCCGCAAAATCGCGTGGCGTGTCACCAACCGCGTCGCGATGAACCACAAAAACGCTGTTATAATGTCCCGCTGGGCAATCTGGGATGCCATAGTCGGCAGCCCCAATCACAGTCACATTGTCGAGAAACTGGGCACGTAGCGGAAGGTTGCAAATCTGACCCAATACCAAATCGGGTCGTCCCCATCCGGTGGAATACCTTGTTTCACGGTCCAATGCGTCAGGGGCATCAATCCCAGACGCACGTAGATTGTCGCGTACCAATATCCAAAATGCATCATGGACTAACCCGTTGGTGGGGCGGTCGTACATCGGTAAGCTGGCTATCACTTAGACGCTTCAACCGCGATGCGAGACGCATTGCTGTCTTGATCCGTGACGCCCAACATCGGGGCAATCATGCGCATCAAACTGTTTTCCTCGGCGGACCGTTCGCCATCTGCCAGCACAATTTCCCACATAGACACGACCACGGCGCGGCGATCATCGTAAGGAACGGCGTCTTTGATGGCGCGGGTGAACCGAACAGTATCCGGAGCCTCTTTTTCCAAGGCCTCACATTCCGAGCGCAAATTGGTTGGGTCAGAAAGACCGTAACGTGCGGCAAGTATCGCGTCGATGCGGGTCATCTCAATGGTGGCATAGTCACCATCGGACCGCGCAAGACGGACAAGCAAAGCGCCAAGCGCCAAACGAGCATCAGAATCCGCAAGCGGCGCAGGGGCGGGGTCGGTCAAACGACGAAGGAGATCAGCAAACATAATGATTCATATAGGGCGGCTTGCAGCGGGCGGAAACCCCTTAGCCGTCGTAACCTTCGATGATGACCAAATCACCAGTGGCAACGAGATCGCGTTTTGCCTTGGCGTTTTGATATCCAGGGGCGTTGTAGCAATCTAATGCAGCTTGATAGCTTGGAAATTCGATCACAACAGTGCGGGCACGCGCCGCGCCTTCTGCGACTGTGCGGGTTCCGGCGCGGACTTTGAAAACTGCGCCAAACGCAGCCAAGGTTTCTTTTGCCGATGCGATATAGCCTGAAACATAGGCGTCTTGATCGGTGACATCGACGTGGGCGACCCAGTATCCTTTGGCCATTATTTCAGCTCCTTGAATTTGTTGGACAGCCAAGCAGCCTCAGTATCAAACCCGTAAGGGGCATTGACCACAAACATGCCTGATCCGACCATTCCATGACTCGGACGGGCAGGCGGGAATGATACCTCGTGCAGGGTTGCATCTGGGATGGCCGACTTTAAGGCGCTGGTCATCGGTAAATGGCGGTCATCAACTAGGATCGGGTACCACAATGCCAGAATGCCAACAGGCCATTTACGGTGAATTTTGGCAAAGAAATCCGGAATGGTTTCGTAATCTGTTTTGATCTCGAACGATGGATCAACCAACAGCATCCCGCGCCGCGGGTCAGGCGGGCAACGTGACATGGCATATTGCCAACCATCGACCTGATGGCATCCGGTAGGGTAGCGGATCATGGCATCGCGCAGAGCCAGCACCTCTGCTGGATGCAGTTCGGCCAGATCAATTTGATCGCTATTGCGCAGCAAATTTGCGGCGATCAGCGGTGAACCAGGGTAGGCATCTTTGCCCGAATCGTTGCGGATTTTGGTCAGAACTTCGCGGTACGGGTGATCTGTGGGAAACCAGTCTTCGGCAATGGCGATCCCGCGTGCGGCCTCGCCTGTTTTAAGAGCAAAATCATCGGACAGATCATAAAGCGCACGGCCAGCGTGCGTTTCAATATACGACAAAGGTTTATCTTTGCGGGTCATGTACGACAGCATCCATGCTAGCAAACTGTGCTTATGCACGTCCGCCATATTTCCCGCGTGAAATCCGTGTTGATATGACAGCAAACTCTTGTCCCTAATTTGGCAAAACTAACCAGCCCTGTGCGCCGTTATACGAGCCGTGACACCTCGACCGCTGCGCGGACAAAATCAGCGAACAGCGGATGCGGGGCAAATGGCTTTGATTTCAGCTCTGGGTGGAACTGCACACCAATAAACCAAGGGTGATCGGTCCATTCTACGATTTCAGGCAGCTTGCCATCCGGTGACATGCCCGAAAACACGAGACCCTTTTCTTCCAGCACGGCACGATATTTTGTATCAACTTCATAACGGTGCCGGTGCCGTTCCTCGATGGTTGTGCTGCCATAAATACCAGCGACTTTAGACCCTTCGGCAAGAGTGGCGGTATAGGCACCCAAACGCATGGTGCCACCTTTGTCGTCATCCGTTTTGCGGGCAACCATATGATTGCCTTTGACCCATTCCTTCAGGTGATAGACGACGGGTTCAAAACGCTTTTCGCCGCTTTCATGGTCAAATTCTTCGGATCCAGCCGACGGGATTCCAGCCACGTTGCGGGCGGCCTCGATCACGGCCATTTGCATACCAAGGCAGATACCAAAATAAGGAATTTTGCGGGTCCGTGCGAATTGAGCGGCTTTGATTTTGCCCTCTGTGCCGCGCTCTCCGAACCCACCGGGGACAAGGATCGCGTGATATCCTTCAAGATGCGGTGCGGCGTCTTCGCTATCAAAAATCTCGGCGTCGACCCATTCAACCTTAACCTTGACGCGGTTGGACATGCCGCCGTGTGTCAGGGCCTCTTTGAATGACTTATAGGCATCTTCAAGCTGGACATATTTACCAACAATGGCGATTTTGACTTCGCCTTCGGGGTTGTGAACGCGGTCATAGACGTCCCGCCAGCGCGACAAGTCCGGCTTTGGAGCGGGGGCGATCTGGAATGCATCAAGCACGGCCTGATCCAATCCCTGTTCGTGGTAGGCAAGCGGCGCCTCGTAGATTGATTTAAGGTCATAGGCCGCAACAACATGTTCCTTGCGTACGTTGCAAAACAAAGCGATCTTTTCGCGTTCTTTTTCGGGGATTGGGTGCTCTGATCGGCAGACCAACACATCTGGCGCGATCCCGATGGATTGTAGTTCTTTAACCGAATGTTGGGTTGGTTTTGTTTTCAGCTCACCGGATGCGGCCAAATACGGCAGTAGTGTGAGGTGCATAAAGATACATTGGCCACGCGGCCGATCATGCGAATATTGGCGGATTGCTTCAAAGAACGGCAGGCCTTCGATATCGCCCACGGTGCCACCAATTTCGCAAAGCATGAAATCGACTTCGTCGTCGCCGATATCCAAGAATTCTTTGATTTGGTTGGTGACGTGGGGGACAACCTGAATTGTTTTGCCCAAATAATCGCCACGGCGTTCTTTTTCCAAGACGGTGGAATAGATGCGGCCTGACGACACGGAATCAGTGTTGCGCGCAGCAACGCCTGTGAACCGTTCGTAATGACCAAGGTCCAGATCGGTTTCGGCACCATCATCGGTCACGAAAACCTCGCCATGCTCAAACGGTGACATCGTACCTGGATCCACGTTCAGATACGGATCAAGCTTGCGCAGGCGTACCGAATATCCGCGAGCTTGCAACAATGCGCCCAAGGCAGCAGATGCCAAGCCTTTGCCTAAAGACGACACAACGCCACCGGTAATGAAAATATAACGTGCCATAGCAAGAATGCCCCCTGAAGCGTGGTTCGTGTATTCAATTTTTGTGGAATCCCGAACCGCAAAATTCGCATACTCACGGGGGTTATTCATAACCGGATTCGGGGCTTCAACGCAACCGTTGACGCAACATCATGTAGGCATTTTAACCTAAACTAGCAGAACTAGTGAATTATTCGCCTGCTGGTACCAGTGGTGCATCATCGCTAGACGGTGGCAATAAGCTGTCACCTAGGTCTGGTGTCACAACACCGTCTGATTGTGCCGGCGCGTCAACAATGCGGTCCACAACGGACGCGCCGGCTGATTTGTCTGCAGCAATGATCGTCATCGCGATTGATGTGCAAATAAACCCAATAGCCAAGATCCATGTGAATTTGGTCATCGCAGATGAACCGGCACGGCCACCTGTTGCACCGCCGCCGCCGCCGCCGATACCTAAACCGCCGCCCTCAGAGCGCTGCATCAGCACGATCCCAATCAAGCTAAGTGCGAGGATCAAGTGGACGACAAGGACGACGTTTTCCATGAATGGTAGGCCTGTGGTTAAACTCTGGTTCGGGGTTACCTATGATCTTGGGGCGGGTGTCGCAAGGGCCTAATCGCTAGGCATCAACGTCATCGACGTCCGTTTGCCCCGAAATTTTGCGTCGCACGATCGACCATGACAGCCCAATCGCTAATACAAGCGACATAACAACGATCCCAAGCCATGTGTTTATCGTGGGGTTCGTCAGATCGATGATCCCTTGATCAAACAGCACCCAAAGCAGGGTTCCGGCGACAGCCAGCACCAATAACATGCCAAATAACCCGATGGATCGCAGCGTCGCGCGCAGGTAAATGATATAGCCGATCACCAGTACCAATCCGATTAAAACGGTGACAGACAACGTTTCTTGATAGTTTGCCATCGTCCAACGCACAAAATTCCATTGCGTTGGGTTATAGGTCGCGGCGAGCAATAAAAAAGCAAACGCCCAGCGGATCAAAAAGCCCATAAATCATCTCCGGTTCTCGTTATTTGCGACAATGCCAATCGATTGCAGTGCGGTCCAGTCGCATTTTGCGGTTTCGCACGGTGGGCTGTGTCGATATAGAAAAACTGGATTGAAGATAAGGACTGAAAGCAATGGCAAACGTCGTCGTCGTGGGCGCCCAATGGGGCGATGAAGGCAAAGGCAAGATTGTGGACTGGCTGTCCGAGCGCGCAGATGTGATCGCGCGTTTCCAAGGGGGCCACAACGCGGGCCACACCCTTGTGATTGACGGCAAGGTTTACAAACTTCACGCGCTGCCGTCTGGCGTTGTGCGCGGTGGTAAGCTTTCGGTGATCGGGAACGGTGTCGTGCTAGACCCGTGGCACCTGATGAAAGAGATTGCGATCATCGAGGCGCAGGGCGTCACGATTAACCCGGAAAATCTGATGATTGCGGAAAACACGCCGCTGATCCTGCCATTGCACGGTGAACTTGATCGGTTGCGCGAAGAAGCCGCAAGCCAAGGCACCAAGATTGGGACAACCGGTCGCGGTATTGGTCCCGCATACGAAGATAAAGTTGGCCGCCGGGCTATTCGCGTTGCTGACTTGGCAAATAATGCAACCTTAGAGGCCCGTGTCGATCGAGCTTTGCAGCACCACAATCCGTTGCGCAAAGGGCTTGGGTACGCCGAAGTTGACCGTGAAGCATTGCTGGCGGACCTACGCGCGATTGCGCCAAATATTTTACCATACGCAGCACCTGTTTGGAAAGTTTTGAACGACAAACGCAAAGCCGGTAAGCGGATTTTGTTTGAAGGCGCGCAAGGCGCGTTGCTGGATGTCGATTTCGGCACGTACCCGTTTGTGACGTCGTCCAACGTGATTGCAGGACAGGCAGCCACAGGCGTGGGTCTCGGCCCAACAGCCATCGATTACGTCTTGGGAATCGTCAAAGCCTACACGACGCGTGTGGGCGAGGGGCCTTTTCCGACAGAATTGGAAGACGCGGATGGGCAACGCCTTGGCGAGCGTGGCCATGAGTTTGGAACAACGACAGGGCGCAAACGCCGTTGTGGTTGGTTTGATGCGGCCTTGTTACGCCAAACATGTGCGACATCCGGTGTGACAGGTATTTGTCTTACAAAGCTCGATGTTCTTGATGGGTTTGAAACCCTGAAAATGTGCGTAGGTTACGCGCTGGACGGCGAAACATTGGACTATTTGCCAACAGCGTCAGAGGATCAGGCGCGGTGCTTGCCAATCTATGAAGAGATGCCCGGTTGGTCCGAAAGCACGGAGGGCGCGCGGTCTTGGGCTGAATTGCCAGCGCAAGCGATCAAGTATGTGCGCCGCATCGAAGAGTTGATTGATTGCCCCGTCGCCCTAGTTTCCACGTCACCAGAACGCGAGGACACAATCCTTGTGACGGACCCATTTGCGGATTGATATGGCACTGACTTACAAACAACGGCGGCGCTGGTCGCTTTTCCTGCTGGTGGTTTTCCTGCCAGTTTATATCTTGATCGCAGTAATAGTGATGAGCTGGGCAACGCGTGCGCCATTGGTGATTGAGTTTGCGATTTATGTTTTTTTGGGCATTGCGTGGATTTTTCCATTCAAGAGCGTTTTCATGGGGATTGGCCAAGCCGATCCTGATGCGCCTGACGATCAGGCCTGACCTAATTGACAGCGTCCCTTTGGGCCGCCGATTCCATTTTTGATTTACTAAACGCAAATGTACGACATGAAAAAGGCGGAGGATATTATCCCCCGCCTTCTGTCTTTGGTTATGTTGGTTGGCCTAGCCTACTTTTGTCTCGGGCCGGAACCGTGTCTCGTCTGACACTTGGAACCTTCCGTTGCGCACCTTGCTAATACGACCTTCACGCAAAAGCGTACCGAATGATCGCAGCCCATCTTCGCGAGTGAATTCGACGTCCGATGTCAGCTGCACTTTCTTCATGATTTGAGGACGAGAGAAATCCTCGGAGCCTTCGACAAAGGCGGTGTATGCTGCGGCGGCTTCAAGCAAATCAGGTAGGGCAGTTGCGCCCATGTTTTCAGCAAATTCAGCAAAGTTGCTGGCAGATGCGATACTAACTTGTTCGATTGGTGCGGCCACACGGCGGGGTGCCACGGCGACGTCGCTGGTCGGCGCTGCGTCAGGTGCGTTAACCCGCTGAGATGCCACCAGTTTCAAAGGTGCTGGCCGTGGGCGGGCCGTGCGTTCAACTGGTTTTTCGACCCGTGCTGGGCGGCGTGGACGCACAACTTCATCAAGATCACCACGAAACGCATCTTCAACCTCAGTGGCCGTGTCATCGTTGTCACCCAATTGGCGGGCAGCTTCTGTTGCGGCTACTGCGGCTTTTAGTTGTGCAATTGCATTGCGACGGCGGCTACCCGCTGGTTCGTTCAGTTCTTGATCAGTTTGATCCAGAATATGTGACAAAGTGCTATCGTCGGTGTCGGGCAGGCTGTTGCGTACTTTTGCAACTGGTGTGACCTGCTCGGGTGCTTCATCGGCAGGGGCTTCTTCCTGCGAAAAGTCACGCTCAACCTCTGCAAGCTCGTCCATGAGATCGGCTTCTTCATCTGCAGACAAGCTTGTCTCCGATGGGGTTGCCACGGCGTCAAGTTCGTCGAACCCGTCGAGTTTGGCCACATCAAGTACGTCTTCTTCATAGCTATCGTCTAAGTCGTCTAAGTCGTCTTCGGCGAAAGCAAAGGAATCGGCAGTCGCTTCAGCTGTTTCTTTCACGGGCTGATCTGATTTCCGCAAACGCAGTATTTGTGTACGGAGTGTCGGTTTTGCTTCGTCTGGCGTGATTGCGTCGTCTGCAATTGCCTCAACAGGTTCGTCGATAGGTTCTGCGGCAACTGGTGCCGTTTCGGCCATCTTGGCTGTTAAGCTGTCAAGCAGTGCATCATCATCTTCAGCTACGTCCACTGGCGCAGTCTCAGACATATCAATAGCTGCGTCGAGTGGTTCTGGTGCATCTACGATCGTGATGTCGACGTCGGCAGCAACTTCTTCAACAGCGTCAATAACAGGCTCTTGTACGTCTTCGATGACATCCTCGACGATAGGCGCTGCTTCAGCCATTTCGGCTGTTGCGCTGTCTAGCTGTGCATCATTGCCTTCAATAGCGTCTATTGGTGCGGCTTCTGGCACATCAACAAACGTTTCCAGTGTTTCGACTTCATCCGCTATTTGCAGCATAGGCTCTGCAACGTCATCCAAGTCATTTTCGACGATAACATCGTCGGAGATGTCGATGTCCATCATGTCAACGTCTGCAATGTTTGGCATCTCAGGGACGTGCTGATCTTCATTGTATTCGGCGGCTTCCGGCGCATCAGAATGGCCTACAACTGCGCGAATACGCTGCAACTTGGCCGCAACACTTTGCGCATCAGGATGCGGTGTGTGTTCTGGCGTTGTGTCAGCTTGCACAGGTGTTGCCTGACCGGAGACCACGAGCGGTGAGGAAACTGTTTCCTCGGCCTCCGGTCCTGCCACAAGCTCCATCTCAGACGCCGTCGCGTCAGAGTGGGCTGTCTCAAACTCTTGATCCATGTCAGCCATATAGGCTGGTTCTGCGGCCACTTGTGGCGCAACAGATGCGGCAGCAACCTGTATCGGATCAGGACGCACAATTTGCGGTGGCATAGCAGGCGCTGGGGCTTGCTGTGCACGCAACACAATACCGCCGTCTGTCGTGCTGGCATCAACGCGGCGTGTGATTTCACGCTCGGCGATTTTTGCCAACATCTGTACATCAGGTGCTGGGGGCTCTGCCCCGAAATACCGATCATCGGCAGCCAGATCACGGAAATACTCCGCGATCGCTTTCATCGTGCCGAAGGAATCGTCGAATCCCTCTAAGGTGCACGAAAAAGTGCCGTATGATACGGTAAGAATCTTGCTCGAATCTACCATTCTTTTGCTCGCTTTCTACCAAACCCAGTGAGGTTACGTTTACCATCAATTGGTTCGCAATCCGGCACAACAACGGGTAAAACTCGGTATTAATTCAAGGCGCTTTTAAGGAATGTTTCCAAATATGCGCGTAATGACAGGTGGTCGCATTGATTGTTCACAGTTCTGATCCAGTAGCTTTAGTGGGTGGTGCCGACCTTGGACCACAAGACCTTAACATTTTACAAAGCTATGCACCAAGCTTTGTCGGCGTCGATGGTGGTGCTGATCACTTGTTGGCTGCAGGGATCAGACCGGCAGCGGTCATAGGGGATCTAGACAGCATATCAGATGCTGCGCGCAGTGAATACGCCGATCTGCTTCATCACGTTCCCGAACAAGATACCGTCGATTTTGAAAAGGCGTTGCAACTTGTGGATGCGCCGCTGATTTTTGCCGCTGGTTTTTCGGGTGGTCGGTTGGACCATACATTGGCCGTTCTCAATGTGATGGGGCGATTTGGCGAGAGGCCATTGATTTTGATGGGAGCAAATGATGTGGCGGCCATCGTACCCCGTAATGGGATCGTCTTAGACGGGCTGGATATTGGGTCGCGCTTGTCGTTGATGCCGCTGGCGGCTGCGAAGGTTCGAGAAACAGGTCTGCGCTGGCCCGTAGATGGTCAGGTTTTTGATACCCTTGGGTTTACCAGTCCGTCCAATGAAGTGGCAGCACCTGTTGTGACATTGTCTGCTGAGGGGGCAGTGTTACTCGTGCTACCGCAGGAAACACTGGGCGTGTTGGTTAAAACAATGATGGGTTAAAACCCATCCTACAATATACCGCAGACTGCAATTGTTCGTAGAATGGGTTTTAACCCATCGTCCTTTGTCAGCAATTGGGAACATTCACTGCCAAACCACCAAGGGCAGTCTCTTTATACTTCTCCGACATATCTTCGCCAGTTTGGCGCATCGTTTCAATTGCTGCATCAAGTGGGACCAAATGATGCCCGTCACCGCGCAATGCCAATGACGCGGCGGATACCGCCTTAATCGCACCCAGACCGTTGCGTTCGATGCATGGAATTTGAACCAACCCGCGAACAGGATCGCACGTCATGCCAAGATGATGTTCAAGCGCAATCTCGGCAGCGTTTTCGACCTGCTCTGGCGTTCCACCCATAACGGCACAAAAACCAGCTGCTGCCATTGCCGCAGCTGATCCAACTTCAGCTTGGCATCCACATTCTGCCCCCGAAATCGAGGCGCGGAATTTGATAAGCCCGCCAATTGCGGCCGCTGTTAACATGAAATCTGGTACTTTGCTGGAAACGGCTCCGGGAACATGGTCCAGCCAATATCGAATTGTCGCAGGAATAACGCCAGCCGCACCGTTGGTTGGCGCGGTCACAACCTGCCCGCCTGCTGCATTCTCTTCGTTCACAGCCATCGCGTAGGTCGACATCCAATCGTTGATCGTATGTGGCGGCGATAGGTTCAAACCCCGTTCGGCCAATAAAGCCTCGTGAATACCCTTGGCACGGCGCCGCACATTCAAACCGCCGGGCAAGATGCCATCGGTGACAAGGCCGCGATCGATACAGGCGTTCATGACTTCCCAAATGCGCGTTATGCCCTTGTCCAGATCAACACCAGGCTGACAGGCTCGTTCATTGGCACGCTTCATGTCGGCAACTGATTTACCAGATTGAGCAGCCATATCCAGCATCTCTGCCGCAGACGTGAACGGAAAAGGCGCGGGGGGCAGGTCATCGTTGGCATCTTTGCCAGAGGCCAGCTCATCTGCCGTCAGAACGAATCCGCCCCCGATTGAATAATAGGTGACTTGGGTAATCACATCACCTTGTCCGTCTGTGCCCTTTAAGATCATGCCGTTGGCGTGTCCTGGCAGGGCGGGGCCGTAGTTAAACTCGAGATCAGTTTTTGGATTGAACATAAGTGACGCAAGCCCAGCTGGATGCACGGTTTGTTCGGCGCCAATCCGGTCCATTTCTGCATCTGCTTTGACAGCGTCATAGTCATCAGCCCGAAACCCAGCCAAGCCAAGGATCGTGGCGCGGTCTGTTGCATGTCCGACGCCAGTGAACGCAAGCGATCCGTGTAAGGTTGCTTTGACACCCGCCACCGCAAAAGGTTGCGCACGCAAATGGTCCAGGAAACGGGTCGCAGCGACCATTGGGCCGATTGTGTGGGATGATGATGGGCCGATACCCACCTTGAACATATCGAACACAGACAAAAACATCAGGTCGCACTTTCTTCTGGGGGGCTTGGTGGTGTGGGGGCTGAAAAAGCGGTGTCGCCTAAGCCCTCTGCGAGGCAGGCTTGGGCAGCTACATGGGTGATTTCAAATCGCTTTGCAAAAGCAAATAGTCGTGGAAATTTGGCCAAATCGAACCAGCTTTGATCTGAACTATAAAGGGCGGACCATCTGAGCATCGGGGCGAGGTAACAGTGCAGGATGCCAGTTTGATCATCTTCGAGCCAGTCAGCGTGGCTTTCAAGCTGCGCGAACTGTCCAAGAAGATTTGCACGGGTTGCCGTCATTAGCTGAGGGATACCATCCGCATCTATATACTTCGCCGGATAAAACGTCATCCGCAGTGCGGGGTGCAGCGTATTGGATAGCCAGAACAGCCATGCCAGATGTGCGCCCCGATTTGAATTGGCCACAGCTGGAAAGGCCCGTTCAGGTTTTTGATCGGCCAACCAAAGCAAAATCGCCCCAGTTTCATAGATCGGACCATCAGGTGTGATCAGTGTCGGAATAAGCCCTTTGGGATTAAGCGCTATGTAGGCAGGAGCGTTCTGGGCATTCTGACTGCGATCGACCAATTGGGTCTCAAACGGTAAGTCCAGCGCCAACAGCGCAAGCCGCACGCAAAGCGATGCGTTGTCCGGGGCGAAATGGAGCGTCAGGGGCATTGTCATACGCCGTTACCTAACAGTCGCTTCTTTCATGGCCGGCGCAAAAGCGACGCATCGATACGGAAACCCGCGCTGTTGGCATGGTTTCCCTCTCGCTCCACACGTAAAACCGTCCTATAACGCGATGAACTGCACATTGACCGCTGGAGCTGCCACCATGCCAACCGATCTTTCCCCTATCGACAAAGCCAAATTCGTTGCCGCGAAAAAGGCGACTGATTATGTGAAGACGGGGATGAAGGTTGGGCTTGGGACCGGATCAACGGCGGCTTGGCTTGTGCAATGCTTGGGTGAATTGGTCCGCGACGAAGGTTTGCGCATCCAAGGCGTGCCGACATCCACGCGGACAGCCCAATTGGCCCGAGATGTTGGGATCGAAGTGATCTCGTTGGATGAAGCAAAGTGGTTGGATCTGACCATCGACGGGGCCGATGAATATGATGGCAACCTGAACCTGATCAAAGGCGGCGGTGGCGCGCTGTTGCAGGAAAAAATCGTCGCCACTGCATCAGACCAAATGATCGTGATCGCGGACATATCCAAGCAGGTCGAAACCTTGGGCGCATTCCCGTTGCCTGTTGAGATTATCCCGTTTGGCTGGCAAACCACGAAGACCTTAATCGAAGAGACGTTGATCGGTTTGGATGTGCTTGGCCAGTCAACAAGCCTGCGCATGAATGGAGGTGCCCCGCTTGTGACGGATGAGGGTAACCATATTCTTGACCTGCACCTCAACCGGATCGGGAACGCGCGTCAGCTAAGCCTTGTAATGAACCAAATTCCTGGTGTGGTTGAAAATGGCTTGTTCATCGACATCTGTGACACCGTCATCATTGGCTACGGCGACGGTAAGGTCGAAGTACGCGACATCAACAACGGTGCAATCGAGGAAACCAAATTCGATTTCCTTGAGGTTGGTAACTTGTTTGCGGACAATTCCGATTAGGCTGCCGTTGGGGGAATAATTGCAATTTTGTCCCACTGATTAATTCACGTAGATATCCCATGCTAGATTTATGCCTAAACCGACCAGGCATCTAACAAACCAGGGGTTTTCATGAACAAGTATATAGCAGAACTAATCGGCACATTTGTGTTGGTATTTTTCGGCGTAGGGTCAGCAGTATTGGCAGGCGGCGACATTGGCTTTACCGGCATCAGCTTTGCATTCGGTATATCAGTCGTCGCAATGGCGTATTCAATCGGCAGCATCTCTGGGGCGCATCTGAACCCAGCCGTATCAATTGGCGCATTTGTTGCAGGCCGGATTTCAGTCATTGATTTGGTTGGTTATTCGATCAGCCAAACCATCGGTGCAATCATCGCGGCTGGCATGATTTTGGTCATCGCAACAAATTCCATCGGCGGTCACGATGTTGCAGCCACCGGCTTGGGCCAAAACGGTTGGGGCGCGGGTTATGGCGGAGAGTTCTTTATGATCTCGGCGTTTATCTTTGAAGTTGTGGCAACAGCCGTCTTTCTGGTCGTGATCTTGGGTGTGACGTCTGACAAGGGCACACCAATGATGGCAGGTCTTGCGATTGGTCTTACTCTCGTAATGATCCACTTGGTCGGCATTCCGGTCACGGGCACATCTGTGAACCCTGCGCGGTCCATTGGGCCAGCATTGTTCGTGGGCGGCACCGCATTGTCGCAACTGTGGTTGTTCATCGTGGCCCCATTGATCGGCGGTGCGCTGGGCGGCTTGTTGCATAAAATGCGCGTCACGTCTGCTTAAGCAGACGGCTTAAAAATGATCGTCAGGGCGTCTGCATCTGCGGACGCCCTTTTTCGTGACGACGCCTTTCTGATCACGGCTGCGCGAATACCGTTGTAGTCAGCCCTGCTCAGTCTTAAGTTGCGCACTGAAACGATAGCAATGACGGGATGGCACCATGGCCTTTGACTATGATCTGTTTGTAATCGGCGGCGGGTCCGGCGGTGTACGGGCGGCGCGTGTGGCTTCTGCGACCGGCGCAAAGGTCGGTTTGGCCGAGGAATTCCGCATGGGTGGCACTTGTGTCATTCGCGGCTGTGTGCCGAAAAAGCTGATGGTTTTCGCATCCACCTATGCCGAATGCATGGACGACGCAGCCGCCTACGGTTGGGACGTAAAGGTTGGACCATTTAACTGGATCAAATTCAGCACGAAACTGAACGCTGAGCTGGATCGTCTTGAAGGTGTGTACCGCAAGCTATTGGGCAATTCAGATGTCACGATTTATGACGCCCGTGCCACGCTAAAAGATGCGCATACCATCAGCCTTTCGACTGGTGAAGAGGTCAGTGCAAAGCATATTTTGGTGGCGACAGGTGGGCATCCAACCAAGCCAGCGATTGCGGGCGCGGAAATGGCTATCACGTCGAATGAAATCTTTTTGCTTGATGAGATGCCCAAAAAGATGCTGATCGTCGGCGGCGGTTATATCGCATCCGAGTTTGCCGGAATCCTGAATGGTCTGGGCGTCGAAGTAACCCAATTCTATCGTGGCGCACAAATTCTGCGCGGCTTTGATGAAGAAGCTCGTGGACTGATCGCAGACGGCATGATCGAAAAAGGTGTGAATTTGCACCTTGGAACCAACGTGGTCGAGATGCGCCGCGAAGGCAAAGGCATCCATGTGACTGCCACGAACGGCGATGAGCATACCTTTGATCAGGTTATGTTCGCGACAGGACGACATGCCAACACGGACGGGCTTGGACTGGAAGAGATCGGCGTCAAGCTGGGTCGTGGCGGCGAAATCGTTGTTGATGACTATAGCCAGACCGCCGTGCCATCCATCTATGCCGTGGGCGACGTGACCGACCGCGTGAACCTTACACCAGTGGCAATCCGCGAAGGCATGGCTTTTGTGGAAACCGTGTTCAAAGGCAATCCCACTAAGCCCGACTATGAATTGATCCCATCGGCGGTGTTTACACAGCCAGAATTTGGTACTGTTGGTCTGACTGAAGAACAGGCGCGTGCGCAAGAATCCATCGAAGTTTACGCGACATCGTTTAAGCCGATGAACCACTCTTTTGCGGGTCGCGCTGATCGCGTGCTGATGAAATTGATCGTTAGCCAAGAAACCCGCAAGGTGCTGGGCTGTCATATCGTCGCAGATCATGCGGGCGAATTGATCCAGATGGTAGGTATCGCCGTCAAAATGGGCGCAACGAAAGAAGATTTCGATAGAACCGTCGCCGTTCACCCGACTATCTCGGAAGAATTGGTCACGATGAAGGAACCCGTGCGTACCGCTTGATTTTTGGGCATAAACGCACACATTAACACTAACGGCCCCGCACGTGGGGTGAAACAGAATAGGTTATACGCAATGGCAGGAAATAACGGTGGCCCGTGGGGCGGCGGTGGCAACAAAGGTTCAGGCGATGATGATGAGCCTCCTCGGCCACCTCGCAAGCCAAATGAGCCGCAGGGTCAGGGCATTCCTGAAATTGACGAACTGGTAAATAAAGGCCGCGAGCAATTGCGCGTCTTGATGGGCGGCGGCAACGGCGGCGGCACAAACGGTGGTGGCCTTGGCGGCGGCGGTGGTCCGGCGTTGACACGCGGCACGATCGGCCTGGGCGTTCTTGGCGCGGTTGTCCTTTGGGGCATGGCGTCATTCTATACCGTTAAACCGGAAGAACAGTCTGTCGAGTTACTACTTGGTGTTTACAGTGAAACAAGCGGTCCGGGTCTGAACTTTGCACCTTGGCCAATTGTCACACGAGAAGTCATTGCAGTTACATCCGAGCGGAACATCGACATCGGCACAAGCCGGTCCGGTCTTGACGCGGGTCTGATGCTGACAGGCGACGAAAACATCGTCGACATCGATTTCCAAGTTGTTTGGAATATTACTGATCCGCAGCAATACCTGTTTAACCTTGCTGATCCACCGCAAACCATCGCGGCAGTTGCTGAATCTGTTATGCGCGAGATTATTGCACAATCAAATTTGGCCCCGATTTTGAACCGTGACCGTGGTGCGATTGCAGACCGTTTGCGCGACGAAATTCAAAGCACGCTCGATAGCTATGAAAGTGGCGTGAACATTGTCCGTGTGAACTTTGACAAGGCCGATCCACCAGAGCAGGTTATCCAATCGTTCCGGATGGTGCAGGATGCTGAACAAGAACGTGACCGTTTGCAAAACGTGGCTGACGCCTATGCCAACCGTGTTGTGGCCGAGGCACGTGGTGAATCTGCGCAGTTGCTTGAGCAATCAGAAGCCTACCGCGCCCAAGTCGTAAACGAAGCTGTCGGTGAAGCAAGCCGTTTCACTGCTGTTTTGAACGAATACCAAAAAGCACCAGAAGTAACGCGCAAGCGGATCTATCTGGAAACTATGGAAACTGTATTGGGTGGGGTTGATATTATTCTGCTCGACGAAGGTAACGGAGGCGGGCAGGGCGTTGTGCCATATCTGCCGCTGAATGAACTGCGCCGAAATACAAATGATGGAGGGTCAAACTAATGCGGGCCACAGCATTCCTTATCCCAGCCGTTGTCGTTGTCGTCGTGGCAGCCGTATCTTCGGTATTCATCGTGGACGAACGTGAAAAAGCGCTTGTTCTGCAGTTTGGTCAAATCGTTAAGGTTCAAGAAGATCCCGGTTTGGGCTTTAAGATCCCACTGATCCAAGAGGTCGTCAAATACGACGACCGTATTCTCAGCCGTGACCTTGAGCCGCTCGAGATAACTCCATCGGATGACCGTCGTTTGGTCGTTGATGCGTTTGCGCGTTACCGCATCGCGAACGTCGAACAATTCCGTCAGGCTGTTGGTGGGGGTGGTGAAGAAACCGCTGCCCGTCGTCTCGACAGTATTTTGCGCGCTGAAACGCGTGAGGTTCTGGGCTCAGTTTCGTCTAACGATATCTTGTCCACTGACCGTGCAGCATTGATGCTGCGTATTCGGAATGGCGCAATCGCCGAGGCCCTTGGCCTTGGTTTGCAGGTCATCGATGTGCGTTTAAAGCGGACAGATTTGCCGCCAGAAAACCTCAACGCGACTTACGAGCGGATGAAAGCCGAACGTGAACGCGAAGCGGCCGACGAGATTGCCCGTGGTAACGAGGCGGCCCTACGTGTGCGTGCACAAGCGGACCGTACAGTGGTTGAATTGGTATCAGAAAGCCAACGTCAGGCCGAGATTACCCGTGGTGAGGCAGACGCCGAACGGAACGGTATCTTCGCGACAAGCTTTGGCGCGGACCCAGAATTCTTTGAATTCTACCGTTCCATGACGGCTTATACCCGTGCGCTCAAGCCTGGCAATTCCACGATGGTTTTGTCACCTGATAACGAGTTCTTTAACTATCTTAAATCCGATACAGGCATCGCTTCCGAGTAAACGCGCCTGCGGTTAGACTTCAAAAGGCCGCCTGTTATGGGCGGCCTTTTTTATGGGGATCACGCCAGCTTGACGTGGTGCGATGACTGCGTGAATACGACTTTTCCGCTTCTTTCGTGGTGATCACGAGAATGTTTTATTCCCCAGAAGTTCCATCCTTTGAATTTGCCTAAATAATTGAAATATATTCGAAATATTAGTAATTTAGTCACTCGGTGGAATGTTACAGTTCACGCGAGGTGTGTCACAGGCAGTTGAGTTTTGGCGATTGACCTTTGCGTTGCTAATCGCGCGACCTACATTCACTATAGTAACATAAAGCAGGCGTCGTCCTGTTGCCCCATGTCTGTCTAAAGGAGTTTCACCCGTGACATCAAAGGCTATCGCAATTCAATCGGCTCAATTTGAGTCCACCCGTACGCTTAAATCGCGGCTAACTGGGACGGCCGTCGCCGTGGCACTTGTGTTCGCACAGGCCACATTTTCCGAGGCGCAGGCGCGCCCAGCCACATTCGCAGAGCTTGCCGAAGATGTTAGCCCATCTGTGGTCAACATCACCACGTCGACAACCATCGCGGGCCGTACAGGTCCACAAGGCATTGTCCCAGAAGGGTCCCCGTTCGAGGATTTCTTTAATGACTTAGAGGACGGTGAAGAAGGCGCACCGCGCAGGTCTTCCGCGTTAGGGTCTGGTTTCGTAATCTCGGCTGATGGTTATATCGTCACAAACAATCACGTCATTGAGGGCGCAGATGAAATCCTGATCGAATTTTTCCCAGGTGGGGAAGAGGGCGTTCCGGCTGAATTGGTCGGCACCGACCCAAACACTGATATTGCAGTGCTGAAGGTTGATCTGACTGACCTGCCGTTTGTGAAATTCGGCGACAGCAACGCCGCTGGCGCTCGTGTCGGTGATTGGGTCATGGCGATGGGTAATCCGCTGGGGCAGGGCTTCTCTGTTTCGGCTGGTATCGTATCCGCCCGCAACCGCGCTTTGTCCGGCACCTATGACGACTATATCCAAACAGATGCTGCGATTAACCGCGGTAACTCTGGTGGACCGCTGTTCAATATGGAGTCCGAAGTTGTTGGCGTGAACACTGCGATCTTGTCACCAAACGGCGGGTCCATTGGGATCGGCTTTGCAATGTCATCCGCTGTTGTGTCCAATGTGGTTGATCAGTTGATCGAATTTGGCGAAACCCGTCGCGGTTGGTTGGGCGTGCGCATCCAAGACGTCACACCAGACATGGTCGATGCAATTGACGGGCTAGAGGCCGCTGTTGGCGCGCTTGTTACGTCTGTTCCCGCAGGTCCTGCGGAAGATGCAGGCATGATCGGCGGTGACGTGATCACGACCTTTGATGGTATCGTGATTGAGGACACCCGCGAGCTTGTGCGTATCGTTGGCAATTCACCAGTTGGCAAAGAGGTCCCTGTGATCGTTTTGCGCAACGGAGACATTGAAAATCTGGTTGTTGTGCTTGGCCGCCGTGAAACGTCCGAAGCCGCCGCATTCCCCGCTGCAGTCGAAGAACCCGCAGCACCAGAAGCGCCTGCTGCCGTGCTTGGGATGATGCTGTCCGAGATCACGCCAGAACTCGAAGAGCAATTCTCGCTTTCGGGTGCGACTGGCTTGGTCATCACGGATATCGATTCAGAAAGCGACGCGGCCACAAAAGGTCTTGTTGCTGGTGATTTGATCGTCGAAGCGGGTCGCGAAGAGATCACAACTGTGGCTGAGTTTGAGGCGCAGATCGATGCCGCACGTGAAGCAGGCCGCAAGTCATTGTTGTTGTTGCTGCGTCGCGGTGGTGATCCACGGTTCGAGGCTTTGCTTTTGGGCGAATAAGCCACTTACAAAAAACAATAATCAGGGCGCGCCTTCGGGGGCGTCCTTTTTATTGGCTGGCGACAAGGCTTTCTTTTGAAAAGGCCACAAGGCCAAGTTGGCGTGCCGTTGCCAGCGCAAGTAGTGGCGTGTCCAGCCCACTTACCCGCTGGAATTGTTGGATGGCCGCGCCTGTTTGCAGATCTAGCGTGCCACTGATCTGTCCTGCGTAAAACCCGCGTGCGGTTAAGGCCCGTTGAAGCGTCGCAACCAAATCCACCGAATAATTCTGCGGGCAAACGGTCTCAAACCTGATTTCTGCCCGCTCGCGGACAATCTGCTGACGGGTGATCGTGCGAAACGTAGCTGGCCTTGTCACAGTGCCATTTGCGTCGCGCAGCTCGGGCAATTCAATTTCTTGCAGTGTCACGGTTTCAATTACGGCAGGTGCAGTATCTTTGGCAAAACACTGGCCATTACTTTCGGTCTCGATTTGCCCCATATCAATAAGCACATTGTCCGGCGTGGGGGCCGTTGCTGGTGTGCAGGCACCAAGTGCTAGGAATGGAATAATGTATTTCATTTGCGCGTTTAGCCTGCATTTCTTTTGATTTCTGGTAAGACTAACGGCTTGGGCAGCATCGTGTAAAACCCCACAAGTCGATTTTGCGGTCACGTTGTCGCACATGGCACAGTTAAAGGGCAATTGGGGCTGGTCGCGGGTCAAACCCGCAGTTAGAAATGCTTCAATTCTATTGATTTTACGCAAAAGGAAGCTGCGCAATGGCCAAGATTACTTATGTCGAACACGGTGGCAAAGAACACGTTGTCGACGTCGCCAATGGATTGACTGTTATGGAAGGTGCCCGTGACAATGGTATCCCTGGTATCGAAGCAGATTGTGGCGGCGCATGCGCATGTTCCACCTGCCACGTCTATGTCGATGGTGCTTGGGTTGAAAAAATCCCAGCCAAAGACGCCATGGAAGAAGACATGCTTGATTTCGCGTATGAACCAAACGCAACAACATCGCGTTTGACCTGCCAAATTAAGGTTACCGATGCGCTGGACGGTCTACGCGTGCAGATGCCAGAAAAACAAATCTAGTGCGCGCGGCGGCCATCATCGCGTTTTTGTCCTTTGCAGGGGCGGCAGGGGCACAGACGATCGTGGCCGCCGATTATACCGATCCCACGGACCGCTATGCGCATGGCATCTTGGGTGATGCGACTGAATATGCGGGTCTTCAGATCACCCTTAGCGACGGCACCAGACGCAGTGCTGTCTGGCCCGAATTGGTCGTTTTTGAAGATACAAACCCACGTTTGGTTGATTTGGATGGGGACGGCGCGCCAGAAGTGATCACTGTTGAAAGCCACGAAAAATTTGGCGCGCGTCTGTCGATCTGGGGGCTTGATGACAGTGATGCTTTTGTGAACCTTGCTGCAACTGACTATATCGGTCGCCCGTTTCGGTGGCTTGCCGTAGCCGGCGCTGCCGACATGGACGGTGATGGGCGTGTTGAGATCGCTTATGTTGACCGGCCCCATTTGGCAAAAACCTTAATGGTTTGGCGGTATCTGCCGCAGGCCGATGGGATTGGCAAGCTAGAGAAAATTGCCCAAGCGACTGGCCTGACCAATCATAAGATTGGCGAGCGTGACATCGGTGGTGGCATGCGCATTTGCGATGATACGGTCGAGGTCATTACAGCAAATGCGAACTGGTCTCGGGTAATTGCAACACGGCTCGAAAATGGATCTTTGGTGAAACGAGACGTTGGCCCACATACGGGCCGCGCATCGCTGGTGGCGGCTTTATCCTGCTAGGGTCGCGATCAGATATAACAAAACACTGATTTCTGTCATTTGCTGAACAAAACCAAGGATATCGCCCGTCTGGCCGCCAATTTTGGTCTTGGCAATTGCACCGCAACCAGCAGCCGTGACGAACACTGCAGCGGCCGCAAACACACCTAAAAGTCCAATGAAACCGATCGCACCAACCGCTGCAATTGCGACCGCAATCAGCGTGACTGCAAGCGTCGGACGGCCAACCGCGCGGCTCAGCCCGCTTTCGCGCGCATTGGGCAGCCAAGCCATGACACCAACCATCGCGGCGCGGCTTAGCATGGCCGCGGCAATCAACGCTGTACCTGCGCCAAGATCAACCAATTCGGTCAAAAGCAGCCAACGCATGACCAACGACAGGACAATAGCAATGACGCCGTATGTGCCGATGTAGGTGTCTTTCATGATTTTCAAACGGTGAACCGGATCCCACCCGCCCCACAAACCGTCAGCGGTATCGGCCAAGCCATCCTCGTGCATAGCACCCGTGATGATTGTCACCGTGGCCACGCCGATCAGGGCAACAGCACTGGCGGGCAGCCCGATTGCGCCTGCAATGATCATGCCAATCGCAGCAATACCTCCTACGATCAACCCAACAATGGGGTAAGCCCACGCCGCCGCAGCGCCGCGTGCAGTTGCGCGATCTGTGTCAACGCGGACTGGCAAGCGGGTCAATAGCCCGATGGCTGCAGGTATATCTGAAAGAGCGACCAAAGGGCCTTTGTCGGAATTGCGCATCATGTTGCCCTTTGCGGTCTTTTCATCTGCTGATCCTGCGTTAAACAGATGCGAACCTAAACGCATCGAGGACCAAATGTCAGCGCCATTTTCAACCCTTTCCGAATTTCGTGACGTTCTGGCCGCAGGTCCTGATGTTGATGCAACAGCCCTCGTGGGTGCCACGGACCGCAACAGTCAATTGACCAAGCCGCCCGGCGCGCTCGGCCGTCTTGAAGATGTGGCCATTTGGTATGCTGGCTGGCGGGGTAATCCGCGTCCTGAAATAACAGCGCCACAGGTCATTATCTTCGCAGGCAATCACGGGATTTGTGCGCAGGGCGTATCTGCGTTTCCACCAGAGGTAACCGTGCAAATGGTCGCCAACTTTGAACACGGCGGGGCTGCGATTAACCAATTGTCCAAGGCGGTTGGTGCCAAGATGGATGTGCATGCGCTTGATCTAGATACACCCACTACCGATTTCACCACGGCGCCCGCAATGACTGAAGCTGAGGTCATAGCTGCCTTGCACACCGGCTGGAATGCGGTTGATCCTGCCGCTGATCTTTTGGTTACTGGCGAAATGGGCATCGGGAACACAACGTCTGGGGCGGCCGTTGCTGCGGCTGTTCTTGGTGGCACGGCTGCGGATTGGACGGGGCGCGGTACCGGCGTTGATGATGCAGGCCTTGCACGTAAAACGGATGTTGTTGTGCGGGGGCTCGCATTGCATGACACGACTGATCCGCTTGAGGCATTGCGCTGTCTTGGGGGGCGCGAATTGGCTGCGATGGCAGGGGCAATCGCGGCTGCACGGTCGCACCGTATCCCTGTTATTCTTGATGGTTTTATTTGTTCGGCTGCTGCTGCTGTTTTGTACAAGACAGCAAGCGGCGCGTTGGATCATACGGTTGCAGGACACCTCAGCGCTGAGGGAGCGCATCGCCGTTTGCTGGACGGTATTGGCAAAGAACCCTTGCTGTCACTCGGGTTGCGGCTTGGTGAAGGGTCCGGTGGAGCGTTGGCAATCAGCATCGTGAAAGCTGCGGTTGCGTGTCATTCAGGCATGGCAACTTTCGCTGAGGCTGGCGTCAGCGACGCCTAACCGTCGTCTTTTTGCGGACGGGACCCAAGGGCGGTTTCAAGATCATTGTTCAACGCGCGGGCGCGTGCCACGTATTCTGGGTTGTCCGCCAGCGGCACGCCGGGTTTCCAAAGCTCGGCCAATTCGCGCACAGCTGCACGGTCATGATGGAAAAATGTTTGTTCGGCCTCGGCCGCCTCAAATTCAGACAAGCCAAGATTTTCCAATGCATAACGACCAGCGCGCAGCGATCCGTCAAACAGTTCGCGCACGATGTCATTGGCACCCGCCGCATAAAGCTCGTAGACATGTACGCGGTCGCGGGCGCGGGCGATGATATGTAAATCGGGGTGTGTTTTTCGGGCATAGGCCACAAGCTTGATCGTGGCCGCCCGATCATCTATCGCGACAATAAGGATACGTGCACCATCAAGGCCAGCTGCATTCAACAGATCAGGCCGTGTCGGATCACCAAAGAACCCACGAAACCCGAATTTTCGCATCATCTGCACAGACGCCAAATCATTGTCGATGACCACCGTCGAAAAGCCTGCCGATTGGACCAACCGGTTGACGATTTGCCCAAACCGTCCAATGCCTGCGATAATCACAGTGCCTTGCGCATCAACCTCGTCGGCTTCCGGTGTATCACTGATCTGTAGACGTTTGCTAAGCCGATCATAGATGATGAACAGCAAGGGCGTCACCAGCATCGACATGGCGATGATCAGCAATAAGGTGGACGATAGCGCGGCCCCAAGCACGCCTTGCTGCAATGAAAATGACACTAGGACAAAACCAAATTCACCGGCTTGCGCAAGGCTCAGCGTGAACAGCCAACGGTCTTTGCCCTTTATAGTGAACAAAAATGACAGTCCAAAAAGTACAGCGCCTTTGATGATGATAACTGCGGCTGTTGCGCCCAAAATGAATGCGGGACTGTCTGTCAGCAGCTCAAAATCGATGCCCGCACCAACGGTGATGAAAAACAAGCCAAGCAACAGACCTTTGAACGGGGCCAAGTCGCTTTCCAATTCATGCCGGAACTCAGAGTTGGCTAGTACGACGCCAGCCAAAAATGTCCCCAAGGCTGGAGATAATCCGACCATGGACATCAAAACGGCAATCGATGTGACCATCAATAACGCGAGGGCGGTATACATTTCACGCAGGCGCGCATGGTGGATGTACCTGAAAATTGGGCGGGTGAGGAATACGCCGGCAAGGATTATCGCGATAACCGCGCCCAAAGTGACAAGGGTGACGCCCCATCCGGGCAAGCCTTCGACAAGGCTGAACGCTGTGTGTGTATCATGTGGTTCTGTCAGCCGCATGAGCGAGCCATCGGGCGCCAAGGTCAGTGGGTTTGCGATCATAAGCAATGGCAGCAAGGCCAGTATAGGGATGACTGCGATGTCTTGGGTCAATAGCACCGAAAATACGGATCGTCCTCCGTTTGTCTGCATCAGCCCTTTTTCATCAAGGGTTTGCAGAACAATCGCGGTGGATGACAACGCAAAGATAAGACCGACAGCCAGCGCCGTGCGCAGATCTAGACCAAGCAGCATTGATGCACCCATGATGCCCGCTGTTGTCAAAACAATCTGCAAACCGCCCAAGCCAATCAGTCGGCGGCGCATGTCCCACAACGCGCGTGGTTCGAGTTCTAGCCCAATAAGAAACAGCATCATGACGACGCCAAACTCTGCAAAGTGCTGAATGTCTTTTGACTCGGCCCCAACAAGGCCGAAAATCGGCCCGATGATGATACCGGCGCTTAGATACCCCAGAACGGACCCAAGCCCAAGACGTGCGGCCAGCGGCACTGCGATCACCGCTGCACCTAAATAAATCGTTGCTTGAAAAAGGAAAGATTCCATGCCGCTTTATCCGGCGGATAGGGCCGAAAATCAACTGATCAAATCAACCGGATGGGAGCTGGAGGGCAATCGTTTTGCCGCGTTTGACATAGTTCAGCGCACTGTCGCCGATTGCTGTAACACGGCCGCCATCCAAGCTGCTTCCGACCTCGACCTTAATGTAGCGGCCATTGCCCAAACGGACCAAGGCACGACGGTCATTGGGTCGGCCATAAACGCCAATCAGGTTCACGTCTCTTAGGCGAATAGCATTGCTCATGGTGGCGGCCTGCGCGACGCTACCAGCGGTATTCCCTGATGAGCGCGCAGGTGCGTTTGACACGGCGGCTGCTGGTTGCGCCGCGGCGGCGCGTGCTGTCTGCTGGGTTTCCAAGTCGCGCGCGCGGGCAACAACGCGGGCAAAGTTGCGGGGGCGCGTGTCTGGCCTGCTTGATGCAACAACAGCGCGTGCTGTCGGTGCTATAAACGGGCTTTCTGGGACTGCTTCGGCGATGGCTGCCATAACTTGCGTGATGTCGGGGCCTGCTGGTTCGGGTGCGACGGCGGCGACGGCGGGTGCCAGCCCAGCAGGCCGGGACTTGGGTCGTTTTGACGCAAGCGCTGGATCAACCACAGCAATTGTTGTGTCTTGCGCGGGTGCCAAACCTTCGGGACGACCAGATGGACGCAGACCAACAAGCGCCACAGCACCTGCCGTTGCCTGGGAGGCAACGGTTGTGTCTGGCGCTGGCAAGGCTGCGTAAGTTGGGCGTAACGGCGGGGTTTTGGATGGACGGCCGATAATCACAACAACACCATTGGTTGGATCGATTGTTGCGATTTGCGGATCTTCTGCGATGGTCCGCAAGGGTGGTTTGCGCGGCGGTGGACCTGCGAATACCAAGATGCCTTGCGGTGTAAGCGCGCCTTCTGGTGTGGCGCGGACCAGCCCATTTTCATCGCGGTCAAAGTCGGTGCCGGGTGCAAGCGGATTGGCGGGCGTCACAATCGTTAGATCTGGCGCAAGGCCTGCAATCAACGGCATCGCAGGCAAGTCAAGGGATAGCGAAGCAGAGGATAACGTAGGAAAATTGGCGTCGAATGTATTTGACCGTGGTTCCAGCGGGAGGCGAGGCGCGCGCTGCCATACGCCTGTCGCGGCATAAATACGGTCGGCTTCAGCCGGGCTAAGAACTTGACCGGCCACATCTTCGCGCAATTGGGGCAGGGCCGTCGCAACGGTTTCGACCACGACAGGAGCCGTATCTGCCGGGATTGCATCTTCACTCTCTTGGATGGCAGGGGTGACTGGTATGATGTCTGGTGGAGGGATTTCGGCAGTTTCCAAAATTCCGCCAGTCCCAAAGCCAAACCAATTCGCAACATCTTCTTCAGACAAAGTTGACGCCCACAATGCGACAAGCGCCATAAACAGAACCAATATTGCTGTGAGGATAAGCCCTAGAAACCGCGGTTTTCCGCGAACAGGCTCGGCCTGTTTCGTGGCAAAAGCAGCGGCCTTTTTTTCTTTGCGACTTTGGCTTTTGGATGCAGGTGGTGTTGCTGGGGGCTCCGGTACAATAGGTGCGG
Organism: Yoonia sp.; assembly: GCA_047629435.1. Classification (GTDB taxonomy): domain Bacteria; phylum Pseudomonadota; class Alphaproteobacteria; order Rhodobacterales; family Rhodobacteraceae; genus Yoonia. The sequence goes on along the minus strand of JBLHXF010000001.1, from coordinate 110,068 downwards.
TGACGGTGCGACGCGTTGAAAAACCGCCTTGTTCAGCAAGGTCATCCGCTTGCAGCGGTGGGGCAGCGGCGTCCGGCACTGGCGGTGTCACCTTAGGGGCGGGCACTGCGACGGTGACGCTTTCGATGCTTAGCTTTGGCGCATCACCACCATTTACTGGCCCTATGATCGGAGGTGTTACTGGCGCGCGCGGCGTGAATAATAAGTCGTCCTGCGTCGTGTCAGGTGCCACATCTTCAGGTATCGGCGGGACGATGCTTGCGGGATCAGCCATGCGTGGGCGCGGCGTGAACAATGGGGCGGCGTCTGGATCAGGGGGAATGACAGCCACACCGGTTTGCACAAATGAGTGCGCGGCACGGGTAACTGTAGCTCCTGATTTCGCGCCAGATGCGGGTCCAAAGAAAACTTCGGACTTGAATGTCATCGGGCCCGCAACCGCGGTAAACGCGGCAGGGGTGAACCCATGTTCAGTCGCGAATGCATCCGCCTCTTGCAGGGTTTCACGCGCAACGGCGGCAATAAACGTTCGCCCGCCATTGCGGTCAAAATCGACAACCAATTCATCGATGGCATATGGCGTGGCATTTTCAAGCGCCCCCATAACGTCGCCCAGCTCTGTTTGGGCCGTTTCGAGCGTTATGTATTTGATCTGTTCGTTCGCAATAAGCAATTTAACTTGCATACCCGTCGGGTCCAAACGCACCGCTTGCGCGCGCAAGTCATCAAGCGCAGCATTCAAATCGGGAACGTCAATTGCTGTCTCACCAACCAGATGCCAACCATCGGGCACACGGTGGAAAAGGCGAATGCCGTCGAACGAAAGAGAAAGGGCGAAATTTGTCGTCATATTCACTAACTTACACGTTGATGGGGCTGGGTGAAATCTGATCCTTGGCTTCGCCTTGGTCTATAGCAAGAATTCGCCAAATCCAAGTATTTGCAGGTGCAGATTCAAGGAAACAGATGCAGGCTGCGTCATAAGGTTATGAAATTTGAAAAGGATCAGGAATATGACACGTAGATTGCTTTTGGCTTTGGTATTTTGTGGCAGCGGAATATTTGGGGCGACCCAAGCAATAGCAGACGGGTCCCAAACCCAAATGCAGGTTCAGGGCGAGGGTCGGATCGCGGTTGCCCCTGATATGGCCCGCATCACCCTTGGGGTTATGCAAGAGGCCAAAACTGCTGCTGAAGCCATGGATGCGATGAGCGTCGCCATGGCAGCTGTGATGGCTCAGATAACGGCTGCAGGCATTGAGCCCAAGCATGTGCAAACCGGATCGCTACGGCTTGATCAACGCTATGAGAATTATGATGGTGGGTCGCGCAAACCTGTGGGCTACGCTGCTTTTGCGGATATTGAGGTGCAGGTTTTTGATTTGGAAATACTGGGAGCGGTGCTAGATGCAGCTGTCCGCGACGGTGCCAACCAGATGAATGGTTTGCGTTTTGACGTGGCTGATAAAGCGCTGCATTTGATTGCCGCGCGGCGCGCCGCCGTGGCTGATGCGCGCGCAAAGGCTGAAGTTTATGCAGATGCAGCAGGCACACAACTGGGTGCAATCATTTTGATTTCTGAGGGGGGAAGCGCGTCGCGCCCATCGCCTATGATGGCAGAGGCGTCGTTTGATAGCGCAAGCCGGTCAGTCCCCATCGCAGCAGGAGAATTATCCATAAGCGCAAGCATTTCAATGGTTTGGGCATTGGTAGATTAAGCGGCCCGCGCATGGCACGGGCCGCCTATATGGTTTAGTTGGTCGCTTTGGCCAAAGCCTGATCTAAATCAGCCATCAGGTCGCGGGCGTCCTCAATTCCGATAGATAGACGTACGATGCCCGGGCCTGCGCCAGCGGCTTCTTGCTGTTCGACAGTCAGCTGACGGTGCGTCGTGCTGGCCGAGTGGATGACCAAGCTACGCGCATCGCCAAGGTTGGCGACGTGGCTGAAGATCTCAAGGTTATCGACAAGCTTGATACAGGCGTCATAGCCGCCTTTAACGGCGATGGTGAACAATGCACCAGCACCTTTAGGGCAAATTTTAGGGATCAAGTGATAATACGGCGATGACGGTAGACCTGCATAAGTCACGTAATCAATGCGTGGATCCTTTTCGAGCCAAGTTGCAATTTTCACCGCGTTTTCAACGTGACGCTCCATGCGCAATGACAAGGTTTCGATCCCCATCAGCGTATAGTGTGCGGCTTGTGGGTTCAAAGTCATACCAAGGTCGCGCAGACCAATTGCAATGCCGTGGAACGTGAACGCCAGCGGGCCGAATGTTTCAGCGAACTTTAGGCCGTGGTAGGCTGGCTCGGGCTCGGACAAGGACGGGAATTTATCATTCGCGGCCCAGTCGAATTTACCGGAATCAACAACACAGCCACCCATAACAGTGCCGTTGCCGGTCAGATATTTTGTGGTGGAATGCACGACCAATGTGGCGCCGTGTTCAATTGGGCGGCACAGGTACGGCGTGGCAGTCGTGTTATCTACGATCAGCGGAATACCAGCGGCGTCTGATACGGCAGAAATAGCGTCTAGATCAGTGATGTGACCACCGGGGTTGGCGACAGCTTCACAGAATACGGCGCGGGTATCATCGTCAATCGCAGCAGCAACCGCATCGATGTCGTCAAAATCAACGAACTTGGCGGACCAACCGAAACGTTTGATCGTCTGACTAAATTGCGTAACGGTGCCTCCATAAAGACGTGTGGATACAACAACGTTTTTGCCGGGTGTCATCAACGGGAACAGCGCCATCAACTGGGCCGCGTGGCCGGATGAACAGCACACAGCGCCAGCGCCGCCTTCAAGCGTGGCAATGCGTTCTTGCAGTGCGGCAACCGTCGGGTTTGTCAGGCGGGAATAGATGTATCCAACCTCTTGCAGGTTAAACAACGCAGCTGCGTGGTCCGCATCGCGAAAAACATAGGCCGTTGTTTGGTAGATCGGCACCTGACGGGCACCTGTTGCTGGATCAGGGCGCGCGCCTGCGTGGATCTGCAGCGTGTCAAAGCCGTAAGTTGTTTCTTCAGACATGATGATGTCTCCGTTTGAAATTTCGTTGCCAAACAGTAATGGTAAAGGGACCAGTCCCGCAACGGGGCAATGTAAAAAGGATCACCCCATGCCTGTGCCGTTCCATCTTGCGTTTCATGTTCTTAATTTGGACGAGGCACGGGAATTTTATTCCGGCGCACTTGGGGCCGTTGAGGGGCGATCAACGGACACTTGGGTCGATTTTGATTTTTTTGGGCATCAGTTGAGCCTGCATCTCGGCGAACCGTTTGCAAATGCGGCGACGGGCAAGGTCGGTGGTCATTTGGTGCCGATGCCCCATTTTGGTGTCGTTTTGCCGCTTGATGCATGGAATGTGTTGGCTGGACGGCTGGAAGAGCGGCAAACAGATTTCATCATCGCGCCATCGGTCCGGTTCAAGGGCGAGGCAGGAGAGCAATGGGCGATGTTCTTTCGTGATCCGTCAGGCAACCCGATTGAGGTCAAAGGATTTGCCGCAACCTCTGGTATTTTTGCAAGCTAGCGGACCCAAAATCCAGCAGATTTGATGCGATTGCGGATTTGGCGTTCGCGTGGCGGCATATCCGCGCGGTCAAACATTTCGCGGACTTTCTGACCACGGCCCTGATAAATCATGCGTTTGAATGCATCGTATTGCTTCAGCCATTTCTTGATTTTGTTTGGGGCGGCGATCGTTTCCATCATGGCGACAGCAAGGTCGGTCTCGCGGGCGTAAAATAGCGGTAGAACACGGTAGTGGCAGGTCACATCGCCATCTAGGCCGTCCAATGCAGGGGCAGGGCGGCCGCCGTCAAAACTGTGAATGACCAAAGGCAGGACGATTTGATCAAGCCACGGGTCAAGAGATTGGATGACCAATGCGTCAGGGCGGTCATCTCGCACTGCGAGTGCATATTCAAGGAACCGTGCGCCAAAGGCGGCGGGGTCGGCACCAAAAAACCAGCCTGCGTTAAAATACATATAGCGTTGCCAATATTCATCGGGCTGCGACAGATCGAGTGTGCTTTCAAATTCTAAGCCAAACTTGTCATACAGCGATTTCCAGATTGCCGTATAGCCGGGCCAATACAGTTCCTCTTCGGGCCATGACCCTTCGCGTTTCATCGATGCAGCAGGTTTAGAAAAATCAAACGGGATGCTTTCGACATCGCCAAGTATCAGCGTGTCGGTGTCAAAAAACACAAACGGCTCGCCGGTAGGCATTGCGGCAAGCCCTTCAATTTTGTTGCCGTAAGGGTATTTTTGGCCGAAGTGGACAGATTGGAACGGCGCAATTTCAGCACCTAACCCAATAAGCACGTCGCGTATTTCGGCGAACATCCGCGGATCTTTTTCCCAATGTGGACCAGGCTGGGGTTCTACGACGATAGCGCGGCCCTGAAAGTTAGGGCTATTTTCGCGCAAGCTGGCCAAAAACAGAACGGCCTCGTACTGCAGCCGGCCTGCTTGACCGACGATCATAATGTTAAACGGTTGCTGTACTGCCTTTTTCCGCGCCATATTGATGGCCCCTGCTTTATTGTTAACGCCACTATAGGCGGCAATTGTTCAATGCAAAACCCGCAACACTGCGTTCAATAACGCTGTGGTTTTATAAGCACGATCAGCTATGCGCATCAGTCGCAAAGGGTCACTTTTGACGCGGACTTAAACCACACCCATGTGCGGCGCTTGTGTCCTCTGAATCCATGACGGAAACGCTGTGCTGATGGATATGAACAGTGTTTACGCCTCTTTATTTTGGACCAATGCGATCAACGGATTGTTTCCTAACTATCGGCCTGCGCCACTATTGAGCTTAATTTCAGCCCCAAATTTGACATTAACTATTCCTAAATCATCGGGGAATGACACAAACATGCCTTGCTGGAATTTGCCATGATTGCGAAAATGAACGGTGACGACCTTACGCCAAAACAAAGCCGGCCTGTGCCTGTTGCGGCGTTGATGTGTCCCATCTTGGCCGCACTTTTTTTTGGTGCGGCGCCGAGCATTGGACTTGCAGTGCCACTTGACCCCCAAAGGTCGTTTGAGGTTGCCGACTGCGCTGCCGCAATGGTCCGACTAGAAGAAGCGCTCATTGGAAGCCCGCTGATTTCACCAACAGAAAACGGCGAAGTGGTCACCAATGCATTGATTTGGGCCGACCGGTTTTGCACACCGGACGACGTCCAAAATCTGATCCAAAAATTTGAACCTGCCAAATAGCATCAAACCGCACGAGGAAACTGCCAAATGACCGAATTTATCTAAGGCCCAGACGCCGCAAACACAACATCAACCACCGCAACCATGGACTCAGGCGACTTTTATATGGGGTCACTTGCGACGGCCAGTGATTCCGATTGGGTTGAGGTGACTTTGGTCGCGGGGCAAACCTACACCTTTGGCCTTGTTGGGGTTGGCGCGTTGTCTGACAGTCTAGACGATCCGTACCTGCGGCTTCGCGATGCCAGTGGTACTGAGATCAGTTTTGATGATGATGGCGGCCCTGGGCGGACGAGCAACATTACATTTACGGCCCAAAGCAGTGGGACGTATTTCGTTGATGTGCAGTCATGGAACAATACACAGGCGGGTGATTACGGCCTGTCAATGATCGAAGGCAACCGCGCGAATTACAATTTGGAAATGGGCGCAGGCAATTTGATCCGTGACGATGGATCTTGGGCCGCGACACCTGCTACCGAGCTCACTGTAACGTGGTCAATCCGAGAATCCGGAACTGAACCGAGTGGCGGGAATGTTTTTATCGCCCCGAGCGCCGCACAGGTCGACGCCATTACCGATACGATGGACTATATCGCAGGGGTCAGCGGGTTAAACTTTACCCAAGTCAATCCGGGCGGCACATCGAACGATGCAACCATGATATTTGGATCGTATTCCGCCAACGATGGATCAGGCGCGTATGCGTATTTTCCGGGCAGCACGAGCTCGACGTCAAATTCAGGAGACGTCTGGCTGAACAACAATGCCGGTAGCACCACGTCGCTTCAGGTTGGGTCATATAGCTATTTTGTCATGCTGCATGAGATTGGACATGCGATTGGTTTGGCCCATCCAGGTGATTATAATGCAGCCCCTGGTGTTTTAATCACCTATGCAAATGACGCGCAATTTATTCAAGATACCCACCAATACACCGTGATGAGCTATTTTGACGAAAGTAACACGACCACGAGTGTTGGCGGATAAAGGACCGCTTCAAGGCCAATGCCGCGCGGCAAGCGCAAGAGCGCCGCGACGGCATGGCCGCCCCGCAAGAGTTGTTCGAAAAACGCATCAAGACTCGCGAGATGCTGGATTGGATGGATCGGCGCGTGCCGGACACACCATCACCGGACTACACGCCGGATGATCCAGCGGCGCGCGAGCATGGTGAGAGAGAAAACAACAAGCTCGCGGGACGTATGCGATGGCGTTTTCACAAACGCTCTCAAAAAGGCCGCGAGGATTTTCGCAGGGCTCATGAATTTGGCCGCAAAAATCGTGATCACGAACAGGAAAGATAAAGGAGAACCACAGTGCAACCCAGAACCAGAACACCACAATCGCCTGCTTCCATGCGCTTAAGCCCTGCGGCAACGGCGCAGCTCGATGAGCTTGCGAGGCATCATGATCGCACTTTTGATCAGGCCGCCGCCATGGCCATTCATATCGCCTATTTGGCGCTATTGGATGAAAAGCGTGAAGACGCTCTGCAAGCGCTGGATATGAGGTTTGGCAGGCCATATCCCGACGATGAATTACCGTTTTGAGGGGTAGTTAGACATGGCTAATATATTGAAAAATCAAGATTTTGCGGGCTCTTTTTGCGAAAATGCCGCCCAAAATGGTAAAATAGTAAGTGATGGTCCAGGCAAAGCGCAGGTCCGTAGCGGCTTGCAAAGGAATTTTGCCATTCAATCGACCAATAATCCGGGGCGCGAGGACCGCGCAGATAAGCTGGAAGTCATTCAACAGCCATTTTGGCGATCACAACCCAACTCATGCGGCCAGCGGGCCATGAAGAGACTTTGTCTCATGCAAGAATTGGAGATGGAAAGTGATGGACGGCGATACATTCAAGCGCAGCGATCTGCTGCAGGCATTTACGACAGCGGTGGCAAGAGACAGCTCCGGCAAGTCCCTTACCGCAGCCGATGAGGAAGAGTTTCTGGATTTTCTGGATGATCCGAGCCTGAGCAAAGAGCAGAAACAACAGATCATTCAAGCCTTGTGGCCGATCATTCAGACTTTTGTTGAATTCGGTTTCGGTTCGCACCCTGTGCAACTTGCCTGTGGACAACTCACAAAAGACCTTGAACCATACGACCAAACGGATTCCGATAGGGAAAGCGTAAAAATTGCTGACCAATATGATAATGATGAGGATGCACCGGATCAGAGATGACTGATCTTAAAGGCTCCAGAAAGGTAGCGCACATGCAAACAAAACAACACTTAATGCCCGATAAGGATTGCCCGGCGGTGATTTACTGCCGCGTCTCAGATCGGAAGCAAAAAACGGAAGGGCATGGCCTAGAGAGCCAGGAGCATCGTTGCCGTCAATATGCCGAAGAGCGCGGCTACAGCGTTGAAATGGTCTTCACCGATGATTTTACCGGCGGGGGTGATTTCATGAAGCGCCCGGCCATGCGTGCGCTGATTGCTTATCTGGCATCTGAATCAGGCCAGAACTACGTCGTAATCTTTGATGATTTGAAACGCCTTGCGCGCGATACCAAGTTCCATTGGACCTTGCGAGAGAAGTTGGATGCCTTTGACGCCATTGTGGAATCTCCGAACTATAAGTTTGATAACTCGCCCGAAGGCCGCTTTGTCGAGACCATGTTTGCGGCGCAAGGCCAGTTGGAGCGCGAGCAGAACAGCCGTCAGGTCGTCCAAAAAATGACCGCCCGTTTGGAGAAAGGCTACTATGTCTTCCATCCGCCGATTGGCTATCGCTATGAAAAGGACAAAGCGCACGGCAAGCTTCTGGTGCGAGTTGAGCCTGTGGCCTCAATTATTGCCGAGGCCTTAGAGGGTTATGCCAGCGGCAGGTTTGGCTCCCAAGTCGAAGTAAGACGCTTTCTTGAATCCAAACCTGAGTTTCCCAAGAGCGGCACCAGCGGTTATGTGCATCCCAGCAAGGTCAAAGACATGCTGATGAAGCCGATCTATGCGGGTCATGTCGAAGCGCCTTCGTGGAACGTGTCGTTGCGAAAAGGGCACCATGAGCCATTGATCAGTTTTGCTGCGCATCAGCGTATTCAGGAAATCCTGAGCGGTGCGGTCTATGCCCCTGCGCGCAAGGATATCAACGAAGACTTCCCTCTGCGCGGCTTTGTGCTGTGCGATGATTGCGAGCAGCCGATGACCTCGTGCTGGTCGAAAGGGCGCAACAAGCACTATCCATACTATCTCTGCGACACGCCTACTTGCGCATCCAAGCGCAAGTCCATTCGGCGCGCTGACATTGAAGATGGCGCTGAGGTGATCTTGCGCAACCTACAACCTGCCAAACATCTCCTTGGTCTGGCCAGAGCCATGTTTGTGAAGGCATGGGACATGCGCTTGTCTGAGGCTCATCGCGCAAAGGATGCGCTGCATGCGCAGATCAGCAGCATTGATAGCCAGATTGAAAAACTTCTGGACCGGATAGTCGAATCCAGCAGCGCCACAGTCGTCAAAGCCTGCGAAACGCGGATAGATAAGCTTGAACGTCAGAAGTTTGTGTTGGTTGAACAGGCGGAACAAGTGTTGCCTCCGAAAGGACACCATGACGAATTTATCGAACCGGTGTTCGAATTTCTGGCAAACCCTTGTTATTTATATGAAAAAGGCTCCATTGCGCTTAAGCGAACAGTGCTGAAACTGGTGTTTGCCGAGCCTTTGCGGTATAGCCGAAAAGAAGGTTATCGAACCGCTAAGAACACCTTTCCGTTCAAGGTGTTAGGAGATATTTCAACCCCAAAGTGCGAAATGGTGGGCGACCCTGGAATCGAACCAGGCGTGCGTCTCCGCGAGAGAGTTACAGTCTCCTGCCACACCTTGCGGCCTGTCGCCCACTAAGGCGCTGATTAACGGTGACCTTGGACAGGGTCAACTGCAAAATGCAGTGATTTTACTCGTGGGTTCACAGGCACCCAAAACTAGGCTACCTCGTGGCTGAAATCGCGCCCAAACGGGCCGTATAAATAAGGGATGCCGAAATGGAAAAGCCGAAGTGGGTTATTGAGAAAGAACAAGCCAAGCGGGTTGCCGCGAATGAAACGATCTGGCTGTTTGGACTTCATGCGGTGCGTGATGCGTTGATGAACCCGCGTCGCGAACGTCTTAGGCTTGTTGTCACCCGAAATGCATTGGACCGTTTGGGTGATGCTGTTGGTATCAGCGGGATGGAACCTGAAATCTCTGATCCGCGCAAATTTGCAGCCCCGCTTGATCCGCAATCGGTACACCAAGGCGCTGCTTTGGAAGTTAAGCCGCTTGATTGGGGCACATTGGAAGATGTCGCCGTTGGCGGGGCAGAGGACGATGGCCCGCCGCGTATCGTGTTGCTTGACCGGGTCACCGACCCACATAACGTCGGCGCAATCTTGCGGTCTGCCGAAGTGTTTGGTGCCCGCGCCGTGATTGCGATGCAACGCCATGCGGCACCAGAAACCGGCGCGCTTGCGAAAACAGCCAGTGGCGCGATGGAACGGCAGCCGTATCTGCGAGTCCGTAACCTTGCTGACACCATGAATGCGCTGAAAGAAATGGGCTTTTTTATAATTGGCCTCGAGGGGACAGCTGAAATGACAATCGATCAGGCTGTTGAAGGCAAACGTGACCGTGCAATTGCATTGGTTATGGGTGCTGAAGGTCCGGGTTTGCGCGAAAAGACGGCCGAGACCTGCGATGCGCTTGTACGCATTGACGCAGCTGGTGGATTTGGATCGCTCAATGTTTCAAATGCGGCCGCCGTGGCCTTATATGCTGCAAGAGGTACTAAATAGGAGAAATACCAATGGCCGCTGTCAAAGTAGCGACCTGTTGTTACTGCAGCACCAAGGCGGCGTTGGTTCTATCCGGCGACGTGCGCCACGAATTGGCTTGTTCCAATTGTGGCGCACCGCTGAGCCAGATGAAAATGTTACGAAGTCAGCCTGTTCAGGTGACTGCGCGTGCGGGGGAACCCACCCGCCCACGCCCCGAAAAGAAGCGGAAAAAGCCTGAAAAGGCCAGGCGGAATCGTCCCAAAAAGAAGAGTAAATTCAGCGTCTTAGGTCGTAAGTCGCTGTATGAGATGTGGGATGTGATCGAAGACATCTTTGATTGAAACATTTACCGTCTATTGGTCACGCCTTGGCGAGGGGGCTTTGATTTAATGTCGATTGGGCGCATTTAAGGTGCAGACAAGACGCAATCTAATCGGAGATCCTCATTATGTTAAACCGTCGTACACTGATTGGCCTTTTGGCTGCATCCCCTTTATTGGCGCGCCCTGCTTTTGCCGCGACGCCCATGATTTATGAAGACGGTGGTTTGGCCATTCGGGGCACAGATCCCGTTGCATATTTTGATGAAAACGGCCCCGTTGCCGGGAGTGCGGGCCACTCTTTGATGTGGAAAGGCGCTGAGTGGCGGTTTTCTAGTGCGGCAAACATGGCTGCGTTTGAAGCGGCACCTGAAACTTATGCGCCACAATATGGGGGCTATTGTGCCTATGCCGTGTCCCAAGGTTATACGGCGTCCACTGATCCAAAAGCGTGGACCATTCATGACGGGAAGCTTTATTTGAATTATTCCAAGGGCGTACGCCGTCGTTGGTCAAAAGATATCCCTGGAAATATCGTTCTTGGGGACGCGAACTGGCCGACTGTCTTGGATGTATAGTACACGGGTGATCACAAAAACCGGAGCGCTTATGGTACTTCGGTTTTGACGTCATATATCAATTAATGGAAAGGCCGATTTCGGAACAACCGGTCTATTGCCACACTGTCCCTCGTTCCAAAACTGCACCCAGATGTCGGTCTGGGTGCGTTTTTTTCCAGAGTTTTCGTGTAAGTTATCCATATGATTGATTCAGATGAGAATTTACGCAAAATTTTGCGCCGGACCAAGGCGGTGGCCCTTGTTGGGATATCTGCGAACCCTGTGCGCCCCAGTTATTTTGTCGCCCGTTATTTGAAGTTAAAGGGCATGCGCGTGATTGGTGTGAACCCTGGTCTTTCTGGGCAGTCACTGTTTGGCCAGGCTGTTTACCCCGATTTGGCCAGCATTCCTGTTGACGTTGATATGGTTGATATCTTTCGCCGCTCTGACGCTGTTGGCCCGATTGTGGATGAGGCACTAGCGCGTTGGCCGCGTTTACAGACAATTTGGATGCAAATCGGTGTAACCAATCAAGCTGCTGCTGATGTGGCAGAGGCGCGCGGCGTGGATGTCGTGCAAAACCGTTGTCCCAAGATCGAATATCAGCGCTTGTTCGGCGAGCTGCGCATGGGCGGTTTTAATACTGGGATTATTTCGTCAAAGTTATAATTTTGCGGCCAGCCCCAAACCCCGACATATTTGACCTCGCAAATGTTAAGGGCGTGCCGCTTTTTCTACGATGCCTGATGTGCCTTGGCGGCGGTCGAGTTCAGCCATGACGTCATCGAGAGCGACGTCGCTGGCGGCAAGCATGACAAGCAGGTGGTACAAAACATCTGCGGCTTCTGATGTCAGCGCTGCTTTGTCACCTTTGACGGCCTCGATGATGGCTTCAATCGCTTCTTCACCAAACTTTTCAGCACATTTCTCGGGGCCTTTGGAGAGCAGCTTCGCTGTCCAGCTGCTGTCAGGATCAGCAGATTTGCGTGCGTCGATGATTTTCGCCAGATCGTCTAGTGTCATGTCAGCCTCATGGGGATGCCGGCGGCGGCCATGTGGGCCTTTGCCTCGCCGATTGTGTAGGTGCCAAAGTGAAAGATGGATGCCGCAAGCACCGCAGATGCGCCGCCCTCGGTCACGCCTTCAACGAGATGGTCGAGCGTACCGACGCCGCCTGATGCAATGACAGGAACGTTGACCGCATCGCTGATCGCGCGGGTGAGGGGCAGGTTAAAGCCTGCTTTGGTCCCGTCACGGTCCATGGAGGTGAGCAGAATTTCACCAGCGCCTTTGGCGACGACCAATTTGGCGAATTCTACTGCGTCAATGCCGGTGGCTTTGCGTCCGCCGTGGGTGAATATTTCCCATTTGCCGGGGGCGACGGTTTTCGCGTCGATCGCAACCACGATACATTGGCTGCCAAATCGCATTGCTGCGTCTTCAATCACATTCGGATTGGCGACGGCCGCAGAGTTAAAGCTCACTTTATCAGCGCCAGCCAGCAGTAGGTCGCGGACATCGTGGTGGGTGCGCACACCGCCACCGATTGTGAGCGGCATAAAGCATTGTTCGGCTGTGCGAGTGGCCAGATCAAACATCGTGCCTCGATTTTCAACAGTGGCTTTAATGTCGAGGAACACAAGTTCATCCGCGCCCGCAATGTTATAGGCGATGGCTTGTTCCACCGGGTCGCCTGCGTCGATCAGGTCAACAAAGTTGACGCCTTTGACAGTGCGCCCTTCGGCGACATCGAGGCAGGGGATGATGCGGGTTTTTAACATGGAAACTTTGACTCCCCGTAAACACCCCAAAGTTTGGAAGCTATGTACAAGTTTGTATTTAGTGCAACTTCAATTGGGAAGCCAGTGTTCGTGCTAAACTCAAAGTGACCAAGTCCATAAATAGTCGCATGGATTAAATCGTAAACTTGCCTCCACTGAGTAGCTTTAAGCAAAATGGATGTTTCACTTGAGGCATGTTCGAAAATTTCTTCAAGCTGCTTTAGTTCGTGGATAGTGCCGCCAAATGTTTTTTGAATCGCGCGTGTACTGCCGCCATGCAGAGCCTCATTCAACGCGCATTTAACCAAAGTTAACTGCTCGTCCAAAAGTCGAATATGGTGTTCGCTCAGATAATCGGTCATTTCTGCAATTGCGCTAAGGCTTCCCTAAGATTGATCGCCCCATCGTACAACGCACGGCCCGAAATCGCACCTGAGATCACGCCTGTGTCTTTTAACGCTGTCAGATCAGCCATGGATGACACGCCACCGGATGCAATGACTGGAATGTTGACGGCGCGCGCGAGAGCGGCTGTCGCGTCGATGTTCGGGCCTTTCATGGCCCCGTCGCGCAGAATGTCGGTGTAGATGATCGCAGAAATGCCTGCATCCTCAAATTGCTTAGCAAGGTCTACGACTTGGATGTCGGTTTCTTCGGCCCAGCCGCGTGTTGCGACGAAACCGTTGCGGGCGTCCAGACCCACGGCGATTTTACTGGGGAATTCGCGGGCTGCTTCACGTACTAAATCGGGGTTTTCGACGGCCACGGTGCCAAGGATGACACGGGCAAGACCCTTGTCGATCCAGCGTTCAATCGTTTTCATATCGCGGATGCCCCCGCCAAGCTGGGTAGGGACGGGGCAGGCTTTCAGGATCGCCTCAACAGGGGCTGCGTTCACAGGTTCACCTGCAAACGCGCCGTTCAGGTCCACGAGGTGCAACCATTCGCAGCCTGCATCGGCGAATTCGCGGGCTTGGGCGGCTGGATCGTCGTTAAAAACCGTCGTCTGTTCCATATCCCCATGCACAAGCCGCACGGCGTTCCCGTCTTTGAGGTCGATGGCGGGATAGAGGATCATGGCTGCTGTCCTTGGTTTGGTGCGGTTTGTGCCGTTTATGCATGTGGCGGGCTGGATTGCAACGGACCCAACGTCAGTCTTGCGTGGAATCGCATGGTGCGCGCAGGGTAAGCGCAGAAATCGGGAGAGAGACCACTATGAAACGTATTTTAAAAACAGCAGCGGCGTTGATCGCGCTTGCAACACCTGCACTGGCCGACCCTGCAGAGGGTGTTTGGCAGACAGAAGTCGACGACGGCAAGTTTGCTTATATCACAATGGCCCCATGTGGCGGTGCCTATTGCGGGACGATTTCGCGCACGTTCGAGAATGGTGGGACCGAATATCAGTCTGAAAACATCGGGCGTCAGATTGTGATCGACATGGTTGCCGCTGGCGACGGGTCATATACGGGCCAAGTTTGGCGCCCGTCCAACGATAAAGTCTACGTTGGCAAGATGTCCGTGTCTGGGGATTCCCTAACACTTAAGGGTTGCGTCGCTGGCGGTTTGATCTGTGCGGCACAAGGCTGGGCGCGCGTTCAGTAACGCTTGGCGTCTCAAATCAGGCCTTTGCCCTTACACATAGGGGCGGGGGCCTTTTTTGTGCGCAATGCGTCGCATCCCCACGTTGGCAGTTGCCCATGCTGGGTGTAGGTGATGGGCGACGCGCAAAATAGGCTGCAGCATGGACATAATCTTTGATAAAGGACCGCTTGGCGCAGGCACCGCGTTTGCCCGCCCGCACGACGTGCTGGTCGCACATGAGATGGACGACGTGCCTGCCGTTTTGGCCGCGATGGAGGCGGCACGTAACGCAGGTCATTGGCTGGCAGGTATGGCGAGTTACGAGCTGGGCTATGCGTTCTCAGGTAAGTTACGCGATCTGATGCCAGATGGGCGGCAGTTGCCGTTGCTGCAGTTTGGGGTGTTTGATGCACCCGTTGCGTCTGATGGGCCTGCTGCAATGTGCACTGCGCCGACGATTACGACGCCCGAACCCGTTTGGGGCTTTGACCGCTATGCGGCTGCCATGGCCACGCTGAAAGATTATATCGCGGCTGGCGATGTGTATCAGGCTAATTTCACGTTTCCGATGACCGCACAGATGATGGGTCATCCGGCGGATTTATATGCTGCGTTAAAGATCCGCCAGCCTGTGGGCTATGGCGCATATGTTGATCTGGGGGATGACGTTCTGTTGTCACGGTCACCAGAGTTGTTCTTTAGCGTCGATGAAACGGGTCTGATTACAACCCGCCCGATGAAGGGGACCATGCCGCGTGGCGCGTCCCCGCAGATGGACCACGCCAATAAAAACTGGTTGATGAGTTCAGCCAAGAACCGCGCCGAGAACCTGATGATCGTGGATTTGCTGCGCAATGATGTGGGCCGCTTGGCGGAAATCGGATCTGTGAAAGTGCCCAAGCTGTTTTCGATCGAGACATACGAGACCGTGCATCAGATGACGTCAGAGGTGCAGGCGCAATTGCGGCCTAATTTGACCGTGACCGATTTGTTCACGGCATTATTCCCCTGTGGATCGATCACAGGTGCGCCGAAAATCCGCGCGATGCAAATCATAGCAGAATTAGAAGACGGGCCGCGCGACGCTTATTGCGGTGCTATTGGCTGGCTATCGCCAAACGGATCGATGGAATTTAACGTGGCGATCCGTACGTTGCTGGTTGGACAAGACGGTGACGTCCGATTGAACGTGGGCGGTGGGATCGTACATGATAGCACGGCCGAGGCCGAATATGAGGAAGCTCTATGGAAAGCACGTTTCGCGACACTTGTCCCCGCGACCTGAAAGTGATCGAGACCTTTGGGGCGGGTCCTAGTGGCGTCCATCGCTGGGCTGCGCACCGTGCGCGTTTGATTGCGACGTGCGCGCGGTTAGGGATTACTCCGGATTTAGAAATTGTCGATGCGGCTGTAGCAGTGCTTGATCTGTCGGTGCCGATGCGGGTCCGTTTGACGGTTGATTTGGACGGTGGCTTGAACGTCGCGGCTGTGCCTTTGGGTAAGACACCTGATCAATGGCGGATTGGTTTGGCCGATCAGGTCGTGGATGCGGATGATCCGTGGTTTTCAGTGAAAACAACGCAGCGTGCGCTGTATGATAACACCCGTGCTGCTTTGCCTATTGGTTTGGACGAGGTGATTTTTGTCAATCAAGCTGGCTTTGTTAGTGAAGGCACGATTACGAATGTTTTTGTAAAAAAGGATGGTATTTTGCTGACACCACCAATTTTTGACGGTGTTTTACCGGGTATTTTGCGGTCTGAATTATTGGATGATGGCCGTGCAAAGGAAGCGCAGCTGCGTTGGGCCGATATTGTGTCTGCGGAAGCTGTGTTGGTTGGCAATTCGCTGCGCGGTTTGATCCGCGCTGTCGTTTAGGCTGGGCGCAGACCTGTCTCGACCAAAAGACCACGCCGCTTTGCCTCGTAATAATATCCGCGCGCGTACCAGCTAACGGCTGTTGCCTCGTCCCCATCAGACACAAGCCATGCACCGCGCAGGTATTTGCCCGCGTATATTAGGTTGGTTTCCGCGTTGAGCAGGTCAGACGCGGGACCACGATGACCCATTGTGCGGGCTGTTTGTGGCAGGATTTGCATCAAACCATAGTAAGGACCGTTGCGGGCCGCAGGCCGGTAATCGCTTTCGCGTTGAATGACGCGGTGGATTAAGCTGGCCGGAATATCATGAATGGTTGCGTATCTGTTGACCAAGGCCCGCAGTTCGGGTGTCTCGTTTGGGTACAAAGGTTGTGCGCTGCGGGTTACGGGAGTAGCGTCGCGACGCCGCCCGCACGCCGATAGTACGGTGGCAGCGCTGATGTTGAGGAAGGTGCGACGTTTCATATTTTGAGAATAGCAGGCAGTTCGTCAGTTGTCGCGACGGTTAAGGCGTCCAGCGCAAGAAGTTGCCGATCATACGTAAGCCGCTGTCTTGGCTTTTCTCGGGGTGAAACTGCATCCCGATGATATTATCGCGCCCAACGATCGCGGTGATGTCACCAGCGTAATCCACATGCGCTAAGCGGTGCGCAGGGTCGGCCACATCCATCGCGTAAGAATGCACGAAAAACGCATGATCGCCGGACTTGGTCCCCTCCAGAACGGGGTGCGGGCTGTCGATGATCAGATCGTTCCAACCCATATGCGGGATTTTCTGACCGGGCGCGATGATTGGGCGGATATCTCCGCTGATCCAGTCAAAGCCTGCGGTGGGGGCGTATTCGTGTCCTGTGGTTGCCAACATCTGCATGCCGACGCAAATACCCATGAACGGAACAGCGCGGGTCGTGACGGCTTCTGTTATGGCTTCGGCCAAGGCTGTGCGCCCGAATAGCTCATTGCGGCAATGCGGGAACGCGCCGTCGCCGGGTAGGACGATCCGGTCAGCGCGGGCCACGACATCAGCGTCCGAAGACACGATGACAGGGCCAGCGCCAGTTTCCTGCGCCATGCGTTCAAACGCTTTTTGCGCTGAATGTAAGTTGCCGCTGTCGTAATCGACAAGAACCGTGGTCATAGGCTGCCTTTGGTGGACGGGATCGCATCGGCCTTGCGCGGATCAGTTTCCAACGCATCACGCAGGGCGCGGGCCACGGACTTGAACGCGGCCTCTACGATGTGATGCGCGTTAAAGCCGTGCAGCTTGTCGATGTGCAATGTGATGCCGCCATGGGTGCTGAGTGCTTGAAAGAATTCGCGCACCAATTCGGTGTCAAACGTGCCGATCTTGCCAAACGGCAAATCCAGATTGCAGATCAGATAAGGGCGTGCGGACAGGTCCAGCGCACAACGGATTTGCGCGTCGTCCATGGCCAAGTGGCAGGACCCGTAACGCACGATGCCCTTTTTGTCGCCCATGGCCGCTGTCAATGCTTGGCCAATAGCGATGCCCACGTCCTCAACGGTGTGGTGGTCGTCGATGTGCAGATCACCGGATGCGCGCACAGTCATGTCGATCAACGCGTGGCGCGACAGCTGATCGAGCATGTGGTCAAAGAACCCAACGCCGGTCTGATTGTCGTAAATACCTGTCCCATTAAGGTTCAGGGTCACAGTGATATCGGTCTCTGCGGTCTTGCGGGTGATCGTTGCTGTGCGCATGACGTGTCCTTTTGTGGTAGGTGTTAGCGGACTTATAGGCGGGAGGGCGGCATCCGCCAAGTCCCTCGGCACAAGGTTAAACAAACCTGTGGCCCTAAACGACGAAAGGCCACCCGAAGGTGACCTTGTCGTTAATCAACTGGGTTTGTTGATTAATTTGGAGCGGGCGAAGAGATTCGAACTCTCGACCTAAACCTTGGCAAGGTTTCGCTCTACCCCTGAGCTACGCCCGCATCCTGTGATGTGATCTACAAATAGTCGCCGCTGTCCGCAAGGTATAAAATGCAGGTTTTTGAATTTTTCTGAATTGCGCGCTAAGCCGACGCTTGGTCAAGCTGAATTAGACCGTTTGCGCCGACGTCTTGGCTGTGGGCCACCACGCCGTCAGGGGTAAGTAATAGCACACCGTATGCACCGGCCTCGTCTATGGAAAGTGACGAGTCTGGGTTGGTCAAATCAAGCACGCCTTGATGGCAATGGCTTTTGAACATGGTCCACGGCACGCCGCGCAGGCTACCGGATATTGTCCGGTGAATGTGTCCGCAAAACAGATGGGTTCGCGGATATTTGGCCAGGAGGTCAAGCATCAGGTCTCCGTTCGCCAGTTTGATTGCGTCCATCCCAACGATGCCAGTGTCAAACGGCGGGTGATGCGAAAAGACCAATGTAATCAAGCTACCCGCACCATCTAGCCCATCTTTAAGCCAAGCCAGACGGTCTGCACACAGTCGCCCTGCGTGATGACCCGTGGGATAGGGCGGCCCGTCCAACGTATCGAGCGATAGAATTCGGTGGTGATCAAGGTCGACTTGATGTTGGGCGAAACCGCCGATGTCTTGGGGGGCGTCCGCGAAAACGCTATAGAATGCGTCGCGTTTGTCATGGTTGCCTAGCATCGGGATTACGGGGATTGGGCAATCTGCCACTGCATCGCAAAGGCGTTGATATTGATCGACTGTGCCATGATGTGTGAGATCACCCAAGAGGATCAGCATCTTGGCGTCTGGATGATCGGTTAGCGCCGCGTCTAATACAGATTGAAAGCGCATCATGGGGTCCAGCCCAATGATCGTGTCACCGACACTGGTGATATGAATGTCGGTGATTACTATAATCTTGGTCATGGTCTGCGCTCTTATTTGCCAATTATCAGGCAAGGGTGAGCGAATATCGTTGTTTTGGCAATGCAGACACGCGCGTTAGAAAACAGTTTGTATCACCAAAGTGACCGATAAAATGATCAGGCTGAGGAATGTGCTTATCATGCCGTAGGTGCGGATCTTAATGCCAATGGCTTTGTGCATATTTTCTAAACCAAACACATGGGCCAAACGACCACCCAAGATCGCTACCCCAAGTGCCAACAGCAACGCCTTTGGCGCGCCTTGAAGTTCGGCAATGACCATCAAGATTAAGGCCAGTGGCACATATTCGTTAAAGTTGCCGTGCTGCCGAATGCGTGTCTCAAGGACCTTGTCGGCAGCGTCACCCAGCGACACCTTATTGGTGCGCCGAACGGCAATCACCCGTGCCGCGAGGGTGATATACAAAACGACAGCCAAGGCCGCGATGATGGAGGTAACTGGTAACATGCATAATCTTTCATTTGTGCGCGCTAGGGCCACTGCCTGCCTTCACAGACAATGGCCCCAGCGTGTTGGTTTATTCCAGCTCTACCAATAAATCCTTGGCGTCGATCTGGCTGCCTGCATTCACGTGCACGGCTTTGATCACCGCGTCGCGTTCGGCGTGGATCCCCGTTTCCATTTTCATGGCCTCGATGGTCAACAAAAGGTCGCCTTCTTTGACTTCTTTGCCAGCCACGGCCGCAACTGTCGCCACAACACCGGGCATTGGGGCACCGATATGGTTGGCGTTGCCTGCTTCTGCCTTTGGTCTGGTGATCTTCTCAGATGCAGCAAGTCGGTTCATCACGCGGATTGTGCGGGGTTGACCGTTGAGTTCAAAGAACACTTTAACCTCGCCGTCCTCAGTCACCTCGGACACAGCCTGCATGCGGATTTCAAGCGTTTTGCCTGGATCAATCTCAGCGCTAATTTCTTCGCCGGGGTTCATACCGTAAAAGAACGCTTTGGTTGGCAAGGTCCGCACGGGGCCATACGTCCGGTGGCGGCCCATGTAATCAAGGAACACTTTAGGGTACATCAGGTAGCCGTTCAGGTCCTCGTCATCGACGACACGTCCGTCCAACTGCGTGGACAAATCGGCGCGTGTCGCTTCCAGATCGACAGCAGGAAGATGCGCACCTGGGCGATCCGTTGATGGCTTTTCACCCTTAAGGATTTTCTTTTGAATGGCTTTCGGCCAGCCACCGGGGGGTTGCCCAAGCGACCCTTTCATCATGTCCACAACGCTGTCGGGGAACACCACGTCTGTGGCGGCGTCTTCGACCTGAGCACGGGTCAGGTTTTGGCTGACCATCATCAGGGCCATGTCGCCGACAACCTTGGACGATGGTGTGACCTTAACAATATCACCGAACATCTGGTTCACATCCGCATAGGTCTGCGCGACCTCATGCCAGCGTTCCTCAAGGCCCAATGACCGCGCTTGCGATTTGAGGTTGGTGAACTGGCCACCGGGCATTTCGTGCAGATAAACTTCGGACGCAGGGGCCTGCAGGCCAGATTCGAATGCGGTGTAATGCGCACGGACCTGCTCAAAATAGTTACTGATCTCGCGGATCGCGGTCACATTCAGACCTGTATCGCGGTCGGTGCCTTTTAGTGCCTCAACGATGGACCCCAAAGTCGGCTGCGATGTGTTGCCTGACAACGCGTCCATTGCGGCATCAACCACGTCGACGCCTGCATCAGTCACGGCGAGCACAGTCGCAATCGCCGCACCCGACGTGTCATGCGTGTGAAAATGGATTGGCAGGCCTGTTTCCTGCTTCAAAGCAGTGACAAGCGCGCGGCCAGCGGCGGGTTTTAACAAACCAGCCATGTCTTTGAGGCCAAGCACATGCGCGCCTGCGGCTTCAAGTTCCTTGGCCATACCGACATAGTATTTCAGGTCAAACTTGCTGCGCGCAGGGTCTAGCATATCACCAGTATAACAGATTGTGCCCTCAATAACCTTGCCGGATTTACCAACAGCGTCCATCGCAACACGCATGTTTTCAACCCAGTTCAGGCTGTCGAACACGCGGAATACGTCAACGCCAGATTCGGCGGCTTGGACCACAAAGGACTGCACTACGTTGTCGGGATAGTTTGTGTAGCCAACGCCGTTGGACGCACGCAACAACATCTGTGTCATGATATTTGGCATGCGTGCGCGGATATCGCGCAAACGCTGCCATGGGCATTCTTGCAAGAACCGGTAGGCCACATCAAACGTCGCACCACCCCAGCATTCAACGCTGAACAGCTGGCTCATGTTGGTCGCATAGGCCGGGGCCACGTTGATCATATCGATGGACCGCATCCGCGTCGCAAGCAATGACTGGTGCCCATCGCGCATGGTGGTGTCGGTGATCAGCAATTGGGACTGATCGCGCATCCATTTTGCTACGCCTTCGGGACCTGATTTTTCAAGAATTTGGCGGGTGCCATCTCGCACATCAGTTGTCGGCTTTACTGGCGGCTTGGGTGATTTGACATCTGCCGCTGGCTTCACACGCCCAGCCGTTTCAGGGTGCCCGTTCACGGTGATATCCGCGATGTAGGTCAGAATTTTGGTGGCGCGGTCGCGGCGCTTCTTAAAATCAAACAGGCCCGGTGTCTCGTCGATGAATTTGGTATGATATTCGTTATTCAGGAACGTCGGGTGCTTGAGCAAGTTTTCCACAAACGCGATGTTGGTTGACACCCCGCGAATACGGAATTCGCGCAAGGCGCGGTCCATGCGGGCGATGGCCATTTCTGGGGTCGGTGCGCGGGCGGTCACTTTGGTCAACAAGCTATCGTAGAACCGCGTGATGACAGCACCAGAATAGGCAGTGCCACCGTCAAGGCGAATACCCGGACCCGTGGCAGACCGGTACATCTGAATACGGCCATAGTCGGGGATAAAGTTGTTCTGCGGGTCTTCTGTGGTGACACGGCATTGCAATGCATGACCGTCCAGCTTGACGTCATATTGCGACGCACAACCAGTGGCCTCTACGATGGATTTACCTTCGGCAATTAGGATCTGGGCGCGCACGATGTCGATCCCTGTGACTTCTTCTGTCACGGTATGCTCAACTTGAACACGCGGGTTCACTTCGATGAAGAAGAACTTTCCGCTGTCCATATCCATCAAGAATTCGACAGTACCCGCACATTCATAATTCACATGTTGGCAAATTTTCTTGCCCAACTGACAAATCTGCTCGCGCTGGGTTTCGGACAGATACGGGGCAGGGGCGCGTTCTACGACCTTTTGGTTGCGACGCTGGACGGAACAGTCACGCTCCCAAAGATGGTAAATCTCGCCGTGGCTGTCGCCCAAGATTTGGACTTCTACGTGGCGGGCGCGCACGATCATTTTCTCTAAGAAACCTGCGCCATTGCCAAATGCGGCTTCGGCTTCGCGGCGGCCTTCAAGCACTTTTTCCTGCAGCTCGGATTCGTCAGCAATTGCACGCATGCCGCGTCCACCGCCACCAAATGACGCCTTCAGCATCAAAGGATAGCCCACGGCGGCGGCTTGCTTTTTGATCAGGTCCATGTCGTCGCCAAGCACGGTGGTCGCAGGGATGACAGGCACGCCCGCCTCAACCGCAACATCACGCGCGGATGCTTTGTCGCCCAACTGGCGCATGGTTGCGGCCTTGGGGCCGATAAAAGTGATGCCCGCGTCGGTACAAGCATCAACAAATTCGGGATTTTCTGACAAAAGGCCGTAACCTGGGTGGATCGCATCTGCGCCAGACATTTTTGCGACGCGGATGATTTCCTCAATCGACAAATATGCGGCAACTGGTCCCATGCCCTCGCCAATACGGTAGGCTTCGTCAGCCTTAAAGCGGTGCAGCCCCAATTTGTCTTCTTCCGCGAACACCGCGACCGTTTTCTTGCCCATTTCATTGGCAGCCCGCATGATGCGGATGGCGATTTCACCACGGTTAGCGATTAGTATTTTCTGGAAGTCAGACATGAAATTGGGCCTCTATTTTGCAGTTGCAGCATTTCTGCACAAAAATGGGACAACGTAAACACGTAGTGTTGGGTATTTGTTACCGCTAACATGGCGAATTGCCTGAAATGTCATGCGCTAACAGAACAAGCGCGTGCGAATCGTTGCCGGATCAGACAATCGACCTGCACGGCGGGTGACGGACTAACGCAGGCGGCTTTTTAGATCAGAAAGGGTCGGCGTGCCAAGTTGACCCATGTTCGCGATCATATCTTGGCGCAGGATATCGAGCACATGCGCGGCACCGCGTTCGCCCAATGCGCCGAGACCATAATGAAAGGCCCGTCCTAGCATCACAAAATCAGCCCCGAGCGCCAGCGCGCGAATGATATCGAGACCACCTTCAATGCCGCTGTCCATGATAAGCGGTAGGGTGGTCGCCGCCCGCACAAGAGGGAGCTGTTCAATAGTAGCAGGCCCGCCGTCAAATTGGCGACCCGCGTGGTTCGATATCCACAGCGCGTCGACGCCTTTTGCTTCTAACTTAGTGGCATCATCGGGTAGGCTGACGCCTTTGATGATCAGCGGCCCGTCCCATTCATCGCGCAGTTTGTCGACATAGGCCCAATCGGGTGATGTGCGGAGCAAATAACCTACGTGTTGGGTCGACGGTAGGGCCGCTGTCTGTTGTGCGTAACTGTCCATCAGCTTCATCCGCGGCATGCCCGTTTTACGGATACCGGCCAGCCAAGCAGGACACTGTGCTGCTTGCACGGCCAAGCGCGGCGTCAACCGTGGCGGCTGTTGCAACCCACCGCGTGTTTGCCGTTCGCGCCGCGAGGCCACTGGGACATCAACGGTCATCACAAGCGTATGAAAACCTGCATCGCGTGCGCGTTTTAACATATCGGTGCGAATGTCCGCATCGCGCGGCGGATAGATTTGGAACCAGCCTTGGTCGCCAATATCACCTGCCACGTCTTCGGGCGTTTGGGTCGCAACTGTTGATATCGTATAAGGAATGCCTTGTGCCGCGGCCGTCCGCGCCAACATCTGTTCGGCTTCGGGCCAGATAAGACCAGACATGCCAACAGGGGCGATGCCCACGGGAATGGGGTAATCACGTCCAAGGAATGTCGTGGTTAAATTTGGCGTAAATTCGCCGTGCAAAATCGATGGACTAAGCAATATATCATCAAGCTTGGACCTGTTCCGCGCTTGCGTGATTTCTGACCCAGTTGCGCTATCAAGGTATTCCCACACAAAATGTGGAATGCGTTTGCGGGCGCGTGACTTCAGGTCGGATATGGCGGGGTATGTGTTGTGTAATGACATAGGCGTGAGAATAGGGCGTTCACGACACGGGGGGAAGGTTGTTTTTGCCAGTGAAGGAGCTTCCGGCAGACATATTTAGGCTCGGAAAAATCAGACAGAACAGAGTGTGAACAAGGCTTTTACACACAAGCGAATATGGTTATGGTGGCAGATATGAATGATTATACCGAAGATGATGCCTTTGAGGCTGCAGTTCCGTTGTCACAGCGTGCCATGGCTGGCCGCGCGGCGCCGTATATGGATGGGCTGAACCCTGCTCAGCGCGAGGCTGTCGAGGCCATACATGGTCCGGTGTTGATGCTGGCGGGTGCTGGCACGGGCAAGACCAAGGCATTAACGACCCGCATCGGTCACTTATTGATGACAGGTAACACGCAAACTCATCAGATTCTGGCGGTAACATTCACCAACAAAGCCGCCCGCGAGATGAAAAACCGCGTTGGTGCTATGATGGGGCAAGCGGTTGAGGGCATGCCTTGGCTGGGGACGTTCCATTCGGTCTGTGCCAAATTGTTGCGTCGCCATGCCGAGCTGGTGGGCTTAAAATCGAGCTTTACGATTTTGGACACCGACGACCAAATCCGTCTGATGAAGCAGTTGATCCGTGCCACTGATATTGATGAAAAACGCTGGCCGCCGCGCATGTTGGCTGGGATCATTGATGGTTGGAAAAACCGCGCACTGACGCCTGATAATGTGCCTGCCGCAGATGCTGGCGCGTTTGATCATCGCGGTATCGAGCTTTACGCCGCCTATCAGGTCCGCCTGCGCGAGCTGAATGCTGTCGATTTTGGCGATATTTTGCTGCATATGGTCACGATTTTTCAAAAGCACGAGGATGTTCTGGAGCAGTATCAACGCTGGTTCAAATTCATCCTTGTGGACGAGTATCAGGATACCAACGTCGCCCAATATTTGTGGCTGCGCCTGTTGGCGGCCAAGCATAAGAACATCTGTTGCGTTGGGGATGATGACCAGTCGATCTATGGTTGGCGCGGTGCTGAAGTGGGCAACATCCTGCGGTTTGAAAAGGATTTCCCGGGGGCTGTGGTCGTCCGGCTTGAACAGAATTACAGATCGACCCCACATATTCTGGCCGCTGCGTCAGGTGTGATTGAAGGCAACAAGGGACGCTTGGGCAAGACGTTGTTCACCGCCGAGCAAGACGGTGAAAAAGTCCGGCTGATCGGCCATTGGGACGGCGAAGAAGAAGCCCGCTGGATCGGTGAAGAAATTGAGGCCTTGCAGCGTGGTACCCGTGGACTGGCCCAAGTCGGCCTTGATAGCATGGCGATTTTAGTGCGTGCGTCGCATCAGATGCGCGCATTCGAGGACCGGTTCTTGACGATCGGCCTGCCGTACCGCGTCATTGGTGGCCCGCGTTTTTATGAACGTTTGGAAATCCGCGATGCGATGGCATATTTTCGGCTGGCGGTGTCTCAGGATGATGATTTGGCGTTTGAACGCATTGTGAATACGCCCAAACGTGGCCTTGGCGAAAAGGCCGTGCAAACCATTCAACGCACGGCGCGCGATAACGGCGTGAACCTAATTGAAGGAGCGCGGTTGGTTTGCGAAGGCAAGCTGCTTGGCGGCAAAGGACTGAAAGAGTTGACCATATTGGTACAAGGCTTGGACCGCTGGCATGCGCAAATATCGGGTCCGGTTTTACAAGTTATTCCCGACGATTCCGTTGTTGATTATGAAGCGACCAAGGATACTTCATCCGAGGTGAGCCATTTAGAACTTGCTGAAACGATCCTTGATGAAAGCGGCTATACGGGGTTCTGGCAGAACGATAAGACACCAGAGGCTCCGGGTCGTTTGGAAAACCTCAAGGAACTCGTCAAAGCGTTGGAGAATTTCGACAACCTGCAAGGGTTCTTGGAACACGTCAGCTTGATCATGGATAACGAGACCACGGAGCAGGGCGAGAAGGTGTCGATTATGACGCTGCACGCGGCCAAAGGTCTCGAATTTCCTGCCGTGTTTTTGCCCGGTTGGGAGGACGGTTTGTTCCCGTCACAACGGTCAATGGACGA
Source organism: Yoonia sp. (assembly GCA_047629435.1). Lineage (GTDB taxonomy): Bacteria > Pseudomonadota > Alphaproteobacteria > Rhodobacterales > Rhodobacteraceae > Yoonia. The sequence continues at coordinate 83,746 of JBLHXF010000001.1, read as the reverse complement.
AAGTGGCTTAAAAGGATTAGAGGAAGAACGCAGATTGGCTTATGTCGGCATCACCCGCGCTGAGGAGATCTGCACGATTTCATTTGCTGCTAACCGCCGTGTGTACGGCCAGTGGCAATCAGCGATGCCATCGCGGTTCATTGATGAATTGCCTGAGAAGCATGTCGATGTGCTGACTCCGCCCGGATTATACGGTGGCGGATTTGGCGCGGCTGGCATGGCAGCAAGCGCCAATCCAGCTGTTCAAGAGGGCATAGGGTCTGATCTGCACCAAAAGGCCGCGGATGCGAATGTCTATAATTCACCTGGCTGGCGGCGTTTGCAAAGTCGGAGCCAACAGCGCGGTGTAGCCCAGCCCGCCGAGGCCCGTAATATGACGATTAATATGATGGCTGTCAGCGCGTTTACGGTTACGGACCGCGTATTTCACCAGAAATTCGGGTACGGCGAAGTCATGGGAATTGAGGGTGACAAGCTGGTGATCGAATTTGACAAAGCAGGGTCCAAACACGTTGTCGCCCGCTTTGTCGTCAGTGCGGATCAAGCCGATGATGTGCCGTTTTAATACTTTAGCATTGGGTAAAGTGAGACGACCAGCAGCATAGCCATTGTGATGTTGAACGCGCGCAATCGCCCGGCGGACCCCAGAAATCGGCGGACTTGCACGCCCATCCATGCCCAAACCGTAACGGACGGCAGGTTTACGGATGCAAATATGACCGCAACAATAGCGGCCCCCGTGGCTATGCCCAACGATTGGGGCGCATAGGCGCTGATCGCGGTGATGGCCATGAACCAAGCCTTTGGGTTGACCCATTGGAATGCGGCGGCTTGCAGAAACGTAAATGGTTTGCCTTCAACGGATTTTGCTTCTGGCGGGACCGCATTGGCGATTTTCCATGCCAGCCTCAGCATATAGGTGGCGCTGACGACTTTTAGGACGGTTTGTAAGGCAGGGTAAGTATCGAATATCTGCAAAAGTAGAACACCGACCATAAACACCATAAACGCATGGCCAATGCTAATGCCCAGCATATGCGGGATGGTGCGGCGCAGACCATAGTTGGCCCCAGACGCCATCAGCATCAGGTTATTGGGACCGGGTGTGATGGACGACGCAAACGCGAAACCGATCAGTGAAATGAAAACTGTGTATGTCATTGCGCAAATATAGACGGTCATGGGCGCAATTGAATTGCCAAGTTGCGTGAATACCGGTTATTCGTGCAATCCATGAGCAAGATTGATCAAATATCCGCCAATATATTGCGTGTTCTTTCGCGCGATGGGCGGATCAGTAATTTATTACTGGCCGCCGCGGTCGGTTTGTCACCCTCCGCTTGCCTGCGGCGCGTCCAAGACCTTGAACGTAGTGGGATAATCAAAGGGTACCGCGCGCGGCTTGATCCTGACCAAACGGGGCGAGCCTACGTCGTATATGTGGCTGTCGGTTTGGCCGAACATACTAAAGCCGCGCAAGAAGGGTTCGAGCATGCGATGCAAGCTGCCCCTGAGGTTGCTGAATGTCACAACGTGGCGGGTGCGTTTGAATACATGTTGCGGGTCGAGGTAGCAGATTTGCCATCCTACAAGGCGTTTCATACAGATGTCTTGGGTTGCGTGCCATATGTGCGGTCGATCACCAGTTATATGGTGATGGGGTCGCCGAAAGACACGCGCGCCTAAAACAACGCGCTTGATGTCAGAAATCCGGCAACGCTCAGCCCGCCTACGAGTGCCAGAAAAATATGTGGAAAAAGTTGCATGATCACGGCCCTATGTTTTGGTGTTGTGATCATTGAACGGCTGGGCGGCGCATTTCCGTCGCTCATTGCAAATTAAATTTTGGATTGAGAAAAATTTGAACATAAAAAAACGGCCATGCTCGGGAGGAGGTGAGCATGACCGTTTTCAATGATCGGCGGTCCACATACGTCTCGGGAGGAGAAAGACGTGGGCCGCGTCCTCACGGCGGATCACTCGGGAGGAGTAAGTTGCCGCCGTGGTTACATCGGGCCCACCGGGAGGAGGTGGCAGGACCGAAACTGGTGTTTGGTGGTGGCGACACCCGGGAGGAGGTGGGTGTCGCCGCCGTTCCAATCACCCTAGGCGTCTACAGGGAGGAGGACGCTAAGGGTCGACTTGATGCACTTAAACAGGGAGGAGTGTGCATCAAATTCGTTGATTATTTGCCGTAAGCTGCTTCAAACGCGATGCTTTTAATGGATCCACGGCTTAGGCCGAGATCAGCAAGTTCGCGGTTGGTCAGGTTGTCCAGCTCGGAAACTGTTGTGTTGTATACTTTACGCTCTGCACGGGCTGTTGCGATGTTTGCGCGAATTGCTGCAAAGCGCTGAACCAATGTGATGCCGTTTGTGTGTGTGTCAGTGATAAAAGCCATGATGCTATCTTTCTTAATGTGTCTTGCGACGTTTGCGGCGTATTCCGCGTTCTGTTGTGATCAATATGTATGACGATGCTGCACCTGCACAATCCCACAATTCGTCAATGCTGCTATGCAGAAAATGCATAGATAAAGCTGACTTAACGTCATGAAAGTGTTGGTTAATTGTGCAGGACAGTTTGCCACCTTGCGATTCTGGCTAAACCTGCGACATGTAGCCTTGCAAATAGGCACGATATGAATTGGGGCAACGGACTATGGCGATTACAAAAGATGACATTCTAGGTGTGCTGGCGAAATTAGATTTGCCTGATGGCGGCAATCTGGTCAGCCGCGATATGATCAGGGCGCTTGGCGTTGATGCGGGCACCGTCCGGTTTGTCATCGAGGCGCCTGATGCAGGTATCGCTGCCAAGATGGAGCCACAGCGTCAGGCGGCCGAGATCGCTGTAAAAGCATTGGATGGTGTCACGTCTGTATCTGTTGTCTTGACCGCTCACGGCCCTGCGCCCAAGGCACCAGAGCCACCATCGTTGAAGGTTGGTCGCCATCCGACCCCGCAAGCTGGCCCCGCTAAGGTGACTGGCGTTGACCGCATTCTGGCCATTGGGTCTGGCAAGGGCGGTGTTGGTAAGTCCACAGTGTCGTCCAACCTTGCCGTCGCGTTGGCTCGTGAAGGCCGCCGCGTTGGTCTGCTTGATGCTGATATCTATGGCCCAAGCCAGCCGCGCATGATGGGCGTCAACAAACGCCCCGCATCCCCAGATGGCAAAACGATCATTCCGCTGAAAGCCCACGGCGTCACGATGATGTCGATTGGCCTGATGATGGACCCCGACAAAGCCATCGTTTGGCGTGGCCCAATGTTGATGGGTGCTTTGCAGCAAATGCTTGGTCAAGTTGAATGGGGTGAGCTGGACGTCTTGATCGTTGATCTGCCGCCCGGCACCGGCGATGTGCAGTTGACGCTGTGCCAGAAAACGGAACTGACGGGCGCTATTGTTGTGTCCACGCCGCAGGATGTTGCGCTGATCGATGCGCGTAAAGCGCTTGATATGTTTAACACGCTGAAAACGCCGGTACTGGGCATGATCGAAAACATGTCTACTTATATATGTCCCGAATGTGGGCACGAGGCGCATATCTTTGGCCATGGCGGCGTTGCTGCTGATGCTGAGCGCTTCGGCATCCCGTTCCTTGGATCTTTGCCGATCGACCTTGAGACGCGGCTTGCGGGCGACGCGGGTACGCCGATTGCGGCGGGGGAGGGTCCGATGGCCGATGCCTACCGCGCAATGGCGCGCCGGTTCATCGACGGCGGCATGGCCTAAATGCAACTCCGGACGGCAACCCGCAGCGATGCAGATGCCGTCTGGACCCTGCTTGAACCTGTTTTCCGCGCAGGCGACACCTACGCCGTTCATCCTGACATATCGCGCGAAGCGGCGCTGTCTTATTGGATGGACCAACCCGCCGCCTGCTATGTGGCCCTGGACGCAGGCCAGATCATCGGCACCTACTATATAAAGACAAACCAACGCGGTGGCGGGGCACACGTGTGCAACTGCGGCTATGTTGTCGGCCAAGCAGCGCGGGGGCAGGGGTGCGCGGCACAAATGTGCACGGCCTCTCAATCCCAAGCCCGCAAGCTTGGCTTCAGCGCGATGCAATTCAATTTTGTACTGTCATCAAACGCAGGCGCGATCCGGCTTTGGCACAAATTGGGCTTTGATACGGTCGGTACTGTGCCAAAAGCGTTTCATCACCCTGTGTTGGGCATGATCGACGCTCACGTCATGTATAAATGGCTGTCTGACTGATCCCAACTGGGAATGTCTGGAATTACAGTAGAATCAGAGCGTGAATTCTAAAATTCGGCGCGATTCTGAACGACCTCATACCCTCATGCATCCATGTTCCTATTTTGTCCCGTCACGGTATCGCCTGTGGATAAGTTTTTTGGGATTTTCTGGAACACTGTGGTTTTGCAACGATACATACAAGATGTAGTGACTGTTTCGTGATCGTATACAGTATCAGGGGGCATTTTTGGCAATTCAACACTAGATGTGGTTGTGGATAACTCCGTAAAACACCATCTTGTACCATGAATTCCCAGAAGGGTGTTGATCTGTGACCGCACATCAGTCACTAAGGATGCACAGGTAACGACGAGAACATGACAACAAGGGGCGACTAAGAACCCCACGGCAAAAAGCAGGTTTCATACAGGCCTTGTCTTTACCAACGACAGATCCGGCGCGCGAGCGAGCAGACATCCCCCCAGGTGGCGCGCGCAGCTGGACATACCCGGAAACGGGACGAGAGCGGCGGATTGAGTAGTGGCAGCTTCTTCAATCCGCCCTTTCTCGTTTTAAGGGCAAGATTTTAACGATACGGCTAAGAAAGGCCAAGTGGACAAGTGGTTCTGAGTTTTACAGGCGAACACACCCAAAAGGTGGACGGTAAGGGGCGCATGTCGATCCCTGCCGATTTTCGTCGCGTACTCGAATCTCAAGATCCTGATTGGACCGACGGCCTGAACCCCCGCATGTACCTTCTTTATGGTGATCACCTTAAAAAAGAGCTGCACGTCTATACAGTAGCTGAATTTGGTAAGCTGGTCGAAATGATCAACGCGCTGCCAAAAGGCTCTGACGCGAAAAAGAAACTCTCGCACCTCTATATCGGTCAATCCATGCGCATGGAGATTGATAAAGACGGGCGCACGGTCATGCCTATTCGTCAGCGCGAAAAGCTGGGCCTGAAAGATGGCGAGCTATATTTCCGCGGCGTTGGCGACCACTTTGAAATTTGGAAATCCGAGACGTTCACCGAGACGGTTGTCGAGGATATGACGTCGTGGCTTGATAGTCAGGGCGATGATTTTGACCCGCTTTCGCTTTTGGGCGAAGGATAGGAGGACACGATGTCTGCTGCCACACCGACATCCCCACATATTCCCGTTCTGATCCGCCCGATTATCGCGGCGGTCACTCCTGTGACGGGCGTTTGGCTTGACGGCACGTTCGGCAATGGCGGCTATACCCGCGAATTGCTGACGGCTGGGGCTGACAAAGTTATCGGCGTTGACCGTGACCCATTAGCGTTTGAAATGGCCGCAGACTGGATTTCCGGTTTCGGCGACAAAATCGAATGCGTCGAAGGCACGTTTTCCAAGCTTGATGAATATGCGTCTGACCTTGACGGTGTTGTCCTCGACCTTGGCGTGTCGTCTATGCAGCTCGATATAGCTGAGCGTGGATTTTCGTTCATGCGTGACGGTCCGCTTGATATGCGTATGTCCCAGACCGGCAAATCTGCCGCTGACATCTGCAACGACGCTGACGAAGCTGACATTGCATCAATCATTTTCCTTTACGGTGAAGAACGCGCATCGCGCCGCATCGCCAAAGCGATTGTAGCCGCACGTCCACTGACAACGACATTGCAATTGGCCAGTATTGTCGCAAGTTGCCTACCACGGTCCAAACCAAATCAGTCGCACCCCGCAACGCGCACATTCCAAGCGTTGCGCATTGCTGTGAACAATGAATACGGCGAATTGGCGATGGGCCTGATGGCCGCTGAACGGGCGCTTAAACCTGGTGGTCAGCTAGCTGTTGTGACATTCCATTCCGTTGAGGACCGCATGGTCAAACGGTTCTTGCAGGCACGGTCCGGCGGCATGGCGAACGCCAACCGCTATGCGCCCGAGACCGTCCAAGACGCGGCGGCTTTTACCGTCAAGAAACGCAAAGCAATCATCGCAGACGCCGAAGAGCTGGCAATGAACCCACGCTCTCGCTCTGCTAAATTGCGTGTTGCTGTCCGTACGGATGCGCCAGCAGCAGATATAGACCCAGCGAAACTGGGCATGCCAATGATGAACAAAGGGAGCAGGTAGGTGCGGACAGTCTTGTATTTGATGGCAGCACTTGCGGTTATGGGGCTGGCGTTTTGGTCCTATCAGGAAAACTACAAAACCCGCGATGCCTTGGGTGAAGTACGCAGTTTGCATGCCCAGATTGGTGCAAATCATGAACGCCTTCGCATGTTGCGCGCTGAATGGGCGTACTTAAACCGTCCTGACCGCCTATCTGACTTGGCTGAGATTAATTTCGACCGGCTTGGTCTTTTGCCGTTGATGCCTGATGCGTTTGGACGTGTGGATCAGATTATTTATCCATTGCCTGACATTTTGCCGATCGTCGTCCCTATCGAAGTCGATAGCGATCCCGTTCCATTAGGCGAGGACGCGCTATGATCCGCACACCGCTCCGCCCACTTGCCCGCATCCTAAAAGCCCGTGAACGCGGCGAAGATACCCACGCGATTGAGGCTGAAAACCTGCGCTTGCGCCATGAGTCGATGCGCGACAGTTCCCGCTTGCGCGCCGAGGGTCGTTTGCTTGTCTTGGGCGCAATGTTCGTGATTGCCTTCGGCACTATCGGGATGCGCATGGGCGCGCTTGCTGGGTCCACCCCAGAAGAGCCGCTTGCGTCTGTGAATGGTAACCCGATCATTGGACAACGTGCTGATATTACCGATAGAAATGGCCGGATTCTTGCGACAAATCTGGAAACTCATTCGCTGTATGCGCACCCGCGCGACATGGTTGATCCAGCGCATGCGGCGGATGAACTGGTTAAAATTTTCCCAGAACTAAAGCACGAAACGCTCCTTGCTAATTTCACGGGTGATCGCAAATTCATGTGGATTAGGCGTCAAATTTCGCCTGAACAGATGCAACTTGTGCATGACATCGGTTCACCCGGTTTGCTGTTTGGTCCGCGCGAGATGCGCCTGTATCCGAACGGTGCGATTGCAGCCCATATTCTTGGTGGCGCATCTTATGGCCGTGAGGGCGTCGCAAGTGCCGAAGTTATTGGTGTTGCTGGCGTTGAACGTGAATTTGACGCGCTTTTGCGCGACCCTGCCCGTGAAGGCGAACCGCTCGCCTTGTCCATTGACCTGACCGTACAAGCCGCTGCCGAAGAGGTCCTCGCTGGTGGTATGTCGCTTATGAATGCCAAGGGTGCCGCGTCAGTCTTAATGGACTTGCACACTGGTGAAATTATTTCGATGGTGTCGCTTCCTGATTTTGACCCCAACAACCGCCCGCAAGTTTTGACCACTGGCGACCAATCCGACAGCCCGCTGTTTAACCGCGCGGTGCAAGGGGTCTATGAGCTTGGATCTGTATTTAAGATTTTTGCGGTGGCTCAGGCCATGGAACTTGGCTTGCTGAACCAAGACACAATGATCGACACCAAAGGTCCGCTGCAATGGGGTCGCTTTAGAATCCGTGATTTTCATGACTATGGCGCGCAATTGTCCGCCACGGATGTGATCGTGAAGTCGTCCAACATCGGCACTGCACGCATTGCGATGCAGATCGGCGCAGAGCGTCAGCAAGTATTCCTGAAATCACTTGGTTTCATGGAGGCCACACCAGTCGAGTTGTCAGAAGCCCCGTCAGGTGTGCCGCTATTGCCCCCTAATTGGTCAGAACTTTCCACTATGACAATATCTTACGGCCACGGCCTGTCGTCATCACCGCTGCATTTGGCCACCGGTTATGCGTCACTCTTAAACGGCGGCACACGGGTTGAACCCACGTTAATTCGCCGTTCCACACCGCAAAACGGCCCGCGCGTTGTCCGTGAAGACATCAGCACCATTGCGCGCGATATGCTGCGTCAGGTCGTCGTGCGCGGCACCGCATCATTCGGCGAGGTCGCGGGCTACGAAGTGGGCGGTAAAACCGGTACTGCGGATAAGCCAAAGGAACGCGGGGGGGGATATTACGACGATAAAACCATCTCAACGTTTGCGTCAGTTTTCCCTGCTAACGACCCCAAATACATCCTGATTGTCACGTTTGACGAGCCGTCAGAAAACTCTGGTGAAAAACCGCGCCGGACTGCCGGTTGGACAGCTGTGCCTGTGGCCGCCGAGATGATCCGCCGCACAGCACCGTTACTTGGTTTGCGTCCGCAAGTGGACACATCAGAGCCGATCGGTGTAACACTCACTTCAAACTAATTAAGAGTGAGTGACATGGGGCAACAGACGAAATCCTTGGCCGCACTGGGGCTCGCCGCCCAATCGGGCCGCGATGCCCAAATTACAGGTCTGACGGTTGATAGCCGCGACGTGCAAGACGGCATGTTATTTGCAGCTTTGCCAGGTGCTGTGGTGCACGGTGCTGAATTTATTCAATATGCTTTGCGCATGGGCGCTGCCGCTATTTTGACGGACCCAAAAGGTGCCGAGATTGCCGCCATTGAACTGGCCGCGTCTGACGCCGCATTGATCGTCGCCCAAGACCCGCGTCAAACATTGGCGCTGACTGCCTCGCTTTGGTCCGGCGCACATCCGCGCACTGTCGTTGCTGTGACAGGCACAAACGGCAAAACGTCCGTTAGCACATTTGCCCGCCAAATATGGGAAGAGATGGATATCGCGGGCGTCAATCTTGGGACCACGGGCGTTGAAGGGGCGTGGACCCATCCGTTAAAACACACCACGCCGGAACCAATCACGTTGCACAGGGTTATGGCCGAGGCCGCAGCGCATGGCATCACCCACGTCGCGATGGAAGCATCATCGCATGGGTTAGATCAACGCCGTTTGGACGGTGTTGTTTTGACCGCGGCAGGGTTCACGAATTTCACTCAAGACCATTTGGATTACCACGAAACCTTCGAGGCGTATTTTAACGCCAAGATGGGGTTGTTCACCCGTGTTTTGGCGGATGACGGTGTCGCCGTGATCAATTTGGACGATCCAATGGGTCAACGCGTTGCCGACATTTGTGTTGATCGCGGCCAAGAGGTCATTGGCGTTGGGCGCAGCGTCGACGCGCGCTTGCGCCTTAAGGGCCAGCGGTTTGACGCAACAGGGCAGGACTTGTTGTTTGAATGGCAGGGCAAGGCGCATCAAACGCGGCTCAATCTAATCGGCGGATTTCAAGCAGATAACGTTTTATTGGCCGCTGGTTTGGTCATTGCAGCGGGCGCTGAACCGCAAGACGTATTCGACACGCTACCACATTTAACGACCGTGCGTGGCCGGATGGAGCTGGCTGCAACCCGCGACAACGGTGCGGCTGTGTTCGTCGATTACGCCCATACACCTGATGCTGTTGCAACTGCGCTCAAGGCGATGCGCCCGCATGTGATGGGCCGGATCATTGCGATTGTTGGGGCAGGCGGTGACCGTGATGCGGGCAAGCGACCTTTGATGGGGGCCGCTGCATCCGAGCATGCTGATGTTGTGATTATTACTGACGATAACCCAAGGTCCGAAGATCCCTCGACCATTCGTGCTGCCGTTTTGGCGGGTGCATTGAATGGCACAGGCACCCCAAGTGTGACGGAGGTCGGTGACCGCGCTGAGGCGATTTTGCGCGGCGTAGATGCGTTGGCTGCGGGTGATGCGCTGCTGATTGCGGGCAAGGGCCACGAAAGCGGTCAAACAATCGGCGATGTGGTTTTGCCATTTGATGATGTCGAACAGGCCAGCGTTGCTGTGGCCGCATTGGAGGGCCGGATATGACCGTACTTTGGACGGCGGCAGACGCTGCTGCGGCGACAGGTGGCAAGGCCACTGGTGACTGGTCCGCAAACGGCGTGTCTATTGATACGCGCACGATTGCGGCTGACGATTTGTTCGTGGCCTTAAAGGATATTCGTGACGGGCATGACTTTGTCGTTATGGCTTTGGACAAAGGGGCTGCTGCCGCTTTGGTCACGCACCGCCCTGACGGCGTGAGTGCCGATGCACCGTTGTTGATTGTTGACGACGTTTTAATAGCGCTCGCGGCAATGGGCCGCGCCGCGCGCGCCCGCACAAACGCAAAAGTTGTTGGTGTCACTGGATCAGTTGGTAAAACCTCGACCAAAGAAATGCTCCGAACCGTATTAACCCCGCAAGGGAAAACCCATGCCGCCGAAGCATCTTATAACAATCACTGGGGTGTCCCTTTGACGCTCGCGCGGATGCCTGCAGATACGCAATATGCCGTGATCGAGATTGGCATGAGCAACCCTGGCGAAATCGCACCGCTTGCACAAATGGCCCAGCTTGACGTGGCGATGGTGACGACCGTTGCCGCCGCACATTTAGAAGCGTTTGAAAACGTGTCCGGCATTGCAGTTGAGAAAGCCGCGATCATTGATGGGCTGAAGTCTGGTGGAATTGCGGTGCTGAATGCTGACATTCCAACAGCAGCGATTTTGCAGGAAAAAGCCGCCGCCACAGGAGCCAAGCAAATCTTGTTTGGTGTGCATGGCACTGATTGGCAAGCAACGGATGTGCGTTTGACCGACGACACAACGGTTGTTTGCGCCGTACACGCTGGCACGGAATATCTGTTCAAACTTGGCGTTCCCGGGCGGCACTTTGCCATGAACGCTGTTGGCGTTCTGGCCGTTGTCGACGCGCTTGGCGCGGATGTGGGGCAGGCGTCGCGTGACATCGCAAAATGGGCACCACCGGGTGGACGGGGCACACGCGAAGTCGTGGTGCTGGATCCTGCTGTCCCCGAGGATACTCTTGATCTGATTGACGATGCGTTCAACGCAAACCCTACATCTATGACAGCCAGCCTCGAGATTTTGGCAACCACCGCCCCGCGTGACAATGTAGGGCTCATTGTCAAAGGTCGGCGCATTGCCGTGCTTGGCGATATGCTGGAACTGGGCCCATCGGAACGTGAAATGCACCGCGCGATTGCCCATGACAAATTCCTGCAAAGTCTGGACGTCGTACACTGCGTCGGGCCCCGCATGCAGCACTTGAATGATGCCTTGCCAGATTGGCAGCGTGGCGAATGGACCGTCGATGCAGCTAGCATGGTCGCCCAGATCGGCCGTCTGTTGGATGCGGGCGATGTTGTACTGGTCAAGGGGTCAAAGGGCAGTAAAGTGTCCCTAGTCGTTGACGCGATCCGCAAACTCGGGCATCGCAACGCCTAGACTTGAATACGAATACAAAGGTTTCTGATCATGCTTTACTGGCTCACCGCGCTTTCTGACGGCGGCGATTTCTTTAACCTGTTTCGGTATATTACATTCCGCGCTGGCGGGGCATTCATGACGGCACTCGTATTCGGGTTCATCTTTGGGCTTCCATTAATAAACGTGCTGCGTCGCAAACAAGGCAAGGGCCAACCAATCCGTGAAGACGGCCCCGAAGGGCACTTTGCCAAAGCAGGCACCCCTACGATGGGTGGCCTGCTGATCGTCGGCGCACTGACATTCTCGACGCTGCTTTGGGCACGCTTGGACAACCCGTTCATCTGGATGGTTCTGTTCGTGACACTGTCATTCGCGGCAATCGGGTTTGCAGACGATTACGCAAAAGTATCCAAGCAAACGACAGCAGGTGTGTCCGGTAAGGTGCGGATTTTGCTTGGTCTTTTAATCGCGGCAATTGCAGGATACTGGGCGGCGCAATATCATCCGGCAGGCCTTCAAAACCAGCTGGCGGTGCCAGTTTTGAAGGATACACTGCTTAATCTCGGGTTCATGTTCATTCCGTTTGCGATCATCGTAATCGTTGGCTCGGCCAATGCGGTGAACCTGACGGACGGGCTTGACGGATTGGCGATTATGCCTGTGATGATCGCGGCGGGCACATTTGGGATTATTGCATATGCGGTGGGGCGCACCGATTTCACCGAATATCTGGACCTGCATTATGTGGCTGACACAGGGGAAATCCTGATCTTTTGCATGGCGCTCATCGGCGGAGGCCTCGGGTTCCTATGGTACAACGCACCACCCGCCGCCGTATTCATGGGTGACACAGGGTCCTTGGCCTTGGGCGGCGCATTGGGCGCAATCGCAGTGGCCACGAAACACGAGATCGTCTTGGCCATCGTCGGCGGCGTATTTGTGGTCGAGGCCCTGTCGGTCATCATCCAAGTGCTTTACTTCAAATGGTCCGGCAAGCGCGTGTTCCTGATGGCGCCAATCCACCACCACTACGAGAAAAAGGGCTGGGCCGAACCGCAGATCGTCATCCGGTTCTGGATCGTCTCGCTCATCCTCGCGATGATCGGCCTAGCAACGCTCAAAGTAAGATAAGCGCTCCCCACAATCGACACGCTCGGCGGCACCGCCGAGCAGCGCCCTCGGTTCGGGCGCCGCTCTATCAGCTTCACATCAACGGTAATTCCGCTACACTTTCCTCAATGATTTTTGAGGCAGTAATATGTTTGAAGCATTTTTTGGTTTTCTCGCTGAGTATACCCTTGAACTAGGTGGTGGGGCCGCGCTTATTGCGATTGTCGAAACCGTCTTTAAGCCGTTCCGCAAAATTTTTGGCCGCACCGAAACTGTTAAGCTCGATGACGAAACGAAAGCAGCGATCGCGCCCGTTCAAGCCAATGATATTACCACACTTACTGTCCCTGAATTCATCCGCCTTCGCCGTGAGCTTAAAGCAGACATCGAGCGCGATCTAGAGGCGGCTGACGAGTCTGAAAAATCCACCCTGCGCGCCCAAATCGCCGACCTCGAAGCCCAGATCGCTAATCCAGACGAAGCATTGGTTGTGGCCAATAAACGCATCGCTGATCTTGAAGATATCCTTGAACGTGCAGGTAACGACATTGGTGGCGACCGGATTATTGCGGCCAAAGCGGCTTTGGAAAAAGGCGACTACTCCATCGCCGATGATATCTTCGCTGAAATCGAAGCCCGCGAAGAAATGGCCGTGCAAAACGCGGCGCGCGCTGCATTTGGACGTGGCGAAGTCGCCGAAGCCCAAGTCCGCTGGCACGACGCCTATACCCACTACAAACGCGCAGTGCACCTGCATGAAACAACAGATCACCTTAAATCCTTCTCGATGATGGCATGGCGCATGGGCAAAAGGGAAGAAGCGGTCGCTGCGGATGAAAAACTTGTTTCTCGCGCTAAGACTGATTTTGGGGGGGGAAGCAAGGAACACGCAGTTCAATTGAACAATTTGGGAACAGGGGTGCGGGATCAGGGGCGGTATGCCGAGGCAGAGGGGCTTTTCCGCGAGGCGCTGCGGATCGACGCGGACACGATTGGCACGTCGGATCCCGTCTATGCCATCCACCTCAACAACCTTGCGGGTGTGGTGGAGGATCAGGGGCGGTACGGCGAGGCAGAGGGGCTTTACCGCGACGCGCTGCAGATCGCTGCCGACACGATTGGCACGGCGCATCCCGACTATGCCGTCCACCTCAACAATCTTGCGGGTGTGGTGCAGGAACAGGGGCGGTACGGCGAGGCAGGGGGGCTTTACCGCGACGCGCTGCAGATCACTGCCGACACGATTGGCACGGCGCATCCCTACTATGCCAAAGACCTAAACAATCTTGGTGTGAATATGGTCTATCACAAAAAAAAATTCACTGAGGCCCACGATCTGCTGAAACAGGCCCTTGTCATCCGCAAGGCGACTTTGCCCGCCGATCATCCCGATATTGCAGGGACCGAAGGCAGCATCGCGGCGATCATTGCCGCCACCAAATAACCCCATTGGCTTGTCGAAATCCGGCATATGCAAACCTTGCGCAAAACATATCGTTTGATTTGCCCATCGCCCTTGTCACGCGGTCCCGCAGCCGTGATTATGGCGGGCGCAAATAAGGGGCACGCACATGATTCCAGTACAGGGTTTAGACGGACAAACCGTCGCGGTTTTGGGGCTTGGTCGGTCGGGTAAAGCCGCTGTTTTAGCATTACAAGAAGGCGGCGCCACAGTCGTCGTGTGGGACGATGGTGCCGCAGCACGTGACGCGGCGCAAGCCGACGGTTTCACCCTACGCGACTTGACCAGATCAGGCGGTTTTGACGGTATCGCACGCCTCATCGTCAGCCCCGGCATTCCGCATCTTTATCCCGCGCCAAACCCGATCATCGCCGCCGCATGGCGCGCTGGTGTGCCCGTCGACAACGATATTGGTCTGTTTTTTCAATCTTTTGCCACCGACGAATGGTCCGGTTATACAACCATGCCACGCGTCATCGCAGTGACGGGATCAAACGGAAAATCCACAACCAGCGCCTTAATCCACCACATCGTGCTTGAGAATGGCCGCGCTACACAACTTGCAGGCAATATTGGCCGTGGCGTGTTGGATATTGATCCCGCACATGACGGTGAAGTCATCGTGTTGGAACTGTCATCTTACCAAACCGACCTTGCGCGCGCGTTAACCCCTGACGTGGCCGTGTTAACCAATATTTCACCAGATCACCTTGACCGCCACGCAGGCTTGGGCGGCTATTTCGCAGCCAAACGCCGCTTATTTTCCGAAGGTGGACCTGACCGCTGTATTATCTGCATGGACGACCCTGAAGGCCAATATTTGGCCAACCAAATGGCGATGGGTCCTACCGATGATCGCGTCATTCAGGTGTCATCTGGCCAGAAACTAGAGTCCGCTGCGTGGTCTGTATTTGCCCGCAAAGGTTTCTTGTCCGAGTACCGCAAAGGCCGTCAGGTGACATCAATCGATCTGCGCGACATCGCCGGATTACCTGGCGCGCACAACCACCAAAACGCCTGTGCCGCTTATGCTGCTTGCCGGACATTGGGCTTCAGCCCAAAAGCGATTGAGTCTGCGATGCGCAGCTTTGGTGGTTTGCCACATCGGTCGCAATTAGTTGGCGAAAAAGCCGGCGTGCGTTTTGTGAACGACAGCAAGGCGACGAACGTGGATAGCGCTGCTAAGGCGTTGCAAGCGTTTCCAAAGATCCGGTGGATTTGCGGTGGCTTGCAAAAAGACGGTGGGTTGGATGCGCTGCTGCCGCATGTTGGCGCTGTGCAAAAAGCCTATGTGATTGGCCGCGAGGCCGATGATTTTGCGCGTCAGTTGGTCGGCGTTGATACTGTTGTATGTGGCACGATGGAAGCTGCGGTCGCTGCTGCGGCTTCCGATGCGGCGGCGGGTGATGTCGTACTATTGGCCCCAGCCTGTGCGAGCTTTGACCAATACGACAGTTTCGAGGTGCGCGGCGACGACTTTATTGCGCAGGTGCAGGCGATTATTGGTTGATCGTTTGGCCTGCGGCCCACCCAGATGACCACGCCCATTGAAAGTTGTAGCCACCAAGCCAGCCTGTCACGTCGACACATTCCCCGATGAAATACAGGTTTGGCATTGTCTTTGACGCCATGGTTTTGGAACTTAGATGGTCTGTATTCACGCCGCCCAAGGTGACTTCGGCTGTGCGGTATCCTTCGGACCCTGATGGTGTAATTTTCCAGTTTGACAGCGCGTCAGTGACCGATTGCAGGCTGGCGTCGGACCTGTCTGCGAGGTTACCCGATAGGTCCATGATGTCGGCCAGATAGCTGACCAGCCGTGCGGGAAGGTGCAGCGACAGAACCGTGGTAAGCGCCTTGCGACCCATCGTAATACGCACGTCACGTAGAGCGGTGTATAGGTCGAATTGTGGGATCAGGTTTGTGCGGATTGCCTCGCCCTCATGCCAGTACGATGATGCCTGTAATATCGCGGGGCCCGACAGGCCGCGGTGCGTGAACAGCAGCGCCTCGTCAAAACTGGTGTCGCCTGCAGTGATCCGCGCGGGCAGGGCGGTCCCCGCGAGCGGTTTGAACCGATCATCGGTGAACGTCAGCGGCACAAGGCCGGGACGGGGTGCGATAATATCGAGGCCAAATTGATCAGCGACCTGATAGCTAAGGCCCGTTGCACCCATTTTGGGAATGGATTTACCGCCCGATGCCATGACCAAATTGGTTGCCGTGATGGTCTGCGTTACGCCATCTTTGGTCAGTTGCACGGAAAAGTGGGTGCCGTTATGGCTAATGTCACCAACATCAGTTTTCAGCCAAAGCTGCGCACCCGCCATTTCGGCATGCAGCATCGCGATGATGTCTTTGGCGGAATTATCACAGAACAGCTGACCCAGCGTTTTTTCATGGTAAGCGATCCCGTGGGACGCCACGAGATTGATGAAATCCCATTGGGTATACCGTTTCAGCGCAGATTTCGCGAAATGCGGATTAGCCGACAGGAAGTTAGCCGGCGTCGTGCCCATATTCGTAAAATTGCAGCGCCCACCACCCGATATGCGGATTTTGTCACCCGCTGCTTTTGCGTGGTCGACAATAAGGACGCCGCTGCCGGCATGGGCGGCGCACATCATGCCTGCGGCACCTGCGCCGATTATAAGGGTTTTGACTTGCATGTGGTTCAGGTGCCGCGAATTGCACAAATGTGCAAGAGCAGAGATTTGCAACACACCAGCAAGTTTCGGCGCACCCACAATTTGCAGTAGAAATAGAGGGGCAAACACGCTAGAAGTGGTGTCAGACCCGAAAAATCGGGCGATTTGAGGCAGTATTGGCGGTAATCCCATGACGGAAATGGTCTATGGCACGGTCCCGGTTTATGCGGGTGACCCTGTTCTTCCACGGTGGTGGCGGACAATTGATAAATGGACAATGAGCTGTGTGCTGATGCTTTTTGGCATTGGTTTGCTGCTGGGTTTGGCGTCTTCGCCCCCATTGGCCAGCAAAAACGGACTTGAACCGTTTCATTACGTGAGCCGTCAGGCGGTCTTTGGTGGGATTGCGATGATCGCGATGTTGCTGACGTCTATGATGACGCCGCAGATGGTCCGCCGTTTGGCCGTGATTGGTTTTGTCATCGCCTTTATCGCGTTGATGGGTCTGCCATTTTTCGGCACTGACTTTGGCAAAGGGGCTGTGCGTTGGTATTCCCTTGGCTTTGCATCTTTACAGCCGTCCGAGTTTTTAAAGCCCGGGTTTGTGGTGATGGCCGCGTGGCTTATGGCCGCGGGCCTAGAAATTGGCGGGCCGCCGGGTCGGATGTATTCATTCCTTCTTACTATTGTAATTTGTACATTTCTTGCGATGCAGCCTGACTTTGGCCAGGCTTGCCTTGTGCTCTTTTCATGGGGTGTCATGTATTTTGTGGCTGGCGCGCCAATGATCTTGCTGGCGGGACTTTGCGCTGCTGTGATCGCTATTGGTTGGTTTTCTTATGCGAATTCCGAACACTTTGCCCGCCGAATCGATGGGTTTCTCAGCCCTGATTTGGACCCAACCACCCAGCTTGGCTATGCCACCAATGCGATCCGTGAAGGCGGGTTTTTTGGAGTTGGTGTTGGCGAAGGTCAAGTGAAATGGTCGCTGCCCGATGCGCATACGGATTTCATTATCGCAGTTGCCGCCGAAGAATACGGCCTGATCTGTGTGCTTGCGATCATCGCGCTGTATTGCGTGATTGTGGTGCGCAGCTTGTTGCGGTTGCTCAAAGAACGTGACCCATTCATTCGTTTTGCGGGGACCGGACTGGCCTGTGCGTTTGGCGTGCAGGCGATGATCAACATGGGCGTGGCTGTGCGGTTGCTGCCAGCCAAGGGCATGACCCTGCCGTTTGTTAGCTACGGTGGGTCGTCCATCATTGCAGGCGGTATTGCGATGGGCATGTTGCTTGCGTTCACACGCACTCGTCCACAAGGCGAAATTGGTGATATTTTGATGCGTCGCGGCCGATGACAAAGTTACTCGTTATTGCGGCTGGTGGCACTGGTGGTCACATGTTTCCAGCCCAAGCACTGGCCGAGGCAATGTTGGCGCGTGGCTGGCGTGTTAAGTTATCGACCGATGATCGTGGTGCCCGCTATGCAGGCGGTTTTCCAGATGCGGTCGAGATTAATGTCGTGAAATCAGCAACCTTTGCTCGTGGTGGCATCGCGGCAAAACTCACTGTGCCATTCCGCATTCTCGCGGGCATTGGCGGTGCAAAATGGCGCATGTTCCGCGAAAAGCCTGATGTTGTTGTGGGTTTTGGCGGATACCCCGCGATTCCCGCGATGGTGGCCGCATATATTCACCGCGTGCCGCGTATGATCCACGAACAAAACGGCGTCTTGGGTCGTGTGAACAGGGTGTTCGCCAAACGCGTGCATATAGTTGCCTGCGGCACGTGGCCCGCTGATTTACCCGATGGCGTTGAGGGCATTGATGTCGGGAACCCAGTGCGCGACGCTATTTTACAACGCGCTGGTGCTGGATACATTCCGCCCGGTGATTACCCGATGTCGATTCTTGTGATGGGTGGCAGTCAGGGCGCGCGAATTTTGTCCGATGTTGTGCCTGAAGCGATTGCAAGCCTACCAGAAGAATTACGTCGCAATATTCGCGTGGCCCATCAAGCCCGCGCCGAAGACGGAATGCGCGTTGCGGCTTTCTATGCGGATGCCGATATTGACGCTGATGTTCAGCCATTTTTTAACGATGTGCCAGTTCGCATGTCAGAGGCGCAATTGGTTGTGACCCGTTCGGGCGCATCGACTATTGCTGATCTGACAGTGATTGGGCGCCCCGCGATCTTGGTTCCTTTTGCTGCGGCAACGGGCGACCACCAGACGGCCAATGCGCGCGGCATGGTCGACGCAGGCGCTGCAATTTTGATCCCCGAAAGCCAATTTACTGCGCCCGCTTTGGCCGAACAAATTACGGCTGTTTTGACCAATAGTGCGGCGGCATTAAAAATGTCTCAAGTGGCCACGGCGTGTGGCAAACCCGATGCAACGGAGCGTCTGGTGGCTTTGGTCGAAGACTTGGCCGCAAAAGAATAAAAGAAAGACAAGATATGAACGCGACTGCAACCAAACTGCCCCTTGATGTGGGTCCTATTCACTTTGTGGGCATTGGCGGCATTGGCATGTCTGGTATCGCCGAGGTTCTGCTGGAGCATGGGTATACCGTGCAGGGGTCCGACCTGAAACCAACGCCGATCACCGACCGTTTGGAAAAACTGGGTGCGACCATCTTTATGGGGCAAAAGGCCGAAAACCTGACCGACGCCGACGTCATTGTCATTTCATCAGCTATTAAACCAGGTAACCCAGAGCTGGATGAGGCCCGCGCCAAGGGGCTTCCGATTGTCCGCCGTGCGGAAATGCTGGCCGAATTGATGCGCTTGAAATCAAACGTAGCTGTTGCTGGAACGCACGGCAAAACGACGACAACAACAATGGTTGCGGCGTTGCTGGATGAAGGTGGGATCGACCCGACGGTCATCAACGGCGGCATTATTCACGCTTATGGGTCCAACGCCCGTATGGGGCAGGGCGAATGGATGGTGGTAGAGGCGGACGAAAGTGACGGCACGTTCAACCGTCTGCCAGCAACCATTGCCATTGTGACCAATATCGACCCCGAACATATGGACCACTGGGGCACGATCGAAAACCTGCGTCAGGGGTTTTATGATTTTGTGTCGGGCATTCCGTTTTACGGGCTGGCTGTCTGCTGTACCGATAACGCCGAGGTCCAAGCGCTTGTTGGTAAGCTGACAGATCGCCGCGTGACAACATATGGCTTTAACGCTCAAGCCGACGTGCGCGCCGAGAACCTGCATTACAAAGCGGGCGTTGCCCATTTCGATGTGGCCCTACAGGCCGAAGATGACGTTATCGAAGGCTGCGAATTGCCGATGCCGGGTGATCACAACGTCAGCAATGCGCTGTCGGCTGTGGCTGTGGCCCGTCATTTGGGGCTGAAAAAGGATGAAATTCGCAAAGCGTTAAAGGAATTTGGCGGCGTGAACCGTCGCTTTACCAAGGTGGGTGAAGTGAACGGCGTCACGATCATTGATGATTATGGCCACCATCCGGTGGAGATTACAGCCGTTCTAAAAGCCGCGCGTCAAGCCAGCGAAGGCCGCGTAATAGCCGTGCATCAGCCGCACCGGTACACACGTTTGCATCACCATTTTGATGAATTTTGCGCGTGTTTTAACGATGCCGACGTCGTGGGTATCGCGGATGTGTATTCCGCTGGCGAAGACGTGATTGAGGGCGCGACCCGTGATGATCTGGTCGCAGGGTTGATCCGTCACGGCCACCGCCACGCGCGCGCTGTCGCATCCGAAGACGACCTAGAACGGCTGGTGCGCGAACAAGCCAAACCGGGTGATATGGTTGTGTGCTTGGGGGCCGGGACAATCTCGACATGGGCGAACGGGCTGCCCGCGCGATTGAAAGGTTAAGGATTTGGAGATTGCAGAGGTCGTAGATCGGGGCAGTTTAAAGACCTATTTGGATGGGTTGCCTGATGACGTTGGTGCGCAAACGGCAAAATACGTGGCCAGGCGTGCCGCTGCTCGTGTGGCGCCTGTCGCGTTGCTATTTTTTGCCAAAAATACGCCTGTGGGTAAGGACAAGGTTACCGCATTACCAATTTTTGGGGCCATCACAATGACGCAAGTTGCTCGTCTTGTGCCAACTGCCGCCTCCACCTTCGCCGCCGCCGCCTTCGCCGCCGCCTTCGCCGCCGCCTCCGCCGTCGCCTCCGCCTCCGCCGTCGCCTCCGCCGTCGCCTCCGCCGTCGCCTCCGCCGTCGCCTCCGCCTCCGCCTCCGCCTCCGCCTACGCCTCCGCCGTCGCCTCCGCCGCCTCCGCCACCGCCGACGCTTCAGCTATTTGGCAGGGGGTGCGAGATGACTTGGCGCAGACCGATTTTCAGACGCGCACACCGCTATGGCCCGATGATGCGATGCCCCAAGATATTGCCAATGATTGGTCCGCTGCGCGCATCGCCTTCGCCGCTGACAAAACCGGTCACGATTGGCGATTCTGGATTGCGTGTTATGACCGGATTCTGACAGGCAAAAACATCCACGCCGACCTGTTGGCCCCGATCCTATCCAACCTGACAAAAGAAGACTGGCTCGGCGATCCCGCATTGGTCACACCGCTGTTTGATGATGTGCTGGCGGTTTATACGCTCGAGGACTTCACTGCGCAAAATCCTTATGGTCATCGGGCTAAAATAAATCGTGAAACGGATAAACTATTGCTTGTGCCCGTTGAGGTCATTGATCTCGGTGAAGTGATCAAGAAAGCCCGCAGGTTTTTGCGAGAATTTAACGTCCGATGTAAGAAAGAAGGCGGCCATAACCAAATGGGTGCAGTCGTAAAGGCAGTCATTTCGCCAGAAATCGAAGCGTTAAAACGGAAGTTGAAACAACATGAAGCCGACCCCCAAGCGTTGCATGATGAGATCGTTCGCTCAACACGTCACATTAATCGCTTGATCAGAGAAAAAGGGCATGATGGGTTTTCTGCCGCTGAAAGTCTTACGGAAGACTTCGGCAGTTTGGCTTCAGACATTTGTCTGCTGTCAGAGCCTGTTCGCCGGTCAGTTGATCGTAAGTTGACAATGCAAATCGAACGTACAAGTACAGCTGAATTGGCTATGGCCGCGCTTTCTTGTCATGGTTTGGAAGGCGACGGTGAAGGCCAAATGCGTGTGTTTGCCGCTTTGGCAAAAAAGGTATTGCTTGATCCTAATTCGGATATTGAAGAACGGAAAATGGCTTGGCAATTTGCCGTCGATGTTTCGACCCGTGCGGCGCTTGAGGTGAATCAACTCAATGCGATTGACCCAGCAAATAAAACATCCATTGGCAAGACTGTCAAAAATGTTGCGGACATCGCTGGTGCCGCTGACAAAATTGGAGACGTCGCGCAGGAAGCTCTTCAAGAGGGTTATCTCGGATTGTCATACCTGTCGCAGTATATTCCGGGGTTGGGCGGATGAAAATATCCCTCATCATCGGCTGTATCTGGGTGGTTTTGGCTGTCATTGCGGCTTTGCTGCCGATGCGCCGTCAGTTTGTGCCGGGGGTCACTTTGTTGGTGCTTGCCCCTGTGTTGATCGTTTGGATTGGCGCTGATTTTGGCTGGATCGTGGGCTTGCTTGCCGCCGCCGCGTTTGTGTCGATGTTTCGCAATCCATTACGTTATTTTTACGCCCGCGCCCGCGGCGAAAACCCGGAGCTTCCGAAATGATGACGCCTTCGTTGATTTGTGCAGCACTTTGGCTGTTGGCCGCCAATGTCATGGCGATGATCCCGTCCAAGGATAATCTATGGCAACGTGCCTATCTGCTTATTGGTGTGGGCATTCCGCTTTTGATTTGGGTGGCCTATCAAAATGGTCTGTGGGTTGGATTGATTGTGTTGATCGCGGGTATGTCTATGTTGCGGTGGCCAATGATTTACCTGACTCGTTGGGCCAAGCGATTGGTCGGTCGTGATGGCTGACCTGACCATAATCGCGGTGATGTTTGTGTCTGCGATGATCCCGTTTGCTGTCATGGCCCGATTGATGTTGGCGCAAAAATCAGGCTTGGCGTTGACCGTGATGTCATTGCTTGCCGCAGGTTTGACGATTTTCATCTTCGCATCGACGACACCGGTTGGTATTGATCCATTGTTTGCGATTGGCGTGGCGATGGTGTCGTTTCTGCCTGCACTGATTGGCGCTGGCGTGGGCGCGATGTTGGGCTATATGCTCTTGCGGCGCAGATTTAAGGATTGAACCATGATTGATCATTTGCCTGTGGTGCGCGGCACCTTGACCCCTGATCGCAGCCTTGCTGATCTGACGTGGATGCGTGTTGGTGGCCCTGCAGATGTGCTGTTCCAGCCTGCTGATGTCGACGATTTGTCTGCGTTTTTGGCAGCCCTTGATCCGAGTGTACCCGTGTTCCCGATGGGCGTCGGGTCGAACCTGATTGTCCGTGATGGTGGCGTGCCTGGTGTGGTGATCCGGCTTGGGCGCGGTTTTAACGCGATCAGCTTTGATGGGGGTGTGGTAACCGCTGGTGCTGCTGCGTTGGATGCGCATGTGGCGCGCAAAGCTGCGACAGAGGGGCTTGACCTGACTTTTTTACGCACCATTCCAGGTACGATTGGTGGTGCTGTTCGGATGAATGCGGGTTGTTATGGCAGTTATACGGCAGATGTTTTGCAAAACGTCACGGTTGTGATGCGCGATGGTGTGGTCGTGAACTTGGCTGCTGCTGATTTGCAGTTGGCGTACCGCAGTTCAACCTTGCCTGATGGTGCGGTGATCGTTGGTGCGACTTTGTTGCCCCCCGCGGGTGACACCGACGCATTGTTGGCCCGTATGGATGATCAGTTGGTCAAACGAGATGAAACGCAACCGACTAAGGATCGCACGGCAGGGTCTACATTCCGCAATCCGGCTGGGTTTTCGTCGACGGGGCAGGCCGATGATGTGCACGATCTGAAGGCGTGGAAGGTCATTGATGACGCTGGCATGCGCGGTGCAACCATTGGTGGGGCCGTCATGAATACCAAGCATTCTAATTTTTTGACCAACGCTGGGGGCGCTACTGCTGCTGATTTAGAAGATTTGGGCGAGTTGGTGCGGAAAAAGGTTTACGATTCCAGTGGTATCACGCTAGAATGGGAAATTATGCGGGTAGGTGATCGTAACGGTTCCTAAAACGCGTAGTTAAGAACAAACGCTCCTGAAATTAGGAGCAGGTCCTTGGTAGGGACCAAATATAAATGACGGGCCGCAAAAGGTCCGCGTTAAAGGTGGTGGGTTATGTCGAGCAGGGCAAACCCGAGAGTTGTTGTTTTGATGGGTGGTCCGTCAGCGGAACGTGATGTTTCACTGAGTTCGGGCACCGAGTGTTCAGCTGCTTTGCGGGAGACAGGATGTGATGTGATTGAGGTCGATGCTGGCCCCGATCTCGCTGCGCGTTTGACAGATATTTCTCCTGATGTTGTGTTCAACGCCCTGCATGGCCGCTGGGGTGAAGATGGCTGCGTGCAAGGTATGCTTGAGTGGATGAAAATTCCCTATACGCATTCTGGTGTGATGGCGTCGGCTGTTACGATGGACAAACAGCGCACCAAAGAAATTTATAAAGCTCACGGCCTTCCATACATGCATTCGGTCGTTGCGACTTCTGCTGAAGTTCAAGCGGCGCATGTTTTAGAACCACCTTATGTTGTGAAGCCTTTTAACGAAGGCTCCAGTGTTGGCATCTATATAGTTGACGCGGATTCGAATGGTCCGCCTGTGCTCGCTAACGATATGCCTGAACAGGTGATGGTCGAGGCATATGCGCCCGGTCGCGAGTTGACGACGACTGTGGTGATGGACCGCGCGCTGACGGTTACGGATATCATCGTGGATGGCTGGTATGACTATCACGCCAAATACGCGCAAGGTGGATCGCGTCATGTGATCCCCGCTGATATTCCTACGGATATCTTTGATGCATGTATGGAGTACGCCCGTCGCGCCCACTGCGTTTTGGGGTGCCGTGGTTTAACCCGTACTGATTTTCGGTGGGATGAGACCCGCGGCTTGGATGGTTTGATTTTGCTCGAGACGAACACACAACCTGGTATGACCCCAACATCGCTTGCCCCTGAACAAGCCGCATCGGTCGGGATTTCGTTCCCTGAATTGTGCCGTTGGATGGTGGAGGATGCATCATGCGACCGTTAAGTGCCCCGCGCCGCCGCGCATTACCCCGTGATCCGGCTCCGTCCAAGTGGAAATACCGCTATCAGCGCATGATGCTGACACCCGGTTTTCGCGGTCTGATCCGTGTGGGCGTGCCACTTGCTTTGGTCACGATTATTTCGGTCAGTTGGTATAGTCACGATGCGAACCGGGAAATGGCGGCTGCAAAAATCCTAGAGATGAAGCAGGGCGTGCAGCAACGCCCTGAATTTATGGTTGCGTCTTTGGGTGTGACTGGGGCCGATGAGGTTTTGACCGCGATTGTTTTGGATCAATTGCCCGTCGCATTTCCGGTCTCGTCGTTTGATCTTGATCTGGAAGCCATGCGCACGACTGTGGAGGCGCTTGATGCAGTTCGGTCCGCCCGTGTGCGTGTTGGCGATGCAGGTGTGTTGAACGTGGAAATTACGCCGCGCGCGCCAGTCGCCCTATGGCGCGATGGCCCTAATCTGCGTTTACTGGACGAAGACGGCACGTTTGCCGGATTTGTAGCGACCCGTGGGGACCGGCTTGATCTGCCGCTTATCGCCGGCAAAGGTGCGCAAACCCATATAGACGAGGCGCTTGCGTTGTTCCTTGATGCCAAGCCGATTGCAGAACGTGTGCGTGGCCTTGTCCGCATGGGTGAACGTCGTTGGGATGTGGTTTTGGATCGCGATCAGCGCATCATGTTGCCGGGTGAAAACCCCGTCGCCGCGCTTGATCGCGTGATTGTTTTGCATCAGGCCCGCGACATGCTGGACCGCGATGTGGCTGTTGTGGATATGCGCAATGGCAACCGACCAACACTTAGAATGAATAAGGAAGCCGCCGACGCATTTCGTCGCGCGAGCCATACAGAGGCAGACAACTAATGGGCGATTTATACGACAGCCAACGTGCTATGCGAAACATGCGCAAAGCGGCCATGCAGCGCGGTGTGATCGCCATTTTGGATATCGGGACAAGTAAGATCGCTTGTTTGGTGCTCCGGTTTGACGGCCCAGAGACATTTCGCGATGCCGACGGCATGGGATCGCTGGCAGGTCAGTCATCGTTTCGCGTGATTGGTGCCGCAACAACCCGTTCACGCGGTGTGAAATTTGGTGAAGTCGATGCGATGCAGGAAACTGAACGCGCTATTCGGACGGCTGTGCAGGCGGCCCAGAAAATGGCGAATGTCCGTGTTGACCATGTAATCGCCTGTATTGCTGGCGGGCGTCCTAAGTCGTATGGCCTCGATGGTGCGATCGATATTGAAAACGGTCTGGTGACCGACGGTGACATAGGCCGCGTGATGGCTGCATGTGACGTACCTGATTACGGTGAAGAACGTGATGTCTTGCATGCGCAGCCTGTCAATTTTGCACTTGATCACCGATCTGGTATGGCTGACCCGCGTGGGCAGATCGGTAATCAGCTAACTTGCGATATGCATATGCTGACGGTTGATAGCATTGCATTGCAGAATATTTTCTTTTGCATCAAACGCTGTGACCTTGAATTGGCTGGGATCGCATCAAGTGCCTATGCGTCCGGCATTTCGTCGCTTGTTGAAGACGAACAGGAACTCGGGGCGGCGTGTATCGACCTTGGTGGTGGATCCACGAGTATTTCCGTGTTCATGAAAAAACATATGATTTACGCCGATACCGTTCGTATGGGCGGGGACCATGTGACGGGCGATATTTCCATGGGGCTGTCGGTACCAATGGCGACGGCAGAGCGGATCAAGACATTCTATGGCGGCGTTGTTGCCACGGGGATGGATGACCGCGAGATGATTGAGATTGGCGGCGATACTGGTGACTATGAACATGATCGCCGTACAGTGTCACGGGCCGAGCTGATCGGGATTATGCGGCCCCGTGTCGAAGAAATTTTGGAAGAAGTCCGCGTGCGTTTAGACGCCGCTGGGTTCGAACATCTGCCATCCCAGCAGATCGTTCTAACAGGTGGCGCAAGTCAAATCCCGGGCCTTGATGGGCTTGCATCCAAGATACTTGGCCAGCAGGTCAGATTGGGGCGTCCACTGCGTGTGCAAGGATTGCCACAGGCGGCGATTGGGCCGGCATTTTCGGGCGCAGTTGGCCTGACATTGTTCGCAGCACACCCACAAGACGAATGGTGGGACTTTGAAATCCCTGCCGACAAATACCCCGCGCGATCGTTAAAGCGCGCCGTAAAATGGTTTAAGGACAACTGGTAATACGCAAGATATTGCCGATGGACCCAAATCCGGCGTAAATGTCACGAAATATCCCCATATTTGGTGTCGTTATTGCGGTTTTTACGTGACCTGCAGGGCCGATGGGTCTATTGTTGATCTAATTTCGAGAAAAAGCCCCGGTGGGACGGGCCCAAAAAAACAGGCGGACAGAGCAATGACATTGAACCTCTCCATTCCCGGTCAGGAAGAATTGAAACCACGCATCACCGTATTTGGTGTAGGTGGGGCAGGCGGCAACGCTGTCAATAACATGATCGAAAAAGAGTTGGACGGGGTCGAATTCGTCGTTGCCAACACTGACGCGCAAGCGCTGCAGCACGCCAAGGCCGCGGCGCGCATCCAGATGGGCGTGAAGGTTACTGAGGGTCTAGGTGCTGGTGCGCGTGCGACTGTCGGCGCCGCCGCTGCTGAAGAAAGCATTGAGCAAATTGTCGATCACCTTGCTGGCGCACACATGTGTTTCATCACTGCTGGTATGGGTGGGGGCACTGGTACTGGGGCTGCTCCAATCATCGCACAGGCCGCGCGTGAGCTTGGTGTTCTGACTGTTGGTGTTGTGACCAAGCCGTTCCAGTTCGAGGGTGGCAAGCGGATGAAGCAAGCCGAAGATGGCATCGAGGCCCTGCAAAAGGTCGTTGATACGCTGATCATCATTCCAAACCAGAACTTGTTCCGTCTCGCCAACGAAAAGACAACGTTTACCGAAGCATTCCAGCTTGCTGATGATGTGCTTTACCAAGGTGTTAAAGGCGTGACTGACCTGATGGTCCGTCCGGGCTTGATCAACCTCGACTTTGCTGATGTTCGCGCCGTTATGGACGAGATGGGCAAAGCGATGATGGGCACAGGCGAAGCCGAAGGCGAAAATCGCGCCATCGAGGCCGCAGAAAAAGCCATCGCGAACCCACTGCTTGACGAGATTTCGTTGGAAGGTGCGCGTGGCGTTCTGATCAACATCACAGGTGGTTATGACCTGACGTTGTTTGAATTGGACGAAGCAGCCAACAAAATTCGTGAAAAGGTTGATGCAGAAGCCAACATCATCGTGGGCTCCACGCTTGATACTGGCATGGAAGGCAAAATGCGCGTGTCTGTTGTTGCAACGGGCATTGATGCTGCGATCCGGTCTGCTGATTTGCCGCTTCCGCGTCGGTCTATGGCCGCTCCATTGAAGCCGCAGGTTCAGCCTGAAGTTGCGGCTGCGCCCGAAGTTGCAGCAGCTGTCGTTGCTGCGCCAGTTGCGGCGCAATATACAGCGCCCGCACCTGTCGCACAGACATTGTTCGAAGGTTTGGATGATGCCCGTGAGGTTGAGCCAATCGAAGATGACTTTGCCGATATCCACGAAGCATTGGCCGAAACTGATGATCTGCCAGCGCCAGCGTATACGCCACGCGCTGAGCCAGTAATGGATGCACCAGAAGCATTTGTCGCGCCGCGCGCACCAACCGCAGGCACGCCGTCGCCAGAGGCAATGGCGCGTTTGCAGGCAGCCGTATCGCGCGCGCCAGGTCAACAGCCAGTTGCTGCACCTGCCGTTGCCGAAGGTGAACGCCCACGGTTTGGCATCAATAGCCTGATCAATCGCATGACTGGAGCTGCTGCAGAAGCACAGCCACAGCGTGAACAGCCACAGGTTACGCCGATCCATGAGGAGCCAGTTGCTGATGCTGATCCAGAGCAAGAGCGCATCGAAATACCTGCGTTCCTGCGTCGTCAGGCGAACTAATCAAAAATAGACGTTACGTCGTAGGATCAAAGCCGCCCCATGTGGGCGGCTTTTTTCGTTTAGAAACAATAACCTGTCCAAGTGCTTCAGAGATGTTTCAGACCGTTGCAAAGAGTGAGTTGAGCGCGGTGCGCCCCGCACTTAGGTAAGGGGCAACAAAGATGAATCGCTTATTAAGGTTACCCACGTGCAAACCACGCTGAAATCAAACGTCACATTTACAGGGGTCGGTCTTCATACCGGTGCCCCTGCGACGCTTGTGCTGCGGCCTGCGCCTGCAAATACCGGTATCGTATTTCGCCGTGTGGACGTGGTGGGAGACAACCAGATTGAGGCGGTTTGG
Source organism: Yoonia sp. (assembly GCA_047629435.1). GTDB lineage: Bacteria > Pseudomonadota > Alphaproteobacteria > Rhodobacterales > Rhodobacteraceae > Yoonia. Next base: position 54,713 of record JBLHXF010000001.1, on the reverse strand, counting down.
AGCAATGTTGTTTTATCCCCCCTTAACACACGCCTGACAAATCCTGCTGGATTGATTGTCTCTACGATTGAACACCTGATGGCGGCGCTGTCAGGGACGGGCGTACACAATGTGGTGGTCGATATTGATGGTCCTGAAGTGCCGATCATGGATGGCAGTGCAGCTGCCTTTGTGCGCGGGATTGTTGATGCGGGCCTTACCCGTCATGCGGCTCCGCTTTATGCAATCGAGATATTGTCTGATGTGATTGTCAAAGATGGCCCCGCAATGGCGATGCTGTCACCTGCCACCAGCCTACAAATTGATTTCGATATCGATTTTACCGATTCCGCGATTGGCCATCAGGCCAAGACATTGAATATGGCGAATGGTGCATTTGTGCGCGAATTGTGTGACAGTCGCACATTCTGTCGGTCATCTGACGTTGATGCGATGCGGGCCAATGGCTTGGCTTTGGGCGGTACCTTGGAAAATGCTGTCGTTGTGGACGGTGATCAAATTCTAAGCCCGGGTGGTTTGCGCCACACAGACGAAGCTGTGCGTCATAAGATGTTGGATGCATTGGGTGATTTATATAGCGCTGGTGCGCCAATTCTTGGGCGCTACACTGGTGTGCGGGCAGGCCATGCGATGACAAACCGCTTATTGCAGGCGCTTTTTGCGCAGCCGGATGCGTGGCGTTGGGCGCGTTGTGATGCAAAAATAGCTGCGCGTTTGCCCGGAGTGGGCGTCAGTAAAGCCGATCTTTTCGCTGTTGCGTGATCGGAGTTTCGCGCAATGACGCAAAAGGGATTTTGCACCCGATTTTTCTATGCTAGACCAATGCGCAAGACGCCTGCGGGACAGACCCCAGAGCGACGTTTGAAGTGCAGGGGCAGTTGATGTCAAAAGCCAATTTTCAGATCGGACGTGCAGGACGCACATTGTGTGGCGTGTCCGCCCTTGTTTTGCTGATGTCGTGTGGTTCGTTGGACCTTGCGGGAACCGGTGCGTTGGAAGATTACACCGCCGCTGAAATCTTTGAGCGCGGCGAGTACGAGCTTGAACGCGGTCAAGCCGATGATGCCGCAATCTATTTTGGTGAGATCGAACGGCTATATCCGTATTCGGATTTCGCCAAACGCGCGCTGATTATGCAGGCTTTTGCCTATCATAAGGATGGTGACTATCCAAATAGCCGTGCATCTGCCCAACGGTACGTTGATTTTTACCCAGCGTCCGAGGATGCCGCTTATGCTCAGTATCTGTTGGCGCTGTCCTATTACGACCAGATTGACGAGATTGGCCGCGATCAGGGGCTAACATTCCAAGCATTGCAGGCTCTGCGCACGGTGATCGAGACGTATCCCGATACTGAATATGCACGGTCATCGATTTTGAAATTTGACCTGGCGTTTGACCACCTTGCTGGCAAGGAAATGGAAATTGGCCGCTATTATCTGAAGCGTAAACATTATGCGGCTGCCGTGAACCGGTTCCGCATTGTGGTTGAGGATTTCCAGACCACGTCACATACGGCAGAAGCATTGCACCGTTTGGTCGAAAGTTATCTATCGCTTGGCCTAACAGATGAAGCCCAGACAGCGGGTGCTATTTTGGGCCATAATTATCAATCAACTGAATGGTATCAGGATAGTTTTGCTTTGCTGACAGGGCAGGGGCTTTCGATGTCTATCGTGGGTGATAGTTGGCTATCATCGGTGTACCGCCAAGTTATTCGTGGCGAATGGCTTTGATAGGGGGATGGGTTAAAACCCATCCTACGCAGACATGCTTCGCCATATAGATATTCGTGACATGCTAATCATTGACCGGTTGGAACTGTCGTTCCAGCCTGGTCTTAATGTGCTGACAGGCGAAACCGGTGCGGGTAAATCCATTTTACTTGATAGTCTAGGCTTTGTGCTTGGCTGGCGGGGGCGTGCTGAATTGGTTCGCTCTGGCGCTGAGCAGGGTGAAGTCACTGCAGCTTTTGATTTGCCTGCCAATCATGCAGGTCGTGCGGTATTGGATGAGGCTGGCATTGAGGTTGAGGACGGCGAGGTTATTCTGCGCCGTATCAACACCCGTGATGGCCGCAAAACCGCATGGATCAATGACCGCCGCGTGAGTGGTGACGTTCTACGAAAACTATCCGAAACATTGGTGGAATTGCACGGCCAGCACGATGACCGTGGGTTGCTGAACCCGCGTGGTCACCGCGACATGTTAGATGAATTTGCGACACTTGCACCTGATATAGCCAAGTCTCGCGTGGCATGGCGTGCCCTGTCGGCGGCCCGCAAGGCATTAACAGCCGCCGAGGTCCGCGTTGCAGAGGCCCGCGCAGAAGAAGATTTCTTGCGCCATGCGGTTGTTGAACTTGATAAGCTGATGCCAGAGCCGGGCGAAGAGGCCACGTTGGACACGCAGCGTCGCATGATGCAAGCAGCCGAGAAAATCCGCGCAGATATTATTAAGGCGTCAGAGGCTATTGGCATGCACGGCGCTGATGGCATGGTATCTGATGCAACCCGCTGGTTGGGCGGTGTGACTTACAAGGCCGAAGGTGCGTTGGACGAGCCGCTTGCCGCACTTGAGCGCGCCGCACTTGCGCTGGATGAGGCCGGACAAGGCGTTGCCCGTTGTTTGGACCATTTGTCGTTTGACCCGTCTGAGTTGGAAAATGTCGAAGAGCGCCTGTTTGCTATTCGCGGCTTGGCCCGCAAGCACAATGTCACCCCTGACGAGCTGGGAACATTTGCCAACGACCTGCGTGGCCGCTTGGCTATTCTGGACGGAAGTGCAAATGATTTGAAGGCCTTGACGGGTGACCTTCAGACAGCACAGGCAGCCTATGATGCTGGCGCTGATCGTTTGCGTGCCAAACGTGTGAAGGCCGCCAAGGCATTAGATAAAGCGATGGCGGCCGAACTAGCTCCGCTGAAAATGGAACGTGCGGTGTTTGTCACGGAAGTCACAGATACCGCTGCGGGGCCTGACGGCCGAGATGACGTGTCATTCACTGTGGCTACGAACCCTGGTGCCCCTGCGGGGCCGATCAATAAAATCGCATCAGGCGGAGAGCTGTCGCGGTTCTTGCTCGCGCTTAAGGTTTGCTTGACTGCAACGGATGCTGGTTTGACGATGATCTTTGACGAGATTGACCGCGGTGTCGGTGGTGCGACTGCCGATGCTGTTGGCCGCCGTTTGGCTGAACTTGCGGCCCAAGGCCAGATTTTGGTTGTGACGCATTCACCGCAAGTCGCGGCCCTCGGCGGTCATCATTGGCGCGTAGAAAAGCACCAGACCAAGGATCGGACCATATCGACTGTTGTACCATTGGATGCTGACGCGCGCGTGGACGAGATTGCGCGCATGTTGTCTGGCGATACGATTACCGATGCTGCCCGTGAGGCAGCTAGGGCGCTAATGCCCTAATTTGTCGGCGGCACGAGTTTGCCGGGGTTCATGATCCCATTTGGATCAAGCGCCGTTTTTATCGCCCCCATCACCGCCCAAGCGTCGCCGTGTTCGGCCTGCATGTAATCCAGTTTCCCCATACCGACTCCATGTTCTCCAGTAATAGTGCCTCCCATGGTAAGTGCGCGCTCGGACATCCGTGCGGCGAGGGCGCGGGCGGTGTCCATTTCAGACGGGATGTTAGGATCAATCAACAGGATCGCGTGGAAATTTCCGTCGCCCACATGCCCCAAGATTGGACCCAGAATGCCCGATTGCGCGATGTCGGCTTGGGTTTCTAACAGTGCATCAGCCAATCGCGAAATTGGGACGCAAACATCTGTGACAATGGCAGTCGCCCCTTTGCGCGACGCAAGGATCGCATAATAGGCATCATGCCGCATTTTCCACAGACGGTTGCGGTCTTCGGTTTTGGATGACCATTCAAATCCATGCGCACCATGATCTGCTGCTATTTCGCCAAAGGTTGCGGCGTCTTCCGCCACGGCTGTGTCGGATCCATGGAATTCTAACAACAGATGCGGGCAAGCAGGGAAATCCGCGCCCGAATAGGCGTTGACCGCCAGCGCACTAGCCGTATCGACAAGTTCGATCCGCGCGACTTGGATACCCATTTGAATGGCTGCAATCACTGCGTCGACAGCTTGGGCTACTGTGTCAAAGCCACAGATCGCGGATGAGATTGCCTGTGGTTGCCCGTGTAAACGCAGCGTGATTTCGGTGATGATGCCCAAGGTTCCTTCCGATCCAACAAACAATCCTGTCAGGTCATATCCGGCGGATGATTTACGCGCACGGGTTCCTGTCTGAATTACACGTCCATCGGCCAGCACGACTGTCAGCCCCATAACATTGTCGCGCATCGTGCCATAACGCACGGCGGTTGTGCCTGATGCGCGTGTGGCTGTCATGCCGCCAAGCGATGCGTTGGCACCGGGATCGACGGGAAAGAACAGGCCAGTATCGCGCAGGTGTGTATTCAATGCCTCGCGGGTGACACCCGGTTGTACGGCCACGTCCATGTCTGCCGCGTTGACTGTCAGGACTGCATCCATCCGGCTAAGGTCGATTGTGATACCTCCGCGAACCGCAAGACTGTGCCCCTCTAATGACGTGCCCGTTCCCCAAGGAATCATCGGGCAACCGTGAGCTGCACATGTCTTAGCCACTGCGACGACCTCGGCCGTCGAGGTCGGGTAGACCACCGCATCGGGTGGCACATGGGCAAAGTGGGTTTCTGATCGCCCGTGAATGTCTAAATCAGACTTGGACCGCGACAGCCGATCCCCTAGAAGGGATGACAACGCATCTATTGCAGATGAAATACTCATAGTCGGAACCTTAGCGGGCGACGATTGCCAAGACCAGAGGTGGGGCAACTATGTCAGGGCCGTTTCGGGCATTGATCGGACAGGGGGTGCAGGATTTGCGTCGTGCCTGTATCGATGCGTTTGCCATCATGAAATCGCGCGGTCCGTCCCAGTTGCAATTCTGGTTTATTGCGCTGGCAATTGGAATTGCGGCAGGCTTTGCTGCTTTGTTTTTTCGACTTGGGATCAATTGGTTACAAGGCGCACTATATGGCACCGATGATACGGATCATTTGCATAGCTTTGTCGCTGACTTGGCGTGGTATCAGATTTTCCTGCTACCCGTGTGTGGTGGTTTGGCTGTTGGTTTGATCTTGCATTGGTTCACCGATGACGGCCGTGTCCGGTCGGTCAGCGATGTGATCGAAGGTGCTGCATTGAACGAAGGCCGCGTGACCGTACGCCAAGGAATCGCCTCGGCGATTGCCAGCCTAATTACGCTCTCCACTGGTGGGTCGTCGGGCCGAGAGGGGCCTGTTGTCCATTTGGCGGCTGTGTTGTCGACGCTCGTGAACCGCTGGTTGCGTGCCAACGGCATTACAGGGCGCGATTTGCTGGGCTGTGCCGTTGCTGCTGGCGTTTCTGCCAGTTTTAACGCGCCTTTGGCAGGAGCGCTTTTTGCGCTCGAGGTGGTGTTGCGCCATTTTGCGGTACATGCGTTTGCACCGATTGTGATCGCATCCGTCGCAGGCACAGTGATTAACCGATTGGCGTTTGGCGATGTGACTGAGTTTGTTTTGCCTGTCCAAAACGCGCTGGCGTTCTATGTCGAGTTGCCTGCCTTCCTAATCCTTGGGCTGGTCTGTGGGTTGGTCGCTGTCGTTCTTATGCGCGCTATTTTCTGGGCCGAAGACATGGCCACTGGGCTGCAAGCGGCGACTGGTTTGCCGCGATATCTGCGACCTGCCGTTGCGGGTGCGATGTTGGGTGGGCTTGCGATTTTCTGGCCGCACATTATCGGGGTCGGATATGAGACCACGTCGGCTGCGTTGACCGGTCAGCTTGTTCTGCACGAAGTGATTGTGTTTGCGGTGCTAAAAGTAGTGGCGGTCGCAATCACAATTGGGGGCCGGATGGGGGGAGGCGTATTTTCACCGTCGTTGATGGTCGGTGCGCTGACTGGGTTGGCATTTGGAATGATCGCGACCAGCATCTTGCCACAGGTGTCAGGCGAAGGCACACTATATGCACTGGCCGGCATGGGCGCAGTGGCTGCTGCCGTGTTAGGCGCACCGATTTCTACAACTCTGATCGTGTTTGAGCTTACGGGTGACTGGCAAACTGCGATGGCCGTGATGGTGTCGGTGTCTTTATCCACGGCACTTGCGTCATCATTGGTTGATCGGTCGTTTTTCTTGACCCAGTTGGAGCGCCGCAATGTGCATTTGGCGGCTGGTCCGCAGGCGTACCTGCTGGCGACATTCCGTGTGGCCACGATCATGCGCCCCATGGATGCCAAACGCGCCGCGCCCGAAGACGCCTGTTGGGAATTGATCGGTGAAGGCGTGTATATCGATGGAAATGCAACGTTGGAACAAGCCATGCCAATGTTTGAGCAGGGCAATCATGGATTTATTCCAGTGGTCAGCCTTGGAAGCAATGAGGCCCCACCGGAGCTATGGGGTGCACTGTTTCAGGTTGATGCGTTGCGCAAGATGAATACCGCATTGGCCGAAACTGCCCGCGAAGAACATTCTTAAAGCTGCTCAACGGCTGCCTTGCCAGGAAAGAACGCTAAATAATCTTTGACCTGCGCGAGCTCATCCTGCGCTGCTTCATAGGACCAAGCCGCGTCTTTCATCTCTCCGCTTTTTGCGATGATTGAATAATAACTGGCTGTACCTTTGTGTGGACATGATGATGTCGTGACGGATGGGTCCAAGAATGCCATCGCGATATCACTACGCGGGAAATAGATAACGGGCGGATAGTCACCTTCGGTCAATTCCAACGCGTTGCGGCTTTCGCCCAATACAGCCCCTGCCGCGCGAACAACCCATGTCCCATCAGCGGGGCGAATTTTGATTTGGTCGGTCATGGTGTTAGTCCTTTGTAGGTCAAAGCGGGGCGCAAGCGATGGTGAGCCAATCGGCAGCAGCCCCATCGATAAGCGGTCCAAGAAGGGTGACAGTATCGCGATGATACTGATCAATCCAGTCCCGTTCGGTTTGGGAGAGCAATGACAGGTCAATCAAGCGCCGATCAAGCGGCACAAGAGTTAATGTCTCGAAGCTCAGCATATCGCGGTCATCGATGCCTTTGGGAGCACGGACCACGGTGATCAGGTTCTCGATGCGGATACCAAACGCACCCTCGCGGTAATATCCGGGTTCATTGCTGAGAATCATACCAACCTCAAGCGGGACGGTGGAACGCCGCGAAATCCCTTGCGGGCCTTCATGTACGCTAAGGTAACTGCCGACACCGTGACCTGTGCCATGGTCATAATCCATACCTGCCGTCCAAAGCGGGAACCGCGCCAGCGCATCCAAATGTTGACCGCCGACACCTGTGGGAAACTGCGCACGCGACAATGCGATCATGCCTTGCAGAACGCGGGTATAGCACATGCGATGCTCGTCCGTTGGGGTGCCTACGATGACGGTACGCGTGATGTCGGTTGTACCGTCTACATATTGGCCGCCACTGTCGACTAACAACAGCTCACCTGTTTTCACGGGGCTGTTTGTGTCTTCGGTCACGCGGTAATGCACGATTGCGCCGTGTGGGCCTGCGCCGCAGATTGTTTCAAAACTGATGTCACGCAGGGCATTTGTATCACGGCGGAATGATTCGAGCTGTTTGACGACATCAATCTCGGTCAAGTGTCCTTTTGGGGCCTCGGCATCGAGCCAAGCCAGAAACCGCACCATGGCCACGCCGTCACGGCGGGCGGCAGCACGCGCACCTGCGATTTCGACATTGGTTTTGATGGCCTTGGGCAAAAGGCAAGGGTCGGGCGCGTGCACAACGGTTGCTGTCAATGCGCGGCGCACAGCATCAGGGGCGGTTTTGGGGTCAATCTGGACGGTTCCCGCCAATGCGCTGATAGCGCCGATAAAAGCTGCAATATCGTGGACTTTTACACCCGTCCCCAAATGCTCCGCGATGGCGTCTGCCTTGTGTGAGCCTGCGAACAGATCAACTGCGCCCGATTTGAATAAAATGGCAAAGGCTTGAGGGACAGGGTTCCGTTCAATATCCGCACCACGGATGTTCAAAAGCCATGCAATGCTGTCAGGCAGTGTGATCACCACCGTATCGGCCTTTAGACCCCCCACAAGACGCGCGCGTTTAGACAGGCTGTCTTCACCGGCCAGACTGACATCTTGCGCGAAGAATGCCGCCATTGGTGCGTCTGGCTGATCATTCCAAATGCCATCGATTAGGTTTGGTGTTGGACACATCTGCATACCGTCCAACGCCGCCGTCAGGTCTTTGATGTCCTGAACGGTATGCAGCCAAGGATCAAAGCCGATTTTTGCGCCAGCGTGCAGGTTTTCAGCGATCCATTCTGCGGCTGAAATTTCGGGCCAGTGTACAGCAGTGAAATCAGCGGCGATCTGATCGCGGACCTGAACACGGTAGCGTCCGTCGATGAACACGCCAGCCTGATCAGTGGTCGCGATGCAAAATCCGGCTGACCCAGTAAATCCTGTCAGCCATGCCAAACGTGTATCGCGCGGTGCCACATATTCGCCTTGGTGCGCATCGGCTCGCGGCACAAAAAACGCATCCACGCCATGTTTTGCCATCGCTACGCGCAATGCAATCAGCCGAGGCGGGCCCTGGTCGGGTGATGAACTGCTTTCAAAGGTTTGAAACATTACACGCGGCTTCCCTGTTTTTGGTGGTCAAAACTGCCTTCGACAAAGGTACCGATTTTCTTGGAAAATGCGGCTTTATCCGAATTTCTTCATTCCCAAAACGCGGGCGCGTTTGCGTGGGTCGTCGTCAAACAAGCTGGCCAGCTGTTCTGTCATTGCACCCGCCAATTGTTCCACATCGGTGATCGTGACAGCGCGGTCATAATACCGTGTCACATCGTGGCCGATGCCGATTGCGACCAATTCAACAGCTTTGCGTTTTTCGACCATGGCAATCACGTCGCGCAGGTGTTTTTCCAAATAGTTGGCTGGATTGACTGACAATGTACTGTCGTCAACGGGCGCACCATCAGAAATAACCATCAGAACCTTGCGCTGTTCTTGGCGGTTCACAACACGGCGGTGCGCCCATTCAAGCGCCTCGCCATCGATGTTTTCCTTCAGCAAGCCTTCTTTCATCATCAGGCCAAGGTTGTTGCGGGTCCGGCGCCATGGGGCGTCAGCGGATTTATAGATGATGTGGCGCAGATCGTTCAGGCGACCCGGTGTCACTTCGCGCCCATCAGCCAGCCATTTTTCGCGGCTTTGGCCACCTTTCCACGCTTTGGTGGTAAAGCCCAAGATCTCGACCTTAACAGCGCAGCGTTCCAGCGTGCGCGCCATTACATCGGCACAGATCGCGGCGATTGAGATCGGACGGCCCCGCATGGAGCCAGAGTTATCAAGCAAAAGTGTTACAACCGTATCGCGGAAATCGGTGTCTTTTTCGCGTTTAAACGACAGCGGTGTTGTGGGCGATGCGACAACGCGGGCCAAACGGCCTGCATCCAAGATACCTTCTTCCAGATCAAATTCCCAAGATCTGTTTTGTTGGGCCTGCAAGCGGCGTTGCAGTTTGTTGGCCAAGCGGGACACTGCCCCCTTAAGCGGTTCCAATTGTTGGTCTAAATAGGCACGCAGGCGTTCCAGCTCGACGGCCTCAGCCAAATCTTCAGCGCGGATTTCTTCGTCAAAGTCCGACGAGAACACGCGGTAATTCGGGTCTGCATCCGACACTGGCATCGGTGCAGGCGGCTCTATGGGAGCCTCGCCATCAGGCATTTCGGTTTCTTCGCCCATTTCGGTGTCAGCTTGGTCGTCCATGCTGACTTCGGCTTGGGACGCGTCTTGCTGGTCTTCTTGGGTCTGTTCTGGAGATGCGTCAGCCTCTTCGCCGTCGCTGTCGTCGTCACCCGTGCTATCGGGCTGTTCGTCTTCGTCTTCGCCGGTTTCGGCCTCGGTGTCTTCGTCGTCATCAAGCCCGTCAGGGTCGTCGCCCAACTGGTCGCCATATCCAAGATCAGAAATCATCTGGCGGGCGAATTTCGCAAATGCCTGTTGGTCGCCGAGTAAGTCACTGACGTTGTCTAGCGTATCGCCTGCGTGATCCTCGATGAAACCGCGCCACAGGTTCATGACGTTTTCCGCACCCTTTGGCAGGTCGCGGCCCGTGGCCAAGTGGCGGATCAGATAGCCCGCTGCGGTGGCCAAAGGTGCATCAGCCGCTTGGGTGATCCCGTCATAGCCTTTGCGCAGGGCGTCATTGCCGATTTTCGCATCAATGTTACCCGCGGTGCCCGGCATGTGCTGTGCGCCGACGGCTTCGATCCGTGCGGTTTCCATCGCGTCATACAGGTCCTTGGCCATCTGGCCTTGGGGCATGTATTTTGCGGCTGTTTTGGTGTTATGGAACTTGTGGCGCAGCGCAAATGCGTCCGCCGTGCCGCGTGCAAGCAGCACCTCTTCACGGGTCATGCGGCGGCTGACTTGGGGCAGGCGGATGCTTTCGGCGGTTTGACCCGCTGGATCAACAGAATAGCTGACGGCCAAGTCCGGATCGTTTGCCATGACTTTAGTGGCCTCTGCGAGGGCCTTTTTGAACGGATCAGCTGGGTTATCGGATGGTTTGCTCATGACGCCGCTTTCAAAGTTCGATCGGGCGAGCGCACACAAAGTGTTCAAGCCGCGAATTATCTAACAAACTAGTGCCGACGAGCGACATTGGCCAGAGGGATGCGCGGGTTTCATCCTGCAAAAATGACGCATAATCGTCTGTTCATCGTTACGGTGTGTGTGACGGCCTTGCCGCATTGTCGCAATCGCAATTATTGACCTTGTTTGGGGCATAAATGGATTGTTCGAGATACGGGCCTATTGTGTTGTTTAAGAGCAGGCTTGCAGGCAGAAAATCAAACAAGTTTGTATGCTGAAGCTACAGGTCAACAGCCGTTTGATCGTTTAACGTTTGGCACCAATGAAGTGTTCGATATTTTCATGAGCCAATGCGTTTAGGGCGGGCATTGTCGATTCATAGACATAGGTCGCAGGCATATCTGGATTGCGGACCAAAACGTAATTGGCAACGTTATTATTTCCGTGAATATAATGGTCGCAGCGGGCCAAAATATGTGCCTCGACAACAACATCTAGGCCAATCTTATAAGGTGAGAACGTAAAGTCACCGTTTTTAGGATGCCGTTCGTGCACCTCGCCAAAATCGGTGCGGGTGGACGGATAGGTAAAGACCCTATCGCCGTAGTGTTCAGTGAAGCGATCAATTGTTTGCTGCGCATCTGAGCAAACAAATATGCGCGCGCCCTGACGGTCCGCGAGCGCATCATCGACGGCTTTAAAATATGCCCAGTATGGGATTTCTCCGTTTGGTTGGAGCATTAAACGCTGAACATCCGCGCCGCCATGGTCCCGACCGGGGCCACGGATATGCACACCGATCGTCGGTCCGTCAAAATTGGCATGATGAAATGTATCAACTGCGGCGAGCGTTTCAGGTAACAGCCGGATGTATTTATACGCAAGCTTTGCGCAAAGCGCGCGTTGGTGTCAGAATGCGTTGCCGACCAACAAACAAACGCGGCGTGACTGGGTTGTCTTCGGACAAAAAAAGCCTGTTTCGCGATGGCAGTTTAAATGCCGGAGCAGATTTACTTGGTGTTTCAAACGGGTGCGCGAAGTAATTATAGAACGGATTTCCGGGGCGTTCTGGGTCGCGGTATGGCGACGTGGGCCATTTCAGTTCAAAATCAAAACCGTCACGTTCGGCAAAAAAGCCAGCCAAAACAACGAGGTTCACGTTAAAAAACAAACCACCTTTGCCCAAAACAAGTTTGGAGGTTTCGGGCACATTTTTAGTATCTGTGCGGGGCGAAGGCGCGACTGGCGCCGTTTTGTTGGTCAGTCGCTTTTTCGCGCGTGCAAAGAATGAACGTAAGTTAGAGGCATTATTTTGCGCAACAATCGGCATTTTCTGCTTTCAACGCTCAAATCAGCATCCGCCGCCCAAATGTTGGCGGCGGTGTTTTTCATTTTTATCAGCCCAAGCTCATGCTTGCTGCACTTTCAGGCAGTTCCATGTCGAAACACCGCTGGAAGAACTCGGCGACTGTTTGACGCTCTAGCTCGTCGCATTTGTTCAGGAATGACAGGCGGAACGCATAGCCGACATCGTTAAAGATGCGTGCGTTTTCGGCCCATGCCAGCACAGTGCGTGGGGACATGACGGTGGATAGATCGCCGTTCATGAACGCGGTGCGGGTCAGATCGGCGACGGTGACCATCTGGCTGATGATCTTGCGGCCTAGTTCTGTGTTGAAATGCGGTGACTTGGACAGGACAATCGCGGCTTCTGCATCATGCGACAAATAGTTCAACGTGGCGACCAGTGACCAACGGTCCATCTGGGCTTGGTTGATCTGCTGTGTGCCGTGGTAGAGACCAGTGGTATCGCCAAGGCCAACCGTGTTCGCAGTCGCAAACAAGCGGAAGTATTTGTTTGGTGTGATGATCTCGTTTTGATCGAGCAAGGTCAGCTTACCGTCGGCTTCCAGCACACGCTGAATGACAAACATAACGTCTGCACGGCCCGCATCATATTCGTCGAATACGATCGCAACTGGATTGCGCAGCGCCCAAGGCAAAATGCCTTCGTGGAATTCGGTAACCTGCACGCCGTCGCGCAGTTTGATCGCGTCTTTGCCGATCAGGTCGATCCGGCTGATGTGTGAGTCCAGATTAACGCGAACGGCAGGCCAGTTCAGGCGGGCAGCGACCTGTTCGATATGCGTCGACTTACCTGTGCCGTGATAGCCTTGAATCATAACGCGGCGGTTGTAGCCAAAACCTGCCAGAATCGCGAGGGTGGTGTCGGGATCAAACTTATAGGTGCTGTCAATCTCGGGGACGCGGTTGGTGCGGTCTGCAAAACCCTTGATTTTCATATCACTATCGATGCCGAACACCTCGCGAACTGAGATATCTTCGGTTGGTTTCGCGTCTATTTTCGTCATCCCGTCGGCCATGATATGTCGCTTCCCTTGTCGCGTCTTTTGTCGGTAAAATGTTACTGATTTGATGCAACATAACGCGCGACGCCGCAAGGGGAAGGGCGTGTAAATCAACGATGTTGCGTTTCATGGGGATCATGTCAAAATGTCTGAAATCGATGGGATGATTAACCGATGGCCGAAATTGCCGATATCGAGAATTACATTGCCAAATGCGCTTTGGGCGACCGCGATGCGTTTTCGTCACTTTATGCGGCGACGTCGGCGAAACTATTTGGTGTTTGCTTGCGTGTATTAGGTAATAGCACCGAAGCTGAAGATGCTTTGCAGGATGTGTTTGTCAAAATTTGGCGCAATGCTGATCGGTATCAGGTTAATGGTTTAAGCCCGATGACGTGGCTGATTACGATTGCTCGCAACCTGTCGATCGACCGGTTGCGGTCTCGTAAAACTGTTCAAGGTGCCGGTTTGGATGCCATTAATGGCTTAGCGAGTCCCGATCCGACCCCAGAGGCGCTTGCAATTGCGGCGTCAGAGCAGGGACAAATCGCGGCTTGTATGGCCGAACTTGATGCGGACCGATCGGATGCTGTGCGCCGCGCCTATCTTGAAGGCGAAACATACCAAGAGCTGGCCGCGCGTTACGATGTGCCGCTGAATACAATTCGGACGTGGCTCCGCCGCAGTCTGATCAAATTGAAAGAGTGTTTGTCACGATGACCGATGACATTGAAGCACACGAAGAAATGGCCCTCGCTGCCGAATATGCCCTTGGGCTGCTGTCGCCAGCCGAGGAACAAGCGTTTGAGGCTGTGTTGGCCGAGGACCCCGAATTGCGAGATCACTATGCGATGTGGTCCGAAAGCTTTGCGAGCCTCACCTATGATGTGGACACAGTCGCACCGCCTGCCGCGTTAGAGGCTCGTATCAAAGAGGCTTTGTTTGGCCCCGCTGAAACAAAAAAATCCTTGTTTGCGCGGTTTGGATCTTTTGGCCCCGTATTGGCGGGGTTGGCTGCGGCTGTTGTTGTCTTGTTCGCGCTAAGCCAAACCGATTTTTTGCGTGATGATGGCCAAGGCTTTGATGATGGACGGGGCTTTGTTGCAGAAGTCGTGTCCAATGACGCGAGCTTTGTTGCACTTGCACGGTTTGACGCTGAAATAAGCAGCCTGCAGATGGACAAGCAAGCAGGCGGGGCGCGGACAGGTCGTGCGCTAGAGGTTTGGTTGATCGCGGGTGACTATCCGCCTATTTCACTGGGTATTTGGCCCACGGGAGAAACGAAAGCGACGTTTTCGATTACGCAAGACATCCCTTGGAAGATTGAAGATTGCACATTGGCGATTAGCGATGAACCACTTGGCGGATCTCAAACAGGTGCGCCATCAGGCGATGTGCTTGCTGTTGGTCCGGTGACTTTAGAGCTGTAATCTAAGTTCCGGCATCGTGTCCGAAACGATCACGCAAACGTCACATGATCGTGCATCGCTTTGAAATGTCTGTTTTTGGGCCAGCGCTCGCGTTATGCACCATGCAAATGTTTTATGATTTAAAGGTCCAGACATGATAAACCGCCGTAATTTCACTCTATCCGTCCTTGGAGCCGCCATCGCGCCTTCCGCCTTGTTTGCACAGTCGTTCGAGGTAACACGGACAGATACGCAATGGCGTGCCATGCTGACTGATCTACAATACCAAGTCATGCGCCATGAAGCCACGGAACGGGCGGGCTCAAACCCCTTGGACAAGAATTACGCTGCCGGGACTTACGCCTGCCGTGGATGTGACCTTGCGCTTTACGCCAGCGAGACGAAATTCGACAGCCGCACGGGCTGGCCCAGCTTTTATGCGAGCCTGCCGAATGCAATTGGCACCAAAGAAGACAATACGCTGTTTTCAAAACGGACAGAATGTCATTGCCGGCGCTGCGGAAGCCATCTTGGTCACATCTTTAATGACGGCCCAGCCCCGACGGGAAAACGCCACTGTTTGAACGGTGCCAGTTTGGTTTTCCTTGCCGCGTAGTGACTTGAAATTAAGGCAGATACGTTGAAATTCCTGAATACAAATTCAGTAAAATAATTGTGTCTTTTTTGGGACTAATTTGATCGTTTCAGAAACAGTCAATTTCTCAACCGATAGTCGGCGAATCTACATGTCCATGTTAGTTAACGAATAACATGAATGGTATATTTCCAACACTTGCTCGCCTTTGGCAGCGCATCACCCTGACTGAAGGCGAACAGAGCATTCTGTTGGCATTTTTTGGCGTTGCATTTTTTGGTGCGGCTTTGGCGTTGAACGTGGTGACCACATTGGGCGGACACGCGGCGATGTTCCGTCCGTTCGCCGCCTATGACTATTGGATTGTATTGTCGGGGGCGCTTGGTGGTTGTGCCGGGCTTTACATGGGGCGCAACTGGATGGGTCTGCCGGGGTTGCACGGAATTGCGTCGGCAATCGTCGGCACCGTTTGGATTAGTTTCCTTGGTGGCGTTGTTGGTGGGACATTGGCATTGCCATTTTATGGCACAATGTTCGGGCCGTTTACGTTATTTGTGTCGCTGTTTAGCGCGCCACTGCTTGCGGTTTTCTGGGCCTGTATTTTGATGGCTGCGCATTTTCTACTGATGGTGTGGCGGGCCGAACGGGACACCATCTTTAATGCTGTCCTGCCCGAACCCTCTGATACATTCTTGTATTAATCCCGAAAGCTTTTGCTGGCTTTGATCTGTTCCCATGCCCAAACAACTTCGTTCAGCTGGTCTTCTTGGCTGCGGTCGCCGCCGTTCATGTCCGGGTGCAGCACTTTGATCAGTGATTTATAGACTTTGCGAATCTCGGGCTTGGTCCAATTGTCCTTGGCTTCTAGAACCTCTAGTGCACGCCGCTCCGTTGCTGGCAGACGTCGGCCTGCTGCAGGACCTTTGCCTGGGTTCATCGTGGCATTTTCACCCAGCACCTGATGTGGATCATCGACGCCCAGACGTGACCAGGCACGCTGCTCTTCGGTTCGCTTATTGAAGGGCTTGGTTGGACGGTCCCAGACGCGATCTTGGTCCATCTGTGCCGCTAGCTCTGCCTCTGAAGTGGTATTAAAGAAATTCCACTTGAGGTTATATTCGCGGACGTGTTCCTGACAAAACCAGAAATAGTCGTCCATCACATCTGGCGATTTGGGGGCACGGTATTTGCCCGCATCCTGACAGCCATCGTGGTCACAGCGCCGCGTGGACGTCTCGGATGCACCTGACATGCCACGCCGACCGCGTGGGTTTTTCTTCTTTGATGATGTCACAGACATATCAAAACCAAAGGGATCATTTTTTTTCATTGTGCGTAAAACCTTTCCGACTCGACCAAGAGACTTTAAGCTTCTGGTTGTCAGATAGAAGGGGGCAAAGTGAAAATAATGGGGCTAGACAACGAGATAAATGGTGCTTTGGCAAATGCGTTTGCCACAACTGCGCTAGAAGTGATCAACGAAAGCCATTTGCACGCTGGTCATGCGGGTGATGACGGCACAGGTGAGAGCCATTGGCGCATTGAAATTGCGGCGCCGGAATTTGCACAAATGTCACGTATTGCGCGTCACCGTGCCATTCACACAGCACTTGGCCCTACAATTATTGGACGCATCCACGCCTTGTCGATTGATATCGTCTGATTATTCGGCGGCGACTTGTGGCTCGGGGCGGGCAGGGTCCGCATCGAGCGGCTTGGCTTCGATCACTGGCGTTGTGTCTGCGGCCGGCGTGATTGTATTTGCTGTGGGGACGTCAGCAGAATCGACGACAATTGGGTCATTCATATCCGCTGCAACCAAGATCGCGCGGCGAAACACCAACATGTTTTGGAATGTCGTAACCCGCCGTGTTAGGCCAGCCCGTTCCTCGGATGGCAATGTGTCGGACCGTTGATATTCCCAGCCGTCCGCGCCAAGGGCGTTCATTGTCGTTTCCAATGCGTTGGCAAATCGATCCTCAGAGGATTTAGCGCCTTTGGCCTTAAGGCCTTTTTTCGGAGCTGGCACGACTTTGTATTCATACTGCGACATTGGATGATCCTTCGATTTCACTATTTCTTTTATCAACAACAGCACGCAAATCCAAGGTTTTGCAGGATAAAATCAACATCCCTATAGATAGTGGTCAAATCTGCCGTGCCCACTATGGATGGATGGTTGCGAACCAAATGGGTGATCTATCGGTTGCAGATCTGCCTTGCTTATTACTCACATGATTTTCGATCAAGCGTGTAGAACGTGTTTTAACCCATCGTACTTTATTGGCTCAACTTTGCGGCTACCAATTTGTTTACAGCTGCAGGGTTCGCTTTACCGCCAGTGGCTTTCATCACCTGACCAACAAACCAACCAGCAAGTTTTGGGTTCGCTTTGGCTTTTTCGACCTGATCGGGGTTGGCGGCGATAATCTCGTCCACAGCAGCCTCAATCGCACCTGTATCGGTGACCTGTTCCATGCCTTCGGTCGCGACGATTTCTGTTGGGTCGCGGTCTTGGGTATAGGCAATTTCAAACACGTCTTTTGCGATCTTGCCAGAGATCTTTTCTGATTTGATCAGGGCAACGATTTGACCAAGCCGGTCTGACGATATTGGGCTGTCAACGATGTCTTTTTCGTCTTTCTTTAAACGACCAAACAATTCGTTGATGACCCAGTTCGCAGCCAGCTTGCCATCTGCACCACTTGCAACCGCTTCAAAGTAGACCGCATTGGCAACTTCAGCAGTCAACACGGATGCATCATAGTCGGACAAACCGAAATCCTTGATGAAACGGGCTTTTTTGGCATCTGGCAGTTCGGGAAGGGTGGCTGCAATATCGTCGACCCAAGTCTGTTCAATGACCAATGGCAGCAGGTCAGGATCGGGGAAGTAGCGGTAATCATGTGCTTCTTCCTTGGATCGCATGGACCGTGTTTCATTTTTGTCCGGATCATACAGGCGCGTTTCCTGCACAACCTTTTTGCCGTCCTCGATCAGTGCGATCTGGCGGCGCGCCTCGACATCAATCGCGGCTTGGATGAACCGCATAGAGTTCATGTTTTTGATTTCGCAGCGGGTGCCGAGGTGGCTGAAATCTTGGGTCTCTTGGTATTTCTCGTATTGACCAGGCCGGCAAATCGACACGTTCACGTCGGCACGCATGTTCCCGTTTTGCATGTTACCGTCGCAGGTTCCCAGATAGCGCAAGATCTGACGCAGCTTGGAAACAAAAGCAGCAGCCTCTTCTGGCCCACGAATGTCGGGCTTGGACACAATTTCCATCAAGGCAACGCCTGTCCGGTTCAGGTCAACGAATGACATGTTGGGGTCCATATCGTGAATGGATTTGCCAGCATCTTGCTCAAGGTGGATACGCTCAATCCGTACCAAACGCGCAGTCCCGTCACCAAGTTCAACCAGCACTTCGCCTTCGCCCACAATCGGGTGATACAACTGCGAAATCTGATAGCCTTGCGGCAGGTCAGGATAGAAATAGTTTTTGCGGTCAAACGCCGAATTCAGATTGATTTGTGCATTCAGGCCAAGGCCCGTGCGCACGGCTTGTTCAATGCAGCCTTCGTTTATGACGGGCAACATGCCGGGCATGCCTGCGTCAACGAACGCGACGTTGCTGTTGGGCTCGGCACCAAACAAGGTGGATGCGCCAGAAAACAGCTTGGACGCCGTGGCGACTTGCGCGTGTACTTCTAGACCGATCACAAGCTCCCAGTCGTGCTGGGCACCGGCGATTACCTTTGGGGCAGGGGCGTCATAAGTCAGGTCAAGCATGTCTGGTACTCCGGTAACGTCATCTTTTCACGGGTTCTAAGCCAGCAGGCCCGTGGGAACAAGACGCCAAAATTCTTGCAATGTCATGCTTCGCTGGTGCAGATTACGCGTCATGATGATCTGCAAGACACTCCTGGGGGGGATGATGGCGTTGATGATCGCGGGGTCCGCACTTGCAAACCCCGAGGTCCGGCCGTTTTCCCGCAATGACGCAACCACCGCGCGGCAAGCTGCGGCAGAGATGGCTTTGGCTGCATATCGTCCCGCGCCGCGCCCCACACACATGATCCGGTATCCGGTTGCTGCAAACCTGACAGAGCCAACGATGCGGCCACTTGCGCGGAACAGTTATTTGCCGCGTGCCCGTTGGGATTTCAAAGACGGTTCAGAGGTGTGGACACGCGCCGCGATGGTCGCTGTTGGCGCGCACGGTGATGGACTCGATTCGATTGTGCCGGGTGATATTGACACGTGGTGCCCCGCCTATGCGCAAAATTCCCCCACTTTGCGCCGTGCTTTTTGGGTTGGAATGATGTCTGCATTGTCCAAGCACGAAAGCACATACAACCCGCGCGCCGTGGGTGGTGGGGATCTTTGGTATGGGTTGCTGCAAATTTATCCTGACACGGCGCGGCGCTATGGTTGCCATGCCCGTACAGGCGAAGCTCTGAAAGATCCTGTTGATAATTTGGCCTGTGCTGCCCGCATTATGGCCGTGACTGTCGCCCGTGACCGTGTTGTCGCTGTACGTGACAGTCGGTGGCGGGGTGTTGCTGCCGATTGGGGGCCAATGACGAAGCCACGCAAAATTGCTGAGATGGCCGCTTGGACCAGCCAGCAAACATACTGCACACCCGTGGACAGCACACGGCCCGTGGCCCGTCCAGTCAATGCAATATGGGCGGCCACGATCTCGACCATGACGGTGGTCGATTAACCTAAAATACGTGTGACGATTTCGGTTGTATCCCCGCTTAAGTTTGGGTTGTCGGCGAGGCGGCGTAGGGCGGCCCGCATCTGCGCCTGACGCGCTGAATCAAATTGCGCCCAGCTGTCAAATTGTGTGGCCATACCAGCGGCAGTTTGCGGGTTCACTGGGTCCAGTTTGATCAGCCAATCGACCAAAAACGCATAGCCAGATCCATCTGGCGCGTGAAACCCTGCAGTATTGTGGGCCAATGCGCCAATTACAGCACGGAACCGGTTGGGGTTTTGCAAATCAAACAACGGATGATCTGTCAGCGTGCGAGCGGTTGCCACAGCATCGTCCGACGCGGCACAGCCAATTTGCAAGCCAAACCACTTGTCCATGACCAAGCGGTTGTCTTTCCACTGCGCATAAAACGCGGCACTTGCGCCCGCACCTTTGCCGATCCGAAGCAGACACGCCAATGCGGCCAGCTGTTGTGTCATGTTATCGGCAGTTTCATACTGGATGGTCGCTTGTGCGCCACCGTCAAGCCGGCTGATCAGGCCAAGCAATACATTTCCCAGCTCTCGTTTGCCCACGTCAACGGGGTTCGGATCATAGGGACCATCAACGATCATCTGGGCATAAATGCGAGGCGACATGTCTTGTAGGTGTTGCGCGATGTGCACCCGAAGCGCTTCGTGGGTGTGGTGGATGATGCGCGGATCAGGGTGCCCGCCTGATTGTGCAATAGCTGCCGCAGTGTCCGTCTCGGATGGCAGCATCAAAGCGAGGGCGCGGAAAACTGGATCAAGCGTATCGTCGCGCAGGACGGCGGCCAAACCGTCAAGAAAAGCGGTATCAGGCGCGGTGTCTTTTTCAATCATATCGCGCAGAACTTGCCGTGCAAGCGTCCGCCCCGCATCCCAGCGGTTAAACGGATCGGTATCATGCGCCAGTAGATGGGCCTTATCCGCAGCAGATTGTGCGTGATGCACGGTGACGGGGGCTGAAAAGTCGCGCAGGACTGACAAAACGGCGCCTTGGGGAATGTCGTTAAAGCGGAATGTTTTCTCTAGATCATTAAGTAGCAAAGTTTGCGTCGCGAGAATCTCTGCCCCATCAGGACCAATCAGACCGATATCGACAGGAATGACTTGCGGGTCTTTGGGGCTGCCATCCGGTGTTGGGCGCAGGTCTTGGCGCAAGGTTATTGTATAGGTGTCATCGTCCCGTCCTTCGGTCACATACAGATGCGGTGTGCCTGCTTGGGAATACCAGCGGGCGAATTGCGTGAGGTCGCGGCCTGTTGTGTTTTCAAATGCGGCTAGCCAATCTTCGATTGTGGCGGCTTGCCCGTCGTGGCGGTCAAAATACAGCGTGCAGGCTGCGGAATATGCATCGTCACCGACAATACGTTTGAGCATGCCAATAACCTCGGCGCCTTTTTCATAGACGGTTGCGGTGTAGAAATTGTTGATCTCAACAAAGCTGGCAGGGCGGACAGGGTGGGCCAATGGGCCGCCATCTTCGCGAAACTGATGGGCACGCATGACAAGTGCGTCGTCGATCCGTTTGATCGCATGACCGCGCAGGTCGCCTGTAAATTGCTGATCGCGAAAAACAGTCAGCCCTTCTTTTAGGCATAGCTGGAACCAATCACGACAGGTAATGCGGTTGCCAGTCCAGTTGTGAAAATACTCATGGGCGATGATAGCCTCGATCCGTTCAAAGTCAGCGTCGGTTGCCGTTTCAGGGGATGCAAGAACGCAGCTTGAGTTGAAAATGTTCAAGCCTTTGTTTTCCATCGCGCCCATGTTGAAATCATCGACGGCAACGATGTTGAAAATGTCTAAATCGTATTCACGGCCGTAGACGTTTTCGTCCCATGTCATCGACGCCTTAAGGGCGGTCATGCCAAAGGCGCATTTGTCCTCGTCGCTGGGGCGCACATAGATGTTGAGCGCGACATCGTTGCCGGACATGGTGGTAAAGCTATCTGAATGGGCAATCAGATTGCCGGCAACAAGTGCAAACAAATAGGCTGGCTTCGGCCATGGGTCGTGCCATTCGCCGTGGGCTATGGGGTTGCCGTTAGACAGCAGGACGGGCAGGTCGCTATTGATCTGCACGGTGAACACGGCCATCACGTCAGGCCGGTCAGGGAAATAGGTGATCTTGCGGAACCCTTCGGCCTCGCACTGCGTGCAGTACATGCCGCCCGACATATAAAGCCCTTCTAGTTCCGTATTGCTGGCGGGGGCTATTTCAACGCAAGTTTCCCACACAAACGGCGTATCAGGGACCGGGCAGGTCAGGCCATCTGTGATCAGATCGGGCGTGATGGGCACACCGTCGATTTTGGCCCAAATCAGTTTCAGGCCGACACCGTGCAAAAAGAACCGAACTTCGGCGCTGTCTGGGTTGGGTCGGAATGAGATTTTGCTGGTGACGCGGGTGGCGTCAGGGGACAAATCAAATGTCAGATGCACGGTGTCGATCAGATAGGCTGGTGGCGTGTAATCGGCCAAATATATCGTCTGTGAGCTGGCATCAGTCATGGCGCTATCCTGTGAAATGAGTGAACCGCGGGGTCGCCGTTAGGTTAGGGTCATTAGGAAGCGCGATCAACCTATCACCATGCTCTCGGGTTCCATTTTAGGGCGTGTCGTTTCCCAAGGTGAATAATGTCTGGGAAATACAGCTACCCTGAAAGAAACTGTATCAAACTAGATTTGAAGGCCATCTGTGCTATGTCATGCCTATGGCAAAAATGAAGAAGAAAAGCGATTTAGAAACAAAGGATTGCGCCACTTGCGGGCGTCCTTTTGCTTGGCGCAAGAAATGGGCAAAAGTCTGGGAAGACGTACGATACTGCTCTGATGCGTGCCGTAGGAACCGTAATGGCGTTGTTATTGGTAAGTAATTATTACCAATGAGGAGTTGCCTATGGGAAACTTTTCACCTAGCAGGGGATGTATACAACGGGATACGCGGCCGCATATGCCAGTCTGCTAAGGAGAAATGAATGTCTAAACGTATTGAAAAGCATGGTTTGCAAGTTGACCCGCAGTTGGTGGATTTTCTTGAGGGGCAGGCGTTGCCCGGCACTGGGGTTTCTGTCGATGCGTTTTGGGCAGGCTTTTCTGCGATCGTTCATGATCTTGGTCCGCGCAATTTGGCGCTGCTGGAAAAACGGGAAGCTATCCAAGGCCAGATTGATGCATGGCATATCGCAAATCCATCAGCAGATGCCGCGACATATCGGGCGTTCTTGCGCGAAATCGGATATCTGATCCCCGAAGGGGATGATTTTACGATTGAGACAGCAAATGTCGATCCTGAAATCGCAAGCATTGCCGGCCCTCAATTGGTTGTTCCCATTACCAACGCACGTTTTGCGCTGAACGCAGCAAATGCCCGCTGGGGTAGCTTGTATGATGGGTTTTATGGAACTGACGCGATGGGAAGCAAGCCGCCTGCGGGTGGCTATAACCAAGGGCGGGGCGCGCGAGTTGTAGCGCGTGCACGCGTTTTCCTTGACGAAGCATTTCCGATCGACGGTACAAGCCATGCGGATGCGCGGCGCTATAGTGTGCACAAGGGCGCGCTGATGGTCGACGATTGTCCGCTTGACCAACCCGAGAAATTCGTCGGTTACCAAGGTCATCCAAAAGCCCCGTCATCGATTTTGTTGCGTAACAATGGGCTGCACGTTGAATTGGTCTTTGACCGCACACATCTGATTGGCTGCCGTGATCAGGCAGGTCTGGCTGATGTTGTGATGGAAAGCGCGCTATCCGCGATCATGGATTGCGAAGATTCTGTTGCTTGCGTGGATGCCGACGACAAGATTGTTGCTTACACCAATTGGCTGGGCTTGATGCGCGGCGATCTGGAAGAGACATTCACAAAAAATGGTGCACAGATGACCCGCAGCATGGCGGATGATCGTGAATTCATCACGCCTGATGGGGGTGCAATGTCTGTGAAAGGTCGCGCGCTGATGCTGGTGCGCAATGTGGGTCACTTGATGACAAACCCTGCGATATTGGACCGCAATGGTGCCGAAATCTATGAAGGCTTGATGGACGCAACAGTAACGACAATGATTGCGATGCATGATCTTCAACGCGGTGGAGGCAATTCCGTTCATGGGTCCGTCTATATTGTGAAGCCAAAGATGCACGGACCTGAAGAGGTCGGATTTGCAGATGAGACTTTCACGATGGTCGAGAAAATGCTTGGCTTGCCGGAAAACACGGTGAAAATCGGGATCATGGACGAAGAACGCCGCACGTCGGTTAACCTGAAAGAATGCATTCGCGCCGCCAAAAGCCGCGTTGCGTTTATTAACACAGGGTTCCTTGACCGGACGGGCGACGAAATTCATACCTCAATGGAGGCAGGACCGTTTTCGCGCAAAGACTTTATCAAAGGCAAAAGCTGGATCGGCGCATACGAGGATCAAAATGTTGATATCGGTCTTGCGTGTGGTCTGTCAGGGCGCGCGCAAATCGGTAAGGGTATGTGGGCCATGCCTGACCTGATGTCGGCAATGCTTGAGCAAAAGATTGGCCATCCGAAATCAGGCGCCAACTGCGCGTGGGTTCCAAGCCCGACTGCGGCCACGTTGCACGCGCTGCATTATCACAAGGTTGATGTCTTTGCGGTGCAAGCGAAGCTAAAAGCGGGCGGTCGCCGCGCGCATGTGGAAACTGTGTTGGAAATTCCGCTGGCGACCTATCAGAAATGGACCAAAGCCCAAATCACACGCGAAGTTGAAAACAACGCCCAAGGTATTTTGGGCTATGTTGTACGCTGGATCGACCAAGGTGTTGGCTGCTCTAAGGTGCCTGACATGAATGATGTGGGCCTGATGGAAGACCGTGCAACCTGCCGTATTTCAAGCCAAGCCTTGGCGAATTGGTTACATCATGATGTGGTTTCAGAGGTCGACGTTATGGCTGCGATGCAAAAAATGGCAGGCGTTGTTGATCGCCAGAACGAAAGTGATCCGACATACCGTGCGATGGCCCCGACGTTTGACGGGATTGCCTTTCAGGCGGCATGTGATTTGGTGTTCCAAGGACGTGTTCAGCCGTCGGGATATACAGAACCAGTTCTGCACCGGCGCCGTCTAGAGCTGAAAGCACAACGTAATCATTAACGCGTGATGGCTAAAACCCATCCGATGAAGGAGAGACCAATGGCAGAAGTATCAGCCGCAAAAGCACGCATGATCATCCGCAAAACGATGGCTAAGGGCGACGAGATGGGGTTTAAACCACTGTCAGTTGTCGTGCTAGATGCAGGCGGCCACGTCAGGGCGTTTGAACGTGCCGATGGCGCGGCCCCCGGGCGTTTCGCGATTGCACATGGCAAGGCCTATGGGTCTGTTATGTTGGGCATGGCGGGCACAGCGCAAATGGCGCGTGCCGAACAGCAGGCGTATTTTATGGCGGCTGTAAATGGCGTTTATGGCGGTCAAGTTGTTCCGGTTCCGGGTGGTATTTTACTACGTGATAAGCGAGGCGCTGTAATGGGCGCTGTTGGCGTGACCGGCGATACATCGGACAATGATGTTATTGCAGCAATGGCTGGCATAAACGCTGCAGGCATTACAGGCGAAAGCTAAATACCTTAAGAAACATTAACACCGTGCTTGAATTTTGAGCGCGGTGTTGTTGTGATAAAAGCCTCTTTTCGTTGCGGTTCAGACGCGTTACTTATGCCAAAAGCATAAGGAATATTCATGTCTCGTCCCGTAATCGGTATTATTGGTAATAGTTTTCTTATTCACGAAGATTACCATATTTTTGGTGCTGGAAAATTGAACACTTCAGCCGTCGCTGAAGCCTGCAGCGCAATCCCGATTATTGTCCCCACTGACCCTACTTTAAGCAGTTTAGGGGAGCTCATGGACTTGTGTGATGGGTTCGTTTTCACCGGTGCGCGTGCGAATGTGCACCCCGAAGAATACGGCGAAGAACCGACTGACGCCCACGGCGATTTTGACCGTGATCGTGATGGTTTGGCATTGCCACTGATCCGTGCTTGCGTCGCAGCCGGCCAGCCAATCATTGGGATTTGCAGAGGATTTCAAGAGATTGCGGTTGCTTTCGGTAGCACGCTTTACCCTGAAATTCGCGATCTTGACGGCCGCGACAATCACCGGATGCCACCTGATGGCACATTGGAAGAAAAGTTTGCGTTGCGCCACGCAGTGACATTTTCTGATGATGGACCATTTCGAAAATTGTTGGGATCTGCCCAAGTGATGACGAATACGCTGCACGGGCAGGGGGTTAACGTCGCAGGTCCGCGGATCGCCATCGATGGCCACGCACCTGATGGAACGCCAGAGGCGATTTATGTAAAAGACGCTGCCGGATTTACCCTGTCAGTTCAATGGCACCCCGAATGGAACGCCACGATAGATCCAGTGTCAAAACCGCTGTTTGGTGCGTTTGGTGATGCCTGTGCTAATTGGCGGGCTGCGCGATAGGGCTTGAATGTTCTGCGGGCTTAGTGTGATGTAAACTAAATCGTTTACGGAGACTGAGAATGAAGCGTTCCACAATCAATACTATCATGGCTGAAGCGGATGAAATGATCCGGTCTTACGGTTTTGTTTTGCCGCCATTTGCGCGCTGGACACCTACGGAATTTAAGGCGAACGCGCCTGTGGCGAAAGCCATCATTGATGCCGCCTGTGGGTGGGACATCACCGACTATGGTGTCGGAAATTTCGACAAAATGGGTTTGTTTTTGTTCACTTTGCGTAATGGTCGCTTGGCTGATTTGCAACGCGGTGGAGGCATGTGTTACGCTGAGAAGCTATTGATTTCAAAGCAAGATCAGTTATCGCCTATGCACACCCATGTCATCAAAGCGGAAGATATTATCAACCGTGGTGGTGCCACGATGGTGGTTGAGCTTTACGGATCGGATGATGATGGTAATTTTGCTGAAGATCGCGGTGGCATGGTCATGTGCGACGGGATTGCGCGGAAATTTGAAGCGGGTGAAAGGTTGAAATTTGCACCTGGCGAAAGTTTAACGCTGATGCCCGGTGACTGGCATGCATTTTGGGGCGAAGGCGGTGACGTGTTGATCGGTGAAGTCAGCACGGTCAATGATGACAAAACCGACAATACATTTCGCGCACCGATAGGTCGTTTTGCTGAGATCACCGAAGATGAAGATCCGATGCATTTGTTGGTAAGCGATTATATTAAATGGCTGTAAATTTGCGTAAGCCGTAAAAAAGGACCGAACACTGGCAGATGTTCGGCCCTTTCTAGATCGTCTGTTGCGCGTGCTTAGACGTGCAACAGATTGGCCTCGTGGCGGCGCAGGCAGCGGCGCGCCGTTTGACCGTAGCCACCGATGTTGCTGCGCAGTTGCGGGAACAGCGCGAACAGTTCTTCACGTGCTGCATCGGTGACGGCTGACAGGCCGACCGACCCGGGATGGAAGCTCTCGGTGGCGGCACCTTCCGCATAGACCACTTCGTGTTCATCAAACATCATGTGGATGTATGTGACCTCGCCGCCCTCATCTTGCGTTACCAGTTTGCCGTCGACCAAGTGTTTGGCCGCAACCAACACTTCGCTTTCGCCGAAGAGAAGCTCAGCGCGGTAGCCTTGGAACATCATCCGGTGCTGGGGCGAGACAAGAAGATCGCGGTCCTGACCAGTGACGACGCCCGGCTTAATTCGGATTGGGGCAAAACGGTCCATCGCAGGCACAGTGCGCGATTGGATCCAACGGATAGGCTGCAAGCCGTGGTCGCGCGTCACAACAAGATCGCCAACTTGCAGGGTTGCGATGTCGCGTGCGCCACGCGGCGTGGCAATGCGGGTGCCGGGGGTGAAGCAGATGATGTTTTCGATCTCGGAGAATTCCAAGAGCGTTCCATCATCCATCTCGATCGAACCTGCGTAGCTAGTATTTCCATCTACGTTCGTGGTGGTGGATGTGATGTTCAACGTTGAAAAATCGGCGTCGAATCCAAGGTTCAGCGTGTCCCCTTCAAGGGTCGCTGGGTTTGTATCGTCAAGCGTTTCACCACTGGACCCACCAACAATTGTGATGGTCCCGTCAGTTGGTTCGCCTAGATCTTCAAAGGTGAATGTATCGTCACCGGTGCCGCCGTCGATGCTGTCAGCCTCAGAGAACGTGATAGTATCGTTGCCTGCGCCAGTGCTGATGGTGTCGGCGCCAGTGCCCGTTGTGGTGATCGTGTCATCGCCTGCGCCGGTGATCACATTTTGATTACCCGCCGCTCCGGTAATAGTGTCGTCGCCGGAGCCGGTTTCAACCTGTTCGATTTGGCTAAAGGTTGCAGTATCGGTGCCGTTGTTGATGCCGCCTGCTTCGGCGCCAGTGAAGGTCACTGACACGTCTTGGGTCAACCCAGAACCATCAATGTTGTCGCCATTCGTTTCGGCGCTTTCGCCGCCGATGATGGTATCATCACCAAAGCTGTTGTTTACGACGATTGTATCGTCGCCGAACCCGCCTTCGATGGTGTCTGCACCAGTGCCGCCATCGATGGTGTCACTGTCATTGCCACCGTAGATGGTGTCGTTGGCTGTGGTGCCAATGATCGTGTCGTTGCCATCGTCGCCGTACACAGTCACATCTGCGTTTGACGCCGAAGCATCGACTGTATCGTTGCCGACGCCAAGGTCGATGACTTCAATCTCTGAGAAAGTCGCCGTTGAGGTGCCATCTGTGATGGTCCCTGCTTCGTTGCCGGTCAGGATTGTTGTTGTATCTATGCCCTGAGTGGACCAGATCGTGTCGCTGTCTGTGCCAGCTTCGCCGCCAGTAATTGTATCATTTCCAAAGCTGGCTTCGAGTACGAAACGATCTGCGCCAGACCCACCTTCAAGCGTATCTGCGTCCGTCCCACCATTGATGATGTCGTTACCATCACCGCCGTCGATAGAATCTGTTCCAGTGCCACCAAAAATAATGTCATTGCCGACCCCGGCATCGATGACGTCATTGCCGCTGCCCGCAGAGATAAAGTCGTTGCCTGCTTCACCGAAAATGGTGTCGTCGCCCGCGCTGGATGTGATGTTATCGTCGCCGGTGCCTGCATATACGGTATCATTGCCTGCGCCTGCGTAGATGGTGTCATTGCCAGCACCCGCTTCGATCAGGTCGTCATTTATGCTGTGGCCAGGGATGATCGCATCGTCGTTGTCGACGATGTCGCCGTCTGGATCGCCAAGGTAGCTACCGTCAATGATATCGTCGCCTGCGGTACCTGACACAGTGCCGTCCGGCATTGGGATGCCGATGGCGTTCAGGTAGAACGGGTTGTCGGCGTCTGTTGGTGAAATACCGTTCAGCGTGATTGTTTCGCCGTTCGGGAATGTCAGCAGCGCGTTGCCAGCACCGTCGTCAGTCACAACAACGTCGTTGGTCATCACAGGTGTGCGGGCAGGGTCGCCAAGTGGCAGGTCGAACAGACCTGTGGTGTCGAGCGTATCGATGCCCGTGAATGTGCCGTCGCCATTTGGTGTTGGCGCGTCGAAGCCTTCGACCACGTCGTCGCCAAAGCCGTCTTGCAAAATTATGACATCAGCGTCGCCGTCAGGTGTGGCGTTGTTGCCCATGGAGATCGTATCGTTGCCTGCACCAGAGTTGATTGTATCTGCGCCAGTACCTGCCTCGATGACGTCATCGCCGGACCCGGTTGTGATGACGTCGTCACCTTGATTGGCGTCAATCGACACGCCGGTGTTATCTGCGCTTAGGTTGATTGTATCGTCGTAAAATGTGCCGCTAATCTCTTCGATTTCGGAATAGCTGCCGACACCGGCTGATCCATCAAAGGTGAATGTGCCTTCTTCTGCGCCAGTCGCTGTGACGGTTACGCCTTGGTTCGTTGAGCCGTCTGAAAAATCAATCGCATCGTTGTCGCCGTTGCCAAGGTCTTCGCCACCGGTGATTGTTGTGGTGTCATCGTCTGCTGACACGGTGAATGTGTCGTCGCCAGTGCCACCGAACAAGGTATCGTTGCCGTCGCCGCCGTCGAGCGTATCGTTGCCAGTGCCGCCATAAACTTCGTCATTGCCATCGCCGGCTGTGATATCGTCGTTGCCAGCGTAACCATAGATCAGGTCGTCGTTGACTGTGTCGCCCGCCAAGATTGCGTCATCGCCGTCGACCATGTCGCCGTCTGGATCGCCTGTGTAGCTGCCGTCGATTGTGTCGTCGCCTGCGGTACCTTCAACCGTGCCATCTGGCATCGGGATGCCGATTGCGTTCAGATAGAATGGGTCGTCAGCGTCAGTTGGTGAAATGCCTTCCAGCGTGATGGTTTCGCCGTTCGGGAATGTCAGCAGGGCGTTACCCGCACCGTCATCGGTCACAACAACGTCGTTGGTCATCACTGGTGTGCGATCTGGGTCACCAAGTGGCAGGTCGAACAGGTTTGTGGTGTCGAGCGTGTCAATGCCCGTGAATGTCCCATCACCGTTTGGTGTTGGTGCGTCAAAGCTGCCAATGGTGTCGTTGCCGAACCCGTCTTGTAGGATGATTATGTCTGCGTCACCGTCTGGTGAGCCAGCGCCGAGGTCGACGGTATCGTTGCCTGCGCCCATGTTAATGGTGTCGGCGCCTGTGCCAGCTGTCACGCTATCATCGCCAGCCGAGCCGATGATGTTATCGTCGCCAGAGCCCAAGGTCACGGTTTCGATGTTGTCGAAGGTGGCTGTGTTGCCGCCGGATGTCAGTATGCCGGCTTCTGGATCTGGGCTTGAAAGGTTAAGCACGATATCTGATGTCATGCTGGATGCGTCCAGTACGTCGATATCTGTGTCGCCTGCGTCGTCGGTCCCGTTGATCGTATCGGTGCCAAACCCTTCGCCGAGGATGATCTGGTCAGACCCTTGGCCGCCATTGATACTGTCGTTGCCGGTGCCGGCCGTCAGGGTATCGTTGCCGTCGCCACCTGTCAGGGTATCGTCACCGATATCGCCGTCAATGATGTCGTTACCCGCGCCACCGCTAAGTATGTCAGACCCATCGCCACCAGAGATAGAATCGTTATCAGTTCCCATAAAGATAGAATCGTTGCCGATCCCGCCTTCAGCGATGTTGTCACCAGAGGATGCATAAATTTCGTCGTCGCCGGTGCCACCGTAAAGGCTGTCTGTGCCCGCATCACCGACCAGAGTGTCGTTGTCAGCGCCGCCAAAGATGGTGTCGTTGCCACCGTCGCCGTCAAGATAATCATCGCCTGCGCCACCGAACAAGGTATCGGAACCACCTTCGCCAAAAACCGAATCGGCACCTGTGCCGCCGTAAACTGTGTCTGCGCCGTCGCCTGCATTGATTTCATCGTCGCCGCTGCCGCCTTCGATGTAGTCAGAGGTCGTGCCGCTGTCGGTAATGGTGTCGTTGCCAGTGCCGCCATAAACGCTGTCGCTGTCTGCGCCGCCGTCGATCGTGTCGTCGCCGCCTTGACCGTAGATAAGGTCATCGCCAGTGCCGCCTGTGATGCTATCGGCAGCACCGTCAGTGGTGGAGTTTGGCACGGTCATTTCCAAATCACCGATCCGGATTGCGTGGTTGCCTGCCACTGGATCAGTGTTGTTATAGTCGATTTCGATTGATGAAACCGGACCTGGGATCGTGACCTGAATAAATCCGGTCACAGCGTTCACTTGACCAGAACCGCCAGAATTCACAATGGATTCGGCCGTTGCGGTTCCGTTGGCATCTGTAGATGTCGTCAGTGTTGTGCCACTGCCGATTGTGATCGTGACAGGGACTTGGACGCCGTTGGCATCGTATGCAGTGATGATGACTTGGTCGATAAACTGGCCGTCAAGTTCGTCGATGTCGAAAATGCCGAACGTCACGTTTTCGAGGTCGATCGCAGCGTTTGCGTTTGCTGGGTCTTCAAAATCAATTGTTAGGGTGGCTGCATCTGGGCTTGTGCCTGCTGCACCACCGAACACTTCAAGGGATGATGTATCGCTGAGGCCATTATAGTCATACAGCGTGTCGTTGGTTTCCATGGTGGCAGAGGTAAAGTTGGCTTCGGTGGCGACGGACAATGAAACCTGAATTTCGCCGTTGCCAGTCAGCCCTGTAACCCCGCCTGTGATGCTTGTTTCGTCTGCAACACCTTGGTCGGCCCACGAGAAATCTGTGGTGCGGTCGCCAGTCGATGGTTCAACCGAGTCGCCATAGATCGTGTCATCACCAGCACCGCCGTCAATCGTGTCTTGCCCGTCGAGCCCGTAAGTCTGGTCACCAACAATAAAGTCATTGCCGATGCCTGCGTCGATGCTGTCATCGCCACCACCTGCGGTGATGGTGTCGTCGCCATCGCCTGCAATAATGCTGTCGTTGCCTAGGCCCGCGAGAACGGTGTCATTACCTGTGCCTGCATCAATCGTGTCGTCGCCATCGCCTGCGTCGATAATGTCATTACCTGCGCCAGCCTCGACGATATCATTGCCGTCTGACACTGCATCAAAGTCGGTGTCGAAGTAGTCTGTGTCGATGATGTCATCGCCGGCTGTGCCGCTGACTGTGCCGTCGCTTCCAAAGAAATCTGAAGTTGCGTGATCCGCATAGTTGAAAGCAGGTGCACCGGCGTCCGCGTTCGGGTTGGTATCGTAGGCAAGTGTTTCATAGGTGCGACCCACAACAAGTGGAATTTCGGACATCACGTAAGAACCGACAGCGTCGCCGAGTTCTACTTGAAATTGGACAACTTCGAATTCTTCGCCAGTTACGGTGTCCCGCACGGTCCAAGAGATTTCTGCATCAACAGTGGAGTCGGTCGATGTAAGCCCACCAACGGTGACAGTAGCTGTTGCCAGCTCGCCGCCGTTGTTGTCATCGTCGAGGTTCTGACCACCAACGCCTGCTTCGTTGTCGGTAATGACACCGCTGCCGGTTGCTGTGGCAGGACCAGCGTAGTCATAGGTGCCGCCAACCGTGGTTGAAAACGTGCCGGTGGTGTTGATGTTATAAAATACGACGTTGTAATCAGCCATTAGATTTCACCCCGCGTTGCGGTCGCCGCAGTCGGCCTAACCGCCGAAGCAGCTGATATACATTTGTACGCAAAGTGCGATGCGCTTAGATGCGCAACTCGATAACCCAATGGCATTTGCCTTACCTCAATATTCTAACGTTTTTGACCGACCCAACAGCAACAACACGCTGCGAGATCAATTTATCTTCCGTAGAGGTAAAGAAATGGGGTGTTCTGATTGGGGACAGCAAATGTCTTTATTGAGAAGTTGAGGGTAATTTTAGGGCAATTTGAATGAAATAAGGCGCAACCGCGGCAAATGCGGCGGTTGCGCCTTATTTTTCAACCCTAAGGTGACGTGACGAAAGGAACAGTCGCTTAAATCAATAAATTAAAGGTATTGATGAACGGCAGGCTGCGCGCACGTGTGCCAGAAAGGTCAAAAAGAGCATTCCCAAGGGCCGGCATGGATGGCGGTGTACCCGGTTCGCCGACCCCACCCAAATGTGGCCCGTTTTCCAAGATTGCGACCTCGAATTTTGGTACGGTGTGCATGCGTAGCGCATCGTAGTCAGGGAAGTTATATTGTTGGACTTCGCCGTCTTCAAACGTCACTTCGCCCATCATGGCGGCAGACAGTCCGTAGATCGCCCCCGAGATCATCTGTGCCTCGATGATTGAGGGGTCCAATGCAATCCCCACATCGCAAGCGATCCAGACCTTGTTGAGTCGGATAAGACCATCGTCTTCAACCACCTCGACAACCTGTGCGACGGCTGTTCCAAAGGTGTGGCTGAACGCAATTCCGCGCCCAACGCCGGGGGCTGATTGTCCCGTCCAGCCGGACATTTCACCGACTTTGCGAATGACTGTTTCCGAAACTGTGTGTTCTTTGGCCGCCAAATCGGCCCGAAACTCAAGCGGATCTGTCCCTGCCGCATGCGCCATTTCGTCGACAAAAGTGTCGAAAAAGAACCCGTTGAACGATGACCCGACTGATCGCCAGAACCCGATTGGCACATCAATATCGGTCAAATGGCCGGAAATCCGGTAGTTTGGAATGGCGTAAGGTTGGTCAAAAGCACCTTCTACATGTCCCCGATCCGCACCAGGAGCGGCCGAACCTGCGAGCCGAATGCTGGATTGTTGTGACACAGATGGTGCTGCAATGGCCCCGTCAAGCAGCACGGCTTGTCCGTCGTTGACCACACCCCGAAAGGTGGCTGCCGCTGCGGGGCGGTAGAAATCGTGCCGCATGTCTTCTTCGCGGCTCCATGTCATTTTGATGGGCGTGTCGGGCATCGCTGCTGCAAGTCTGGCTGCATGGACTGCAAAATCAGACTCGCTGCGCCGCCCAAAGCCGCCACCCATAAGGGTCGTGTGAACGGTGACGTCTTCTGGTTCCAGTCCCGCAGCAGCCGCGCATTTGTCGCGCGCAAGGATCGGCGCTTGTGTGCCTGCCCAGACTGTCATCTTGCCGTCTTGCAACCAAGCAGTCGCGTTCATTGGCTCCATAGTCGAGTGCGCAAGCCACGGGACGGTATAGGTCGCATTGATTTGCGTGCCTGCAACGTCTGCTGTCACATCGCCGTCGTCGCGGGCCGTTGAGTTGGGCTCGTCGTCTAAGGAGGCCGTGATCGCTGCCATAAGGCTTTGTGTGTTTGCAGGGTAAGACGCGTCTTCCCAAACTATATCCACCGCTTCGGCGGCTTGGATCGCGAGCCAAGTGTTGGATGCAATAACGCCGATGCCATCGCCAAGGTCCACAATTTTATCAACCCCATCCATAGTTTCCGCCTCGGCGGCGTCAAAGGACACCATGCCAGCCCGCTTTGGGTTCATGCGCACTGTGCCGAACTTCATATCGGGCAGCATCACGTCGATCGCGTACTCTGCCATACCTGTGGATTTGCCAACCATGTCGGTGCGGGGCAGGGACGTGCCAAGCAGTTTCCAATCGGATTGCGGGCGCAGCTCAATAGCCGGCACATCATACAGGGCCGCAGATTCCGCGAGTTCAATATAAGTAAGTATAGTGCCATCAGGCGCGATCACGGTGCCGTTTTCGGTTTTTAGTTCAGATATGTTCACGCGCAACCTATCGGCGGCGGCCATTTTGAGCGCTTCGCGGGCTGTGGCCCCTGCGTGGCGCATCCGCTCGAACCCGTCTCGCATGGAGGTTGATCCGCCAGTCACCTGCAATGACAGCAGTTTACCGACTGATCCCACTGTTTGGCGCAAGCCATGCCTGAATTCGGTATCCGCGTAATGTTTGAACGGCAAAGCCAGCCCCAAAAGAGCGCCATTGTAATAGGCTTGCGCGGGTGGACCATGCATCACGCGCACGTCTTCCCAAGCGAGATCAAGCTCTTCGGCGACCAAAGCAGCCAAGGTTGTTTGTACCCCTTGACCCATTTCGGCACGCGGCGTGATGATTGTCACGCCGTCTGCGTTGATGAGGATGAAGGGGTTCAGCGTGGCTTCACCTTCACCTGCAACAAGCGGGTTTGGTGCGTCTTTGCGGACTTGGTAGACGCCAAAGGCGACCCCGCCCACGATAGCAGCCGATGCAATAAGGAAAGTACGCCGTGCGATTTTACCGATGCCGGCCATTGATTAAGCCTCCTGCAGTTTGAGTGCGGCGTCTTTGATCGCGGCGCGCAATTTGGTGTAGGTCCCACAGCGGCACAGATTACCCTGCATGGCAAAGTCGATGTCTTCGTCCGTTGGATCGGGTGTGTTGGCCAAAAGATCAGCTGCTTGCATGATCTGCCCAGATTGGCAGTATCCGCATTGTGCCACTTGGTGATCGACCCATGCTTGTTGGATCACGCTCATATTGTCTGGTGACCCCAGCCCTTCGATGGTTGTGACCTCGCCCCAAACATCTGCAAGGCCAACTTGGCAGGACCGGACCGCCTCACCGTCAATATGCACTGTGCAAGCGCCGCAGGCCGCAACGCCGCAGCCGAATTTCGTGCCTGTCATGCCAAGCCCGTCACGCAACGCCCAAAGCAATGGCACGTTGTCGGGCAGGTCGATGGTTTTGGACTGTCCGTTGACTGTGATGGTCGTGGGCATGCCGGTCTCCGCGTTTTAATGAAATGTTTGGTTTAATTTAGGGGTAGTTGTGGCTCTCTACAATCCGCGACCAAGCGTAAAAGATCGGGGATAACGGCCTTAAACTTAAAGAACCCAGCTGTGGCGGCTGTCCAGCCAATTTGGTCGTGTTGTCTGATGTGAGTGCACAAACGAATGCCTTTGATATCGAGCGCAGCCCGTAACTCTAGCAATTCATCGGCCGTAGGTCCGGTGGGCGTGTGGTTCATAATCAGCTGTTTGGCATCATGGCGTTGTGCCCAATCCACGATTGCCGAGATGTCGTTGAGCGCCGCGCCATATGGCGCAAGAGCTTGAGATGTGAAGGTCTGCACACGCGCAGAGATCGCAAGAGGGCCACGGCCTGCCGCATTGCAAAAGGTCGCAGTTGCCACGGCATCGTGGTCTGCGCTGATGTCGTCATCAGTGATCAGGTGGACTGTGCGCAACGTGTCGTCCCGAATGTCGCTTTGCGGGACTGGGCCAAGTGCTGGATGCGGCGGGCAAGGCAACGGATTGGCGAAGGTGGCAAGCCCTTTGGGATTAAACGCACCATTTGTGTATTTCTCGATGTTATCTGGTCGCGCAAGATAGGTTTTGCCAATTGTTTGCATCCCGCCAACCCAGCGCCATGACAACGTATTGGATGCCGCGTCTCCGTCGAGCAGGTGGCGCAGGAAAAAATCAGCGCCCAAAATCCATGGCAGTTTAAGAGTGTGTATCCAGATCGATGCAAACCACATGCGCGCATGGTTGTGCAGGTAACCTGTCGCCGCTAGCTCTTGCGCCCAATGGTCAAAACAAGCGATGCCGGTTTGGCCCAAGCAGGCAGCTTCCCATTCAGACCGTAGTCCAGATTGGGACTGCACTGCGTTGATGGCTTGGTTTAGGTCAGATTGGTAACTGTGCCAAATTTCTGGTCTGCGTTCTAACCAGCCTTTCCAATAGGTGCGCCAGCAGACTTCAGCGATGAATTTATCCGCGGCTGCGGATGTGTGGTGGGTGAGTACTTGGGCTAAAACCTCTGGCTCGCTGATTATCCGGTGCCGCAGGTAGGGCGACAAGGTCGAGACATGTGTCTGATCATCATAGTTGCGACCCGCCGCATAGTCCCGTCCAGCATGGGGCGCGAAATCAGTAAGGCGGGCGAGGGCGAATGCGCGGTCAGGCAGGAAATATGTCATGTTTGCCAGCTAACCCACAAAGTCGGCGTTTCAAGCGGTGATGTAAATTCGACATTTTGCGAGGAAGCATTGGCCAAGAACAAGATCCCACCCAGCGGTATAGTTCGCAAGACTTGCCATTGCGGTATCTCGGTGTGAGTCAAACCCTGAGTGGATCAGGTCAACACGGGTGCCTGTGTCGATAGAAGTGAACATGACGGTAACTTGGGTCGCCTCATCGGCACCGCGCCCCACATGCCAATTGATATCTATCCTGTTGCCGGGTGACCAATGGGTGACAGTGCCCCACGTGGCGCTGGTGCCATCGCGGAGTTTTTCAGTGATTTTACCGCCTTTGCGGGGATCGATTTTGATCGACAGCGGTGTGTCGTCGTTTGCGGCTGATACAGAATGCGTCGCGCTGGGCCACCATGTGTCTAATTTTCTGGTAAACAGATCAAACGCCTGTGTCGGTGTTAGGGGGACATCGACTGTTTTGCGAATATCAGGCGTCATGGGGGTCGTCCTGAGACAGATCATGGGCTGCTTGGGCAAATGCCGCAAGCGCGTCACTCCAAAGGTCATCTATATAGGCACGCAATCCGTCCATGCCGGCAGGGGCGAGACCGTAGAGCCTGCGGTTCCCTTGGGGGGTAACGATCAACAAGCCTGCATCTGATAGCACACGTAGGTGTTGGCTGACGGCAGGGCGTGACACAGGCAACCCTTCTGCTAGCACCCCAACGGGCATCGCACCCGTTCGCAAACGCTGTAGAATTGCGCGGCGCGTGGGGTCGGCAAGAGCTATCAATGTTTCGTCTATTGCATGTGTGTAAGCCATGGCTTACCGTAACTCATGACTTACGCTTTTGTCAAATGGCAATGGTGACCTTGAAGCCCCTGACGCCGAGCACTAAGACTCTGTCAGGATATTTGAATTAGAACAGACCTGTTCAACAGCGAGGCAAGCACATGCACGATCCAGTAGAAACATATATGAACCTTGTTCCCATGGTGGTCGAACAGACTGCACGTGGCGAACGCGCCTATGATATCTTCAGCCGGTTGCTGAAAGAGCGGATCATTTTCGTCAATGGACCTATCCATGACGGCATGTCGCAGCTTGTCGTGGCTCAGTTGCTGCACCTTGAGGCTGAAAACCCCAAGAAAGAAATCAGCATGTACATCAACAGCCCCGGTGGCGCTGTGCATTCAGGCATGAGCATTTATGACACCATGCAGTACATCCGCCCCAAGGTGTCTACGTTGATCTGCGGTATGGCTGCTTCAATGGGGTCTGTGATTGCTGTTGGTGGTGAAAAGGGCATGCGATTCTCGTTGCCTAACTCTGAAATCATGGTGCACCAACCATCAGGTGGATCGCAGGGTAAAGCGTCTGACATGCTGATCACAGCACGCCACATTGAGCGCACGCGTGCGCGTTTTTATAAATTGTACACGGACCACACAGGCCAATCTTTGAAAAACGTGGAAAAGGCTTTGGATCGTGACACGTGGATGACCCCGGAAGAAGGCAAAGAATGGGGCCACATCGACGAGATCGTAGCGAACCGTGAAAAAGTAGAAACGTAAAGTTACCGCTTGTTGATGTGACCACGCGATAGGTCATTTTGACATTGTAGCCAGTTGCGGGCTGTCTTAGGTTAAGGCCAAGGGCAGTCCGACGCATTTATAAATGGCCGTTTGGTCAAAAGGTTTGAAACATGGCGAACACATCCGGCAACGACAGCAAAAACACACTTTACTGCAGCTTTTGCGGAAAAAGTCAGCACGAGGTGCGCAAGCTGATCGCGGGTCCGACTGTGTTTATCTGTGATGAATGTGTCGAGCTGTGCATGGATATCATCCGTGAAGAAACCAAGACTGCTGGATTGAAGGCAGGCGAAGGTGTGCCGACGCCGCTTGAGATTTGCAGCGTGCTTGATGACTACGTTATTGGTCAGGTCCATGCTAAGCGCGTGCTGTCTGTTGCTGTGCACAACCATTATAAGCGTCTTAATCACGCTGATAAATCCGACATTGAATTGGCGAAATCCAACATCATGCTGATCGGGCCAACTGGTTGCGGCAAAACGTTGCTGGCCCAGACGCTGGCACGTATCTTGGATGTACCGTTCACGATGGCTGATGCGACGACCTTGACCGAGGCTGGTTATGTCGGCGAAGACGTTGAAAACATTATCCTCAAGCTGTTGCAGTCCGCTGAATATAACGTTGAAAAAGCGCAGCGCGGCATCGTTTATATCGATGAAGTTGATAAGATTACCCGCAAGTCTGATAACCCATCCATTACTCGTGACGTATCGGGCGAAGGTGTGCAGCAGGCATTGTTGAAGATCATGGAAGGCACTGTTGCCTCTGTTCCACCACAAGGTGGTCGTAAGCATCCGCAGCAAGAATTCTTGCAAGTGGACACGACCAACATCTTGTTCATCTGTGGCGGTGCGTTTGCTGGCCTTGAAAAGATTATTGGGGCCCGCAGTAAGGGGTCTGGCATGGGCTTTGGTGCGGATGTGAAAGACAATGACGAGCGAGGCATCGGCGAGATTTTTGGTGATTTGGAACCAGAAGATCTGTTGAAGTTTGGTTTGATCCCAGAATTTGTTGGTCGTTTGCCTGTTATCGCAACGCTGACCGATTTGGATGAAGATGCGCTTGTTACGATTCTGTCCAAGCCGAAGAATGCGTTGGTTAAGCAATACCAGCGTCTTTTTGATCTGGAAGACGTGCAGCTGACATTCACCGATGATGCGCTTGTTGCGATTGCAAAGCGTGCCATTGAACGCAAAACAGGTGCACGTGGTCTGCGGTCAATCATGGAAGATATCCTGCTGGATACGATGTTCGATTTGCCAGGAATGGATACCGTGTCAGAGGTTGTTGTGAACGAAGAGGCCGTTGGCCCCGATGCAGCCCCACTGATGATCCACGACAAAGCCAAGTCTAAGAAAAAAGAACCAGCGACCGCAAGTTAATGACAATCACGCGCATATCATCTGGTGGGGCTTTTGAGGCCAAAATTGGATATTGCCGCGCGGTTGTGGCTGGTGGATTTGTGCATGTGGCCGGCACAGTTGCAGGGCCAGACGTTCCGGATGATGTCGTCGCACAGTGTAAATCGGCACTGGGCATTATGGAACGGGCCTTGGCCGAGGCAGGGGCGACTTTTGCCGACGCGGTGCGGGTGCGTTATATTTTGCCCAATCTTGCAGATTTTGAACCTTGTTGGCCCGTTTTGGCCGCTACTTTTGGTGATAATCCGCCTGCGGCCACAATGATTTCCGCAGTCTTGATTGATCCCAAGTATAAGATCGAAATTGAACTGACCGCATTGGCCCCGGACGCATAGCGCACTGGACCTTTGTTGGCATTTCGGGCAAAAGTGCCGATAACAGCGTCTAGGAGCAAACGATGGGCCTTTTGAATACAATCAAACGCGTTTTCACGTGGTGGGATGATCAGACATTCGGCACGCAGCTTTGGACGTGGCGCAAGGGCGTCAAAGTCGGGGAAGACCAGCAAGGCAACGTCTTTTACACGAACAAAGATAACAGCCGTCGCTGGGTGATTTTCAATGGACCGATTGAGGGCAGCCGCATTGATCCTGATTGGCATGGCTGGTTGCACTGGACATGGAACGAGCCGCCAACAGATAAGCCGCTTGTCCACAAAACATGGGAAAAGCCGCATCAGGAAAACCTGACAGGCACCGTGGCCGCCTATGCGCCAGCAGGATCGTTGCGCCAAGCAACACCAGCCCCGCGCGGCGACTACGAGGCATGGACTCCGGAGTAAATTTGGTGCGCGAGAACACCACTGAAGTGATTGTCGGCGGCATCGTTTTGGCCGTGGCACTGGGATTTCTGACCTACACTGTGCGCACTACGGGGTATGGCAATAGTGGTGCCAGCTATGATCTGACAGCCAGTTTCCGGTCTGTTGAGGGCATCACGGCAGGCACGGACATTCGGCTTGCAGGCGTCAAAATTGGTACTGTTTCCACCATAACATTGAACCCAGACACGTTTCGCGGTGATACGGTATTTGCCATTCAGTCGGATACAATTATTCCTGATGATAGTGCCGCTGTGATTGCATCCGAAGGTTTACTTGGCGGGAATTTTGTTGAAATTGTACCGGGTGGATCGCTTGGTAACTTTGAACGGGGCGCCGAAATTGAGGATACGCAGGGTGCTGTCAGCTTGATTTCGCTCTTGTTAAAGTTCGTTACCGGCGAGGGAAACTAGTATGAAGACGATGATCCTATCTGCAGCCGTTTGTTTGGCGTCCTCGGCTGTGTTTGCACAGCAGGCCAGCAGCGCCAATGCGGGCATGTTGCGCGTATTGGATAAGGTGTCAGGCGCAGTGACAGATTTGCCGTTGAACGTCGGTGAAACGGGCGCATTGGGCCTGCTCCAGATTACGTTAAACGAATGCCGGTTTCCTGCGTCAAACCCGAACGGCGATGCCTATGCGCGCGTCACGGTCATTTACCGCGACAAGGCCAACCCTGTGTTTCGCGGTTGGCTAATTGCGTCTGCGCCTGCGTTAAACGCGATGGATCACCCGCGTTATGACGTT
Organism: Yoonia sp.; assembly: GCA_047629435.1. GTDB lineage: Bacteria > Pseudomonadota > Alphaproteobacteria > Rhodobacterales > Rhodobacteraceae > Yoonia. Next base: position 13,126 of record JBLHXF010000001.1, on the reverse strand, counting down.
TGGGCGTTGCGCTGCAATAACACGTAAGTATCTGCAATTTCGGCAACATTACCAAAGTCGGCATCAACCTGAAGTGCCTGCACTAATGCTGCCTTATATGTTTTGCGTGGAATCTCAATCGCGCCAAGGCTCGCCAGATGTTCGGTGATGAACTGGGTGTCAAACAATACGAACCCGCAATGGACAAGGTGATCGACCAAATAGGCCAGAGCGATTTTGGACGCATCACGCCGCCTGCTGAACATGCTTTCTCCAAAGAATGCCCCGCCGACTGTGATGCCGTAAACACCCCCGACAAGATCGGGCCCATCCCAGACTTCGATGGCATGGGCATCCCCGCGGGCATGCAACGCGCGGTAAAGGTCAAAGATGGTGTCGTTGATCCATGTCTCTGGCCTGTCGGCGCAGCCTTCGACAACCTGCTCGAACGCAGTATTCAGTGTGATCTGAAACGGGGCGCGCCGCAGGGTTTTTGCCAAGCTGCGCGAAATACGAAAGTTATCAAGCGGGATGACACCGCGTAAGCGCGGATCGACCCAGAAAACTTCGGGGTCATCGCGGCTCTTGGACATGGGGAAAACACCAGCGCAGTAGGCCTGCAACAGCAGATCAGGGGTCAGCGCTGGTGTGGTGTCAGGACAGATTTTCTTCGAGCCAATGCTCTAACCAGTGGATATTATAGTCGCCGGTTTGAACGGCTTCTTCTGCCAAAAGCGCGTGGAATAGTGGGATTGTGGTGTCGACCCCGTCAACAATCAGTTCGCCTAAGGCACGTGCAAGCCGCGCCAATGCCTCTGGTCGGTCACGCCCGTGCACGATGAGCTTACCAATCAAACTGTCGTAGTAGGGGGGGATCCGGTAGCCTTGGTAGAGAGCTGAATCCATCCGCACACCAAGCCCGCCAGGTGCGTGGTACTGCGTGATTGTGCCGGGGCAGGGCGCGAAGTTTGGCAGCTTTTCAGCGTTGATCCGGACTTCGATTGAATGCCCGTTGATCACCAAATCGTCTTGGGTGAATGACAACGGCATGCCCGCTGCGACGCGCAGCTGTTCGCGCACCAGATCGATGCCAAAGATGGCTTCGGTCACAGGGTGTTCAACTTGCAAACGTGTGTTCATCTCGATGAAATAGAACTCGTCGTTTTCAAACAGGAATTCGATTGTGCCTGCGCCGCTGTAGTTAATTTTCGCGACCGCGTCCGAGCAAACTTTACCGATGCGCGCGCGCAATTCCGGGGTGATGCAGGGGCCGGGGGCTTCTTCTAGAACTTTTTGGTGACGCCGCTGAAGTGAGCAATCGCGTTCGCCCAAATGCACTGCATTCCCTTTTCCATCGCCGAAAACTTGGATTTCGATGTGGCGCGGGGTGGTCAGATATTTCTCAATGTAGACTTCGTCGTTGCCAAAAGCCGCCTTGCCTTCTGCGCGGGCCGAGTGGAACGCTTGTTCCATGTCAGCAGCGGTTTGCGCCACTTTCATGCCGCGTCCACCGCCGCCTGCTGTGGCTTTGATGATGACTGGATAGCCAACCTCAGCGCCGATGCGCTGTGCGTCCTCAAGCGTGGGCACACCACCTGCAGACCCAGGCACGCAAGGCACGCCGAGGGCTTTCATCGTATCCTTGGCGGTGATTTTATCGCCCATGGTCTGAATGTCAGCAGCCGTTGGGCCGATGAATTTGATGTCGTGGTCTTCGAGCGCCTGCACAAATGCTGCGTTTTCAGATAGGAACCCGTAACCGGGGTGAACCGCTTGGGCGCCTGTGACTTCGCAAGCGGCGATAATAGCAGGGAACGACAGATATGATTGCGCGGATAATGGCGGGCCAATGCAGATCGCTTCGTCAGCCATACGCACGTGCATGGCGTCACTGTCGGCAGTGGAATGCACCGCGACGGATTTGACGCCCATTTCGCGACAAGCGCGCACAACCCGCAGCGCAATCTCGCCACGGTTCGCAATTAGGATTTTATCGAACATGTGCTGGTTGCCTTATTCGATGATCACAAGTGGCGCGCCGTATTCAACAGCACCGCCGTCTTCGACCAAGATACGTTTGATCGTACCAGCCCTTGGTGCTGGAATGTGGTTCATCGTTTTCATCGCTTCGATGATCAAGATGGTGTCTCCTTCGGCAACAGTCGCGCCAATGGCCACAAATGCGGCTGCACCAGGTTCAGCGGACATATAGACCGTGCCAACCATAGGGGAGGGCACAGCACCGGGGTGAGCTGCGGGGTCAGTAGGGGCTTCGGTTGCCGTAGGTGATGCGGCGGTTGCGGCAGGAGCCGCAGCGATGGCCAATGGGGCTGCGGCCTGCACAACTGTTTGTATTTGCCGGCTGACGCGCACATTCAGGCTGTCGTTTTCGCCGTAATCGCGTTTGACTTGCAATTCAGTCAGATCATTGTCGCGTAAAAGTTCTGCGAGTGACGCAATAAAGCTGACGTCGCTATCATGGGAGGTCTTTTTATTAGTCATATTTTCCTCGGCCCGTTGCCCAAACTATGTCCAGCAGTTCTGCTGATTGCCTTATCTATACGCCACGCGCCGCCGCGTGGAAAGACGCGGCGGTCAGGAAAATGACGTGACGGAATGTATGGGGCCGAATTCGTACCGATTAGATCGCGAGATACTGCGCCCGCAGCTGTTCATCTTCGAGCACTTCTTGGGCGGATCCGTCGTAAACGACTGTGCCTGTGTCCAAGATCACGGCGCGGTCAGCCAGTTTCAGCGCGGCAACTGCGTTTTGCTCGACGATTACAGTTGTGATGCCTTGGTCACGGATCAGGTTCAGCGTCTTGGCAATTTCCTGCACGATGACAGGGGCCAGGCCCTCGTAAGGTTCATCCAGCAACAATACTTTGATGTCGCGGGCAAGTGCGCGCGCGATGGCAAGCATCTGCTGTTCACCACCAGAAAGCGTGATGCCTTCTTGCTTGCGGCGTTCACCCAAGCGCGGGAACAATTCGTAGATGCGTTCCAACGACCAACCGATAGGCGGTGCGATCTGTGCAAGCTGTAGGTTTTCTTCGACCGTCAGGCCCGCGATGATGCTGCGGTCTTCGGGCACGAGTGCGATTCCTGCTTGGGCGGCTTCCCATGACTTCATCTTGTGAAGCGGTTTGTGGTCAAGCCAGATTTCGCCGTGCTTAAGTTGCGGGTCACCCATGCGTGCGATGGTCCGCAGTGTGGACGTTTTACCAGCACCGTTACGGCCCAAAAGTGCAAGAATTTCGCCCTCGTGGATGTTAAAGCTGACGTTTTGAACGATGTAGCTTTCGCCGTAGTAAGCCTCGATTTCCCAGACTGACAAGAAGGCAGGGTGGGTGGCCGCGTTGTTAGCGCTTTTATTGAATGGAGCGGTCATAACTGTTCCTTACACCTGTGCTTCGCCGAGGTAGGCTTCGCGCACTTTTGGGTGGCCTTTGATGTTGTCGGGCGTGTCTTCGACAAGGGGCATGCCTTGGGCCAACACGGTGATCCGTTCGGACAAGCTGAATACGACGTGCATGTCGTGCTCGATAATGCACATTGTAATGTCGCGCTTGTCTTTGATCTCTTTGAGAAGATCGATGGTGTTGTTGGTGTCAGCGCGCGCCATACCAGCGGTCGGTTCATCCAACAAAAGCAAACGCGGTTCTTGGGACAAGCACATGGCCATTTCCAAGCGCCGTTTGTCGCCGCGCGACAGGGACGATGCGATCATGTGCCGTTTATCAAGCATGTTGACGTCGGCAAGGATTGCTTCGGCCATATCATGTACGTCGCCGTGTCCAGATACCGCACCGATAGCTTGCAGTTTGTAAGACCCGTCGCGTTTCGCAAAGCAGGGGATCAGCACGTTTTCAAACACGGATAAATCAGCGAAGATTTCTGGTGTTTGGAACACGCGTGAAATGCCCATCTGGTTGATTTCGTGTGGCTTGCGACCCAAGACGGATTGCCCGTCAAACATGACTGACCCTGAATCGGGGATCAGCTTGCCAACCAGCACGTTGAGGAGGGTGGATTTACCGGCCCCGTTAGGGCCGATAATTGCGTGTACGGTGTTTTCTGCCACGCTGAGGTTCACATCACCTAGCGCCTGCAGACCACCAAAGCGTTTGTTGACGCCTTTGACTTCAAGGATACCCATTGTTGTTTTCCTTATTCCGCTGGAGTTTTCGCGCCATCAGCGGCGTCGTCAGTTTTCTTGCGACGGAACAAACCGCCCAGCTTTTGGCCACCTTGCACAAGCCCACCGGGCAGGAAGATAACAACAGCCATGAACAGCAGGCCAAGTGTCAGGTGCCAGCCTTTGCCGACAAACGGATACAGCACGTTCACCAGCAGGTTTTCTAACCCATCGGGCAAAAATGCAAACCATGTATGCAGGATGTCGCCGTTAATTTTGGACACGATGTTCTCAAGGTATTTGATCACACCTGCGCCAAGCACCGGACCGATCAGTGTTCCAACTCCGCCGAGGATCGCCATGACCACAATTTCGCCCGAAGCTGTCCAGAACATACGTTCTGCACCAGTCAAAGGGTCCATCGCAGCTAGTAAACCACCAGCGAGGCCAGCGTACATGCCAGAGATCACGAAGGCAGCGAGCATGTAGGGTTTTGTGTTGATACCTGTATAAGACATCCGTGTTTGGTTCGATTTGATTGCGCGCAGCATCAGGCCCATTGGTGAACGGAAGATGCGGATGGAAAGATAGAACGCTGCAATCAGGAACAAAGCAGAGAAGTAGTAGCCGTTTTGGAACACGAACGACCAACCGCCAATGTCCCATGTAAACTGCGAATTCATTTCCAACCCAAAGAAGTGTGGTGTTGTCGGTGAATCTGGTCCCATCAGGATTTGGGGGTCATCGTTGTAGACCTGCAAACCCGTTTCCCCGTTGGTAAGCGCAAAGCCCATCAGTTTGCCCGCAAGGTCAGAGTAGGCGATGGAATACATCATTTGGGCAAACGCCAAAGTCAGGATCGAGAAGTAGATACCCGATCTGCGTAGCGCTACGTACCCTATAATGACCGAGAAGATACCAGCCACGATAACCGACAGAATGACTGCTGGCACAACGTTATAGGACAGTAGTTTAAACATCCAAACGGCGGCAAATGACCCCACACCCAAGAATGCAGCATGACCGAATGACAAGAACCCTGTCAGGCCGAACAGAATATTAAACCCGATCACAAGGATGCCAAAGATGACAAAGCGCTGCATCAAGGCAGGGTAGCCCGCGTTAAAGCTTTCGCCCAAGGCAGACGCCGTAGGGAAGGGATTAAGAAGGAATGGTGCTGCAAGCGCAAGGACGCAGACCACTATAAACAGTTTGAAATCGCGTGAGTTAAGTCCGAGCATGATTATTCCTCCATCACGCCTTTGCGACCCATAAGGCCACGCGGACGGGTAAGCAAAATGACGATTGCGACGATATAGATGATGATTTGGTCAATCCCCGGAAGCAGGGCTTTGACTTCGTTCATAGAGGCGAAAGACTGCAATATACCAAGCATGAAGCCTGCAAGTACTGCGCCCGGAAGCGACCCCATGCCGCCGACAACAACCACAACAAATGACAGTACAAGGAAGTCCATTCCAAGATTGTAATGGGGTGACAGGATTGGTGTGTACATCACACCCGCCATGCCTGCGACCGCAGCCGCAAGACCGAACATGAACGTAAACCGCTTGTCGATGTCGATCCCCAAAAGGCCCACAGTTTCGCGGTCGGCCATACCTGCCCGCACAACCATTCCAAAGGTGGTGAACTGCAAGAATGCAAAGACAGCTGCGATAATCACTGCAGAGAATGCAAAATAGACCAAACGCCATGTTGGATAAGCGACAGATCCGGGGTCCATGCCAAGCCATGCGCCAACATCAACTGTGCCGATAAACATGTCTGGGGCAGGGGTTTGGATCGGGTTGGCACCGTAAAACGCTTTAACGATTTCACCGATGACGATGGCAAGGCCAAAGGTAACAAGGATTTGGTCTGCGTGGGGCCGTGTGTAGAAATGCTTGATCAAGCCGCGTTCCATGACCCAGCCGAGGAAGAACATCACCGGGATCACAACGATAATTGCCAGTGGCACCGACCAATCTTGGATCGCCATGCCCATGTCCGTGCCAAACCATTTTTCCACGTAAGGTGTTGCCACCTTAAGCGGATTTCCCAAGAAATCAGTTTGGGTTGGGTCGATTGTCTCGTAGCTGATAGACAGGATTTTCTGCACAGTCACTGCGCAGAACGCGCCGATCAGGAACAACGCGCCATGCGCAAAATTGACGACGCCAAGCGTGCCAAAGATCAATGTTAGGCCGAGGGCGATCAAGGCATAAGCCGAGCCCTTGTCTAAGCCGTTGAGAATTTGAAGAATAAATGCGTCCATTGGACCTTGCCCCGCCTCATGTCTGATGGATGGTCCCCTGCGTCAGGGGGGGAAGTGGACCGGCGACACTACATGCCGCCGGTCCGATGTCGTAAACCGATTACGCTTACGCGCCTGGGTTACATTCACCAAGATCGCCACCGGCGAACATTGGGTGATCAACAGGATACTCAACCTGCGCACGTGGAGTAACTTCCACGATTTCGAGCGTGTCGAATGCGTTTGTTGGGTTCTCGGAGCCCTTCATAACCAGCACGTCTTTGAAGCACTGGTGATCGGAGCCACGGTAAGATGTTGGACCGTTGCCCATGCCGTCGAAGTCGAAGTCTTCGAGAGCTTCTGCAACGCCACAAGGGTTGAACGTGCCAGCACGTGTAACCGCATCCGCATACAGCAACGTCTGAACGTAGCATGTGTGCGCCGCACCGGATGGTGGGAAGCCGTACTTTTCGCCAAAGGACTTAGTGAAAGCTTTTGTGCCTTCGTCCTGCAGCTGCCAGTTCCAGTTCATGGAACCAAATACGCCTTGGATGTTTGAGCCAGCACCAGCAGCCATCAGTTCCGAATAAAGTGGAACGATGATTGTGAAGTCCTTGCCGTTAACCTGCTTGTCCTTGAGGCCAAACTGGATCGCTTGGGTCAAAGAGTTAACCATGTCCCCACCGTAGTGGTTCAAGATCAATGTATCAGCACCGGAGTTCAGGATTGGTGCGATGTACGACGAAAAGTCGCCCGCGCCAACTGGTGTCAGGACGTTCTGCGTAGTTGTCCAACCGAGAGCTTCTGTTGAAGCCGCGATGGATTCCTGCTGTGTCCAGCCCCATGTGTAGTCAGCTGTCAGGTGATATGCTTGACGCTCGTTGCCGTATTCTTTTTCAAGAACTGGGCCGAGTGCCGCACCGGACATGTAACCGTTAAAGAAGTGACGAAAGCCGTTGGCTTTCTTATCTTTACCAGTCGTGTCGTTAGAGTGTGTCAGGCCAGCCATGAAGATCACGCCTGCTTCTTGGCACAAGCCCTGAACCGCAATCGCAACACCGGAAGAAGACCCGCCGTTGATCATGACGCAGCCATCTTTCTGGATCATGGACTGTGCAGATGCACGTGCCACGTCAGATTTTGTCTGTGTATCGCCAGTGACGAATTCAACTTTCTTACCAAGAATACCATCGCCTTGAAGGTTCTTCTCGGAGAAAGTGTTCAGCAGGCCGCCGTCACCCATACCGTTGATGTGCTCAACAGCGAGTTCCTGCGCGCGCAGTTCGTCGAGGCCTTCTTCAGCATATGGGCCAGTTTGTGGTACGTTGAAACCAAACTTAACCGTGGAGCCTGTTGGTGCGTTGGTATAGCCAGTGTGGCTTGCCGCACTCAGGTACGTCGGAAGTGCTAGACCTGCACCAGCGATGGCGCCTGTCTTCAGCACGCCGCGACGTGAGAAATTGGACTTGGACATTATTATCCTCCCTTTGGATTTAAAGCCGTGCGGGCCTCCTCGCCCACGCAACTTACACTTTCGTGCCCGCCCACCATCGGGGCGGACCCTGCTTGCGGCAACCGTACTGCAATGACCGCTAGACGAATTGGTAAATTAATGCACAATGGCTTTGTAAATTTTGTAAATCATTTTTCTCGCACTTGCAGAAACCAACTGAATCCACAGGGGAAATCAAGATGGCCATTGATGCAATTATCGGCACCCGGATTCGCGACCGTCGCATGGATCAAGGGATCAGGCAGGCTGATTTGGCTAAAACAGCTGGAATCTCGGCGTCTTATCTCAACCTTATTGAGCATAATAAGCGCAGAATCGCGGGAAAATTACTGTCCGATATCGCCCGTGCACTGTCCGTTCCGCCGGAAAAGTTAAGCCAAGGCGTGAATACCTCCGTGCTTGATCGGCTTCATCGCGCAGCGTCCAATCTATCTGCGACGGTCGAGTTGACGCGTGCCGAAGACATGGCTGTCCGGTTTCCTGGTTGGACCGCGTTGATTGTTGCGCAGTCCAAGCAATTGACTGCATTGCACGACCGTGTGCAGGTCCTAAATGACCGCATGACCTATGACCCGGAATTGGCTGGGTCTTTACATCAGGTGATCACCGCAGTGACCGCTGTCCGGTCTGCGGCGTCCATTTTGGTTAGCGGCGAACAGATCGACGCTGATTGGCAGGCGCGTTTTCACCGCAACATCTATGACGATAGTGTTCGGCTTGCCGCCAGTTCAGAGGCCTTGATCCGCTACCTTGATACGCCCGATGCGGCTGGCTTGCCGCAATCTGCGCCTGTGGACGAGTTGGAAACTGCATTGGCTGCGGTCGACTATCATATCCTGGCGCTTGAGAGGGCAGGGCAGGTTAATATCCCCAAACTGGTGAAGGAGATGACCCCACGGGATGATGCGGCCGCAGAATTGATGACCCGATTTTTGCAAACATATCATGCGGATGCGGTCAAAATGCCATTTGCGAAATTTGTCCAAGCCGCGCGCAATGTCGCGTATGATCCCGTTGCATTGTCCCACCAATTTCATGCGCCTGTTGATGCCGTGTTGCGCAGGTTGTCGAGCCTACCTGTGACAGATGAAGACCCGCCAATGGGGCTTGCCGTTGCTGATGCGTCGGGGGCAATGCTGTTTCGCAAACCAGTTGGGGGCTTTGCCTTGCCGCGCGCTGGGGCCGGCTGTCCACTTTGGCCGCTGTTTACCGCGTTTGGCCGCCCAAATCAGCCGATCCGCGCAGAGGTCGCTTTGCCTGATGCAACCGAGCAGCGGTTTTTGTGTTACGCGATTGCGACCCCTGTGGGTGCCGCCGGGTTTGATGCTCCGCCTGTTTTGCATGCGACCATGCTGATTATCCCTGATCCTGCCCAAGGCACAACAGAACCGACCCCTGCTGGCGTATCATGCCGGATTTGCCCGCGCACTGGCTGTGCTGCGCGTCGCGAACCGTCTGCGATGCGGTGATCTGCTTTGACAGCCCGCCAAATTGTCGTGATAGTCGGGTCACTATACGTGGGGGGAGACAAGACACATGGCCAAGCGCGTCCTGCTAATTGAAGATGAACCCAACATCATCGAGGCGATCAGTTTTATTCTGTCGCGCGATGGTTGGACCGTTCACACCCACGAAGATGGCACGTCCGCAATGGACAAGGTGTTGGCCTTGCCGCCAGACCTGATCATTCTTGATGTCATGCTCCCTGGTCGCAGCGGGTTTGATATTTTGCGCGATTTACGCGAGACCGATGTAACGGCCAAAATCCCTGTGATGATGCTGACCGCTCGCGGTCAAGCGCGCGACCGTGAATTGGCGGCGCGTTTGGGGGCCAATCATTTCATGACAAAGCCATTTTCAAACGCCGAAGTCCGCGACCACGTGCGTGAACTGATGGAAGCCACATGATTTCGCCTGCGCCCAAGCATGGCGCGTTTGTTGCCAAAGACACTTACCGAAAACGCCGGATGCGCGATTTGGCCCGTGCGGTGCCGGTGATCGGGGTCGTTCTATTGGGTATTCCGCTTCTGTGGTCTGATGCTGCTTTGAACAGTAGTGCGATTGTCTATATATTCGTCGTGTGGGTTTTGTTAATCCTGCTTGCTGCCGCAATTTCACGTGTTGTGTCCAACGATCCGCCCAAGGCCACGTAATCATATGGTTGCCTTCAATGTCTTGGTCGCCGTCGCACTTGCCTATGTTGCGTTTCTGTTTGCCGTTGCGTTCTTTGCCGAACGCCGTGCAGAACAGGGCCATGGTGGGTGGTTGTATTCACCCGTCGTTTATACCCTTTCACTGTCGATCTATTGCACCGCTTGGACGTTTTACGGTGCTGTGGGGTATGCTGCTCGGTCAGGTTTGGAATACGTCACGATTTACCTTGGCCCCACGTTGGTCATGGTTGGCTGGTGGTGGGTGTTGCGCCGCCTTGTGCGCATTGGCCGGGCCCAACGGATCACGTCGATTGCCGATTTGATATCGTCACGGTTTGGTAAATCCAGATCGCTTGGGGTCATTGTCACGTTAATGGCCGTGGTCGCAGCCACACCTTATATTGCGTTGCAGCTGCAATCAGTGACCCTGTCGTTCTCGGTATTTGCCGATGCGGGTGGCCGGCCTTGGGGGCCAGATGAACTTGGAGGCGGCGCGAAATGGGTTGCCGTTGGGTTGGCTATTTTTACGGTGCTTTTTGGCACTCGAAATCTGGACGCGAATGAACGGCACCACGGTATTGTTATGGCCATCGCCGTCGAGGCAGTGGTCAAGCTGTTGGCCTTGATCGCCGTTGGTGTGTTTGTCGTTTGGGGTATCGCGGGTGGCCCGACACAGATATTGGCGGAGATCGACGCGTCCCCTATCGCAAGGTGGGAACAAGACGGGGCGCGCTGGTTCAGCCTGATTTTCTTATCTGCTGCAGCCTTCATCTGTTTGCCGCGCATGTTTCAGGTGCTGGTCGTGGAGAACGTCGACGAGCGCCATTTGAACATCGCTGGCTGGGCATTCCCTGCTTACCTAATGTTAATGAGCCTGTTCGTCGTGCCGATTGCGGTGGTCGGATTGCGATTGTTGCCAGCAGGGGCCAACCCCGATTTGTTCGTGCTGACTGTGCCGCTGTCGCAAGGCCAAAACGGGCTTGCGATGTTGTCGTTCTTGGGTGGCTTTTCATCGGCTACCTCAATGGTCATCGTGGCGACAATCGCGCTGGCCACGATGGTGTCCAACCACATCGTTGTGCCAATCTGGCTGACGACCCGCAACGTAGGCGAGGCCAAGGTGTCGGGCGATGTGCGTTATGTTGTTTTGCTGTCGCGGCGGTTGTCGATCGCAGGTGTGCTGCTGCTTGGCTATTTGTATTACCGCGTGTCGGGCGGCGGCACCGCGTTGGCTGCGATTGGGCTGGTGTCGTTTACGGGCGCTGTGCAGGTATTGCCGGCCTTGATTGGTGGTATTTTCTGGCGAGGGTCCACGCGTGTTGGGGCAGCAATGGGCTTGATCACAGGCTTTGTTGTCTGGAGCTGGACACTGTTTTTGCCCAGTTTTGGCAATGGGGCCGTGATCACTGATGCCGCCGCTATGTTTGGCCCGTTTGGGATCAGTTGGCTGCGCCCGGACGCATTGTTCGGTATCGATGGGATGGACCCGCTCGTGCATGGGATCATGTGGTCCATGCTGTTGAATACCGCGATGTTTTTTGCCGGATCAGTGTTTAGTTTTCCAACCCCGTTGGAACGTCTGCAGGGCGCGCAATTCGTCAACGTGTTTGATTATTCAGCAGGCTCGCAACCTTGGCGGACAAGTGCCGCCAGCGCAGAAGATTTGTTGATCATGTCACAGCGCATTATTGGTGGCCTTGAGGCGCAGGCATTTTTTCAACGGGCTGCAAGTAGGCAAGGTAAGGTCGGCTATCTACCTGATGTCACATCCGAATTTCTAGAAAGCTTGGAACGCGAATTGGCAGGGTCCGTTGGTGCGGCCACGGCGCATGCCATGATTGGCCAGCTGACGGACGGCAGTGGCTTATCTGTCGAGGACTTGATTGCCGTCGCAGACGAGGCCGCGCAGATTTTGGAATATTCCAACCAGCTTGAAGCCAAATCATCCGAGCAGGACCGCACCGCGCGTGCCCTGCGCGATGCCAACGAACAGCTGACTGCCTTGTCGATCCAAAAGGATGCGTTTCTAAGTCAGATTAGCCATGAATTGCGCACGCCAATGACCTCTATTCGGTCATTCTCCGAGATTTTACGCGATAGCGATATGACTGCGGCTGAACAGGGCAAATATGCAGGAATTATCCATGATGAAACCCTGCGGCTGACGCGCCTTCTGGACGACCTTTTAGATTTGTCAGTGCTGGCGAATGGCGAAGTCGTGTTGCAGGATCAAACTGGCAGTCTAAGCGCACTTATTGATCGTGCCGTCAGCGTGGCTGGACACGGCGTTGATTTAACGATTAAGCGCACCCGCGCCGCAGAAGATGTAATGCTGCGCACCGATCTGGACCGGCTTGTGCAGGTGTTCATCAACCTTATTGCTAACGCAAACAAATATTGTGATGCGGATCGACCTGCGTTGCGGATAGATGTTTCGCGCAACGGCGCTGCTTATAGCATTGATTTTATTGATAACGGCAGCGGCATCCGCGCCGAAAACCAGCAAATAATCTTTGAAAAATTCGCACGTGTTTCGGATGAAGGCAAAGCAGGTGGTGCAGGTCTTGGACTTGCTATTTGTCGCGAGATTATGACCCGTTTGGGTGGGCAGATTTCCTATCTGCCGGGGCAGGGGGGCGCTGCATTTCGTGTTGTCTTGCCGGTATCAGCGATCTTAGCAAATCAGTAACCAATGAAGGCGTAGATTGGTTTACGGAATGCTTTACCAAAAAGGGGGCGCAGACCCTTTTGACTGTAAATAATACCATCCTTGCACGCATGACAACACGGCCCTCGGTGGGGGCTTTGGATGTTCCGCTGACATCCACGAGGGCGTTGCGACTTGCTGTGACACGCGCTGCCGACAGGTCGCTTGGCATGACAGTAACAGTGGCCAAGGTCACAGAGGACCTAAAACCGCTGGATGCGATGATCACAATGTTGCCCGACACCCTAAGCTTTGTCCGGTTGGAACGTCGCGGCGTTTTGGTCGGGCTCATTGCGTTGGATATGCAATTGCGTGCCGCTGCAAATGAAATGCAAACCATGGGGCGGGTGTCTGCCCAGATGACCGCTGATCGGGTGCATAC